>CAVAAS010000015.1:0-62000 GCA_963586715.1 Barnesiella intestinihominis
AAATAATTTATCGTGTGTATGCGACCATTGTTTAAAAAGTGTGCGGGCTTTTGCGCAATAGTCCGCTGCCAAAATTGGTAAAGCCCGTAGCGTTTCTCTGCATAGAATACAAAGTCTGTATTTTCTTCTTAATTGTCTTCCGCTATACATAGCTTCTTCAAGTCATAGAAGCTGCCATTGTAGAGGTCGAAGTCAACATATCCCTTTATCCCAGGTAGTTTCCCCGCATCAGTATGCTGCCAGAATTTCCATTCTCCGGTGTACTCCACCTTGTCAACATAGTAGTGTGCTATCCAATAAGGGTAGTCATCGAATACGGGAGTACTGAGATATTTCATCTTAAACTTATAATAAGTATATATTATTGGTTTGACATGGTATTTGTCTTCCACGATATGCAGCCACGTTAGCACTTCACGCTGAAAATCTTCCAGCGGCATATCCTTTGGCTTATGCTCAATGTCGAGTACAGGGGGCAGGTCGCCCTCTTCAAGCGGAACGTTGTTAAGAAAAAAATATGCCTGTTGTCTTGCCGACGACTTGTTGCTCCAAAAGTGGTATGCCCCTCTTATGTATCCGTATTCCAGGGCTTGTGCGAAATTATCCTCAAATGCCGGGTCTATTTTTGAGGAACCTTCGGTAGCTTTCATTACGATAAATCTTATGGGGCTGCCTTTAATCATTGCGTTCTGAAGCTGATCCCAGTCAATCTCTCCTTGATAATGGCTGATGTCTATTCCGCGAATTTCATATCCTTCGGGATAGTTGGCTTCGCCGTAAAGGGCACGCCATCTGAATCCGAAAGGGCTGACGAAGAAGTAGTAGAAAGCGGCAACGTATGCAGCGAACATGACTATGGCACCGACTATCCATGATATGCGGTGCTTAGATGTTTGTTTTGCGCTACGGTATGTCTTGTTTCTTTTCGTTGCCACTTTTGTTATGTTTTTATAAGAAAGCGGGAAGCTGAATTGCTCAACTTCCCGTTTTGTTGCTTATGTCTTTGGGTTATTTCTTCTTTTGTTCGAGAGCCAATGTTATTGTTGTTCTGTCGCAAACCTCTTTTGGTCCCCAATACTGGATCGGGCCTGGATATACGAAAGAGGTCTCTTTTGACCATTCGTCCCTGTGGCGTGTCAGCTCTTTGAAGGGTTCACCGTCCAGTTTCACCAGAGCTTTCGCAATTACAGGCTTCATTTCTCCGTTTCGGCGCTCCATGTTCAACAGTGACGTAATGGGCACTCCTCCAGCTTTCCATTCCTCAGGACTTAATATCGTGTCGCGTACTGTAGCCATGTAACCGGTTTTCCCGTTTGCAACGAGGTGTGCGGCACTTGCTCCCAGGGCGTAGCAGTAGTTAGTGTCATAGTTAGATGGTGCAGCGCATCTGCCTTCGTATCCGAAGAAATGGTGCTGAGTAGCGAACTTACCCTTGAATTTGCCCTCTTCTTTCCATTTAGCCAGTTTTGCCTCGCACATGTTTGAGATGAGCTTTTCTGTTTCGATGAGTGAAACCTGCACGTTTCCGTGTGGGTCGCGGTCGAGTGACAATTGGCGTGCCACATCGTTGGGAAGAGTTTCAAACGTAGCTTTGTTCTTTTCGCTCAGATGCTCTATGATGTATTTGCGCTGCTCTTTGGGCTTCAGGTCTTTGTATTCGGAGCCGTGGAGGGCGAGCAAATCATTCAGTTCTTCAATAAGTCGGCCAATTGCCGGTATAAATTCAATGAGACCTTCGGGGACGAGCACAACACCGTAGTTCATTCCGCGGTCGGCTCTGTAGGCAATCACCTTGCAAATCTTGTCGACAATGTCGTTAAGGCTCATGTCTTTCTCCTGCACTTCTTCAGAGATGAGGCAGACGTTTGGGTGGCATTGCAGAGCGCATTCCAATGCAATGTGACTTGCCGAGCGCCCCATGAGTTTGATGAAATGCCAGTATTTGCGTGCAGAGTTGCAGTCACGCTCGATGTTGCCGATAAGTTCAGAGTATACTTTCGTTGCGGTGTCAAAGCCAAACGATGCTTCAATCTGTTCGCATTTCAAGTCGCCGTCGATGGTCTTCGGGCATCCTATAACTTGAATGCCGTAGTTCTTAGCCTTGAAATACTCGGCAAGCACGCAAGCATTAGTGTTTGAGTCGTCGCCACCAATAATGACAAGAGCCTTTATGTTCAGGTATTTAAGAATTTCATACCCTTTTTCGAATTGCTCTTCCTTTTCAAGTTTTGTTCTTCCTGAACCAATCATGTCGAAACCGCCGGTGTTGCGATAGTCGTTTATGAAAGTTTCTGTTATTTCTATGTATTTGTGGTCAACCAATCCTCCAGGACCAAGCAAGAAGCCGAAGAGTCTGTTGTGTGGGTTGAGCTTCTTTATAGTGTCAAAGATGCCGGTTATCACGTTGTGACCGCCAGGAGCCTGTCCGCCACTCAGTATAACGCCGACGTTAATCGGCTCGTGTTCGTTTTCTTCTCCTTCGATAAATTCCACAACAGGCATGCCGTAAGTGTTTGGGAACATTCTTTTTATTTCCTCTTTGTCCGCCATACTTTCCGTCGCTTCACCTTCTTTTAGGGCTACGGAAGTGCACAACCCTTTTGGAAGTGTTGGCTTATAGGCGTCTCGTGCCTGTTGCAATGCGCTTTTTTCCATAATATTATAATTTAGTGTTTTCTTGGATAGCATGCATGAACCTAGTGTTCACGCAGTAGATTTTTTCGTTTTGCAGTTTTTCTTGTGTGTTTTCAACTTAACTGTAGCCAAAGCATACCGTAGAGTTTCAAAACAAACATAGTGCAAATTTACTTTTTTTTTCAAAAAAAAAAAAAAAAAAGGTGTTTAATGTTTTAAACCAAAAAAAAAGGTGTTTAATGTTCCTTCGATAATTTTTTTAAGCCAAAACGATGTGGCATAGACAAAAATCGTTTATATTTGTCGAACTAAATGAATAAATAAAAAAGTCTTTATTATGGCAAGCAAAAGAAACCTTAAGAAAAGCATAAATTACATATGCAGTGAACTATTTGCAGAATGTGTTGCATTTTCACTATATGGAGTAAAGGACGGAAACACAGAGAATGTGGAAGCTCTTCTGCATTCCATCTTGATGATACATAATGATTATGTGTGCCGTATCTCCCATCCCGAGCCAGGCATGCCGCAGAAGAAATATTATGATATTCTTGTGCGCAATTTCAATGCACAGATAAGTGAGATTATTGACCAAATAGCTAACATGAATTAAACGGATTTTTTCGCGTTGCGGCAGTGGCTTTTTCGGAGCGTGCAGGCTTTCAGGTCATGCACGTTCCAAAGGTTTTATATGTTCAAAAGCCTGATTCTGACCGAAACGGAAACATACAGAAAGAAAATATGCTTAAGGGATTTTGTAATTATATATTGTATAAGAGATTAGGGTGGACGAAGAATGTGACAGTTTCCCACCCCGACAAATTTATCATCTGTCTTGCTCCTCACACAAGTAACTGGGATTTTGTCATCGGACAGCTTTATATGCGTGCTGAAGGGATGAAAATAAATTTTCTCATGAAGCGTGAATGGTTCCGCTGGCCTTTGGGGATACTGTTCCGCCATATCGGTGGAATACCCGTATTTCGTTCAAAGCATACCAGCATGACAGACAATCTTGCACAGACGGCAAGAGAGCGTGCTGACTTTCGGCTTTGCATAACGCCAGAAGGAACGCGCAAACCAGTAAGCGACTGGAAAAAAGGTTTTTACTTCATTGCGCTAAAGGCGAACTTGCCAATACTTCTTTATGGCGTAGACTACGAGAAAAAGAAAATTGTGGCAACCGAAAGTTTTATTCCTACCGGTAATTTGGAGGAAGACATGAAACACATAAAGGAATACTTCAAGTCATTTAAAGGTAAAAAGCCCGAGAATTTCGCTTTTTAAGATGAGAAAAAGGAAGATACTGTATTTTGCCCTTTTGACCTTGGCCGTTTCCTGCGGTACAAAAAAAAGTGTTGAGCAAAACGGCGGGCAACCCTCTATACACACAACAGAAAAGGAAACAACATTAAAGAAGCACGACAAAGAAAGCCTCAAGAAGGGTGTGCCCGAATACAAGGATGCGCAATGGGTGGCAAATGTTTCGCGCAAATATAATCCTGCAAAAGGACTTGCCAACCGGCATATAGCACTTTGGGCAAGTCACGGGCGCTATTTCAATAATTCCAAGGAGCAGTGGCAATGGCAAAGGCCGATACTCTATTGCACAACGGAAGACCTGTTCACTCAGACTATTGTTGTGCCTTATCTCATGCCAATGCTTGAAAATGCCGGTGCCACAGTGTTTTCGCCAAGAGAGCGCGACTGGCAACCTTGCGAGATTATCGTTGACAACGACAACCGTAAGGATGGCTCATATACAGAGACGGAGATGCAGTCACGTTGGACCGACGGCGGCATAATAGGCTTCGGTGGTGATCCAACACAAAGGATATATGGTGGTTCAAATCCTTTCACATGGGGAACAACACGCAAGGCAAAGGCGTCGCGGGAGCCGCAGTGTATGATTTCCTACCAGCCGGACATACCGCAAGACGGGCGGTATGCCGTTTATGTCAGCTACCCCAAAGGCAAGAAAAACATTTCGGACGCAGAATATACCGTTGTGCACAAAGGTGTGGAAACCAAATTCCTTGTAAACCAGAAAATGGGCTTTGGAACATGGGTATATCTTGGAACTTTCTCTTTCGAAAAGGGGAATTCCTCGCGTAACCGTGTGGTCTTGACAAACGCAAGCAAGGAGAAGGGCTTTGTCGTGGCGGATGCCGTGCGCTTTGGTGGCGGAATGGGAAATATCAGCCGACAGGGACAGACGAGCGGACTTCCCCGTTGCCTCGAAGGTTCCCGTTATTATGCTCAATGGGCAGGTGCTCCAGACAGCGTTTATAATACATATAACGGAACAGACGACTATAAAGATGACATCAACGCACGCTCCCGTATGGCAAACTGGCTTGCAGGAGGCTCTTGTTTCGCTCCAGATGCCGAAGGGAAAGAGGTGCCTATAGAACTTTCTCTCGCTGTGCATAGCGATGCAGGCTACGCCAGTGACTTTAAGTCCATATTCGGTTCTCTTTCTATTTGTACTACAAATTCAAACGGTGGGCTTCTTGGCGATGGAACATCCCGTCAGGCATCGCGACAGTTTGCCGATATGCTCTTGGAAGGAATGGGGAACGACCTTAAAACTCTTTACGGAAAATGGAATGTGCGCGAAGTTTATGACCGTAACTATTCTGAATCACGCCAGCCATTGATGCCTTCGGCTATCATTGAAACGCTTTCGCATCAAAGTTTCCCCGACATGAAGATGGCACAAGACCCGAACGTGAAATTTTCTATTGCGCGGAGCATATACAAGACTGTGCTGAAGTTCCTTTCCCAGCGGCATGGCAAGAGTTATATGGTGCAGCCATTGCCCCCTGTTGACATTAGGGTTGATTTCGTTGGCGAAGGATTTGTTGAGCTTTCATGGGAAGATCAACGTGATCCCGCCCAGCCTTCAGCAATGCCGCAGAAGTATATCGTCTACACATCTTCGGGGTCTCAGGATTTTGATAACGGAGAGGAGGTAAAAGGCAACAAGATACGCATAAAGCTATCGCCTGACGTTGTTTACAGTTTCAAGGTGACTGCAGTAAACGATGGCGGAGAAAGTTTCCCGTCTGAAACAATAGCTGCCGTTTACCACGCGGGAGCACAAAAGACCGTGCTTGTGGTGAACGGTTTCCATCGTCTTTCCGCTCCGGCAGTAAGAGATGACGGATATTCGTTGGGTTTTGATATGGACGAAGATTTTGGTGTCGGGCAAGGCTTGACCGTAGGCTGGAGCGGGAAACAGACAGTCTTCGGCAAGGCTCTTCACGAGCGTGAAGGTGTTGGCGGGTTGGGCTATGGTTCAGAGGAATTGGTTGGAAAGTTCATTATGGGCAACAACTTTTGTTATCCGGTAGAGCACGCCCAAGCCATGGCTGCAATGAAAGAATATAACGTAGTGAGTTGTTCCTCAAAAGCCATAGAGAATGGCTATGTGGATATGGGAAAGTTCACTATTGTTGACTTAATCCTTGGACTTGAACGAGACGGAAAAGAAAGTGTTGTTTCATATAAAGCATTCCCCACGGCGCTGCAAAGCAAATTGTCAAGCTATCTTGACAGGGGCGGAAAGCTTTTGGTCAGCGGTGCATACATAGCATCAGACATGGCCACTGAGGCTGAAAAAACTTTCCTCCGCAACCTGCTGCATATAAACGGCAATGGTTCAACAACAACAGAAACGCTTAGTGGAATGGGTACTTCGTTCGAAATCTTCACTTCTCTGAACGCACAACATTATGCCTCTCCTAAAGTAGACATACTGCAGCCTACGGGCGCAGCATTCTCCACCCTACTCTATTCCAATGGCACAAGTGCTGCCGTAGCATATTCCGGTAGCCGTAGCCGTACTGTTGCGTTGGGCTTCCCCTTTGAATGTATAACTTCTGCCAACAAGCGCAAAGCTATAATGAAAGGCTTTATCAAGTTCCTTGACAAACGGTAGCGGAACGAGCTGCAACATGGGCGTCTTTTGATGGAATAAGCGGAAGCTTTTCCTTAAAACGCAATGTAATAAATATCCGTTATGCGTGTAAGGATAGAAATAAAAAATGTACCTTTGCAAATATCTTATTGACAATTAAAAATAATAGCACTATGCATAAAATACAAGCCAATGCTTCTGGAACGAGAAGCATAAATGTATCCGATGAACATCTGCAGACAATAAAAAAGTATGCACTTCTGAAAAATCTCATTGACAGCACTGGGTTTATTGACGAAAGCGTGCTTGACAAACTGAAATTCAATGTACGTTCGCTCCTTGAAAGCGACAACGCCGGTGACAAGGCTTTGCTTGACCTCTGTCTTGACGTTATATACAACAAGAATATGAAAGCCTTCGGTTTGCATCAACTCATACTCCTTTATATAGAATGGGATGAAAAGTGCGGAGGCAACAATGAAATAGAAGATTGATGAGCGAACACAGACTTACAGACTGGTTGCCCACCACAAAAAAAGAAATAGAATTAAGGGGCTGGTCAGAACTTGACGTAATTCTGTTTTCAGGGGATGCCTACGTTGACCACCCCGCATTTGGAGCTGCTGTGATAGGCCGTGTGCTTGAAGCAGAAGGCTTCAAGGTGGCTATCGTGCCGCAACCAGACTGGCATGGAGATTGGCGTGACTTCAAGAAACTGGGACGGCCGAGACTCTTTTTCGGTATATCACCCGGTTGCATGGACTCGATGGTGAACAAGTACACCGCAAACAAACGCCTACGCTCTGAAGATGCATATACTCCAGACGGCCGGCACGACATGCGCCCGGAATATCCAACCATAGTATATACGAAGATCCTTAAGGAACTATATCCCGACGTGCCTGTAGTGCTTGGAGGAATCGAAGCGTCGTTGCGCCGTTTAACTCATTATGACTATTGGCAAGACAAACTAAAGCCCTGTATACTGAAAGAGTCTGGCGCAGACATCATAATCTATGGCATGGGCGAAAAACCAATCGTTGAGCTGGCGCATAAACTAGACGACGGTTATGATATCCGTTCCGTTAAGGATGTGCTGCAGACTGTGTATATCGCTCCCGAGGATGAAATACTTGGCGGGATAAAATCAGATGACATAGTGATTCACAGTCATGAGGAATGCCTGCAAAACAAGAAAGCGCAAGCAGAAAACTTCCGTTATATTGAAGAGGAGTCAAACAAAATCCATGCACAGCGCATTCTGCAAGGACTTGACGGGAATTACGTTGTCGTAAATCCGCCCTATCCCCCGATGGAGCAGAACGAGCTTGACCACGTATACGAATTGCCATATACGCGCTTGCCTCACCCAAAATACAAGAACAAACGCATCCCAGCCTATGAGATGATAAAGTTTTCCGTAAACATACACCGCGGTTGTTTCGGGGGATGTGCCTTCTGCACGATAAGTGCGCATCAGGGCAAATTCATAGTGTCGCGGAGTAAGGAAAGCATTCTCAATGAGGTAAGGCATATTGTTCAGATGGACGATTTCAAAGGCTACTTGAGCGATTTGGGCGGACCGTCGGCAAACATGTATAACCTCGGAGGCAGGAACAAGAATATCTGCGAACGTTGCAAGCGTCCGTCATGTATAAACCCACAGATTTGCCCTAATCTCAATACTGACCATTCTGCTCTGCTTGACATATACCGCTCTGTTGATGCCATACCGGGCATAAAGAAAAGTTTTATAGGTAGCGGTGTGCGCTACGACTTGCTACTTTACAAGAGCAAAGACGAAAAAGCCAACGAATCAACGCGTGAATATACGCGCGAACTGATAAAGAACCACGTCAGTGGACGCCTGAAAGTAGCGCCAGAGCATACGTCCGACGAAGTGTTGAGGCTTATGAGAAAGCCTCCGTTTGCGCAGTTCTATGACTTTAAGCGCATCTTTGACCGTATAAACCGGGAGGAACATCTTAACCAACAGATTATTCCTTACTTTATTAGCAGTCATCCTGGTTGTAAAGAAGAGGATATGGCAGAGCTTGCCGTAAAGACAAAACGTTTGGACTTCCACCTTGAACAAGTGCAGGACTTTACTCCCACCCCGATGACCGTGAGTACGGAAGCGTGGTATACTGGTTTTCATCCATATACCTTAGAACCCGTATTTTCAGCGAAGACACCAAAAGCCAAACTTGCCCAGCGGCAGTTCTTCTTTTGGTATAAACCTGAAGAGAGACGCAATATAGAAAGAGAGTTAAGACGCATCGGACGCACTGACCTTATACCAGAGCTCTACTCGAATGCCCCTGCTGCTGTTCCGTCGAAACAGAGGAAAGATGTACCCTCTCCCACATATAGGGCACGCAAAAACGCGACAAACGAAAGGAATCAACGCGGTGGAAACAGTGAGCAGCCTAAAAGGGACAAGAAGAAATCATATAACCCGAACTTTCAAAACAACAAGAGAAAATGAAATTCATAGCAGTAATCCCCGCACGTTACGCATCGCAACGCTTTCCGGGCAAGCCGCTTGCCATACTTGGCGGCAAGCCGGTAATTCAAAGAGTGTATGAACAGGCAAAAAAGTCAATAGCCGATGTTTATGTTGCAACGGATGACCAGCGTATTTTAGATGCCGTAACATCTTTTGGCGGCAAGGCTGTTATGACATCCCCCAACCATAAAAGCGGTACAGACCGTATAGAGGAGGCAATGCAAAAGATCGGCGGAAGCTATGATGTGGTAATAAACATTCAGGGTGATGAGCCTTTTGTGGCTTCCTCACAGATAGAAACACTGTGTAGATGTTTTGATGATAAAGAAACGCAGATTGCGACACTGGGGAAGCCTTTTCTTCCAGACCAGGATGTCAAGGCTTTGGATAATCCCAACTCGCCAAAACTGGTTACCGACCTGCGCGGCTATGCGCTTTATTTCAGCAGGAGTGTAATTCCATATCAGCGTAACGTTGAACATTCAGAATGGCTTAAAGGTTTTACCTATCTTAAGCATCTCGGACTTTACGCCTATCGGCGTGACGTTCTTTCGGAGATAACAAAACTGCCACAGTCGCCACTTGAAATGGCAGAAAGCTTGGAACAACTGCGTTGGCTGCAAAATGGCTATCGCATAAAGGTAGGAACAACAGATACGGAAACAGTTGGAATTGATACTCCGGAAGATTTGGAGCGTGCAGAACTGTTCCTTAAAGAGAGTTTTATAGGATAATAGACTCTTAACGTGTGCTCTAATTACCACCATAAAGCCAAATGCAGGAATATTTATGTGCAGGCTATATCTTAAACCTGTTCCTGTGTTTGGCTTTTTTAGGCTTGATTTCCCAATTATCGCTTTCGGAAGAATTGGAAATAGAAGTAGTGTGCGGCGTGTATTTCGTTCCGCGGTATTGTGCATAGCGTTGGCGGATACGTTCAACGTAGTCTACTGTTTCTGATCCCCGCATGTATCCATATCTTACGGCAGGATGGTTATAGTATTGTGGCTGCTGCAGTTTCAATACGTATTCCGCAACATCGTCCCACCGCAAATGGTTTTTCCCATTGGCTTTTGCCAAGGCTTGAGCGTCTTTGATATGGTGATGCCCTCCGTTGTAGGCAGCCAAAACAAAATAGCGCCGTTCACTTGCAGAAGGAATTTCGCGGAAGAGGGTCGACAATTCAGCAAGGTATCTTACGGCAGCCTCAATATTCTTCTCCGGGTTGTAAATGTCGCTACCTTGAAGTCCGAGGTGTTGGGCTGTAGAAGGCATGATTTGCATAAGTCCTGTGGCACCAGCCCATGAACGAGCCTTGGGGTCAAAACATGATTCTTGATAGCATTGTGCTGCCAACATTCGCCAATCCCATCTGGCTAGAGGGGAATATTTTCTGAAAAGGTTATCGTATTTGGAAATAACACCACCGGCTTTGTTTAGGAAAGGCGAGTAAACGTGTCGTTTTGTGCTTTTGGCAGAATACATCCATTGTTCTTCTTTTATAACTTGCGCAAGTAGTTCTGGCTTAAACCATTCGTTTAATGATTTTGACAGGTCGGTGTTGGCTTCAGCTACAGACCATGCCGTTTTCAAAGAGTCCGTCGTAACCCCGCATGCTGTAAGCTTGTTTTTCCGGAGATAGCCGTTGGGCAAGACGTACATTATCAAGTCCGCTTCACCGTTATGCAGCTTGCGCACCATCTCCGTTGTGTCCCGGCAAACATCTACACGCAGGTTTATTCCAAGTTCTTGTGCAAATTTTTCACACAGCATGTATTGTGTTCCAAGTTTATTACCGTGGTAATCGTAGTATGTGTCGGGTCCGCTTATTGTAACGGCAATGATTTCTCCGTTGTTAATAAGTTCTTCGGTAGAGAAAACAGAGTCTGTCTTTGTCGTGTCTTGTTCTATTTCGCCCCATGGCGTAACGATTTTCCCATTGTCTGGGGCGTTTTTGCATCCCGACAACGAGAGAAAGGTAATTATGGAAAAGCATAAAAGCGAAGGTAAGGCAAATTTTTGTAGCATATAAAACAATTATTCGGCAGCAATCCGGTCGTGCTGCATACAAAGCACAAAGATAATTTATTTCTTGCAAATATAGAGCGGAATTGTTACTTTTGCGCTAAGTTAATTTTGCCTTGAGCTAAAAGAGGCAGAAATAAAGAATAACACAAACAAAATATATTGTTATGATAAGAATAGCTGTACAATCAAAAGGACGTCTTGCCGATGACACAATGAATTTGCTTGCGGAGTCGGATATAAAGATAAATGCCAAACGGAGAATACTGCTTGTGCAGTCGTCGAATTTTCCGCTTGAAGTATTGTATCTTCGTGACGATGATATTCCGCAAAGCGTAGCTACAGGCGTGGCTGACTTGGGTATAGTAGGAGAAAACGAATATGTGGAGCGCGGTGGCGGAGCCGAAATAGTAAGCCGCCTTGGGTTCAGTAAGTGCCGCTTGTCGCTGGCTATACCAAAGGCTGAGGAATACAATGGTAAAGAGTGGTTTAATGGGAAGACAATAGCAACGTCTTATCCGGCTATTCTTGGAAAATATCTAAAAGAAAACGGAATTGATGCAGGTATCCATGTCATAACGGGCAGTGTGGAAATAAGTCCGGGCATTGGTCTTGCCGACGCAATCTTCGATATAGTAAGTAGTGGCTCAACATTGGTGAGCAACAACTTGAAAGAAGTGGAAGTAGTAATGCAAAGTGAGGCTTTGCTTATAGCCAACAAGCAGCTAGACGAAGAAAAGCGTGGGATTCTCTCACAAATGTTGTTCCGTTTTGAGGCTGTACAGAATGCGGTTGACAAGAAATACGTTAGGATGAATGCTCCCAAGGCACATCTTGAAGAAATCGTAAATGTGCTGCCAGGCTTGAAAAGCCCAACAATAATACCGCTTGCCGATGATGAATGGTGCAGCATACATACGGTGCTTTCGGAAAACCGCTTTTGGGAAATCATAGGAAAACTGAAAGAACTTGGTGCACAAGGCATATTGGTTACGCCTATTGAGAAAATGATTCTATAAGAGATTCAGCCCGGCATGTTTTTTATGCCAAAGTAAAATGATAAAAAACGGAAATCTTTTTATTGAAATGTTTGTACATATATATCCTGAGGAAAGCCAATGGAACTCAATAGTGGCAAGGCCACATCTAGAGCTGGAAGCTCTTTATGATACGGTAAATACTGTGCTCGGTGAAATTCGTGCGGATGGAGACAGCGCAGTAAAGAAATATGAAGAGAAATTTGACAAGGCAAAACTAGAATCACTGCAAGTTACGGCAGATGAGATGAGGGAAGCAATACAAAGAGTTAGCCCCGAACTTCTGGACGCCATACGGTTGGCTCATTCCAATATAAGAAAGTTCCACGAAGCGCAGCGATTTAAGGAAATAAAGGTGGAGACACAGCCAGGTGTAACCTGCTGGCAACGCAGTGTGCCAATAGAAAACGTTGGACTTTATATACCTGGTGGAACAGCACCGCTGTTCTCAACCGTTCTTATGCTTGCCACGCCTGCAAAGATTGCCGGCTGCAAGAATATCGTGCTTTGTTCTCCTCCTAACAGTGAAGGACGCATAAACGATGCTGTTCTTGCCGCTGCCGTAATCTCTGGTATAGACAGAGTATATAAAATTGGTGGCGTTCAGGCCATAGGTGCTATGGCGTATGGAACTGAAAGCGTGCCGAAAGTAGACAAAATATTTGGTCCGGGCAACCAATATGTAATGGCAGCTAAACAGATTGTCTCCGTACATGACGTGGCAATAGACATGCCTGCAGGACCATCGGAGGTGTGTGTTATTGCAGACGAAACAAGCAACGCCTGTTTCGTGTCGGCAGATTTGCTGTCGCAGGCTGAACATGGAATAGATTCTCAAGCGGTGCTTATATCCACATCGAAAGAGCTTCTTGATGATGTTATGCATGAGTTGGATGTCCAACTTATGAAGTTGCCACGGAAGGAGATGGCAAAAAAATCCCTTGACAACAGCAAACTTATATTGGTAAAGGATAAGGATGAAGCCATGCGCTTGTCAAATGCTTATGCTCCAGAACATCTTATATTGGCAACGTCAGACTATAATGAACTTATTGATAAGGTGACAAATGCCGGCAGCGTATTTTTAGGTAAATATGCATGCGAAAGTGCAGGCGACTATGCAAGCGGTACAAACCATACTCTGCCCACACATGGATATGCGAAAGCGTATAATGGAGTTAACCTCGATAGCTTTTCAAAGAAGATAACGTTTCAGCATTTATCTGAAGACGGTATTCGAAATATCGGTCATGCAGTGGAAATAATGGCGGAAAATGAGCTTCTTGACGCGCATAAGAATGCGATGACTTTAAGAATAAACGAAATCAAGAACAAAGAGCAATGAAAGATTTAGAGAGCCTTGTAAGGAAAAACATCCTTAGACTGCAGCCTTACAGTTGCGCACGCAATGAATATAGCGGAAATGCAGCCAAAGTTTTTCTTGATGCAAATGAAAATCCGTACAACTCACCTCTGAACCGCTATCCTGATCCGTTGCAGCGAGGTTTAAAGGCAAAGATTTCTAAAATTAAAGGAATTAGACCTGATTGCATATTTCTTGGCAATGGTTCTGACGAGGCGATAGATTTGGTTTACAGATGCTTCACAGAGCCGCGCAAAGACAATGTCGTTGCAATAGAACCGACTTACGGTATGTATAAGGTATGTGCTGACATAAATGATGTTGAATACCGAAGTGTTACACTTGGCGAGGGCTTCAGCCTTTCTTCAGAAAGACTTCTTGCTGCCTGTGATGCAAATACGAAAGTAATATGGCTATGTTCGCCAAATAACCCTACTGGCAACGAACTGCAACGGGATGAAGTGGAAAAAGTGCTTAAGGGATTTGATGGCATTGTTGTTGTGGATGAGGCATACTCTGACTTTTCCTCTCTCCCACCAATGAGGCTTCAATTGGGAAAATATCCCAACATGATTGTTCTAAATACATTCAGCAAGGCATGGGCGTGCGCTGGTTTACGGCTTGGAATGGCATTTGCACGAAATGAAATTATAGACATATTCAACAAAGTGAAGTACCCATACAACATCAATATCCTCACTCAGGAAAAAGTTTCTTCCATGATTGACGATGTTTATGATGTTGAAAAATGGGTGAGAATTCTGATACATGAGCGTGATAGGGTTATGGAAGCCTTTACACAACTCCCTACATGTGAGAAGGTTTATCCTACTGATGCAAATTTCTTCCTTGCCAAGATGAATGATGCAAACGCAGTATACGAACATCTGAAGCAGAATGGCATTATCGTCCGCAACCGCACAACTGTAACGCTGTGTGAGGATTGCCTGAGAATTACAATTGGCAGCAAAACAGAAAACAACGAATTGCTGTCTGTACTTAGACAATATGTGTGACAAAAAGACTAATTAAAATGTTTTTTACAGGAATAATTATAGCAGTAATTGCATTTGCTATCATCGGAATATTTCATCCTATAGTTATTAAAGCGGAATACTATACAGGCGTAAAGCTTTGGTGGGTGTTTCTCTTGTTGGGTATAGTATGTCTATGTTCTGCGCTTTTTGTTGAAAACACCATAGCATCGGCAACGCTCGGTATCGTGGGAGCATCATTCCTTTGGTCGATACTTGAGCTGTTTGAACAACGTGAACGTGTAAAAAAAGGATGGTTCCCAATGAACCCCAAACGAAAAGATGATTATAAATAGTCTTTATCATGAAAACAAGACTAATTGTTGTTGGAAAGACAACAGACAGAAATTTCATAAATAGCATTGAAGATTACTGCTCTCGCATTGTCCACTATATGCCGTTTGAGGTGGTTGTAATACCAGAGCTTAAAAATACAAAGAGCTTATCTCAGCAGAATCAAAAAGAGCTGGAAGGTGAACAGATAATAAAGCGTCTGCAATCTACGGAATTTGTCGTACTTCTTGATGAACACGGTAAAGAATACCGTAGTATAGAGTTTGCCTCTTGGATAGATAAGTTGCAGCGCAACGGAAAGAATGTCGTTTTCGTGATAGGTGGCCCTTATGGCTTTTCAAAAGCAGTTTATGATAGATGTGATGCCAAAGTCTCTCTCTCGCAAATGACATTCTCGCATCAGATGATACGTGTCCTTTTTGTTGAACAGATCTATCGTGCTTGCACGATTCTCCGAGGAGAGTCTTACCATCATGAGTAGATAGTCTTTTGCATTTTTGTCTTTACACTTTATAATAATATCCGATAGCATTTTAAAATCTTTTGTGCTATGTTTTTGTATAAACAGGTGTCATTATGCTGACCCCAAATATGTTTCTGCGTAATAACAGGAATTGATAAAATGGAAAACTTTTCTTTTAAAAATGCAAGAAAAGTTTTCCGTTTTTGTTTCTCTGTGTATGATAGTTTCTTCTAAATGCGGATGACGTTATAAAGGCGTTACTCATAGCACATATCTTTCCCCTATTTTAGGTATTGCCCATGCTTATGAAATAGATAAAAACTCTGTTGTTCTAATATATATGCTTGATATATAGTTGTATAGTGTAGTTTTGTTTAATATTCCATGTAATTGTTTGGATTTAAATAATACAAACAAAATGAAGTAGCAAAGCAAGGCATAATTTGTCCTAAATTTTATTTATTTTATTCTTTGTTTTCGAAAACTTTTTTCTTTATCTTTGCACGGCAAAACGGATAACTTTACTTCGTAGAATTCAGAAAAAGTTTCCCATAAGGTGAATTTCTCTGATAATGTCCGACCCAAAAGTTTTCTATCCTTCTGTGTATTAAAGTAAGATCATTAACTTATAAAAATAATAAATATAATATAAAAATGGAGATGCGGAATTTTACTATCACGAAGCGTGACGGTTCAAAGGACAATTTTAGTCTCGACAAAATAATGAACGCTATTGTTAAAGCGTTTGAGTCGGTAAATGAACCATCAAACCTCGGGAGTATTTCAAAAATCATTGCAAATCTTGATATACATGAGGGTATTACAGTAGAGGACATACAGAATCAGGTAGAAGAGTCCCTAATGAAAGAAGGCTATTATAAAGTGTCAAAGAGTTTTATGCTTTACCGCCAGCGTCACATGGAAGACCGTGAAACTATGGAGAAGCTTAAATTCTTGTCTGATTACTGTATGGCTAGCAATGCAGCAACGGGTTCAAAATATGATGCTAATGCCAATGTTGAGCATAAGAATATTGCCACTTTGATAGGTGAACTTCCTAAATCCAGCTTTATTCGCCTAAACAGACGTCTTCTTACGGACAGAATAAAGAAAATGTATGGCAAAGAGCTATCCAATAAATATATAGATCTACTTACACATCATTTTATATATAAGAATGATGAAACGAGTCTAGCTAACTATTGCGCTTCAATAACAATGTATCCGTGGCTTATTGGTGGAACAACATCTATTGGTGGCAATTCCACTGCCCCGACTAATCTCAAGTCATTCTGCGGAGGTTTTGTAAATATGGTGTTCATGGTTTCCAGTATGCTAAGCGGTGCATGCGCAACACCAGAGTTTCTCATGTACCTTAACTATTTCGTTGGCTTGGAATATGGGAAGGAATACTATCTTAATGCAGATAAAGTTGTTGATCTTTCCGCAAAGCAGCGTACTATAGACAAGATAATAACAGATTGCTTTGAACAGATTGTTTACTCAATAAACCAGCCTACAGGTGCAAGAAACTATCAGGCTGTTTTTTGGAATATCTCATATTACGACCGTCCATACTTTGAAAGTCTGTTTGGGGAGTTCTATTTCCCCGATGGAAGTCAGCCGGATTGGAATGGATTGAGTTGGCTTCAGAAAAGGTTTATGAAGTGGTTCAATAAGGAAAGAACAAAGGCTGTTCTTACGTTCCCTGTAGAAACAATGGCTTTGCTTTCTGACGGAAGTGATGTTCTTGATAAGGAATGGGGTGACTTTACGGCAGAAATGTATTCTGAGGGACATTCATTCTTTACATATATGAGTGACAATGCCGATTCTCTCAGCTCATGTTGTCGACTTAGAAATGAAATTCAAGACAATGGCTTCAGCTATACGCTAGGGGCAGGTGGCGTGTCAACAGGCTCCAAGAGCGTATTGACCATAAACCTTAACCGTTGTATTCAATATGCTGTGAACAACGGACTTGACTATAAAGAATATCTAGCTCAAGTGGTGGATCTTGTACACAAAGTGCAGTTGGCATATAACGAAAATCTGAAGGAGTTTTTGAAGAACGGCATGTTGCCGCTATTTGACGCAGGCTATATCAACATGTCACGACAGTATCTCACGATCGGTGTCAACGGACTTGTTGAGGCAGCTGAGTTCCTTGGACTTAAAATTACTGACAATCCTGATTATCTTGCTTTCGTGCAAGGTGTTCTTGGTATTGTAGAAGAATATAACAAAAAATACAAAACCAAGGAGGTAATGTTTAATTGTGAAATGATACCAGCCGAAAACGTTGGCGTGAAACATGCAAAATGGGATCGCGAAGACGGATATTTTGTACCGCGTGACTGCTATAATAGTTATTTTTATGTGGTTGAAGACCATTCTTTGAACATTGTCGACAAGTTCAAAATGCACGGCGCACCATATATAGAACATCTGACAGGTGGTTCGGCACTGCATATGAATCTTGACGAACATCTTTCAAAAGACCAATACAGACAGTTGCTTCGTGTCGCTGCGAAAGAAGGTTGTAACTATTTTACCTTCAACATTCCAAATACGATATGCAACGACTGTGGTCATATAGATAAGCGTTATCTCAAAGAATGCCCACATTGCCACAGCAAGAATGTGGACTATATGACTAGAATCATTGGTTATCTGAAGCGAGTAAGTAATTTCTCTGCACCACGTCAGCAGGAAGCGCAAAGAAGATACTATGCTGGTAAAGACAAATTCTAATGAGTTGATTAAGAATTCAATAATATTATGAAAGAATGTGGGATGAGCCTTATTGGTAAAAACTATCCCACATTCTTTATTTTATTCCCGTTTTAATTGTTAATGTTTGAAGTTTGAGTTCCCAAAAATATACATCTCAGACATAATAAATTACAGGGAGAATAACAAAAACACCTATGTTGAAATATGAAAATGCGGGAATCGTTTTTCAAGAAATTCCCGATGAAGTCACACTTTCCATAAATATCTCGAACTGTCCGTGCCATTGTCCGGGATGTCATAGCAAATACCTTTGGGAAAATATCGGTAATTCTTTGGATAAGGATGCTATAGACCAATTTATGGAAAGCTACCGCAGTTCCATAACCTGCATTTGCTTCATGGGCGGAGATGCCGAACCGCAATGGGTTGACAGGCTTGCTGCTTATGTAAAGGAAACATACTCCGAGATACATACAGGATGGTACAGTGGCAGAACTGTAATTTCTGCAGAAGTAAATCGTGAGAATTTCGATTACATAAAGATTGGTCCATACTTGAAACACCTTGGTGGTTTAAACAAAAGGACAACGAATCAACGCTTGTATAAGATAGAACGACAAAATCTTAGAATGGTTGATATCACTTCCAAATTTTGGAAAAAATGATAAGATGTCTGCATTGTTTTCTATACATAAATAATGAATATTTTGTCTATGGATGATTGTGTCAATATGTAAAAACGATTCAAATCATTAAAGACGCAATTTTATTCAAGAAAAAATCAGTGTTATTTGGTTTTTGATAATTTTGTATTACCTTTGCAGCCAGTACAATAAACGTTATAATGAACAACAGTTTAACTACACCCGACTATATTTTCGAGTCAAGCTGGGAGGTATGCAACAAAGTTGGAGGCATTTACGCAGTGCTTTCGACGAGAGCTAACACACTCCAAACATATCTGAAAGACAAAATAATATTTATTGGTCCAGATTGTTGGCACGACAAAGACAATCCTTATTTTTCTGCAGACAAGTCCTTGTTTCCCGAATGGCGTAAACGGACAAAAGAAGAAAAACTTATTGTAAAAATCGGAAGATGGAATATTCCGGGAAATCCAATTGCTATTCTTGTGGATTTCGAACAATATTATTCCATTAAAAACACAATTTACGGTAAACTATGGGAAGATTTCCAGGTTGATAGCCTGCACGCCTATGGTGATTACGATGAGGCTTCCATGTTCTCTTATGCTGCAGCAAAGGTTGTTGAAAGCTTTTACAACTGCTATCTTACTGAAGCCGACAAAGTTATCTATCACGGCAATGAATGGATGACCGGGCTAGGACTCCTCTACGTTAAGAAATATTTGCCACAGATTGCCACAGTTTTCACAACGCATGCAACAAGTATCGGAAGAAGCATCGCTGGCAATAACAAGCCCTTGTATGATTACCTCTTTGCGTATAACGGCGACCAAATGGCCGAAGAACTTAATATGCAGAGCAAACACTCAATAGAAAAGCAAACAGCCCACAATGTTGATTGTTTTACAACAGTTAGTGATGTAACAGCCAACGAGTGTAAGGAACTTCTGAACAAGCCTGTCGATTTCGTTCTTCCCAATGGTTTTGAAGATGCTTTTATTCCTAAGGCTGCCGAATTCAGCCGAAAGAGAAAAATAGCACGTCAGAAAGCACTCAGTGTAGCCAACGCTTTGTTAGGTACTGACCTTGATGACGATACTTTAATCGTTTCGACAAGTGGAAGATACGAGTTTCGCAACAAAGGCGTTGATGTATATATAGAGGCAATGAACAGATTGCTTCGTGACAAAGACCTTAAGAAAAATGTACTTGCATTTATCGAAGTGCCAGGATGGTGCGGCGAGCCAAGGCAAGATATTCTTGAAAGATTAGCGTCCGGGGAAAAGTATGACACTCCGTTAAATGTCCCCATGACAACACATTGGCTTCACAATATGAGCCAAGACAACGTTCTCGGAATGTTGAAATATCTTGATATGCAGAACCGTAAGGAAGACAGAGTGAAGCTTATATTCCTGCCATGTTATCTTGACGGCAATGACGGTATTCTCAACATCAAGTATTACGACATAGTGTTAGGCAACGATTTGTGCATCTATCCTTCATACTATGAACCATGGGGATACACCCCACTGGAGGCTATAGCTTTCAAAGTACCGTGCATTACTACCGATTTGGCTGGTTTCGGAATGTGGGCAAACAGTGTGAAAGGCAAGAATTGTGAAATCGAAGACGGAGTAAAAGTTATTCATCGTACAGACTATAACTACTCTGAAGTGGCAGATGCCATAAAGGATACTGTGACCAAATACTCAAACTTTACTCCTGCTCAAATCAAAAAGGCAAGAACAAATGCCTATAATCTTTCTAAGAAAGCACTTTGGAAAGAGTTCATAACCTATTATTACGATGCTTACGACTTTGCCCTTAACAAGGCGGAAGAACGCAAAAAACAACTTTAGACAACAAAACTAATATAAATAACCATTAAAGATGAAAATCAAAGCAGACAATGTCAATGCCCCTCAGTGGAAACAAGTGACAGTAAAATCAAAGCTTCCCGAGCAATTGATGTGCTTGGATGAGTTGGCTCACAATATGTGGTGGGCTTGGAACTATGAGGCACGCGAGATGTGGAAGAGTATTGACGAAGAACTTTATGAAGAGGTTGGCCACAACCCGGTTCTTCTTCTTGAGAGACTGAGTTACGACAGAAAAGAGGAGATTGTGAAAGACAAGACCCTCATGAAAAAAGTCAATGAAGTTTACAGCCTGTTCAGGAAATATATGGATGTAGAGCCTGACAAGAATCGTCCTTCCGTGGCTTATTTCTGTATGGAGTTCGGTATCAATCAGGTATTGAAGATCTACTCTGGTGGTCTTGGAATGCTTGCAGGTGATTATATGAAGGAAGCTTCCGACAGCAATGTTAACATGTGCGGTGTCGGTTTCCTCTACCGTTACGGATACTTCAAGCAGTCACTCAGCATGGATGGTCAGCAGATCGCCAACTATGACGCTCAGAATTTCAACTCTCTGCCAATAGTACGTCAGTTGGATGAAAACGGTGAACCGCTTGTAATTGACGTTCCTTATATGAATTATAGCGTTCATGCTTATGTATGGAGAGTTAATGTAGGTCGTATACCTCTTTACCTTCTCGATACAGACAATGAACTTAACTCTGAGTTTGACCGTCCTATCACTCACTCCCTTTACGGTGGTGACTGGGAAAACCGCTTGAAACAGGAGATTCTCCTCGGTATGGGTGGTATTCTGATGCTCAAGAAACTCGGCATAAAGAAGGACATTTATCATTGCAACGAGGGACATGCTGCACTCTGCAACTTGCAGCGTCTTTGTGACTACGTGAAAGAAGGACTTTCTTTCAACCAGGCTATGGAACTCGTTAGAGCTTCTTCGCTCTATACAGTGCATACTCCAGTTCCTGCAGGTCACGACTATTTCGATGAGGCTCTGTTCGGAAAATATATGGGAGGATATCCCGCATTGCTTGGTATCTCATGGGATGAATTTATCGGCATGGGACGTAACAACCCAGATGACCACAATGAGCGTTTCTGTATGTCAGTTTTCGCATGCAACACTTGTCAGGAAGTTAACGGCGTGAGCAAGCTTCACGGATGGGTTAGCCAGAAGATGTTCAATAGCATTTGGAATGGTTACTATCCAGAAGAGAATCATGTTGGCTATGTAACCAATGGTGTTCACTTCCCAACATGGACGGCTACGGAATGGAGAAAGATATATGCAAAGTATTTCGATGCTAACTTCATAAACGATCAGAGCAACGAAACAATTTGGCAAGCCATCTATAACGTGCCTGATGAGGAGATTTGGAAAACTCGTATGGCTCTGAAGAAGAAACTTACAGATTACATACGTACCAAGTTTACTGAAACATGGCTTAAGAACCAGGGCGATCCTTCAAGAGTTGTTTCTCTGCTTGAGAAGATTAACCCCAATGCACTGATGATTGGCTTCTGCCGCCGTTTTGCAACATACAAACGTGCACATCTGCTCTTCACAGACCTTGAACGTTTGTCTAAGATCGTTAACAATCCTGAGCATCCTGTTCAGTTCCTTTTCTCAGGAAAAGCACACCCCGCAGACGGTGCTGGACAAGGACTTATCAAGAAGATCTACGAAATATCACAACGTCCGGAATTCCTCGGAAAGATTATTTTCCTTGAAGATTATGATATGCGTCTCGCACGTCGCCTCGTTTCCGGTGTGGATATTTGGATGAATACTCCCACCCGACCACTTGAAGCTTCTGGTACATCAGGCGAAAAGGCTGAGATGAATGGCGTTGTAAACTTGTCAGTGCTTGACGGATGGTGGCTTGAAGGTTATCGTCAAGGTGCAGGATGGGCTCTCACAGAGAAGAGAACCTACCAGAACCAAGGCTATCAGGATCAGCTTGATGCAGCAACAATCTATGGCTTGCTCGAAAATGAGATAATTCCTCTATATTATAACAAGGGCAAGAAGAGCTATAGCGAAGGATGGGTTAAGGTTATCAAGAATTCTATCGCACAAATCGCTCCTCATTATACGATGAAGCGTCAGCTTGATGACTATTATGACAAGTTCTATTGCAAACAGGCTAAGCGCTATCATGAACTTGCTGCCAATGACAACCGTCTTGCTAAGGACATCGCACAGTGGAAAGAGACTGTGGCTGAACGTTGGGATTCAATACACGTTGTTTCCAAGGAAAGCGAAGTTCCTGCTACAGGTGCTGTAACTGGTGAGAAATACAAGGTAAGATATGTAATTGACGAGCAAGGACTTGATGATGCTGTTGGTCTTGAACTAGTTGTTGTAGCAGAGAAAAACGGTGAAGAGCGTGTTATCAACAAGCACGAATTTGAGGTTGTTGGAAAAGAAGGCAACAACTATATATTTGAAACGACAATCGAAGCAGATGCAGCTGGTACTTTCAAGACTTGCACAAGGCTTTATCCTAAGAACGCTAACCTGCCTCATCGTCAGGATTTCTGTTACATCAAGTGGCTTGAATAATAAGTCTGTTGTAATATAACAGAAAAGAAAATAATTTAGCGGGGCTGAAACCAAACATTGATTTCAGCCCCGCTTTTTCAATTATCTATGGTATAAATCCTTTGTGCCTTGCATCTAAATGAATTGTGTTTATTCTAGTGCGATTGTATCCCTGCCGCTCTTGTCCGTAACCGTGCGGGAAAAAATCTTTATACGCTTGCTTTCTACAATAACGCCGCACAATATAAGGCAAAAGCGAAAAATTTTATCGCCAGTGTAAATACCCATAGGCGATAAATGATATTGGAACTATTTTTTTGCTATTTCATTTTATTGGTGTCCCTTTAAGATACATGAGGGAACAATACTGCTTTATTCAAAAAGATTGAGCTAATTAATCCCCAAAATATTCTCCAAATAAGAATTTATTTCTCAGTTTTTTGTTCAGCTAAAGACTTTTTCATTACTTTTGCAATTGTCATTCTGCGGATTGCCGGTGAAGAGACGCCGGTGATAATCCAAAGCTTGGCCTGTTTTTAGAGAAAGGCGTTCATAACGTTTTCTTCTGACCTTTTCGAAAATTAGGGACTTTCGAATATAACATTCAGAGGAGATGGCAAATGGACGTCTACCCATATTGTGTATTTACACGGCACAAGTGCACCCTTTCGCAAGGAAGGGTATGCTTTGTGCTATCGTATATACTCGATTAGGCGTAGGCTTCTGTTGCTTCTTATCCTTGATGTTGTAGGTTCCCTAATACCTCGAAAGGCAAGGATATCTGAAGTGATTGATTCCTGCGCCTTTTCTTTCTTAGCAGTCATATCAGTGTTGTTATTAATCCATATAGGGAATCTTATGGATTGTTCATGTGTTTGGTATGGCTTGCGTAAAGAATTTGGTTACAAGGTTTTTCTGTTTGTTGGCGAATAAAAAGGTGGTTGCGGCATGGTCAGTGTTTTATGTGGCTTTCTTGTGCATACTTTTCCTATATTCTTTTAGTAAAGAGTATTTTGCCGCCAACGGTGGATTTGCAGATATGTTTATCAACTACTCAGGAGGCTTTGTCCGTCGAGGCTTGTTGGGACAGTTTTTCCTGTGGTGTCATCATGTTAACGTTGACCCTGTGTGGATGGCTGCTGCCATGTCTTTGGTTTCCTACGTCATACTTGCCATATACATGATTTCGCAATTCAGAAAACGCGGCTATAACTTGTGCATACTTACGGTGAGTTGGTTCTTGGGCGGTTTCGGCGTGTACGGATTGCCATCGATGCGCAGAGACTACATTATCATGTGCGTGTTCCTGTTGGTAGTGTGGCTTTGGAAGAAAATGAGCATTGGAGGATGGGTCGTGTTGGCAAATGTACTGGTTTGTGTCACCATTCTTTGCTATGAGCCATTTGCCATGTTCTCGATTCCGTTCTGCATTTTGCTTACCAACTTGCGATGCAAGAGTTGGAGAAAGTCTGTGGCGCTTTGGACGTTGCCAATATTTGTTTTCCTAGTATGCTGCAAATATTCAGGCAACAAGGAGATTTACGACGCGATAGTTGCTTCGACCAGCGATTTCTTACCAGCCCCAGGTATGATAAACTTTCTGTTTAGGGATAGTGCGGATGTCATGAAATATCACATTCAATGTAATTTCCTGTCCATTGCACATGGCGTGCCCGTTGTCTTACTGAGTCTTGTGAGTCTTTTCGGTTTGGTCTATTATAGTGTAAATGTCATTCCTGTGTTTTCGGAAGACAAGGCGGATTTTGCCAACCGTCGCTATGTCTTGGCTTTCTTGATTTGCGCCTTTGCGGTTTTGTCGCCAATGTTCGTGTGTCTGTCAACCGATTATGGCCGGACAACCATCTATATAGTATTGTCTTCCTATTTCTTGTTCTTTACGTTGGGTGAAAACGAGCGCTCAGCGTTTTTGCCGCCTTTTGTTTATAGACTCGCAGACTCTCTGTTGGTCTTGTCAGACCGGTATTTGCGCCCTTCTCGGTACAAGGTCGTCTTTATCATGTATTTCATTGGCAGTGCTTTATGGACGGGAGAGGCGGTAGGTGGCTTTGTAAATTCATCAGAAATAGGTCACGTGGCATATTATGTCTTGATAGCATTAAAGAAAATCTACTTGTTTTCCTAAGGTCTATAATGACATTGTATGTGACGGATGAACCTATATGTCAGGTATAGCATGATGATTTCTCGCTTCTAGAAGTCGGTATTGGTAAGGAAGTTGGTGATGAGATATTCGTTCATGGCCTCATATACGTGGCTTTTCTTCATCTTGGTCACGTATAACACTGCGTTCGTTGATATAATTTTTTTTAAAGATAAGTTTTAGAACCCGTTTATTTGGCTATCCATCCAATTGATGCGCTCTTTATAGTTGTTGCGCATGCGTTTGATGGCATCGGAAAAAGATAATGTTTCGTCACCATTTTCGCGTGATGAAATAGGCCATAGAGCAATGTTCAGCTCATCAGAGTGCCTTATTCGCTCAGCCTGCGAGGCGATGTATGTGTCTACGGCAATGTATAACTGCTTCTGAGTATTCCATTTGTCCTTCAAGCGTGCTTTAAATGTGGCATCCTTGAAAAGCTGGTCATAGTATAAACAGCTCATTATTTCCCAAATGTTTTCGTATTGGAATGTGCCCCAATCATAATCCCATACAGGGCCGGCAATCATTTTACCATTAACATCTTTATGCAAATAGCAGCTCTTCGGCCAATTTGGTTCAGCATTGCCAGTGAGTTCATGCACCAGCCACCAGTCTATATGCGAATCAATGTCTATATAGTTGACGAACTCTCGCTTGAGGAACTTTGCATTGTCATAGAGTGCCGTTTCAAGTTGTTCAACGTATTGTTTCATGTAATTGAATTGTGCATCATTTACTTCGTCTGGGTCTTTGAACATGTAAGGAAGGTTTTTCCTTGAAGACATGAACTTATATGCTTCGTCATAGTTAATGTCAAGTTCCATGATGTAACCTCCTGTAAGAAGGTCACCAGAAGTTACGTTCTTGTCAATTTCTGTGATGTTCACTCTGTTTTCGCTCACCTTAATATGTTCGCAAAGATAATAATTGCCAATATGTTTGCCATTAAGTATAACCTCGACAAACCTTCCTCTAGGGTTCCACCCCATTGTTTGCGTTAAGTTGGCTATATGGAAGGCAACGTCATTGCGAAGCAAAGTGCGGTCCATCCAGTTTGCCAGCAAGTCGAACCTTTTTTCATACGGTAGTCCCAATAGCTCTGTTTTGCTGTCCAGCTTTATTGCATACGGCTTTTTAGGATATGTCCATGTGGAGTTGCCCCGGCCTTTAATGGCTAGAGTACCTTTGTTGTCAATCGAGCCGTCGGTGTTGATTATCCTGTACTCCGAATTTTTTATCCAGTCATCCTTGCTTGTTATGGCCACACCACCAGGCGTTGTTATTTCCATTATCGGCAGGCCAGAGTATTTAACGGTTACGGTGTAATACGATATTTCACCGTTGTCAGCTACAACTTTATATGTAACGGGATTTGTAAAGTCCTGCTCGGAAATGCCACTTCTCTGCATTGTATTTCCAACATATACCGTTCCGTTAGTAGTAAACGATGGTCGCAAGTGGGTGACATCTGTTATATAAGGCGAACTCAAGGTTATGTTATTGCTGCTAATTGTAGCTTCAACATCCTTCAGTGCGCAAGTTGAGTTATTCTTCTCTCCTATTGAGAAGGAAGTAAACACGTTGTTCGTGTATTTCAATTGGAATGCGGATGAAGAAATGAAAAGCTTATTCCCGTTAGCATCTGTCGTTGATATGACTAAAGCAACCAAATCATTGTAGTCCGTTCCTGTTCCCAAGTCTTCAATGGTAGCTTTGTATTGACCTTTTTTCAGAACGCCTTGCTCATCAAAGCATTGTTCCACCTTGGCTAGTCTGTAGGCAGTTGAGGTTGTTACATAACTAATGTCAGCAGCACTTACTTTTGCTAGTTTATTTGTTGAAGCTTGGGGGGCATAATTTACTTGTGCGGTGCCAACTTTATCTAGCATAATTTGGCAGTCGTCAGACGATGTGTCGTAAACGAAAAGTGCCGACTGAGGATTAACCCTGAACTCAACTGTTGCTGCAATGCCTTTTGATACATTTACGCATTGGGTAGTGAGTATGGCAATGGATGTAGGACAGAAATAATCCTTGTTGAAAGTGAACACCGTTCCGTCAGCCATAGTGATAGTGATGGTGTGGAGAATGTCGTTTTCCGCAATGCCGCTGATGGTTATTGAAGAGTTTGAAGAAATCGGCGTTTCAATTTCCCTAATTATTTTCGTTGTGTCATTTGTGTCATATTCTACAAACACATAATGCCCGTTGGCGTCGGTTATTACACGTATGGATGTGTTTTTTACCAATATGTCATTTCCGTTGCCATCTTTAAGTCTTGTGTATGTTTCTCCATTGTCATAGGATACCGTCAAATACCCATCTTGATCAACCTTCAGGTATGGAGCTTTTCCATCATTTCCATTATTCCCGTCTTTTCCATTGGCAATGTTTATGCTAGTATTGTCAGAGAAAAAAATAGTCCATCCCCCTGTTTCTCCTTCTATCGCCTTAATATCCTTTATAAATTTTCCGTCTTTGTAGGCTTGTTCCAATGCTTTTATAGCTGATTGTATATCAAAAACAGTCTTTTCTAGCGTATCCAAGCGACTGTTCACTTCGTCCAAATCGGTACAGGAACTAATAAAAAAGCATATACAACAGAGTAGAATTGTGAATAGATTCTTCATGAATTTTTGGTTAAAATGAATGTATAACAATAAATGTCTATAAAAAGTACATTCATAATACCAGTGAAATGCAGAAAAGTAAAAGTCCAAAAAAAATAATTGCGAAAAAGGAAATGTATATCAGATAGAAAAAATAAAGTATAAGGTCTGTATCAGTTGGCATATAAAGATATAGGCAACAATCAATGGCGCTAACGCTTTTATTCCGTCAACTAGCGATGATATACAACTGTAAATGGAGTTTATGCTTTTTGTGAAGAAGGCAAAAGTCCACATCATCAGGCAGATAATAGAGCATAGTGATGGTATTATGCTCACACTGAAACTGCTAGGATGGAGATTTCCTGTGGCACTAAGAAGTGTGGCGTGGGGTGTAAATGCAAGCAATATCATGCTTAGAATATAGAGAGTCAATTCAGCACATATCGTAATAAAAGCCATTTTGTCCCGGTAATCCATTTCTTCTTTGTGTCTGGCCAACCGTTTTATGCGCTCAATGAAGCCACTGCTTTTTATGGCACCACAAGCCATGCCAAGCATAATAATATATATTATGATGGCACCGCTTATGTTATCTGTTATATGTCCAAAGAGCCACCTTATCCCCTCGTCGCTGAGCAGTGATCTTATCTGAATCTCCGGATAGACAGTGCACAGCATCCAAGAAAGGAATATTATGAATACCTCAGCGATACATGCAAACGCTGTGGCAAAATATAGTGCCCGTTGAATAATGCTCTTTTTACTATTCATCGTCAGGTTGAAGGTTGTCTATATCAAGAATTCTCAGTTCCAGGGCTCTGACCACAAGGCGTGTGGCGTTGACATTCTGTTTCCCATTATTGTTGCCGAATAGTTTCTGTACCAATTCGTTCTGCCGTTTCTCAAGACTTTTAACACCAAACGGTATTCCCCGTAAACTTGTTATCTGTTCTTTTGTGTATCCTAGGGCAAGATGACGCAGAAACCGTTCATCATATTCATCAATTTCGTATGCAATCTGTGCTTCCTGCCGCATGATTGTAGACTTTACGTCGTGTTTGAAATGCTCTAGGATCTTGCTCAAAATGGGCTGGTTAAACACATTTTTCTTCCCCGCCATAATGCTTTCCACGTCAGCGCGCGTAAGCATCTCGCCGGTTTTCAGTATTATTCCGTTGCATCCCGCATCAAGGACATCAAGCCAAAGTTTTTCGTTGAGTATCTCACCGGTAAAGATAAGTACTTTTACATTTGGGTATTTTACTCGCGTTTCACGACAAATTTCAACTCCTATAGTGGTAGAGCCGCCTAAGCCGAGGTCTAGAAGCACCAAGTCTGGCTGATTCTCTTTCATTAATTTCCAGTACTGCTGCTCGTTTTCTGCTGTACCTATTATCGTGGCTTCAGGAATGTCAGACTTTAATATTCCTTCTGTGCCTTTCAATTCCAACGGCACGTCTTCTACTATAATTACGCTAAAGTTATTCATCTATATCTTGTTGTTTTCTTATGTCTGTTCTATAAGGTAATGTTATGGTAAGGGTGAGATTTTCACCATCTCCTTTCACGGCGTTTATGCCTCCTTTGCATAGATTTACGGCAGAGTTCGTTTCGCGTACAATTTGTCGCATGATGAGAAAAGGTATATTCGCTTTCTCCGCGATAAATTGGTTCGTGGTTTCTGTCAATTCTTTATTCAGATTGCTTATAACTGCCTGAATGTGAAGGTATACACCTTCGGGAAAAATAGTATATTGGGGGGAAACGTTACCGTTGACTGTTTTCAATATTTTGAATAAGTAAGAAATAAGCGTTTCATCGCCGATGGTATTCAACTCTTCTGATGTGCAGACGGGAATTTTTATGGTCTTTCGCTCAAACGGAAGATTATTTATTTGCCTGTGAACCTGTTCAAGAAGAATGGAATACAGCTCTTTGTAATAAGATATCAAGCTGCTCAGAGTTTCTATGCCATTGCTTGATGAACTTTCGTCAGTAGAGACGATATAGTTGTAAATCCGCGAAGGGTAATACATCGTCTCATGTTTTATTGTGCTAAGGCAATTTTCTGTTATGTTGTTGCTTATATAGAATTTGTTGTTTTCATAGGACATTTTCTTAAGGCAGTCTTGTTGTGCCTGTATTTTGGCTTGCAGTATGTTCTCTTTTTTGCTGTCAGACAGGAATTTAGCCAGCAGATCGCTAAGGTCAATCTTATTGTCAACCACATCTGCACGTTGCGAAAGTTTCGTCACAGCGTTTAGCTTGCTTTGTGTGTCTATGTTGGAAAGCGTAGCTTTTTCAAGCTCGTGATAAATCTCTCTTAGAGAATTGCTCTTTGTTATTCGGCGATAATACATGAGATATGTTACCAAAGAGAGAGAAACGCACGATATTATAAGCAGCACAATGGCTATGTTCTTGTCCGTTTCAGAGCGTTGCATTATGCGGCAATACTGCGCTATGGTGGTGTCAGCCGATACTTCCTTGAATAGTTTGGTATATATGGAATTGTTGTACCGGTATAAAGCCCATTCGTGCAGGGCCAAAGAAGCAATTGCACTCTCATTGCGGATGTCAAGGATAATGTTGTAGTCGGTGTTAATGCCAGAGTTAAACCATCTTAATTCCGGAGCTTCAGCGTTTTCTCTGTCTATGTGATGCATAAAATCCTTGCCCTTTGGTCTAAGGTGGGCATAGTGGCGGTTGAGCCATATTCGTGCGGAGTCAGCAAATACTAGTGCCGCAGCATAGTCACCATGCACGTTTGCAAAGTAAGTAGAGTCTGCAAACGTGTCAGCTTTGTTTAGGCATAGGTCTGATTTAGCTGGGCTTTTGTGCAAGTTCTGTTTTTTTTCGGGAAGAGCATGTGACGTCATGCAGAAAAGCATAATGATGACAGTCGTTGCAATGCCTTTGGGTAGAGTGAAGAAGAAGCGGCTACCATTTGGCGAGCTTTGTGCAGATATGTGGCAAAAGTCAAAAATGCGGCTATATTTCCTGTACTTTTCCAAAATACCTCGACAATTCAAAAGCCCGAACCCGTGTCCGTTGGAAATCTTGCGGTTGAAGATACCTGCTAGCTTGTCGTCAGCAATGCCGCATCCATTGTCTTTCACTGAAATCTCTATGCAGTTGTCCTGTTCTGTAGCGTAGACATTAATTTTTCCTCCTTGTGCGGTATATTTACGTGCATTGTCAGTCAAAGTGTTTATCATGAAGAGTGTTAAAGCTTTATCCGCTTTAACGGTGTACTCGGTATCTTGTATGCAAAGCTCCTTGCCTTGCATTTCAAATACGATTTTACTGCGCTTCAAAATGTCAAAGAGTTCTTGAAGGCGGAAACTCTCTATTGTCATGCCAATATCGCCCTTGCGAAGTTGAATCCATTCTGTAATCGTGTTGTTACAGTCGTTGATTTTTTCAGACAATTCAGTTATATACGTAAGCCTCTCTTGCTTTTGCTCGTCGGTTTCTGTACGTTCTTTAAGCTTGTTCATCTCGTTTGACATGCGGTCAATAAGGGGCAATATATTGTCAAGCAGAAAAACTTTAGCTCGGTTATCAATGTTTCTTCTTTTATTCTTTTCCAGATTCAGCTTTTGTATGTTGCAATTCTCTTCAAGCTCTTCCGAATAATCTTCTAAGTCATTGATTTTTCTGTTGTTTATGCTAGATATCTTGAGCTTTAGTTCATTTATTGCATCTTCAAATTTGAAGGTGTCTGTTTTCATTCGCCTGATGCGAAAGAGTAAGAAGGCAACGAGAAAAATAACTGATAGGATTGCAAGAATCATCCAGTTGAGCATAGTAGACGTTTGTTCCAGTTTTGCTGCTCGTGCATCAAGTTCCATGTCCTGGCGCGTCTTCTCCTGGAGGTCAAGATATAGGTTTCTATTGAGGTCGCTATTGTGTTTGTCGTTAAGTGAAGAATAAACGATGCTCAACTGCTCACAGATACTAGCAATGAGGTCTGGAGCCTGTTTTATTTTGTTGCCATTGATTGCCTTTTCCAGGCAGAATAATGAACTAGTATTGTCGCCTATTCCCCAAAAACATTTTGCAAGAGTGCGCAATGATGCAGCTTCCTGATAAGTATCGCCATATATTCTAAACAAATCTGTTGCTTTCTGCGCTAGATAACCGGCAAGTAATGTGTCTGGCATATGGTCAACATTCAAGTATCCGACAGATACTTTGTTTTTCTCCAAAAGCAAATAGCGGTTTGAGTTGTTTATAAGCATTTCACTTATCGCCTGCATAGAATTGGCTTCCCAGTACTTGAAATTCAATCTCTTTGACATGAGGTAACATTCCAGCAACTTGTCGTATTCCTTCTGCAAAGTTTCTGTGGGAGATTTTGCTTGAATAATTCCTCCAGTACCGCATTGGTAGAGATAATTAAGGTATTGTGCAGTATCTTTCTGTAATAGTCCGTCGGTGGTTATCTGCATAATGGCATCTGTTGCCAGACTATCCAAACCAACATAATAGTAATATGTCGACAAAACAAAAGAATATTCCGTTTCACCGTAAAGTAGTCGCTTAGCTTCACGCGGAGATAGTGTACCTTCTTCTTCTTTAATTCGTTTAATTCTTTGTTGCGCTCTTACTTTATAGTCATAGAAATCTTTGTTTTGTGCTTTTCGTTGGCATAGTCTCATGTATTGTACATCAGCGATGAGCAATTCAAGCTGATTGTCCGTCAGCTTATAAATGCTGTCCAATTGTTGGGCAGCCAATGAAAAGTTCATCTTCGCAATATTTACAAAAGCAATGTTGTTCATTGCTTCAGCCTTTCCTGGTGGATAACCTTGGGAAAGAGAGTATGCCTTTCTTGCGTTGTTGTAAGTAGAGTCTAGATTCTTATAATGAAATGCATAAGAATCTGTGTTCAGCTTGTCCACTATGGAATGTGAATGTCGTGAACAGGCAAAACATACAAAAAGACTCCATAGGCAAAGCATGCCCATGAAGCCTTTATATTGTTTGTTGTTAACCGCGAGCCTTAGCAATGTATCCCAAAGCTTCTGCACATTTGTCTGAAACAGTCTTCCAGTCTTTTGCTGCAACTACATCCTTCGGGAAGAGTTTGGAACCCATTCCAACGCAGTAAACACCAGCCTTTATCCATGAAGTGAGGTTTTCCTCATCAGGAGAAACACCGCCAGTTACCATCAGTTTAGACCAAGGCATAGGAGCTTTCAAACCCTTTACCAACTTCGGACCGAGCACATCGCCAGGGAATATCTTGCATAAATCGCAACCTACTTCCTGAGCAGCACCTACTTCTGATACGCTACCGCATCCAGGTGTGTAGGGAACGAGGCGACGGTTGCAGACTTTAGCAACTTCAGGGTTGAACAATGGACCAACAACGAAGCAAGCGCCGAGCTGAATGTAAAGGGCAGCTGTTGCGGGATCTACTACAGAACCAACACCGAGAGCCATTTCCGGGCACTCTACCGCTGCAAACTTAACGACCTCTTCGAATACCTCGTGTGCGAAATCGCCACGGTTTGTGAATTCGAATGCTCGAACACCACCGTCGTAGCAAGCCTTTACTACATTTTTAGCCACCTCTGCGTCCTTATCGTAGAAAACGGGTACCATTCCTGTTTCACCGATTTTTTTAAGGACAGCCAATTTGTCAAATTTTGCCATGATATTTGTCTTGTTGAAAAACTGCGCATATGCTGTTGTGAACTTTTGCGCAAATTATTTTTATTGTCTGTTTAAAAAGAATGGTTGGTATGGAACTAAACGGTTCCAACCAACCATTTTGTCTTGTTTGTCTTATCGCTGAACACGACCAGAAGCATCGCCACCTGCAAGGTTCTCAACTTCTTCCTTGCTCATAAGGTTGAAGTCGCCAGGAATAGTGTGCTTCAGTGCAGATGCTGCAACAGCGAATTCAAGAGCTTTACCCTGATTCTCTGGCCAAGTCAGCAAGCCGTGGATAAGACCACCAGCAAAGCTGTCACCACCACCAACGCGGTCGATGATAGGCATGATATCGTAGTGCTTGCTCTGATAGAAGTCCTTGCCATTGTAGATAAGGGCTTTCCAACCATTGTGTGTAGCAGAATAAGATTCGCGGAGTGTTGAAACAACGAACTTAAAGCCGAATTCTTCCATCATTCCCTTGAATATTCCGTAGTAACCTTCTGCGTCAGTCTTTCCGCCTTCTACGTCAGCGTCTGGCTTGAAGCCAAGGCAGAGCTGTGCGTCTTCTTCGTTACCAATGCATACGTCAACATATTTCATAAGAGGCTTCATGATGCTTTGAGCCTTTTCTGAGGTCCAAAGCTTCTTGCGGAAGTTCAAGTCGCAGCTTACGGTTACGCCATGACGTTTAGCAGCTTCGCAAGCCAACTTTGTCAGTTCTGCTGCTTTGTCGCTTATAGCTGGAGTAATGCCGCTCCAGTGGAACCACTGAGCACCTTCCATGATTGCGTCAAAGTCAAAATCTTTTGGATCAGCCTCTGCGATAGAGCTTCCTGCACGGTCGTAAACAACCTTTGAAGGACGCATTGATGCTCCAGTCTCAAGGAAATAGATTCCAAGACGATTGCCGCCACGAGCGATGAAATCTGTGTGAACGCCATAACGACGAAGTGCGTTTACTGCACATTGTCCAATCTCATGGGTTGGAACTTTTGTCACGAAATATGCTTCATGACCATAGTTTGCTGCGCTTACAGCGACGTTAGCCTCGCCACCACCGTAAACAACATCGAATGTATCACTTTGAATGAACCTCTTCTGACCAGGAGAAGAAAGGCGAAGCATGATTTCGCCTAATGTAACTACTTTAGCCATTTGTTATTTTTAATAAATTAATTGTTTAAGATATTATTTGCTTTTCAGTTCACAAAGTTAGAGTTTTATATTCAACCGCACAAATAAATAAAGAAAAAAATAGATTTTACTGAAAAATGGAGAGAACAGTGGTGGCGTTTCAATTTTTTATTCTTATTTTTGCAAAACTACTGAAAATATTGTTTAACACATGTACATTTTTTCAAGCACATTTCTATCATGACAGAAAAAGTTAGGATAAAAGACATTGCGGAAAAATCTGGAGTTTCTGTTGGTACCGTTGACCGCGTTTTGCACAATCGCCCCAATGTTTCTAAGGAAGCAAGGGAAAAGGTTGAGAAGGTGCTTAAGGAAATTAATTATCAGCCCAATATGTATGCCAGTGCCTTGGCATACAATAAGTCATACAAATTTTATTGTATCATTCCTGAACACGACTCGGAAGCATATTGGGAAGAAATTGAAGACGGTACGGCAAAGGCCTGTGAAACACGACGGGATTTCCATATAAGCACAGAAATACTTTATTATAAGCGTTACGATGCCAAATCGTTTTCCCAAACAGCAAAGATATGTCTAGAGAAAAATCCTAATGGGGTGATTGTTGTACCTGGCGAACTGCAGGCAACAAGGCGTTTTTGTGAAATAATGCATGAAAGGGACATACCGTTCATATTACTTGACTCTTATGTGCCAGATGTAAATCCATTGTCTTTCTTTGGTCAGGATTCTTTCGCAAGCGGTATTTTTTCTGCAAAGATACTTATGCTGATTGCAAGTAACGACAAAGAAATAATGCTCTTTAAACAGATGAAAAACGGCAAGGTAGCAAGTAGGCAGCAGGAAAACCGCGAGCAAGGATTCCGTCATTACATGAATGAACATTTTCCGAAAGTAAAAATTATTGAACTTGATATACCTGTTGACAACAGTAGAGAAGGGATAGATAAAAAATTGGAGGCGTTTTTTACCACGCATCCGGAAATTAGAAATTGTATAACTCTCGGTTCAAAGGCGCATATCATAGGTGAATTTTTGCTTAAGACAAATAGACGCAACGTGCAGATCATGGGCTACGACATGGTTGAAAAGAATGCAGAATGTCTTCGTAAGGGTTCGGTGTCTTTCTTGATAGCCCAACATGCTTATATGCAAGGCTATCATTGTGTAGACTCTTTGTTCAAGGCTATAGTATTACACAAAAAGGTTGATCCTACGAATTTTATGCCGATTGAACTTCTTTCAAAAGAAAATGTGGACTTTTATAGAAGAACCCAACTTTAATCATTTTTTTATTGAATTACCAGAACACAAATATATAATCTAAAACAAATATGAATATTTCATCATTTATCAAAATCAACCCAGTTGACTCTGTGGTTGTTTGCCTTCGTTCTTTTACAAAAGGCGAGAAGGTCAATGTTGACGGGAAGGACATTGAAGTTCTTCAAGACACTCCTGCCGGACACAAAGTCCTTATAAAAGATGCTCCCAAAGGGACGGATATAATAAAATACGGCTATCCTATAGGACATGCAAAGGAAGATCTAAAAGCGGGACAGTGGGTAAACGAAAACAACCTTAAGACAAATCTTGAGGGAACTCTAACTTATGAATATCATCCTGTAAACGAGAAACTTAATATTAAGAAAGATAACCGTACCTTTAAGGGTTATGTACGCAAGAATGGTGAGGTTGGTGTAAGAAACGAAATATGGGTAGTTCCAACTGTAGGTTGCGTTAATGGAATTTCCGACAGACTTGCTTCTATGCTTGAGAAGGAAACAAATTTGGAAGGCATTGATGCTGTACATTCTTGGCATCATAACTATGGATGTTCTCAGCTGAGTGAAGATCATGAAAATACGCGCAAGGTTTTACGCGATATTGTGTTGCATCCAAATGCAGGTGCAGTATTGGTAGTTGGTCTAGGATGTGAGAACAACCAGCCTGACAAGTTTGAAGAACTATTGGGCGATTATGATAAAGAGCGCATAAAATTCATGGTCGTTCAAAAAGTTGAAGGTGATGAAGTTGAGGAAGGTATGAAAATCCTTCATTCCCTTTATGCTATCGCTAAGGAAGACAAACGTACTGATTGCCCTGTAAGCGAACTACGCATCGGTTTGAAATGTGGAGGAAGCGACGGATTTAGTGGCATTACTGGTAATCCTCTTGTTGGTGAATTCTCTGATTATGTTGTTGCCCAGGGTGGAACATCTATCCTGACCGAAGTTCCTGAAATGTTTGGTGCTGAGACGATTCTTATGAATCGCTGCGAAACACCTGAACTTTTCAATGAGACAGTGAAACTTGTAAATGACTTCAAAGAATATTTCCTCAGTCATGGGGAGCCTGTAGGCGAAAATCCTTCTCCAGGAAACAAGGCGGGAGGTATTTCAACATTAGAAGACAAAGCTCTAGGCTGTACGCAAAAATGCGGACGAGCACCAGTAAGCGGAGTGTTAGGCTATGGTGACAGGTTAAAAGTAAAGGGATTGAACCTCCTTTCTGCCCCAGGAAACGACCTCGTTGCTTCAACAGCTTTGGCTGCTGCCGGTTGTCAAATTGTTCTGTTCACGACAGGACGCGGAACGCCTTTCGGAACATTTATCCCAACGATGAAGATTTCAACTAATAGCAACCTTTATAAAAACAAGCCAAATTGGATTGATTTCAATGCGGGAGAACTTGTTGAGGGAACAGATATGCCTTCACTCGTTGATAAATTTATTGATAAGGTTCTTGCTGTTGCAAGTGGAGAAAAGGCTAACAATGAGAAGAACGGATACCGTGAGATCTCCATTTTCAAGAATGGTGTAACTCTTTAAATCCATATTCTTGTGCAAGAATCACAGACGTTCTCGTATCTACAGATTGTGTGTATGAGGCATGTCTGTAGAACATAGAAAAAGAAGGAGTAATATGGCGGAAAACGTCGTGTACTCCTTCCCTCTGTTTTTGATAGGTTATGCCTATTTTCATATATCTAATCCAATAGAAGGATGGAATCATCACCAATAAATCATAAAAAAGGCCTGTTCGCCATATCCCCACTCTTATTGTTTGTCTTGCTTTATGTCGTAGCTTCAATAATTGCTGGCGATTTTTATTGCATGCCAATAACCATTGCCTTTCTTATGTCATGCATATACTCGTTAGCAACTTTCAAAGGCAAGACGTTAAAGGAGCGACTTGATGTCTTTTGTAGTGGTGCTGGCGACAAGGACATAATGTTGATGCTTTGCATATTTGTGTTAGCTGGTGCTTTTGCCAATTCAGCTAAAATTGCAGAGTGTGTGGATGATACAGTTAACTTTGCGCTAAATGTATTGCCAGATAGTATGGTAATGCCAGGACTATTCTTGTCTGCCTGTTTCATCTCCCTTTCTATAGGCACAAGCGTTGGGACAATTGTTGCTCTTGTTCCTATAGCCGCAGGATTGGCACTTACTATAGGGAGTGATGTCGCTTCTATGGTAGCAATAATAGTTGGTGGTTCTTTCTTCGGGGACAATCTCTCATTTATATCAGATACAACAATTGTCGCTACAAACACTCAGAAATGCCGAATGAGCGATAAATTTCTCGTAAATTCCTATATTGCTATTCCGGCCGCATTGGTTGTATTGCTGATATACGTTTATTTGGGGCAAGGTATGCATACGCACAGGGACATTGTGGATGTTAATTATTTCAATATGATACCTTATCTTATTGTGATATTTACCGCTCTTTGTGGACTTAATGTTGTTGTTGTTCTTACATTAGGGTTGGTATCTACTGGTGTGTTGGGCATTGCTTTCTCCCATTATGATTTCTTTGGATGGTGTCATGCGATGGGTAACGGCATATCTTCTATGGGTGATCTTATTGTTGTCTCGGTACTAGCGGGAGGTTTATTACGCGTATTGAAGGAGAATGGAGCTATGGAATATCTTATACGCTTGATGACTCTTAAAATTACAAATCGTAGAAGTTGTGAGATGACTATTGCCATGCTTGTCAGTCTTGTGAATATCTGTACGGCAAACAATACTGTTGCAATACTTACTGTAGGAACTATATCTAAAGAAATAGGTGACCGTTATGGTGTTGACAATAGAAAAAATGCCAGTATTCTTGATACTTTCTCTTGCTGCATACAGAGTATTCTTCCTTATGGTGCACAGATACTGATGGCTACAGGACTGGCTTTGGTTAATCCTGTTGATATAATAGGAAAGTTGTATTATCCTTTCATTTTATTCGCTGTTTCTGTTCTGGCAATAATATTTAGGTATCCAAGAAAATTCAGTTGACAATGAATATAGTTATTTCAAATATGTTGAAGTTGGCATGTGACGGAGCCTTTAATACACAAAGCCGAATAAAGCCAATGTCTGATTTTAAATGGAGGGCATTGTACAAACTTTCAGTTAGGCAAGACGTTGTGCCTTATGTGTCTAAGGGCTTGGACATGCACATTGATGACGTAACATGCAACGTAAACAATGAAACAAAGAAGCTTTTCACATCGGCTTCATTTATTGGGGTAGACGAAATTTCTGACAAGTTCGTTTTTTCCGATTTGGAAAGTTTAAATCTATCGCATCCTTTCAAACGTTTCATGCTGAAAGATATTGTTGAAAAGGAGCGCCATGCAATAGATACCTCAATTGTTTCGCTTGATATGCTAGCAGTTATACTTCAGAATATCAATCTCACATTGCGTTACGGAGTCCGCCTACGGGGAATTATCACTCTTGGGCATTTTTTGAGAACCAAGGGACAAAGTGTAGATTTTATAAAAATTGAGGCTTGGTTGGGCAAGTTGAAATTCTTGCGCATGGCACGTTTTCAAGCATCTATTCTGATAGATATGTTCGGATTTGATAAAAACGAATTTCCATATATTCAAAAAATAGAGAAAAAAGCAGAAAAGAAGGCATATAGGAGCATCATGAGAGATTATGTGGCAAGCAAATTCGGACGTGTCGGCAGTAAGAACGCAATATACAATTGTTTTAATTTTTACCGCTACGCACGCTCTGAAAGTTTATTTAAAATGTCGGCGAATGTAAGGCGTAGTCTTTCAGAAATTGAGGAATAACTAATTAAATTTAATTTTTTTTGATTTCTATACATAAAGGCCTAACTTTGCATTTATGAAACTACGAAAAATCCTTAATATATTTATTTTTGGTACATTTGTCATGGGGCACTTGCCTGCATTAGCGCAGGAAACAGATACATATGTACAGTGTGAAGATACTTGTCGTCATATACATGGTATAGACCTCAGTCACTATCAAGGAGAAGTTTTTTGGGAAGCCGTCGGTGACAATAGCAAGATGACTTACGTCTATCTAAAGGCAACAGAAGGTGGAACGAGGATAGATCCTATGTATCAGAAAAACATAGAGTTGGCTCATCATTATGGTTTAAAGGTCGGCTCATATCATTTCTTTCGACCGAAGGTGGAACTTCAACTTCAGCTGGAGAACTTTAAGTCACAATGTCGTCCTGGCGATCAAGACCTTATACCAATGATTGATGTTGAAACAAATAGCGGATTGCCAAAAGAAGAATTTTGCGACTCTCTTGTAAAGTTTATAAGCCTTGTAGAGACGGAATACAAACAGAAACCTTTGATTTACACGGGGACAAATTTCTATAACAAATATCTAACAGGTATAATTGATGGCTATAAGTTGATGATAGCCCAATACTCTTCAAAAGAGCCGAAATTGCAAGATAACAGAGACTTTGATATGTGGCAATATACTGCAAAAGGAAGAATCAATGGTATAAATACCTACGTAGACAAAAGTCGCTTCATGGGAAGGCATAGTATGCGTGAAATAAGGTTTCGGCATCACTGATATAATAAAACATACATAATTTAAATAATATTACAATGGCTATAATTAAATGTCCAGAATGCGGCCACCAAATTAGCGATATGGCTGGTTCATGCCCCAATTGTGGAGTTGCAATACATGGAAATATAAGAAAGTGCCCCAAATGTGGAAATATATATCTGAAAGGACAGGCATTTTGTCCTGTATGCGGGGAAAGTAGTAATAATGTAAGGCCAAATGCATCAGAGGCCACTTCTGAGGCAGCAGGTGGAGCCTCGTTTAAAGGAGCTTCGCATGTAGGTAGCGATGTTCAGCAACAAGAACCCAAGAAAAGTAAGAAAGGATTAATCGCTTCCATTATTATCGTACTTTTGTTGCTTGTTGGAGGGCTATGCTGGTATGTAAGTAGCATGGGCAATCCACGCGGAAGCGAAGAAGACGCATATCTAAACGCAATGGAAAGCACTGATGTAGCCGTGCTACAAGATTATCTTGACAATTACAAAGACGCTCCACAGGAACACATTGATTCAATACAAGCTCATATAAGGATTCTGCAGCAGAATGATTCAGAATGGACTAATGCCCTTCTGAGTAACTCAAAATCTATGCTTCAGGCTTATTTAGATAAGCATCCAGAATCTTTGCATAGAGCAGAAGCCGAACACAAAATTGATTCGTTGGATTGGGCTTACGCATTAAAGCAGAATACCCCAGAGGCATTTGAAAGCTACCTTGCAGAACATTCAGAAGGAGAATATGCTGTTGAGGCACAAGAAAAAATGAAAAAGCTTGATGCTACTACTGTAAATAGTGAAGACAAGGCTTTGGTAAGTAGCGTTTTTAAGCAGTTCTTCAATGGCATTAATGCAAATGATGAGATGGGGATTACCTCTGTGGTAAGTAGTACGCTTAACTTCCTGACCAATGCCAATGCAACGAAGCATGATGTCATCACCTTTTTACACAAGTTATATAAGGAGGATGTTAAAGGCATGAACTGGCGTCCCAATGGCGACTATAAAATAAGCAAAAAGGATAATGGTGACGACTCCTTTGAATTTGATGTAGAATTTACCGTTGATCAATCAGTAAGCAATGTTGATTCTAATAAAGACAAATTCAATCAGTATAAAGTAAAAGGTCATATTGATTCTGATGGAAAAATTTCAAGTCTGCAGCTTGTTAAGATAGAATAGTCCTCAAGTGTTTAGGTTAAACAGTTTTCTTTGTTTTTTGTAAATGGTTCTGAAGATTATTTTCACCTCAGATATTCATGGTTGTCTTTTCCCCTACGATTTTATTCATGGGAGAGAGGCAACCATTTCTTTATCGCAAGTTTCATCATTTATAAAAAAGACAAGGATTGAAAATCCTGATTCCCTTATTCTTTTGGATGGCGGAGATATACTGCAGGGGCAACCATCTTGTTTTATATCAAATCTTCGAACTTGTAAAGAAACCAACTTGGCGGCACGCATATATAATCATCTCCAATATGATGCAATTTGCATGGGAAACCATGATATAGAAACAGGTCATGCTGTTTACGATAAGTGGGAGGAAGAAACTGATTGTCCAATACTAAGTGCCAATATTGTTGATGACAAAACTTACAGTTCTTATTTTAAGCCATATACGATTATAGAAAGACATGGCGTTCGTGTTGCTGTTTTAGGGTTAACCACCACTGCTATTCCATATTGGCTTCCCCGAAAGTTATGGAAAGGAATGACTTTTCAGAATCCTATAGAAAGTGCAAAGTGTTTGGTTGAACATTTGAGAAACCATGAAGAGGCAGATCTTATTATAGGACTTTTCCATTCTGGATTGAGTGGAGGAATTGACTGTGGAATAAACATTGAAAATTTTACAGAGCGTGTGGCAAAGCAAGTCAAAGGCTTAGACTTGATATTGTTTGGTCATGACCATAAATCATTTTGTGCCACAATCTTGAATAGTGATGGCGATGAAGTGACATGTGTTAATCCTTCATCAAATGCATACTTTGTGGGATATGTTGAAATATGTCTTGAAAAGATAGTGTCACATGTGGTTGATGATAGAAAAACACGATGGAAAAAAGGAAGGATTAGCGCTAAACTTCTAAATGTTGATAAATTTCCTGTTGACGATGAGTTTATTTCTGCTTTCCGTAAAGATATGGTAAATGTCAGAAACTTTATGGATATTCCAATAGGAAATTTGGCCAAAGCAATGTTTACACGTAATAGTTGCTTTGGGTGTGGTCCGGTAGACCACTTAATACATAAGGTACAATTACAAGTTACAGGTGCTCAAGTTTCTTTTGCTGCTCCACTGTGTTTCAATGAGACCTTTCTTCCCGGGAAAATATGTGTTCGAGATTTATTCAGGTTATTTCAATATAAAAATACAATCTCTGCATTGTATATGACAGGTCAAGAAATTAAGGATTATCTTGAAATGAGTTATGGGCTATGGGTTAATACTATGGATGTTGGTGAAGACCATATAATGCAGTTGGAGCCGTTCTGGTTGAATGGCACGCAGTATTTTTATTTCAAGAATCTTGTATTCAATTTTGATACAGCTGGAGGTTTACGCTATGTTGTTGATGTAACTCAGCAAATAGGTCAAAGAATATCAATATTAAAATTTGAAAATGGGAAGCCTTTTTCTTTAACAGAGAGGTATCTTGTTGCTATGCATAGTTATAGGGCATGTGGTGGAAACGAATTTCTTACACTTGGGGCGAATATTTCTCATGATGAATTGCCAAACAGAATTGTGTATGAAAGTGAGCAAAGCGAGCGCTATTACCTTTATAAATATATAAAGAATTGCAGGGAGCTCAAGTCTGAGGTTTCTGATAATTGGAAATTTGTTCCTGAAGGTCTTGCAAATTCCTCAATAAAGTATGACCAAAGACTACTTTTCCCTGATGATTAAACGAAGACAATATTTCAGGTACAAAACAAACGGTAGATGTTTATGCTGTTTAAAACATATTGAGAAATAAAAATGGCAAATATGTTGCTTTGTATTGGAAATTTTAGTACCTTTGCATCACTTTTGTAGATTGTAACTTAAAATATTAGTAATCAGTTACTTATAAGGTTTAAAGAGAAAAATCAGGAATGAGACAATTAAAAATCCAAAAGAGCATTACTAACCGCTCTAGCGAAGCACTGGATAAATATCTTGTAGAAATAGGACGCGCGCCCCTTATCTCTATTGATGAGGAAATTGAGTTGGCACAAAAGATAAAAAAAGGTGGACGTGAGGGCGAAAAGGCAAAAGACAAACTCGTAACTGCTAACTTGAGATTTGTGGTTTCTGTTGCAAAGCAATATCAGCATCAAGGATTAACTCTTACGGACCTTATTGATGAGGGTAATATTGGTCTTATTAAGGCCGCTCAGAAATTTGATGAAACACGCGGATTTAAGTTTATTTCATACGCTGTATGGTGGATAAGACAGAGTATCTTACAGGCTATTGCAGAGCAAAGCCGTATCGTCAGACTTCCGCTTAATCAGGTCGGATCGCTTAATAAAATTAATCACGAGATAAATAAATTTGAACAGGCCAACCAACGTCATCCGTCTGTTTCCGAACTTGCCGAGGCAACTAAAATAGATGAGGAAAAAATAGGTCAATCTCTTGCTGCTGATGGACACCATGTTAGTATTGATGCTCCATTTCAAGATGGTGAAGATAACTGTATGCTTGACGTGATGCCAAGTGGTGAAGACAGTAGAACAGATCGTGTCGTAGATCATGAGTCTATGGCGTTAGAACTGAATTCTGTTTTGAGTAAGGTTCTTAGAGATAGAGAGATAACTATAATCCGTGAATGTTTTGGTATAGGATGTCAAGAAAAGGGTCTTGAGGAGATAGGCGACCAGTTAGGTCTTACTAGAGAACGTGTTCGCCAAATACGTGAAAAGAGTATAGCAAAGCTTCGTGATAGTGGCAATGCGAAAATTCTTATGAAGTATTTAGGTTAAATTACACATGTCTAACCTTCTTCCTTTGTTCTCAATTCTGAAGGAAAACATATTTAGGGCAGAAAGTTCAATAATATAATTTTGAATTTTCTGCCTTTTTTATGACATATGGTGAAAGAACTATAGCAAATTTAGTTTGCTATTCATTGTTTCAAGTCACACACTAAATGCTTTGAACTGCAGGGTATATGCATGCAGTACCACAGGTGTTCCATATTTTCTCATTCAAAGGTGGGTATTTAGAAATAAAAATACTAACTTTGCATAAATAAAATAGCCAGTCTTAGCACTTGTTACTTTCAAAATGCTTATTAAAAGCATAAGTGTTAGGATGCATATTATATAAATAAAGTAAATTTGACGAAAAATGAATATCCTTGAACTGAGCGAACAGGAAATAGTGCGCAGACAAAGTTTACAAACATTACGTGATATGGGAGTTGATCCATATCCGGCTGCAGAATATCCAACAAACGCTTTCAGCGATGAAATACGAACAAATTTTAAAGATGACGATGAGCCTCGCAATGTTGTTATAGCAGGTAGGCTTATGGGACGTCGTGTCATGGGAAAAGCTTCCTTTGCCGAAATACAAGACTCGAAAGGGCGTATTCAAGTTTATGTTGCACGCGACGAAATCTGTCCTGATGAGAATAAAGACTTATATAACACTGTCTTTAAAAAACTTATGGATATTGGTGATTTCATCGGAGTTAAGGGCTTTGTTTTCCGTACGCAGACTGGTGAAATATCTGTGCATGCAAAGGAACTAACTCTTTTGTCAAAGAGCCTTAAGCCATTGCCTATCGTAAAATATAAGGATGGTCTTGCTTATGACAAATTTGATGATCCTGAACTACGCTACCGTCAGCGATATGTTGATCTTGTAGTAAATGAAGGAGTAAAGGATACATTCCTTAAAAGAGCCACCGTGTTGAGAACATTGCGTAAGGTGCTTGATGATGCTGGTTATACCGAAGTTGAAACACCAATCTTACAGAGTATTCCTGGCGGAGCTTCTGCTAGACCTTTTACAACTCATTTCAATGCTTTGGATCAAGATATGTATATGCGCATAGCAACAGAACTTTATCTAAAGCGTCTCATCGTTGGCGGATTTGAAGGTGTTTATGAAATAGGAAAGAATTTCCGCAATGAAGGAATGGACCGCAATCATAATCCTGAATTTACTTGTGTGGAACTTTATGTCCAGTATAAGGATTATAATTGGATGATGTCATTTACTGAGAAACTTCTCGAAACAATATGTATTGCAGTAAATGGAAGTTCTGAGCGCGAGATTGATGGTAAAATAGTAAGTTTCAAGGCTCCATATCGTCGCCTTCCCATTCTTGACGCAATAAAGGAAAAAACAGGTTTTGACTGTAACGGTAAGACAGAAGAAGAGATTCGTCAATTTTGTAAAGACAAGGGAATGGAAGTTGACGATACTATGGGAAAAGGTAAACTTATCGATGAACTTTTCGGCGAATTCTGTGAAGGAACATTTATTCAACCAACATTTATAACAGACTATCCCGTAGAAATGTCTCCGCTAACGAAGAGTCACCGATCAAAGCCAGGACTTACCGAGCGATTTGAACTTATGGTTAACGGTAAAGAGCTTGCCAACGCATACTCTGAACTTAATGATCCGATTGATCAAGAAGAACGCTTTGTTGATCAGATGAAGCTTGCAGACAAAGGTGATGACGAAGCAATGATCATTGACAAGGACTTTCTTCGTGCTTTGCAGTATGGAATGCCTCCTACCAGTGGTATAGGTATAGGTATAGACCGTTTGGTAATGCTTATGACAGGAAAGACCTATATACAGGAAGTGCTTTTCTTCCCGCAAATGAAGCCGGAAAAGAAAATGCCTCAGAGCAGTATTAAAGAATGGGCTGAAATAGGTGTTGACGAAAATTGGGCATATGTAATGCGTAAAGCTGGCTTTAACCTGATTACTGATATAAAAGGAGAAAAAGCACAAGGCCTTCAACAAAAAATTGGTGAGATAAACAAAAAATATAAGCTAGGCTACGAAAAGCCGTCTATTGAGACTGTTCAGTCATGGATTGACAGTGCTAATTAAGTAGTATTACCTTGGAATATTCCAAGTGCTAAATGTATACGGCATGTTTGACTGCGGAAAAATAGCAATTATAGGTGGCGGAAGCTGGGCTACAGCCATAGCTAAGATTGTGGTAGAGAAGACACATCACATCGGATGGTATATACGTCGCAATGACCAAATAGAAGATTTTCGGCGTCTTAGCCATAATCCTACTTATCTTGTGGGTGTCCGGTTTAATGTCGATGAGATATTCTTTTCGTCAGACATTAATAAAATTGTGCAAGAATATGACACACTTGTTTTTGTAACTCCTTCCCCATATCTTAAGAACCATCTTAAGAAATTGCGAACCAGTCTAAGCAATAAATTCATCATTACTGCTATAAAGGGCATAGTGCCTGACGAAAATCTTGTTTGTTCTGAGTATTTTCGTCAGGTGTATGATGTTCCCGAAGAAAATCTAGCTTGTTTAGGAGGACCTTCACATGCAGAAGAAGTGGCATTGGAACGTTTGTCCTATCTTACTGTAGGATGTTCTGATGTTAACAAGGCGCAAGCGTTTTCTGATATTCTTGTGAATAGTTATATCAAGACGAAAACGAGTTCAGATGTTGTGGGAATAGAGTATGCTTCTGTGCTTAAAAATGTATATGCTATAGCTGTCGGAATATGTAGCGGTCTTAAATTCGGCGATAATTTTCAGGCTGTACTTATATCTAATGCAGTTCAAGAGATGGATAGATTTCTTAATGCAGTTCATCCTATTCAGCGTAGTATTTACGACTCTGTTTATTTGGGCGATCTTTTGGTGACAGGTTATAGCAATTTTTCGCGAAACCGCACATTTGGTACAATGATTGGAAAAGGTTACAGTGTGAAAAGCGCACAGATAGAAATGGAGATGATTGCGGAGGGCTATTTTGGCACGAAATGTATGAAGGAGATAAATCGTCACTTGCATGTTAATATGCCCATTCTCGACACCGTTTATAATATATTGTATGAGCGTATAAGTCCACAGATTGAAGTGAAACTTCTAACGGATTCGTTTAGATAAAATCTATAAACAAAAAGTTTAACCATAAATACATAAATAAATATGGAAAATATCAAACTAAACATTTCCAACGCCGAAAAGTTTTTGAACGAGGGCGTTGTTGAAGCTTATGAAGAAAAGGTTTTAGAGGCACAAAAAGCTCTAGAAGAGGAAACTTGTCCTGGCAATGATTTCCTAGGATGGTTGCATTTGCCTTCTTCTATAACTCCAGAATTTATCTGTGAATTGCAATCTACTGCAAACGTTCTTCGCGAGATGTGTGAAGTTATAGTAGTAGCGGGAATCGGTGGTAGTTACCTCGGTGCCCGTGCTGTGATTGAAGGTCTTGGTAATAGCTTCGCATGGCTTGTTAATGACACAAAGAATCCGACTATAGTTTTTGCTGGTAACAATATCGGTGAAGATTATCTTTCTGAGTTGACTACATGGCTGAAGACAAAGAAATTCGGTGTTATAAATATTTCAAAGTCAGGAACGACAACCGAAACAGCTCTTACTTTCCGTTTGCTGAAAAAACAATGCGAAGAGCAAAGGGGCAAAGAAGAAGCACAAAAAGTTATTGTTGCCGTGACCGATGCTGTTAAGGGTGCAGCACGTGCCGCTGCCGACAAAGAGGGTTACAAGACGTTCGTTATCCCTGACAATGTTGGTGGACGTTTCTCTGTTCTCACTCCTGTAGGACTATTGCCTATTGCATGTGCAGGATACGACATTAGTAAGCTCGTTGCTGGTGCTATGGAAATGGAAAAAGTTTGTGCAATCGATGTTCCATTTAAGGAAAATCCTGCAGCACAATATGCTGCTGTCAGGAATTGCCTTTATTCTCAAGCAGACAAGAAAATAGAAATAATGGTTAACTTCCAGCCAAAGTTACATTATTTCTCAGAATGGTGGAAACAGCTCTTTGGCGAGAGTGAAGGAAAAGACGGCAAAGGTATATTCCCTGCATCATGCGATTTCACAACAGACCTTCATTCTATGGGACAGTGGATACAACAGGGTGAGAGAACAATATATGAAACTGTAATCAGTGTTGAAAAGCCAGAGTCTACCCTACTCTTCCCAAGTGATGACGATAATCTTGACGGACTTAATTTCTTGGCAGGCAAGCGTGTTGACGAAGTAAACAAAATGGCAGAACTTGGAACAAAACTTGCACACGTTGATGGCGGAGTTCCAAACATTCACATAAGTGTACCACGTCTTGATGAATATTATATCGGTCAACTTATCTATTTCTTTGAAAAGGCTTGTGGCATCAGTGGCTTGCTGCTTGGCGTAAATCCGTTTAATCAGCCCGGTGTAGAAGCATATAAGAAGAACATGTTCGCCCTGCTTGATAAGCCCGGTTATGAGGAAGAGAGCAAAGCGATAAAAAAACGACTAGGACTTTAATTTGATGAGGGAAGCCTTAGCTTTCCAAACTTTTCTGAAGTTTATGCTTATTGTCTTCAAGATAAATATTTTTATCTAATATTTGTCTTGAAGACTTTTTTATGAAAAAAAATCTGTTTTCATTTGTTTATTCAGTAAAAACGACTACCTTTGCAGAAGTAAGGAAAAGATTTTTGAAAAATACTAAAGCTAATTAAAATGGAAAAGATTGGAATTATCGCTAATGTTGCTCCTGTTGCAACAATTGTCGCTGCACCGTTTAATATTGCTAGTGCAGCAGAAACAACAAATATTGAACAGGTTAGTCCTGCCAATAATACGGTTAAGGTTCAAAGTGGGAAGAAGGATGAAAAAGAAGTGGAAGTTAAAGAGATACTTACCACTAGCCAAAGCTGGGATGGAGCTCAACTTCCTAGTTATCCTACTGCCAAACCTTTTGTCAGAGTCTTGCATATTGTTATTCCTGCCCATGCTGTACTTCCTGAGCACCATCACGATGTTATGTCTTACGGATATGTTGTGCGAGGTGAACTAACCATCATACGTACTTCTGATGGAAAGGAAATAACTCTTCATGCCGGCGAGGCTGTTGCCGAAACTGTAGGAACACAACATAAGGGCGAGAACAGAGGCGACGAACCTACTGAACTAGTTGTTTTTTATCCTTCAGTTAAAGGTCAGGAGTTATCTTGTATTTAATGAGCTTGCTTTCATATTACCGCAGTAAATGTTTAAAGGCGTAAGGAAATTCGGAGCAAATGCAATGTGTTTTAGTTAAATTAAATGTATTTCATGTGCTCCGTAATGAAAAAACGCTTAACTTTGCAACACAAACATAAGTAAAAATAAAATGAAAAGAACATTTATTGCGGTATTATTGGCTACTGCTACTTTTTGTGGCATAGGCGCTAGTGAAATAACTACACCGCAGGCACAAAACGTTGCACAAGAAAAGCAGGCAAAAATTGCTTTTAACAATACAACCTATAGTTTTGGCACTTTTGAAGAGACAAAAGCTCAGACATGTGTTTTTACATTTCAAAATACCGGAACCGCACCATTGATAATAAATCAGGCGGTGGCAAGTTGCGGATGCACAGTTCCTACATATACCAAAAGCCCTATTGCACCAGGTCAGAGTGGACAAATAAAGGTTACATATAATGGCAAAGGCAAGTTCCCTGGACACTTCAAAAAAAGTATAACAGTGAGAACCAACGGAACCCCCGAAGTTGTTAGATTGTATGTGGAAGGTGATATGACCGTAAAAGACTGATGAGACAGCATATATCCTCTCTCATAATTTTGTTTAGCTTATCGTTCTCTATTGTATCAGCGCATAATGTGCCTTACTTTAGAAAGCATAAGTTGAATGACACGCTGATTGTTAAGGCATACACAGACTCTCTTCTTTCTGTGCGCAATAGATTATACACTTCTGAAACGGAAGGTGAAAAATGTAGCGACGCGGAAACAAATTTTTATTTGTTTTCTCCTACGACGTTTTACCACTCTACCGTTTCAAATTTGCTGGGTAAAGGTATAGAAAATACCAATACTAAAGAAAGCGAAATGCAGATGTGTGATGTGTCTATGGGCATAGATGGTATAATGATGAACATATACCTAAATCATCCTGAGCTTGTTGCTAAAAGTGAACGCAGGGTAAACAAAGCAGGCAAGGTGCATAATGATTTTGTTGAACCCATACGCAACAAAAGTTCCCTTGTTGAAGATGCTGGACATTTGCCCGACTATGTAGACAATATTGACGTTCCTTTGGAGATAGTAGTAAAGAAACCTAATTTTTGGAAAATCAGTGGTGACTATTATCTTCAGATACTTCAGAATTATGTCTCTTCCAATTGGTATAAAGGCGGCGAGAGCAACTATTCGATGGTGGGAAGCGTAACGTTGCAGGCAAACTATAACAACAAGCAAAAAGTTAAGTTTGATAATAAGCTTGAGATGAAACTTGGCTTTCAGACCACAAGGGGAGATTCACTTCATAGCGTAAAAACTTCCGAGGACCTCATCCGCTATACAGGAAAACTAGGTCTGCAGGCTACAAAAAAATGGTATTATTCGTTGCAACTTATAGCCTATACACAGTTTATGAAAGGCTTTAAGAGCAATGACTATAATGTTTATTCAGATATATTCTCGCCATTAAATGTAAATTTGTCTGTCGGTATGGATTATTCCGTGGAATGGTTGGGCAAGAAACTTACAGGCACTATGCATTTTGCTCCGTTGGCATACAATTTCAAGTATGTAGGCAGAGAAGCACTTGCCACGCGCTATGGATTGAAGGAAGGCAAGCATACATTAAATGACTTTGGTTCTGAATGTACTATAGATCTGACTTGGACGCTTTCCAATATGGTGAAATGGAAAACGCGTTTATATGGGTATACCACTTATAAACGTGCCGAATTGGAATGGGAAAACACGCTAACCCTACAGTTCAACAGATATATTGCCTCAAATATTTTCGTATATCCGCGATTTGATGACGGTGCGGTGCGCGATGAGAAGCATGGTTATTGGCAATTAAAAGAATATGCATCGATAGGATTTGCATATTCGTTCTAAAAATAAAGTTCCCGAATTTTTCTTAATAAAAATCGGGAACTTTTTTGTTATTTACAGCGTTTATATAGGTTGCTGAGTGATACTTTTGAAATACCTTTCGTAACAAGAATATCCAGTTCGCGCCGTGCGTCTTTTTTCCTCTTTTCAAGCAATAGCGCATCAACGTAGTCTATACGATATTCAGTATTTTCTGGTGAAAGTTTTAGAGCCTGTTCATAGTCGTATAGTGAGAGACCAACCATGCCTTGCTCTTTTTCTATTCCAGCTCTTGCTGTGTATGCTTCTGCTCTATCGGGAAATTGGCTCACAAGTCGGTTTGCCATGTCGAGTGCCTCCGTGTAACGCTTGTCACTTTGATTAAGAATGGCAAGACCAAGTTGCCCGTCAAAATTTCCTGGAACTATAGCCAACATCATTTCATAGTCAAGGCGTGCAAAATTATTACGGTGGAGTTTTATATTTGTATATGCTCTGTAAAATAATGCCGCAATGTTTTTGGGCTCCAATTTCAGTACATAGTCATACTCATCCTTGGCATATGCCCACTGCTCCAGTTGCAAGTTGTAGCTAGCTTTTCGCAGACGCAAGTCTATGTCTGTAGGGTTGAAAGCCAAGCGTTCTGTTGCCGACTTCAAGCTGTCGCGCAACTCTTTGTTGCTTTGTGCTTTTGTCGGCAAAATTCCTAGCGTAATGAAAGCTACAACCATAGCCGACAAAGAGGCCTTATGTGCTATATTCATGTGAAAGCTTGCTTTTTTTGCTCTATGCTTTGCTGATGTAATCTACAATCCACTGTCCTACAGCGTCAGTGCCATAGGAAGCTCCGCCTTCAACCTGTATTTCTGGTGTTCTGATGTTATTGTCTAATGACGCGTCAACGGCGCGGCGTATGAGCGAGCCCTCTTCCTTCAGTCCGAAATATTCGAAGAGCATAGCAGCGGACAGTATTTGTGCCAACGGATTAGCTATGTTCTTTCCTTTTGCCTGCGGCCATGAACCATGAACCGGCTCGAATACTGGAGTTTTTTCTCCTGTTGATGCCGATGGAAGAAGTCCCATACTTCCGGAAATACAACTACCTTCATCTGTTAGGATGTCGCCAAAGGTGTTTTCTGTGACCATAACATCAAAAAACGTTGGCTCCACAAGCATTCTCATCGACGCATTGTCAACGAACATATAGTCTGTCGTTACTTCAGGGTATTTGCTCTCCATTTCCTTTGCTACCTGCCTCCATAGACGGCTTGAAGCCAACACATTAGCTTTGTCAACAACAGTGAGGTGCTTACGGCGGCGCATAGCATATTCAAAAGCCACTTTAAGAATCCGTTCGACCTCCATGCGCGTATAATAATTGGTGTCATATGCCTTCTCGTTGTCTTGGTATTTCTCTCCGAAATACATTCCTCCGGTCAGCTCACGTATGCAGATAAAGTCAGCACCCGAAACAATTTCGTCTTTTAGCGGTGATTTGTGAACAAGGCACTTGAATGTCTGAACAGGACGTATGTTTGCAAAGAGTCCAAGTTTCTTGCGCATAGCAAGCAATCCCTGTTCGGGACGTACTTTTGCTGTGGGGTCGTTGTCAAACTTCGGGTCGCCAACAGCCGCAAATAACACAGCGTCGGCATCCAGACATTTTTGATAAGTGTCCTCAGGGAAAGGGTCTCCAACTATATCTATGGCGTCAGCTCCACAGATGGCTTCTGTATATGAAATTTCGTGACCAAATTTCTTTGCCACAGCATTGCATACAGCCACACCTTGTTTCATGATTTCCGGTCCTATACCATCGCCCGGCAATACGGCAATATTCAGTTTCATTGTTGCTTGTTTTAATGTCTTTATGTTAATTGTTCTTTTTCTTAGCTTCGTACCTTTCTACTTCCGCACGTTTCTCAACAAGGAAATCAATGTCGTCAAGCCCATTCATCAGACAATACTTCTTGTATCCGTTTATCTCAAAATGCTCAATGTCATTGTTTGCAAGATTCTTTACTGTCTGTTCCGGCAAGTTTACCTCAACAACAGATGAAGGGTCTGCATTGATACTGTCGAACAGTCGTGAAAGGAACCCTTCGCTTACAACAACTGGAAGAACGAAATTGTTCAGTTCGTTGTTTTTGTGAATGTCGGCGAAGAAACTGCTTATCACAACGCGGAAGCCGTAGTCGGCAATTGCCCATGCCGCATGTTCACGACTGGAACCGCATCCGAAGTTTTTTCCTGCAACGAGAATATCTCCCTTGTAGGTAGGATTGTTAAGCACAAAATCCTCATTCAGATTACCGTCTTCATTGAATCTCCAGTCGCGGAAGAGCAGTTCTCCGAAACCTTCCCTTGATGTTGTTTTAAGGAAGCGGGCAGGTATTATTTGGTCTGTGTCAACATTCTCCAAAGGCAATGGGACACAGGTTGATTTTATGACAGTGAATTTTTGTTTCATTTTCTTATAGGTATTTTCTTGGATCGGCTATTTTTCCTTCAATGGCAGAGGCTGCAGCCACAAGCGGACTTGCCAAAATTGTTCTTGAGCCGCGACCTTGTCGACCTTCGAAGTTACGGTTGCTGGTTGACACGGAGTATTTTCCCTCTGGTATCTGGTCATCGTTCATTGCCAGGCAGGCAGAACAGCCTGGTTGACGTATTTCAAAGCCTGCTTCTTCAAGGATTTTGTCAAGTCCTTCAGCCTTAATCTGCCGCATAACTCCCCATGAACCAGGCACAAGCCATGCCACAACGTTTTCGTTTTTCTTTCTTCCTGCAGCGATTGAGGCAAAAGCCCTGAAATCTTCGATGCGTCCGTTAGTGCAAGCACCGAGGAAAACGTAGTCAATCTTATGGCCAAGCAGTTTCTCACCAGCAGAAAATCCCATGTAATTGAGGGCTTTCTCAAAAGAAGCCCTACCCTCTTTATCTATAGTATCTTCCTGTGGTATGTTTTCTGAAATGCCTATTCCCATTCCTGGGTTAGTTCCATAGGTAATACGTGGCTCTATGTCGTCAGCGCTGAAAGCATATTCCTTGTCAAACACGGCATCAGGTTCGCTTTTTAGCTCCTTCCATTGTGCAACGGTCTTTTCCCATTCGCTGCCTTTGGGAGCGTATGCTTTGCCGCGTACATAGTTGAACGTTATTTCATCAGGGGCAACAATACCTCCCCTTGCTCCCATCTCGATTGAAAGATTGCAGAGCGTAAGTCGTCCCTCCATTGAAAGGCTCCTTACTGCCTCGCCGGCATATTCTACAAAGTAGCCGGTAGCCCCAGAAGTTGTGAGCTTTGACATGAGATAGAGTGCCAAATCCTTTGCAGTCACACCTTTCTTGAGTTTTCCGTCCACGGTTATACGCATAGTTTTAGGCTTCTGCTGCAGTATGCACTGCGATGCCATCACCATTTCCACTTCACTCGTTCCTATGCCGAAGGCTATTGCCCCCATTGCCCCATGAGTGCTGGTATGTGAATCACCGCATACTATGGTCATACCTGGAAGCGAAAGACCTTTTTCTGGTCCTACCACATGGATTATGCCGTTGTCAGGATGCATAACGCCAAAGCATTTTAGCCCGAATTCCTTTACGTTTCTTTCAAGTGTTTCAACCTGATTTCTTGAAACGGGGTCTTCTATAGGCCTGTCTTGGTCGTGGGTCGGGATGTTATGGTCTGGCATGCAGGTTATCTGTTCTGGGCGGAATGGTTTTAGCCCCCTTCGGCGTAAGCCATCAAAAGCCTGTGGCGACGTAACCTCATGGCAATAGAGCCGGTCGATATACAACTGCGTCGGACCGTCCTCAACGTTTTGGACAACATGTGCGTCCCATATCTTGTCGAATAGTGTGTTCACAATGTTTTTGTATTTTCGTTAATGTTTGAACTTATTTATGCAGTCAATATATGCCTCTACAGATGCGCTTACAATGTCTGTGTTTGCGCCGAATCCATAGTATATGTGTCCGTCGTATTCCACCTGCATATGCACCTTTCCTACATCGTCGCTGCCTTTGCTTATGGCCTGGATAGTAAATTCCTTCAGTGTCATTTGCTTTTGTATGATTTTCTTCATGGCCTTGATTGCAGCATCTACAGGACCGTTGCCTGTTGAAGCCTCCTCAAACTTCTGACCGCTAATATCCAATCCTATGCTTGCAACGCTCTTTACTCCCATGCCTGTAGTAACCTGCAGAAAATCCAGTTTCACGGCATGCGTCTCTGCGCGGTCAGCTCCAGCCAGCATGAGGATGTCGTCATCGTTGATCTCCTTCTTCTTGTCTGCCAACAAGAGGAATTGTTTGTATATCTTGTCCAATTTCTCATCGTTGTCGTAGTTCACACCCAAAACGGATAAGCGATGTTTCAGTGCAGCGCGACCGCTACGTGCAGTAAGAACAATGGAGTTGTCGTCAACTCCCACATCTTTGGGGTCTATAATTTCATACGTTGTCACGTTTTTCAATACACCGTCTTGATGTATTCCGCTGGAATGAGCAAATGCGTTGCGCCCCACGATTGACTTGTTGGGTTGCACGGGCATGTTCATCAGACTGCTGACCATGCGGCTTGTAGAGCAAATTTTCTGTGTATTGATATTTGTCTCTATGCCAAGCCCCTTATGACACTTCAGAATCATTGCTATTTCTTCAAGCGCAGTGTTTCCTGCACGTTCGCCAATACCATTGATTGTCACCTCCACCTGGCGCGCTCCATTCTGCACTCCGCAGAAGGTGTTGGCAGTAGCCATGCCCAGGTCGTTATGGCAGTGTGTGGAAATGATGGCATTCTGAACGCCGTCCACATGTTCCATCAAATATTTAATCTTTTGTCCGTATTCTTCTGGCAGACAGTAGCCTGTCGTGTCGGGAATGTTCACCACAGTTGCTCCAGCCTTTATCACAGCTTCAACCACACGAGCAAGGTATTCATTGTCGGTGCGTCCGGCGTCTTCGGCATAGAATTCTACGTCTTCTACATATCTTTTTGCATATTTAACGGCAGCAACGGCGCGTTCGATAATTTCTTCGCGTGTGCTGTTGAATTTGTATTTTATATGCGAGTCGCTTGTACCTATACCAGTGTGTATTCTCTTGTGGCGTGCATATTTCAATGCTTCGGCGGCAATGTCGATGTCTTTTTCCACAGCACGTGTCAATGCACAGATTGTTGGCCAGGTTACAGCCTTGGATATTTCTATAACAGAGTTGAAATCACCTGGACTGGAAATGGGGAATCCCGCTTCAATCACGTCGACACCGAGCTGCTCTAGCTGCTTGGCAACCTGTATTTTCTCAACAGTGTTGAGTTGGCATCCCGGCACTTGTTCGCCGTCTCTTAGCGTAGTGTCAAAAATAAATAATCTGTCGCTCATATTTTTACTTTTTCTATTTCAATTTATGCTTGTGCTTCTATTTTCGTTTCTCTTTCTGTTTTGTTGTTATTTCCTTTTAGAATGACAAAGCCTTTCGCACCATAACAGTGAGAAAGGCTTTATGCTTAATAACACACATCACTATGATACAATGCACGTCTTCTCACTGTCCGCTGGAGATAGTAGCAGAGTTTGAAGGTTTAGAAGACTGCGTTGTATGTTGTTTCTTATTTCCATTGTTCTATTTCTTTTGTGGTTGCAAAGTTAAATGTTTTCTGTGAGTAATACAAACATTCCGTTATTTATTTCGTTAAATATGTTTTAAGTTATAATATTCTGTCTTGTCTTTGCAGTTTCTCATTAAGAATTGTCTGCTTTTCTTACCGCCTGTGTTTTTGTCAAGGCAGACACTGTTTGACTTTACTGCGGGCAAAGTCATTTTTGCCCGCTTCCTTTTGTATGTAATTGCACGGGCAAAGGAGTATATTGCCGTGCAATTTGAGATGCTTATAAAACTTTAAATTTAAACAATTGCATTTCGTGGGTAAAAAATATAAGCTAGTCTCATTTGACTAGCTTATATAAATAGGTTTATCCGTTATGTATTGAATATCTTTATTCGGGCTTTACTTCGTTACCCTGAACCAATCTGCGTCAACCCAGCCTCTGTTTGTCTTTCCTGCAGGCTCAAAGGCAACAAAGCCAATCTTTGCACCAATCCATTTTCCTTCGCGAATTTTAAATTCTTCTCCGCACTTGGTGAATTTCTTGCCGTCAAGACTATATGCGAAGGTCATCTTGCCATTATTTACATTCATGCGCATATATATGTCCTCATGTGTGCCTGGCTGATAGTCAATCTTGTCGGTTTCAGTTGGCTTCAGTGTGGCTAAGACATTAACGATCTGTGCCTTTCCTTTATCCGCGCTCTTGCAGATGAGTTGTTGGAGCTGGAATTCGTTGCCAACCCTTTTCACTACGAGTGCGCTATAGTCGAGTCCCATCATTATTATACCACCGCTTTGGTTTTGTTCCTTCGAGGTGAACCTTAGCTTGGCTGTTGCTGTAAATTTGTCTGTGGGAGTTTTCTGCAGCAGTAGGTTGGGCACTTCCCATAGGTTTTGGAAGTTCTCTGATACTTTGTGGGTATAGATGCGATAAGTACCGAAAGATGTAGGCATACCGAACATCTGGTTGTAGTTAGCATGCCATTGCCATTGCTGACCAAGTTCCGTAGTGTTGAATTCGTCGCTCTCTGCAGGGTTTTCAATGGCTACCTTTCCGGCTGTTTTGGGCTTGCGGTATGTTATGACAGGCTCGCCGCAATAGTCTCCGTCTTTGTCTATTCCCATCACTGGCCAGTTGTCTTTCCATGTTACAGGCTGAAGGTGGACAACGCGTCCGTAGCATTCTTTATCCTGGAAGTGCAAGAACCAGTCTTCTCCGAACTCGGTGTGTATCCAAGCTCCTTGGTGAGGGCCATTTACTTTTGACTTGCCTTGTGCCAGTACGACCTTGCTCTCATAAGGACCGAAAGGATTTTTTGAACGCATGGCAACTTGGAATCCCGTTGGAACTCCTCCTGCAGGGAACATTACCCAATACCATCCATCGCGCTTGTATATCTTTGGACCTTCGCATGTACGTGCTGGAGTTCCGTTTCCGTCGTATATTATAACGGGATTTCCTATCGCTTTTGTACCGTCGGCAGAGAGCTCGCGTATTACTATCACACTGGCAAAGCGCGAACGGCTATTGGCATAGGCATTAACAAGGTAGCATCTGCCATCGTCATCCCAAAGAGGTGTTGTGTCGATCATTCCTTTTCCTGGAATTACGCATATTGGCTTCTCCCACTCTCCTGCGGGGTCCTTTGTCTTTACCATCATCACACCATTGTCTGGGTCGCCCCAATAGATATAGTATTCTCCATTGTGATAACGAATGGATGGAGCCCAAATGCCGTTTCCGTGAGAGGGCTGGTCGAACATCGACTTTGGTTCAAGTTCTTTTACTGCATGGCCAATAATTTTCCAGTTGACCAAATCTTTGGAATGTAGTATCGGGAGACCAGGAATACAGTTGAATGAGCTTGCCGTAAGGTAATAGTCTTCTCCCACTGCGCATGCATCGGGGTCGCTATAGTCGGCGTCTATAACCGGATTTGTATATGTTCCGTTACCATTGTCGGGGCACCATACTTCAGATTTGTATGGTTGTTGAGCCATTGCTGCAAGTGGAAGGGCAACAAGTGCTGCGATAAGATTTTTTTTGTTCATTTTTTGTGTAAAAATTGGAAAGTAGATATTTATTTAGATTAAAACGTTATGTTTAGACCTTTTGTAATATGGCGCAGGCCGTTTTTTACATATTATAACACACCTGTGTGCTGTTCGCTTTTAGAGGACATTTACGAAATCGCCCTCAATTCGTGATATTTTCAGCCTATAGTTAAAATCACGCTCAATAGTCATAACGTGGGCGTGTTCCGGCTTCATGCGTCGTGTAATGTCTAGAGCAATGTGTCCCATGGTGCGTCTAAGGTTAATTTCCACGCACGGGTTTACGATGAAATTCTTTGCGTCTGGATGCGAAACAATCATCATGTCGACACCTAGAGGACCGACATGTCTGCCGTTTAGACTGGTAGATAGAACATCAGAAAGAGTTTTGGACAGTTGATAGAGTGTTTCTTCAGAAACATATTTCTCCAGAACCCCACGTTTGTATTCCTCACTTCCGATAACGTTTCCCGTATATTTGCCCTTAATTGTGGAGAATACTGACAAGCCATTGAAGTCTACCCTACCCTCTTTGTTGGCTGTGAACTCCATGGCGAAGTCGGCTATCCTATTGTAATATGGTTCTACGGCAATGCCATTCTGCTGGGAAATAATTTTTTCAACCCATCTACGCTCGGCATAGTTTTCCTTTGTTGTGATGTATCTTATTCCGCGACCTGATGAACTCCAGGGTGATTTTGCTACAATAGTGCCGTATTTGTCAATTAACTTGTTTACTTCTTCTATGGATGTGCAGTAGATGCTTTCGCCGCATGTTTCCATGTCCATGCGTTTTCGTACTTCCTTAAGTATAGATCCCACTTGTTTACGTGAAGAAAGCTCTCTTGATGTGGCGATATATTCGTCATCGGGCATAATGCTTTCCTGCACTTCCGAATTGATGAGTTCTGATTTAATAAATTTATTCCAACCCCATGGTTTAATGCTTGTTATGGGCGTTTCCTTCAAGTCTTCCTTTCCTACAAAAAGTACGTTTGGCATAAAGTTCCGAAATGGCTTTGTTGCTTTTATGGCAAACTGGATATCTTCTACCAAAACGTATTCTCCGTCTTCTGCTCCAAATGAGGAAATGAAACCCATGTCATTTCTTAGTTTTTGCACTGCATGCGGCATGGTTAAATAATCCGTGTTGTATGCCAAGGCAATTTCGTGCTCCGGATTGAATATATTTAAATTCATTACTAAGTAATCTGTTTTTCTATCTTGTTCGATTTACACTGCAAATATAAATAAAAAACAGTAATTTTGCATTATCAAAAATAAAATAATGAACAATCCAACAACAATCTGTGCCATAGCAACCGCTCCGGGTGGAGCTTTGGGCATTATTCGTGTTTCTGGTCCTGAGGCGATAAATATAGTTGACGGCATTTTCCGACCAAAAGACAAAAATGCTTCTTCGCTGCCCCAACGTAAGCCATATACTTTGGCCTTCGGCAATATCGTAGATGAATTAGGTGTCATCATAGACGAAGTGTTGGTAAGCGTTTTCTTTGCTCCACATTCATATACAGGCGAGAACTCCATTGAGATTTCTTGTCATGGTTCATCGTATATTCTTCAGAAAATCATGGAACTTCTCCTTAAAAGAGGCTGTCGAAGTGCGGAGCCTGGTGAATATACACGTCGGGCGTACATGAATGGGAAGATGGATCTGGCTGAAGCTGAAGCAGTGGCAGATTTGATTGCCTCTACATCGGAGGCAAACCATCGCATGGCTATGAACCAAATGAAGGGGCAGTTTAGCCGTGAACTTAAGCTACTGCGTGAAAAGTTGCTTCATATAACCTCGCTCATGGAACTTGAACTTGATTTCTCTGACCATGAGGAATTAGAGTTCGCTTCGCGTACGGAGATTATCTCAATTGCAAATCAAATAAAAGATGAGATAGAACGTTTAAGTGGAACGTTCAAACTTGGCAATGCACTGAAAGAAGGAATACCTGTTGCAATTGTTGGCGAAACAAATGTGGGCAAGTCTACATTGCTCAACCGATTGCTTGGTGAAGACCGTGCCATCGTGAGCGATATTCACGGAACAACTCGTGATGTTATTGAAGATACTTTAAACATTCAAGGCACTTTATTTAGGTTTATCGACACTGCAGGAATACGTGAAACCACCGATAAAATTGAAATTATTGGCATAAATAAGACAAAAGAGAAAATAAAGCAGGCGGAGATTGTTCTCATATTGCTCGATGCTCAACGTTTGCAGTCGCAAGTTCATGAAACATCAGAAATGCTATTCCCTTTATGTGAAAATAAGAAGGTTATACTGCTTGTAAACAAATGTGATATTCATCCAATTTCATCTTCTGATAAAACTCTTTTGCAGGCTTTAAATATCGCAGGAATGTCTCTTGAGGTTATATATATCAGTGCCCTATATGGAAATGCTATTAGTGATTTGAAACAAACTCTATGGAATTATGCCAGCTCTTTAAGTACTAATCAAGAAGGTGGTGTTATAGTAAGCAATATCCGCCACGTGGAAGCATTAAACCTCGCCGCAGAAGATACAACAAGAATTTTAGAAGGTCTGAATTTAAGCTTATCCACCGATATAATAAGCCAAGACCTTCGCAGTTGCCTTTTCCATTTGTCTGAAATTACAGGTGGTTGCATTGAAACTCCAGAAGTTTTAAATAACATCTTCAAACACTTTTGCATCGGAAAATGACC
>CAVAAS010000016.1:0-60813 GCA_963586715.1 Barnesiella intestinihominis
TAACAAGTGGGATAAAAAATATTGCCTTGCGGGGGATTGGGAGAAGGGCGCGGGGGGAGAACACATATCACATTATTATATTACAATATCATGCTCAAAGAAAATACATTGTTCATGCCACTAAAAAACAAGAGAAACTTGGAAAAGACTAAGCCGCAATGGTTTTTATTTTTATTTACAATAATTTTTACGTGTAATATTCACCGTAAATTGTGGAATAATTGCCGTTTCTAGGTTTTAAGGACTATCTTTCAACAAAGCATATTATTTTTTCGTGTAAATTTGCCGACAATACATCGAATAACCGACACAGCTACACACAATATAACAAAACGACAAAGAAAGAAGATTTTTAACATTATAATCTAATAACTAAAAGTAGCATGTATATTAAAACGACTAAAGCAACGCAAATGATGCTTTTGGCATCATTTGCCCTCACCTTATTCTGTGGTTGCGCCGATGGGTATGAATCACCGGACGGCTTCGATTTAGGAGTAAGGAACACACAAATGAAAACGCCAGAACAACAGGACATCACATTCACTGTTAGCACTGACGGCAGTACTGCGACACTTTCATGGCCACTTGTGGCGGGTGCTGGAGGACATGAAGTAACGTTCACAAACGTGGACAACCCGGAAAAACCGGTTATCATCGATGGTTATGACAAGAAGATAGTTGATGGTTCAAAATTCACTGTGCACATTGCAGAGGATTCAAAGTACCAATTGACAATGCGCACACTAGGAAACAAAGAGCTTGGCAATACAGATGATCCGGAAACAAGGAGCTACAATTATTCTACGCTTGTACCTTCCGTTGCAACCATCCCTAACGGAAGTGACATAAGCCAGTTCTTGACAGAAAATCCTATCACATATTCCGAAGATGAGGTGGCAATAGAACTTGAACCAGGAGGCAATTACACCATGTCCTCCCCTATTGATTTCAACAAGCAGAAGATAACATTCCGCGGAGACAAGATAACACGTCCTATTGTAAAGTTTGTTGGCGACGCACATTTTGAGACATATACTATGCTCAAGCTGAAGTATATAAACTTCGACCTTTCAGAGTCAACAGCCGGAGGCGTCATTGCGATGACCAAGGACAGTTTGCCCGATTCCATTAAGAGCGAGAATAGAGGCTACACCCGCAGTGGAAAGCCAATTACAGGCATTTATGTCAACACAGAACCTATATATATAGCACATTGTTGGTTCAAGAACTTACCGCACGCAATGCTCTATGACAATTGTGTAAACTGTGCTTTCTGGAGTTTCACCCTAAGCGACTGCATCGTACAGATGAGGAACGACACTAAGTCAAGCATCGGTTTTATAAATCTCTACAAGGCAGGAAAATCGGTAAAGAATATCACACTTGAAAACAGTACGATATATAACACCGTTGACAATGCCTCTGCCTGTTTTGTACGCTACCAAAATGAATCAAGCTCACAGCCAGACAAAGTGTTCGGCGACAACACACCAGGCTCTGCCACACACGCATGGACATTCCATAATTGTACTTTCGTAAAATGTTACTATGACGACACCACCCACAGCGGATGGAGATTTATAAACAATGTAAAGGTTAGCTATGGATTCACTCTAAACATTGACCACACAATATTCTACAACGTATCGCAGCTCTACCGAATGACAAATAGCGGAACACGCACATATCGTTTCAATTTCTTTTGGAATGATGGGGAGGATGACCAAAAAAGAAATCGCTCTTCAAAAGACTCAAGCGGAGCACCTTTTGCATCAGAATACAACCCCAACTTCAGAGGAAACACAACACAGGAACTTGATTTATCGAAGCCAAACGGTGGCATAGATTTCACTCCACAAGAGTATCAGATATCCTCAAACAATGGCGGCGACCCACGATGGCTAGAGACCGCACAATCAGCAGAGTAACAACTTAATATGATAAAGACTATGAAAGCAAATAGATATACCCTATTAACTTGCGTAAGCCTCCTGTGGAGTTTGACCGCATTGGGACAAAACACCAGAACAGCCAACGGCACCATACTTGACGAGAACGGAGAGCCAATAATAGGCGCTACAGTTATCGTGGCTGGACAACCTAAAAACGGAACCGTAACAGATATAGACGGAAAATTCAAGATAAATGTTCCCGAAGGTAAAAAGATAGTTGTTTCGTATATTGGATATGCGCCACAAACCATCGGGAAAGTCAGTGACAAGATGAGAATTGTCATGAAAGAGGATGAACATAGCCTCAACGAAGTCGTGGTAGTTGGTTATGGAGCATTGAAGCAGAAGAACGTAACAGGCGCAGTGGAGGTAATCAACCCAGAAGACCTAAAAGATCTTTCTGTAAGCAACTTGTCAGAAGCGTTAATCGGTTTATCACCTTCACTCCACGTATCAATGCCAAGTACAGGACGTCCTGGTGAGAATGCCACGATAACGATACGCGCTGCCCGTGATGCTGTATCCTTAATACCAAAGACAGACATGAATGGAGCTGCCGCAGGCGGAAACATTGACCCAAGACCTCTATATGTCATTGATGATTTTATTTATCAGGACGGCGACAAGGGTGAAGAAGAATTTAACAATCTTGACGTTGACGAAGTTGAGAGTATAACGATTCTGAAGGATGCCTCTGCTGCAATCTACGGAGCATACGGTGCATATGGAGTTATTCTCGTAAAGACAAAACGCGGCAAGGCAGGGAAGCCTCGCATATCCTACCAAACACAACTAGGCTACGTAAATGCCATCAAACATGCAGACATGCTTGACGGATATAACTACGGACGAATATATAACGCTGCAAAAGCTGCCAATGCGCTTCAACAGAACAAGACAGTTGACCGCCAATTAGATTTCTTCCAGGCCGATGAACTTGAGGAAATGAGAAACACGAACTATAATCTTCTTGATAAATACTGGAGCGGCTCTCTTTCTCAACGACATAGCATCAACGTGAATGGTGGAAACGAGAAGGCGACATACTTTGCTGGAGTAACTTACCAAACACAAGACGGTAACATCGGGAAATTAAATTACGACAGATGGAACTACCGTGCGGGAATAACGGCAAAAATCGGAAAATTCGTAAAAGCAACCCTTTCCATCAGTGGTGATGACTCAAAAAAAGACATGCACCAGACTTCAAGTTCTGGCGCAGGAAGTCAAGAAGACTATCTGTATATGCTAAAGAATCCGTCATACGTACCCGACGAGATTAATGGCTACCCCATTTACCATTCGGGAATGCAGAATGACCCTTCGTTTCAGAACTACTACAATTACAAGTCGTTATACGAATCGATGAACAACCGTCAGCAAAGCCAAAACAGCATGTCTATACAGGGAACGATAGAAGCAGACCTGGGATTTTGGAAGCCGCTACAAGGACTACGTGCAAGAGTGACATACTCACGCAATGTTAGCAATTCGCACGACAACCAAATAAAAATGGAAAATATTGTCTATCGTGTAAAGAATCGAGGAGGTTCCGGGCATCACCTTTATGTAACCGACCCAACTGCAATCATTGACAATGACCCACTTGTAGACTATGACGAAACGACTCTTGAAGGCTTCAAATACACATCGTTCGAAAATCTGGAGAAAAGAGTTTTAAACAGCGGACAAAGCTCATATATAAACAACACCATGAGCCGCAACAAAAGCTATCAGCTTAATTTCATGCTCATGTACGGGCGTAAGTTCGGCAAGCACGATGTTAGCGGAACATTCTCAATTGAAAGAGGAGAAAGTGAAGGTTTCAACCTTTATGCCGAGGCAACGCATCCACTACCGTTCACAGATGGAACGTCAAATTCTCTAGCTGACGACACACAAAAAAATTCGACTTGGGGAAAGACAGACGGCGGAAACCTAGCATACATAGGACGTTTGAACTATGCATACGCAGACCGATATCTTTTTGAGTTTTTGATCCGTTCACAAGCATCAGCGGCAAAATTTGCGCCAGAGAACTATTGGGGAGCATTTCCTAGCTTCTCTGCAGGATGGGTGGTTTCCGAAGAATCGTGGTTCCCGAAAGATAAGCTGAAGATTGACTTTCTGAAATTACGCGCTTCATACGGTATAATGGGACGTGACAACGTGGAAGCTTGGCGCTGGCTGCAGCTTTACTCATACAATCCCAACAGGGGTTCCATCTTCGGTACCGATTATTCTGTTGAGTCAAACCGCGCCTTCCAATTACCTGAGAAGAGCGGAACGAACCGAGACCTTCATTGGGACAAAAATATAAAGATGAACTTCGGTATTGATCTCCGGATGTTTGACAGCCGATTGTCTGTATCTCTTGACGGATACTATGACAAGGGACGCGAAATGTTTGCAGTGCCAAACGCAAACAAAATGCCAGGAACAGCAGGCACATACCCAGCACCGGAAAACTATAGCGAAATGGACATGTGGGGAATAGAAGCCATAGTTGGTTGGCGTCAACGCATAAATAAAGATATGTATGTATCTGCCCGCCTTGGAATAAGCTACGATGACAACAAGGTAAAAAAATACTATTGGGACACAAATCCCAAACTAAACAGTATCGTCTATGGCGAGCGCACCGACCGAGGCCTTTGGGGATTATCATGCATGGGAATGTTCCGCACATACCAACAGATAGAAGAATATTTCCAGAAATATAACATTACAAGCTATCTTGGCCTTTCGCAAGATCAGGTTCACCCCGGTATGTTAATCTACGAGGACGTGCGCGGTCCGAAAGACGAAAACGGGAACTATACTGCTCCCGATGGAAAGATTGACACAGAGAATGACATTGTACGCATATCACGACGACAAGACAACCCATACAAGACAAATCTCAACTTAAACTTCGTATGGAAATCATTCTCTCTCAATGCAACGTTCCAAGGAGAATGGGGAGCTTACTGCATGATGCCGACCATGTATAAAGAATCATTCGGCAACATGGAAACGACAAATGTCTCAGCCATGTGGAATGATATGTTCATTTATGAAGATGTTCTTGATGCTACTGGCAATGTTATTGCCCAAGCCAACCCAAATGGCAAGTATCCAAACTTAGGATATACCAAGGCCAGCGTAAACTCTCAAGCATCCACTTTCTGGCGCATGTCTGCTGCAGAATTTTATCTGCGCAACATTTCTTTGGCTTATACCTTGCCTAAAAAATACGTTACGGCTATCGGTTTGAATGCCATACGCGTAAATCTCACTGTGCAGAACGCATTCAGCCTTTATAACGCATGCCCCGGTGGATATTGGAACAACTTTGCAGGAAGCTATGGCAGCTATCCTGTTACCCGCAAAATCACCATGGGCGTGAACATTACTTTCTAGTTTTAAGTTCGTAATCGCTCTTTTACAAAAAAATACAACCTTATAAATAAAGATATATATGATTCACAATAAGATAAAGAATGCGACACATATATTTGGCTTGCTTGCTTTAGCAACATTATTTGGGTCGGCTATCAGCTCATGCAGCGATGACTTTCTTGCCGAGAAACGTCCATACGGACAATTCGGCGAAAACGATGTTTACAATGATTGGGAGTCTGTCAAACTGAGGCTCAACTATATCTATCAAGGTTCATTACCTTATTTCCGCGACTACAACAGCAACGGTGGCAGTCAAGGCGGAAACTCCACATGCACAAACGGTGCAAGTGACCAATGGCCTGTAGGCTTCCCTGATTTCATGTCAGTAAATGCAGATGAATTCGCAGGCTATGGAAGCAATGGCTATGGTTATTTGTCAGATCCCACAAAGATTTGGGACAACACCAATATCTTTAAATTCTTTTGGACGGGGACAAATGAAAGTCCTTGGAAGAAAATGCGAGAATGTACGGACGTGATTGCTAAAGTTCCCAAATTTGATGGTTTGACTGACTTGCAGAAGAATTGGGCAATAGGACAGGCTCGCTTCTTTCGCGCCACACGCTATTTCCGCTTGTTCAAGCGATTCGGAGGAATTCCTATAATTCGCGATCTGCAAAGTACCACATTAAGCGACACGACCGACTTGCGTGTGGCACGCAGTTCAACAAAGGAGACATTCGATTTTATAATTGAAGATCTTACAACAGCAGCCCAGGAGCTCCCTGCACGGTGGGAGGAAGAAGCTAATGACTGGGGGCGCATTACATCTGGAGCAGCGCTAGCACTTGCCGGATACGTTGCAAACTATTATGCATCGCCAGTCTTTAACCGCGGAGATGACGTAACAAGATGGGAACAGGCCTATACTCTAAACAAGCAAGCACTTGACAAACTTGCCGAAGGGCATTTCGGCCTATCGTATTATGGTTCGCCAGGAACCAATGCCAGCAACTGGGCAAAAATATGGTGCAATATTTACTCTGGAGACAATCTGAATTCGGAAGCTGTTTACATCGCGATATGCAACAATGCATCGGGCGAAGCCGGAGACCAACTATATAATTGCACAGAACAAAAGCTGCGCCCATCAAACTGCGGTGGAAGCGGTGGTATCACACCTGCGGCAGAGATGATTGACGCATTCCCCATGGCTGATGGAAAACGCCCGGAAGAAACAGGAGAATATACATATGATAAAAAACTATTCTTCCTTAACCGCGACCCACGTTTCTACAGGACCTTTGCTTTCCCCGGTACGGAATGGAAATTCAGTGGAAGCATAACTGGAGATCTAATTGAGAAATGTCCCTACGGAACAGGCAATGAATACCAACTACAGAACTATGCATGGTACCCATCAAGTGAGGAAGCAAATGACCCAACACGTAACGGCTATTACTCAGACTTGTTGGCTGGAAGTGGGAAAAGCATATATGTGAGGAAAAAATCGCAAGATTTCGGTCTAGGAATGACACCTATGTATGTGTTCGATTCAAGTCAAGGTTTTCAACGCAACGGCCAGCCCATGATCGGTATGAGATATACTGAAGTATTGCTCAACTATGCAGAAGCAGCTTGTGGCGCAAACCATCTTGACGAAGCATGGGACGTACTCGTAAAAATCCGCCAAAGAGTAGGCTACGAGGGGGATTGCGGTCTTGACCCTGCTATACGAAGCGATCGCGCAAAGATGTTTGAGGCCATTCTATATGAACGTCGAATAGAGCTTGCCTATGAAGGAAAAAGATTTGATGACTGCCATCGATGGATGTTGTTTGACGGAGGAGAAGGTCAAGGCGAGATTGCGGGTGCACCTTCCTCATGGTCACTCACAGGTTTTAGCGGGAACACTTGCCGCTATCTTGGTGTAACGCCACTAAACGACATATCCTTACATCGCATAGAGTTATATATTGATCCCGCTGTATATATGGGTACGCGTGCACCAGAATCGGATCCGTTTACACAAACAGGCGGATTAACAAAGCCGCAAGCTCTTTCACTTAACGAAAATTTCACTACAACAACGGATATTGAAACAGGCGAATCAAAATATGCAGACAACAAGGTGAAAGCTCTTGCCGAATTCTATGGAAAATACTTACTTCGGAAAGACATTATTACAAGGACAAGTATTGCAGAAGGCAGCACAGAATATTCACAAAGTGTTTGGGATAAGAAATGCTATTTGATGGGACTAGCCTCTTCTGACGAAGAAAATAATCCAAACGTAGTGCAAACCATCGGATGGAATAGCGTCTTTGGAGGAATGGGGAACTTTGATCCTCTTAGTGAAACTCCCGTGAAAACAAAAGATGTAGCAAAAGTAAAAAGCAATAAGTAAGAAATGTAGCTTTTGGGGTAAAGAATGTATCATTCCAAAGCCAACCTCGTACTTCCAAAAGCTCGTAGCATAAAACTTTGTTCTTGCTACGAGCTTTCTCTTTATGAGACAGAAAACAGGAACAACCATTTTTGCATTTATGTGTAACCTTATTACTGATTGTTTTTGTTAAAAGATTTATCGTATAAAAGATTGCACTATCTTTGCATAAAGACAGGCAAAGCCTTGAAAAGAATCAAAATAACAAAGGAGATATGGACGAAATTATAAAGATCAACACCATCAGCCAATACAACGATACATTCGGTTTTGAAACCTTACACCCTTTGGTTAATATCGTTCAATTTGACGGCAACACTAATATGCCCAAGCATTTTATTATAAATTATGGGTTCTATGCCATTTTCCTGAAGGATACGAAAGGATGTTCAATAACATACGGACGACAGAAATACGACTATGAGGAAGGTACTATTACGAGTTTTGCGCCAGGCCAGGTTGTTGAAACATCCATAAGCGACCATGTTATGCCCAAAGCCACAGGACTTGTTTTCCATCCAGACCTAATAAAGGGTACTCCCTTAGGAAGGGAAATACGGAACTATTCTTTTTTCTCCTACTCCTCAAACGAGGCACTGCATTTAAGCGAGGAAGAAAGAGGCATATTTGCCGATTGCCTTAATAAGATCAAACAAGAACTTTGCCAGCCGATTGACCAATTCAGCAGGAAACTCATTTCAAAAAACATCGAACTTCTTCTAGATTATTGCATGAGATTCTATTCACGGCAGTTCTATACGCGCAAGGTCAGCAACCATACGGTAACAGTAAAATTCGAACAACTGCTTGACAATTATTTCTATGAAGGGCTTTCCAAAACAGAAGGCTTGCCTTCAGTAAAATACTTTGCCGACAAGGTGTGCCTATCTCCTAACTACTTCGGGGACCTTATTAAGAAAGAAACAGGGAAAACAGCTATAGACTATATCCATGCCAAGATAATAGATTTGGCAAAAGAGATGCTTTTGGGAACAGAAGATACCATAAACCAAATTTCATACGAACTGGGATTCCAGTATTCGCAACACTTCAACCGTTTCTTTAAAAAAGTTATGGGAGTAACACCAAGCACATATAGAAAGCAACAAGCATAAATAAACCCGTTTAGATACCATATTATTTAATAATACCCCTCAAAAACAAAAACAGGAATACGATGGGTAAATTTCTTTGCAGCTTAGGACAGACTATGGTTCTGTCACTAGACAAGTTGCCACATGACACATACAATTATTTCGTTGCGATCTTGGAAGAAGGACAAACGTCCAAAAATAATGGTTGCCACTATTACGATTTTCATAATGCAACGTTATCGTTCTATCTACCTCTACAACAAGCCAAAGACTATCCACAATCCCATAATCACTGCTGCTGGTGTAAGAAAAAAGGAATAGCATTATTGTTCAACGAGAAGCTATTGGGATGTTCTGATTACTTTAATATACCAAATGATTTCTCGTTCTTCCATTATAATTACAAAGAATCTCTTCACGTTTCGCAACGCGAAAAAGAAATTCTCATACGGGAATTAAACTCAATAAAAGAAGAAACAGAATGGGGATATGATCGGTATTCTTGTAAAATTATCGCCGAAAAAACAAAAATATTCCTTACTTATTGCAAACGATTCTACGAACGCCAATTTCAAATGCGCAGCGAACAATGCGGAGTCTTGATGGAAAAACTTGAAAAAGCAATAGACAAGCATATCAAAGTAACCCATTCTGCAATAGCCAACAAGGAAACGATACAATCAATTTCAGAAAGCATGCAAATGTCGGAAGCATACCTTGCCGACTACCTCCTTTTCATAAAAGGATTTACTATTGACGAGTTATTAAATGTCCGCCAGCTTGCACTTGCAGACAAAGCCGTGACAGAAACGAACGTCCCGCTTACGACTATAGCAAAAGACCTTGGTTTCAACTCTGTCAAGCATTTAGAAATGCTATTTCAGAGCGTATACGGTTGCAACATTAAAGAACGCAGGCAGACAACTTAGCAATGCCATAACGTCAAGACTTAGCAAAAATCAACAAAAACCAGAAAACCTAGAATATTTTAGGCTTCAAGACTTGAATATTTATCGCTATTTTGTAACTTTGCAGCCAAATACATTTTTAACAATATATCATAAAAAATAATGGCTGGAACAAAGCAAATCAAGACAGCATTGGTCTCTGTGTTTCACAAAGACGGACTTGACGAACTCTTAGCAAAGCTCAATGCTGAAGGCGTTAATTTTTTGTCTACAGGAGGAACGCAGAAATTCATAGAATCTCTAGGATACGAATGTCAAGCTGTAGAAGACGTTACCACATATCCGTCAATTCTCGGTGGTCGTGTAAAAACTCTGCACCCAAAAATCTTTGGTGGCATACTTGGACGCCGCGACAACGAAGGCGACCAACAACAGATGGCACAATATGAGATACCTGAAATTGATTTGGTCATCGTAGATCTTTATCCATTTGAAGACACTGTGGCAAGCGGTGCATCCGAAGCAGACATAATTGAGAAGATTGACATTGGTGGAATATCCCTTATCCGTGCCGGAGCAAAGAACTTCAAAGACGTAGTAATAGTTCCAAGCAAAGCAGAATACAGTGTTCTACTGGACATTCTAAACAAGAATGGAGCGCAGACTACACTTGAAGAACGTAGGGATTTCGCCACACGGGCATTCGGCGTTAGTAGCCATTACGACACAGCCATTCACACTTGGTTTGAAAAATAAAAAGCACACCATGCATAAAAATCTTTTGCAATGCGCATAAGATGCTTGAGGAATGCTTAAAGAAAAAGACATAAAGAAGTACAAAACGACATGGGATTTTTTTCATTTGTACAAGAAATAGCAATGGACCTTGGCACTGCCAACACCATCATCATCAGCGATGACAAGATTGTCGTTGACGAACCGTCAGTTGTTGCCCTTGACAGACGCACTGACAAGATGATTGCAGTAGGCGAAAAGGCCAAGATGATGTATGAGAAGACTCACGACAACATACGTACCATCCGACCGCTACGCGATGGAGTGATTGCAGACTTTACTGCATGCGAACAGATGATGCGCGGACTGATAAAGATGGTTCACACTGGCAGTCGCCTATTCTCACCTTCACTTCGCATGGTTATTGGTGTGCCATCCGGCTCTACAGAAGTAGAACTGCGAGCAGTGCGCGATTCTGCCGAACATGCAGACGGACGCGATGTTTACCTTATATTTGAGCCAATGGCTGCAGCTATCGGTATAGGCATTGACGTTGAAGCGCCAGAAGGAAACATGATTGTCGATATCGGCGGCGGAAGCACAGAGATTGCCGTTATATCATTAGGTGGCATTGTATCCAACAACTCAATACGTACCGCTGGAGACGATTTAACTGCCGACATTCAGGAATACATGAGCCGTCAACATAACGTGAAAGTCAGCGAACGTATGGCTGAAAGAATAAAGATTCACGTAGGTTCTGCACTAACCGACCTTGGCGAGGAAGCTCCTGAAGATTATATCGTACACGGACCGAACCGCATCACTGCGCTGCCGATGGAAGTGCCTGTATGCTATCAAGAAATTGCCCATTGCATTGACAAGACAATAGCAAAAATAGAAAATGCAGTGCTCTCTGCATTGGAGAACACTCCACCTGAACTATATGCTGATATTGTGAAAAACGGCATATATCTAACTGGCGGAGGAGCTTTGCTGCGCGGCCTTGACAAACGACTTACGGACAAGATAAACATCAAGTTCCACATCGCAGAGGACCCATTGCACAGTGTTGCAAAGGGTGCAGGCATTGCTTTGAAGAACGTTGACCGTTTCTCGTTCCTGATGAGATAAATCGGGTGAATTAAATATCTGACAAATAACAGCGAAAAGGTATAGAGCCGTAGAAAAGCGATAAGGAATGTGCAGACATGTCTGCTCTAACATTCTCGCTTTTCTGCCATCTAGCCTTTTTTATTTTACACAATGCGAAATCTCCTTGCTTTTCTTGCGAACTACAACCATTGGTTTCTCTTCATACTGTTAGAAATCATCAGCTTTGTTATGCTTTTCAGCTATAACAACTACCAAAGTAGCGTATATTTCTCGTCTGCTAATGCCATTACAGGGAAAGTTTACGAATACAATTCTGCTGTAACTTCTTTTTTTAACATGTCGAAAAGCAACAAGGCATTAAGCGAACGCAATATCATACTTGAGCAGCAAAACAATGCATTGATTCGTATGTTGGCTCACAACAACGGTGATTCGCTAAAATTGCAAAAGAGTGAAAAGGACGCATTGGCAGGTCTAAAAATAATTCCAGCCAAGGTAATACAGAGTACAATAAATAAAGAAGACAACCTTATTACCATAGACAAAGGACATGCCGATGGAGTATACGAAGACATGGGCGTAGCCTGCGGAACTGGAGTTGTCGGGGTTGTATATATGGCTTCAGCACACTATGCCATAGTACTGCCCGTGATAAATGCCAAGTCAAATATCAGTGTCACCATCCGCAAACGAGGATATTTCGGCTTTCTTCACTGGAAAAGTGTCCCGTCAGACCTTGCATATGTTGACGACATACCAAGACACGCAAAATTCGCACTTGGAGACTATGTTGTAACAAACGGATATTCATCCATATTCCCTGCCGGCATAATGGTCGGAAAGATTTTACATGTGTTTAACTCGCCAGACGGTCTTTCATACCGCGTTCAGGTAAAACTATCAACAGATTTCGGCAACCTTCGGCATGTATGCGTCATAGACAACAGTAAACTGAAAGACAAAGCAATCTTGCTTAAAGCTGCACAAGATTCGCTAAAGCCCCAACAAGACTCAAGAAGATAAATTACGAAACGGGAACTGCGAGAAAATTAAATCTGTAGAATTAGTAAGAAGAGAAATAATGAGCATTGACATAATAAAAAGGGCAGTAATATTCGTGATATTAGCACTTGCTCAAGTGTTAGTATTCAACCATATTCAGTTGCTAGGATGCGCAACCCCACTGATATACATATATATTCTGCTACGCATAAACCGTTTCTCACCACGTTGGGCAACACTTTTGTGGGGATTTGCCATGGGACTGAGCGTTGATACGTTTTCAAACACCCCAGGGCTAGCTGCAGCCTCTATGACACTTGTTGCTTTATTACAACCATATATCCTCAATCTATTCATCGCCCACGACAATCAAGACGATGTAACACCGTCTTTCCGCTCGCTAAGCCCAGGTAAATACATTTCATACGCATCTATATGCGTAACCATATTCTGCATTGTGTTTTTTAGTCTTGAGGCATTCAGCTTTTTCAACCCATTGCAATGGTTGTACAACGTTGCAGGTAGCTCCATCTTGACAATACTTTTAGTTCTAGTTGTAGAAAATGTTAGAAGAGACTAAAGCTGCAAGAACAAAAAGAGGAAAGACATGAACAAGGATTTTGAATTGGAAAACAGGCGTTACGTTATAGGCGGAGTGGCCATAACAATCATATGCGTCTATCTTATACGCCTCTTCACTCTGCAGATTATGAGTGAAGACTACAAGAAAAATGCCGATAGTAATGCCTTTCTAAAAAAGATTGAATATCCCGCACGAGGTGTCATAACAGACCGCAACGGCAAGCTACTCGTATATAACCAGCATGCCTACGACATCATGGTTATCATGAACGAAGAGCGCAACAGGCTTGACACTGCGGCATTCTGCCAATCTCTTGGAATAACAAAGGAATATTTCATTAAAAGAATGGAGGACATAAAAGACCGTTCTAAAAATCCAGGATATTCCCGCTTCACGCAACAACTTTTCATGACACAGCTTTCAACAAGCGAATATAGTGTCTTCCAAGAAAAGATTTATCGTTTCCCAGGTTTCTACGTGCAAAAGAGAAGCATCCGCCAATACTTGTCTCCATATGCTGCACACGTATTGGGCGATGTAAGCGAGGTTTCAGAGGCTGACATTGAAGAAGACAAATACTATCAGCCTGGTGACTATATCGGCAAGCTCGGCATAGAGAAATACTATGAAAAGGAACTTCGTGGAACAAAAGGCATACATATCATGCTCCGTGACGCACACGGACGCATACAGGGAAGTTACCAAAAAGGACGGCTTGACACAAAACCTATTGCCGGCAAAGACTTAACTCTTGGACTTGACTACAAGCTGCAAGCTCTTGGAGAGAGGCTAATGCAAGGAAAGATAGGCAGTATCGTTGCCATTGAACCTAGCACAGGTGAAGTTTTATGCATGGTATCTTCGCCAAGTTATGACCCACGTTTAATGACAGGAAGACAACGTGGAAAGATGCATAGCTATCTGATGAAGAACCCTTATCGACCATTGCTCAACCGTTCAATAATGGGTCAATATCCACCGGGCTCAACGTTCAAGACAACGCAAGGGTTGACATTTTTAACCGAAGGTATCATAACACCAGGCACTGCATTCCCATGCAACCACGGCTTTTCCTACCGCGGTCTCCATGTGGGATGTCATGGACATGCAGCTCCGCTCAGCATAATCCCTGCTTTAGGAACATCCTGCAATGGTTTCTTTTGCTGGGGACTTTACTACATGATGGGCAATAGGAGGAAATATAAAACAGTGCAGGATGCTATGAATATATGGCGTGACTACATGGTAAGCATGGGGTTCGGATATAAGCTTGGAATAGACCTGCCTGGAGAGAAGCGCGGTTTGATACCTAACGCTCAATTTTACGACAAGGCGTACCATGGCTCATGGAACGGACTAACAGTAATTAGTATTTCCATCGGGCAAGGCGAAGTGAACCTTACCCCACTCCAGATTGCCAATCTTGGAGCAACCATAGCTAACCGGGGCTATTACTACACCCCGCATGTAGTGAAAAAAGTCAAGGGAGAACCACTTAAACAAGAATTTCGCGAACAACATTTCACTAAAGCAAGCAAACGAGCTTACGAAATCGTTGTAGCAGGAATGCGTAAATCTGCAATGGACGGAACATGCAAAATGTTGTCACGACTTCCATTTGAAGCATGCGGAAAGACGGGAACAGCACAGAACAGGGGGCATGACCATTCTGTATTCATGGGCTTTGCACCGATGAACAACCCCAAGATAGCAATTGCCGTCTATGTAGAGAACGGAGGATGGGGAGCAGACTACGGAGTGCCCATCGGCGGACTAATGATGGAACAGTATATTAACGGAAAACTTTCGCCCGCATCTGAAAAAGAGGCAGAAGTATTCCAACACCGACATATATCTTATGGTTCAAGCAGCAGATAAACAACCTAGCATATTACGTTCACTTGATTGGTGGACGATAGCCATCTACGTGGCATTGCTCGTCTGTGGATGGGTAAGCGTCTGCGGGGCAAGCTACACCTATGGCGACAACGACATTTTCAGCCTTAGCGCACGCTCAGGTATGCAGATAGTATGGATAGGAACATCAATAGCATTGGGGTTTGTCATCTTGATGCTAGACAGTAAATTCTACGACACTTTCTCTTATGTCATATATGCTATTCTGCTATTATTGCTTTTTGCCACTATATTCAACCCTCATGAAATAAAAGGGTCGCGCTCATGGTTGGTGTTAGGGCCACTACGCTTGCAGCCAGCAGAATTCGCGAAATTCGCCACAGCCCTTGCCGTTGCAAAGCTTATGAGTACCTATGGCTTTGATATTCACCGATTAAAAGATTTTATTGCAGCATGCGGTGTAATTCTATTGCCGATGCTTTTCATTGTGGCACAGAAAGAAACAGGTTCTGCCCTTGTCTATCTGTCTTTCTTCCTTATGCTATATAGAGAGGGGATGCCGGGGAGTATTCTGTTTACTGGCGTTGCCATGGTTGTATATTTCGTTGTTGGAATACGTTACGGCGAGACTATGATTGAAGGAACGCCTACACCGATAGGACCATTTGTCGTCCTGTTACTAGTGCAGATATTCGCGGCAGGAATGGTTAGGATATACTGCAAGAACAAGAAAGAAGCGTGGCAAATAACTGGATATGCCATAGGCATTACTTTGCTTGCCATTCTTTTCGCAGAATTCGTTATTCCCTTCAATATAGTCTACGTCCAGTTGCTCATTACCGCAGCCTTGGTCTTTTATTTTCTATATAGGGCTCTTTACACGAGGATACGGAATTATTATCTTATTCTCGTCTTCACCTTAGGCTCTGTCGCCTTTTTCTATTCTGCAAGCTACGTACTGAATAATGTCATGGAGCCACACCAGCGTGTGAGAATCAATGTTTTGCTGGGACTGGATGAAGACTTGAGGGGCGCTGGATATAACGTCCACCAAAGCGAAATTGCCATTGGCTCTGGCGGTCTCAAAGGTAAAGGATTTTTGAATGGCACGCAGACCAAGCTGAAATTTGTACCAGAACAGGACACAGACTTTATCTTCTGTACCGTTGGCGAGGAAGAAGGTTTTATGGGCTCGGCAACTGTATTGCTTTTGTTCCTTGCACTTATATTGAGACTGATAAAGATGGCTGAACGCCAACCGTTTAAATTTGGTCGTATCTACGGATATTGCGTTCTCAGTATATTCCTATTCCATGTCTTCATTAACGTCGGTATGGTATTGGGACTGACACCTGTAATCGGAATTCCACTGCCATTTTTCAGCTATGGCGGCTCGTCACTATGGGGATTTACTATTTTGCTCTTCATATTCCTCCGACTTGATGCAGCAAGGAACCAAACAAGACAAAGATAACCATAAATATAAAAAGGAAAAAGGCATGCACCAGAAACATAAATCATGTTTAACGTGCATGCCTTAATTTTTGCATAATGAGTTGTTACTGCCTTTCCATAATCAGACCTACATCTGAAACTCCCGGCAATATCTCTCGTTTCATATTGTGGCGAACAGTCACATGCAAGGAATCACCTGCATTAAGAGCCATTTCTCTCAACTCGAACGAATACTGAAACGCACTGATTCCATCGCCAAGGAAATTTCCACGCTCATCTGTAATAGGACATTTCAGCGTGTCGGCAATCACCTTACCAGAAGGATAGATGCGTTGTTCTACAATAAGACTGAGACTTGTGAAAGGAAAGCTACCAGTCATGCGCAACCCTACTCTTTGCCGATAAGTTGACGAGTTGGCTACAGCAGGAACGTTGAACACCAAAGTATCATTACGTTCCCACCCTGACAAGGGTGAATGCTCATAAGAAGAGTATACAACATTTGACGAACAGGACAAAAGTGCCGCTGCTGCCATATAAACAGACACGACAACAGTGCATACTAGCAACTGATGTTTTGCATGCATCCTAAGAGTTCTTGCTGGCATTTCCTTTTTCTGTCTCACCATTTGCCTGCTGTGAATTTCTGTTCTGGGGCCTCGGACGGTTATTCTTGCGACTTTGGTTCGCACCGTTCGCCCTTACCTCACTTGATCTTCCACCTTGCGCATTCTTAGGATTATTGCCTGACGATGCGTTGTCATTCCCCTTATTATCCTTTTCGTTTGAGCGTATCTGTGGCCTGTTTCCGCGCGGTCTGCGCTGCTCGCTCTGAGGCTTTGGTTTGGGCTGGTGCTGCTTTGGTTTGTTTTGCCCTTCTGCGTTTCCTTCATTAGCATCATCTGCCTGTTTAACCTCTTTGTTTTGAGTCTGCTGAATAGCTTCACCGTTCTGCGGTTTCTGACCATGCGACTTATTTTTTTTCTTCTTCTTCGCTTTATCAAAACGCGTCAAGCTTTCTCCAGCCAAGAGATCTACCTGTTTTGACTCGTCTTTCGGTGCATCGCCATCGCTAAGAGCTTCAGGTTTCTCGCCTCGCTTGTTCATTTCGATAATTTCCATTGCACGTTTCGCAGTGATTGTTTCCAAATTAGCTGCCAAGCGTTTGTCGGTTGAATACGTCACCATGCCGGCAAGGATATCTGCCTTGAACAGATAATAGTCGCTATCAAGCGTCTGAAGTATAACTTCGCGACTTGGTATCTTGCGGCTTGCCTCCATATAATTGTCTACTTCATAGTTAAGACAACACTTTAGCTTAGCACACATACCAGCTAACTTCTGCGGGTTTAGCGATATGTCTTGGAAGCGTGCAGCACCAGTACTTACAGACACAAAATTCTTCATCCATGTAGCGCAACAAAGTTCACGCCCACAAGGGCCTGTTCCACCGATACGTCCGGCTTCCTGTCGTGCACCAATTTGCTTCATCTCGATACGCACGTGGAATGTCTCTGCCAACACTTTTATCAGTTGGCGGAAATCAACGCGCTCGTCGGCAATATAATAGAAAATTGCCTTGTTCCCGTCACCCTGATATTCAACATCTCCTATCTTCATCTGCAGGTTCAGCTCTTTGGCAATCTGGCGACTCTGTATCATAGTACCATGTTCACGGCTTTTTGCCTCCTTGCACTTGTCAATGTCTACAGGCTTGGCTATGCGGTAAACACGCTTGATGTCGTCCATGGATTTCAAGTTCGCTTTCTTCAGCTGCAATTTCACGAGTTTTCCCGTAAGGGTGACTACACCAATATCATGTCCGGGACTTGCTTCTACGGCAACGATGTCGCCTTTCTTAAGATCAAGTCCGTTCACATTATGAAAATATCCTTTTCTTGTATTTTTAAACTGCACCTCAACAAGGTCAGTACTTTCAGCATTGCCAGGAACATCAGCAAGCCAGTCGTATGTATTCAACTGTCGGTTCTGTCGTCCGCAACCTTTACGGCACAATCCGCGTGAGCATCCGTCACCGACAGTAAATCTCATATTTTTAAAGTCCATATTGTTCTTGAAAATCTATAATTGGGGTTATATATATTGGTCTGCTTGTCTCTAGTAGAGTTACTGGAGCAGAAGCATGATTGTCTTTAGAGCAGTATCGAAAAAAACGATTTTTGCGTTTGCATTCTGACCGATTTCGCGTATTCCTCGATCGAAAAGCTCCGCCAATTCCACAACGTTGTTCTCGTTTATGAATGGAGAGAATTTCTTTGAGAAATTCTCTTCTTCTTCCGTCATGTAGTTAAGTTCTGGGTTGTGGAAGTTATACATAAAATTCTCTCTAACTAGCCGAATGAAATATTCAAGCATACGTTTCTGCCGCTCTCGTCCGTAAGAAGCAGCCTGTTCGCTCCATTTCTTCAGGTCCTTTATGTTGCGCATGTAAGCCCGGCGCATGAGCAAGATAAACATGTCGAGAAACAGAAGATTCTCGTTCCCGGCATCCATCTCTGCCATTGCGGTCAGCCAGCTACCTCCTGCCACCCGCGCTATCCGCCGTGCCATTTCAGGAGCTACACAACGCTGGTCAACAAGAGCACGCTCAATTGTCTCTGTTGGAATTTTCCTTATATCAAAACGTTGGGTACGGCTACGTATTGTCTCCAGCAGCTTTTCCGGTTCTTCGCACACCATTATGAAGATGGTTTGTGAGGGGGGCTCCTCTATTAGCTTGAGAAGACTGTTAGCACATTCGCCATTCATTTTTTCAGGAAGCCAAATTATACAGACTTTATATCCGCCTTGACTTGACTTCATGCTAAGCTTTCGAATGAGGAGTTCGCTCTCCCCTACTCCAATCCTGGCCTGCTGATTTTCAGCACCCATGGCTGAAAGCCAATGGTCAAGAGAGAAATAAACTCCACTAAGCAACATATCGTTCCACTCCTGTGCAAAGTCATCGCTCTGCATTTTGTGTTCAGTACCGGTATTCTTCGGTCTTATCACGGGATATGAGAAAAGCAGGTCTGGATGAGACCACTTGTGGAGCATCGCCACGGCATTGCGACGGCGTTCTGGCTGCATTTGCGGCAAGGACTTTATCGCTTCGGTTTGCAGAGGGTCGGTCTCGTCGTACTCACCCAACAGGAATGAGGCAAAAGCCAGTGCAAGTGCCATTTTTCCGCACCCTGCAGGACCACAAAGCATCATGGCATGAGGCACACGATGCTCTGCCGCGAGTTGTAGCAAACGTTGTCTTGCTTCTTCCTGACCTACTACTTCCTTGAATTTCATCTGCGTCTATATTCCTAACTAATGTGCAACGTCATATCCACAAACATCCATGCCACACAACATTGCATGGATGCAAATTTACGCAAAATTATCGATTTTAATTTTATATGCAATGCAAAAAGGGCACAACACTGTTGTTTTTGAGGTGGAAAAAATGCCGAAAGATGTGGAATAAGCTCTTTTGCCTGTAATTTTTCTATAAAAGACAAAAACAGGTGTTCACGTTTTCGACAATAAGTGTTACCTTTGCTTCTAATTACAAGGTCACACCGTTTGTCTTGCCAACGAAAACAGTTTGACCCCTAATTGCAGAATAATACTAACCTAAATAAAAAAGAAAAACAACAATGGAACAAACTACAACGGGCATGCCTAGTTCCGACAAGGGGAGCAAAGCATACCTCATCTCAATCGTAATGGTTGCCGTTTTAGGCGGTTTGCTCTTCGGATACGACACGGCTGTCATTTCTGGAGCAGAGAAGGGCCTACAGGCTTTTTTCAAAGGGGCACAGGATTTTGAATACACCGATTTCATGCATGGGTTCACATCATCAAGTGCACTAATTGGATGTATCATCGGAAGTGCATTGTCTGGCGTTTTCGCAAGTAAAATAGGGCGCAAGCGTTCGCTTATCTTCGCCGGCATCTGCTTCTTCCTGTCCGCATGGGGCTCAATGGAACCAGAGTCTTATGTTCTGCCACAAGGCGACGCTAACTGGACGCTGCTAATTGTATTTAACTTCTACCGTATTCTTGGCGGTATTGGAGTGGGAATGGCGTCAGCAATCTGCCCGATGTATATCGGCGAAGTTGCGCCTAGCAATATTCGAGGCATGCTTGTCAGCTGGAACCAGTTTGCTATTATCTTTGGACAACTGGTGGTATATTTCGTCAATTTCATTATCCTCGGTTCACACGCAAACCCTATTTACGATGCAGTAAGCGGCGCTATAGTAAACCTTACCGAATCGCAGTGGACGATAGAAACTGGCTGGCGTTACATGTTCGGCAGCGAGATGGTACCGGCTGGATTGTTTACTTTCCTTATCTGTTTCGTACCCGAGACACCGCGCTATCTGGTAATGGTCGGACAGGACACTAAGGCTTTCAGTATACTTTCAAAGATAAACGGAGCTACAGAAGCACGCCATATCATAGACGACATCAAGAATACTATCACCGTAAAGACTGAGAAGATTATGTCTTACGGCTTTATGTGTCTCTTTGTAGGCATCATGCTTTCTGTATTCCAGCAAGCTGTAGGTATAAACGCTGTTCTATACTACGCTCCACGTATCTTCCAGGACATGGGAATGGACAATCCTATGGTGCAAACGGTAATAATGGGTGTCGTAAACATATCGTTCACACTTATCGCCGTGTTTACTGTTGAAAAACTTGGTCGCAAGCCCTTGCTAATATATGGCTCGATTGGCATGGCTATTGGTGCACTTGGAGTTGCCCTCACCTTTGGTAATCCTGCATTGGGCACGATAACCATGGTCTGCATAATGATATATAGCGCAAGCTTCATGTTCTCATGGGGACCGATTGCATGGGTTCTCATTGCAGAATTGTTCCCGAATACCATACGCGGTGCAGCCGTTGCCATTGCTGTGGCTTTCCAATGGGTTTTCAATTTCATCGTAAGTTCTTCTTTCGTTCCGATGTTCAATATGCATCTTACTGAGGGAGACGACTTCGGCCACTGGTTTACATATGGCCTTTATGGTGCAATATGTATCATAGCAGCAATATTCGTATGGAAGCTCGTGCCTGAAACCAAAGGAAAGACACTGGAAGACATGACTAAACTCTGGAAAAAAGAACAGTAATCTTAAGCTGATTACATATTATATCAAATAACAATACGCCCCGCTTGTGCAATATTTCGCAAGCGGGGCGTATCTCTTTGGAAGATAAATATTTTCTCAAAACTGATGCGTATCAATATGATGCTGCCCCTAAGGAAATGGGCACAACAATTCTTAATGCGACATTACGCCCCATATTATATACGCCTTGACGCCCGGTAACGGGATTCTCACCGAGGTATTTCAGACGGCTCAAATGGTTTTGGTAAGCGCGGTCAAAGATATTTTCACACGACAGATACAAGGAAAGGATGCGCTTTCCATGACTGCGGATGTCTGTGCCGGCATACGCATGAAACAATGTATAAGACGGGGTTGCGGTTTCTGTAGCATTCTCTGCATAAAAGTGATTTTGTCTGAAATTACATTCCATAGCTAATTTCACATACAGATTGTCAAACGTACGGCCTCTGCACACAAACTCATATTTAACATCTGCATTCCATCTTGGAGCGGGTGTAAAAGGCAGATACTTTGCCGCACTATACTGATGCAGCTGCGTTGAATTTACATAAGAAAAGCTATTACCCACATGAAGGTGTTCCGTGGGATGAATGTCTACGGACAACTCTCCTCCCCAAATGCGGGCATCGCCTGAGTTATACTGATATACAGACAAGCCGTCTAACATTGTTGGCTGCCCTTCAGCATTGGCTAAACGACTGCTGAAGATATAGTTGTTGATGCGGTTAGCGAAAAGAGCCATTTGGACATAAACAAAAGATGTTGAGTAATCCATCCCTAAATCCAACTGCCAACTAGCTTCTGGCTTTAAGTTATTATTACCCTTTTGGTAAAGCTGTGCCCCTTCATGCACTCCGTTTGCGCCAAGCTCACTTATATTTGGAGCACGAAATCCACGCGACAGGTTCAGTTTCATATTTAGTCCTTCAGCCAACTGGCAAGTTGCACCTATACTTCCCGACAATCCCTGGAACGAACGTCTAAAATCGGAGAAACGCAATTGCTCCATGTCGCCATCTTCTGATGGGAGTTCAAGACTATGAAGCCGTCTACAGTCATAACGCAAGCCACCACTAAAATTCCATCTGCCAAGCGTTGTACTTGCCATTGCATACAAACCGAAGTCAAATAAATCATAGTTTGGAATTATATACTCGTTTCCTGAATTCTTGGATCTCTGCAACATTCCGTTTACTCCAGCGGAGAACTGCCATGACTCGAACTGTTGCCAATCATAATGCACGTCATAAGTAACCGTATGTAGTGATAGATCCAAGCCACACTCCGTGAGGGAGTCTTCTTCCTCGAACTCTCTACGACTATTTCGTTGATAACCAACTATTGCCTTTAGCGAACCAGAACCAAGACGGAAAGAATTGTCTGACACGACCTTGCCATGAAGGATCTTCTGATAAGGTGCTGCCAAACCATATCCCTTATCCCCCACTTCTTGTCCCTCTGCAATACCTGGGACAATGTGGTAAAGGCTGAGGAGCAGATGAGAATAGCCCCAATTACGATTTAGCCCCAGCATCTGCGAAAAGCTCTGCTCACGATATCTTGTACCTGCCACATATCCATCGTAACGGTTCTTGTAATCATGGGCAAATTTACCGCTATAGAGAGTATTCCACACAAAGCCTCTATGATTGCCTTGCATGTTTAGCGAATAGTCAAAAAGTCCGTTGTTGGTCTGGTAGCCTGACTGAATATTGAATTTTGTTTCTCCGTCTAACAAAACTGGGGAGCTGCGAAACACTATTGCTCCAGCCATGGCATCTGAGCCGTAACGCAGACTGGCTGGTCCCTTTACTATTTCAACGGAATTAACAGTATGTTGGTCTATTTCTATGCCATGTTCATCGCCCCATTGCTGACCTTCTTGCCGTACGCCGTCGCTAACGACAAGTACGCGGTTATAACCAAGGCCGCGGATTACTGGTTTAGAAATTCCGCTGCCCGTAGTTACTTGGGATATGCCTGGCTGATGTGATATCGCATCAATAATGTTTGAGGATGGACGGGCTTCGAGTTGGCGCGACGAGATTACGCTTACTGGAGCCGGCGACTGCGAAAGGCTTTGATTGCCAACAAAGCTGGTTACCAAAACTTCGTCAAGTTTAACCGATGATTCGGTCATTGGTTGGTGTATCGTCGAATCCATCTCTGACGTTTCATTCTCCACTACAAAAGATTTCTCCCCTACGCCCATAGCATGGACTGTTGCCAACGGACTAAAACTCGTTAGCAATAAAAAATATATTGTCTTTTTCATTAAATAATTTTCTTGTAAAAAATACACATCTCACATGGATAGCCCGTAAAACTACAGTCTATCATTTAAAACGCTGGCACACAGTGCTATAACGATTAAATATTATGTATTTAGAAACAAGGAGGAGCGCGAGGTGAGGAAACACCGCTTATGGCGTTTTCCCAAGAAAGAAAGTTGCATGTGTACGCTTTTTCAACTATAGTGAAAGCGGCTTTCACATGCTCGCCTGAGGGTAAAACAGCAGGTAGCGTATGCAACTGGCACAGAAGGCAGTCATGCAAGTGTACCGTTTGGGCAGTGAAATGCCCCGCATGATGCACATGATGTTGGCAGTCGCTACAGGCTTCTACCTGTGGAGCAATATATTCATGATGATGAAACGATATGGCTATCTGCATTGACAGAAAGACTGCCAATAAAAGCATTGCTGATAGTCTGCGTTGTCTGTTCGCCTTCATCAATGCAAAGTTACGTAATTATATTTATATGTATGCTTGAATGACATCCATTTTTGGCTTGGGAAACAGCATTGTCCCAATGATGTTTTACATCACAACGCCTTATTGGTATTTCATAGCCTATTGCATCATCTCTTCCAACACGTCAAGAGCATGCAACATATCATTGTGGAATGTATTGTGGGAACAAAGGAAATCAGCCCTTCCTTCTGAAAGCCTTGCATAAAGCTCTGGATTCATTTCATCAACAAAAGACGCGATGGCATATTCTATGTCATCGCGCTGCCATTCCATATCAGAATGAGCATAAACGCGCTCCTTCTGATGCAAGAAGCAATAAGCGGTCTCTATACTTTCGCGTGGTATCATTTTAGGATGGTTCTATAAATTAGCTTTGCTGGATGTAGAGACTATTTTCTAATATAGTCAGCGAGCAAGGTATTGCCTTTAGTACTCATCATCATACCCCTTTGGACGCATCTGTTTTTGGGTCTCACTATAAACATATCCATATGTTTGGAGATAAGATTTAACCTCTTCGGCATCTCGACCAAAGGCGTAACACAACTGTTCCAAAGAATCATATTCTTCGTCACGCAAGAGCATATTTATACTAGAAACGAGTATTGCTGGATCTTTTGGCAGGTATTCCATAATAATCTGTGCGGCTTTAAAAAGAAAAGTGTGCGGGCTTTAAACAGAAAGTCCGCAACGATAAAAGAGTAACGTTGCGGACTTTTATTCTGAACTCTATATTCCTAAATTATTTGTATGTTTCAAGAACTTGCTTTGCAGTCGGGTTCTCGGGATCTATCTGTATCAGCTTCTCAAAGTAAGGCTTTGCGCTTGCAGAATCATTCTTAATCTTATAATAATAGATTCCTAAATAAGTGTAAGCTTCGGTCAAGCGAGCCTTATCTGCATCAGTCTTTACTCCATTGGTTTCTATAATCTGTGCAAGCTTGTCATAGTATGGACGTGCAGCACCCTTAGCTTGTGTAGGATCGGTAAGACCGATAGTACGAGCAGCCATGAAGTTGCAGAAGTCAGCGTTACTTGGATACTTCTCTATCATTTCATTGTAAATTGAAACGGCTTTATCCACACTTGCTTGCTGAGCTGCACCTGTCTGATTGGCAGCCTGATTGCGGTAGATGTTTGCTAGACCGTTGTAGTCGTTAATGCCAACTTTAGGATTAACCTTGAGGTATTCCTCATACTTTGCAAGAGATGTAGTAAAATCGCCCTTTGCCTTGTATGCATCAGAAAGGTCTTTCAATACACTTGCTTTCTGATTGTTATCAGAACATGCTGCAAGTTGCTTATCATAATAGCTAATGGCTGTGTCATAATCTTTTAGAGCACTATAGGTCAATCCGGCAAACTTATAGTCGTTTGCTGTAAGCTCTACAGAATCGCTCTTATTGAAAAGCGCATCAACATATTTTGCAGCCTCGTCATATTGCTTCAACTCATAAGAATTATAAAGGGCAAGACGATTGTAGCCGGCGTTGCGTGCGTTCTGGGTAAGACCATAAACTGCAAGTTCCTTTGATTTTTCATTCTTTTGGTTTGCGAAAGCAGCAAGAGCGTATTCAGTCAGATAGCTTGGCTCATGTGCATAGAGTGTTGCTGGAGTAACTTTTCCATAATAGTCAAGCACCTTCTGCATGTAGCTTCCGTTCTTCTTTGCAGCCTCATAATAGATATGGGCTGCTTCAGCATCAACAGGATAGCTAGGATCAAGCGTACGCACTTTCTCTAGTTGACCTACTGCCATATCTGGAGATACACCACGCATCACACGTGCATACTTAACATAGGCTGCAATATTATTGGGATCTGCATATGTAGCTGCTTCGTATTTCTGCGCTGCTGTTCCAGGGTCATCATTAAAATATGCGAGATCACCTAAAAGGATGTATCCGTCACCCACTTTGCCTGACTTCGCCTTATCGGTAAGCTGAACTGCCATCTCTGCATACTTACGCGTATTCGCTGTATCCTTTACGTCAAGATAAGCACGACCTATTGCTGCAAGTGCCTTTACATCTTTTTTGTTTTCCTTAACGACAGCCTTAACGATTGCAGCTACGGCAGCCTTGTCTTTGTTGGTCTTTATGGCTGTTACGGCATCTTTAACCGTTGACTGTGCCATTGCGGAACCGCTGACTGCTGTCATCAGGGCTCCAATAAATAAATATTTAATCGCTTTCATAATTCGTTTGTTTTCTTGTTTGTTTAAACATTTGCCGTTAACAGGATTGGCTGCAAAAGATTGCAGCATATTAAATTTAAGCTAATCACTGTTATTATCTTTGCAAAGATAATCGTTTTTTAATTGAAGTAAGTCCTTTCTTCGTAAGAAATTGTTTTGATAATGTAAATATTAAACAACTTTTAGACTTATACAATTCTATACATCTCAGAAATTAAGTTAGCAAATCGTATAATTTCTAGCAAAACCATAAAAATTCGCTAGTGCCATGTTGACCACATCTGCTATTCGTTACTTACCTGAACACTTCGCCATTCTAGATCACCACGATAAGGAAGAAGTGCTGACTTGAGTATTATTTTTTGTCCCTGAGGTGACTGCATAAAATTGGCCAAGCCTACAGGTAGGCCATGGAACGGGTCAGCCAATAAAGCATAGACTGTACGTGCGAAAGGATAACGGCCATCAAGCAAATATAACTGGTACGGTTTCCAACTATTCATAGGGGTAGCCTTCTGCATCTGGCAAACGGACATTACGGTTATGTTCTTTTTAAATGTTATATTTGTTGTATCGCGTTTATCATTTAGCCAGTTGCTGCCTATAATTCCTATGGCATTTGGAGTCTTTTCAACATAATTAATAACCTCAGCACTGGTCTTCACTGCAGAAATATTGGGACTGTTTATTGGTTTGCCTCCAAGAATTGAATCTACAGCCCAACGCACAGCAGCTGATTGCTTATTGTCGAATACAACATCAATAGTTCCTAGTTTTGAACTGCTGTTGATTTGATTCCACTTTGTAGCCTTACCCGAAAGTATGCGTTTGATATCTGTTACTGTTATGCAAGAATCTACATTTTTAGTATTTATGATAAAAGCCAAACCGTCATACCCCAAGGGGAAATAACGCGGCTGAATTTTCATCGACTTGAAATAATCTAATTGCTTTTGAGAAAAATTGCGAGCTGTAATTATTAGATGCGTCTGTTGTTTAAGCAATGCATTAAACGCATCTATCTCGTTTGTGTACTGCGCTGTAACCTTTGCTTGAGGATACATAGCATGGAATACAGATAATTCTTCCGTTACGATAGGACTGAAGCTCTCATCACACATTAGTGTCATTGTGCCAGACGAATACGTGTCCGTTCGCGCATTCTTGGACTTCTGCCCCGAACATGCAAAGAAGACAGATAATGTTATAGCCAGTGTCAAATATGTAAATGCTTTGTGCTTCATATCTATATTAATAATTATTAGTTTTTGGTATTGTGCCTCAATCACAATACTTTTTTATTAAAGAAAATGAACGTATTATTTAAAGTAATTGAAAAAGAAAAGAAGAGTAGAGGTAACCCTCTTTGAGGAATTTCCCTACTCTTCTTTTAATGATTTATGTAAATAGTGTATTACTGCAAACGGAAGGTTACAGGAACTGTAAATCTTGAACGTACAGATACACCATTCTGCTTACCAGGAATCCACTTAGGCATGCTGCTGATAACGCGAACGGCCTCTTTGTCAAGAGACGGGTCAACGCCACGAACAACTTTAACCTGAGATACAGAACCATCTTTCTCGACAACGAACTGTACTACTACACGGCCTTGAATACCATTCTCGGCTGCAACAACAGGATACTTAATGTGTTCACTAAGCCAACCGTTAACAGATCCACCAGGGAATGAAGGTTGCTGTTCTACAACTTCGAAGATCTTGTTCTGCTCCTCATCCTGCTTAGGAGGTTCAGGAGTTGCAATTTCCTCGACAGCCTTAAGAACTGTACCACCTGCTTCATCATTACCCTTCACATCGAAAGCACCAATTGCAGTCTTTGTCTCCTTCAATTCATCCTGAGTCTTCATTTCCTCTTCAGGTTTCACTTCAGAGTCTTTCTTAATAACAGGAGGAGTAAAAGCTATAGAAGACTTAACTTTCTCAACTTGTTGTACCTTCTCTATTTTGGGTGCTTCAGTCTTCTTCTCAACCTTAGCTTCTTTCTTAGCTTCCAGAAGAGATGCTTCCATTTCTGCCTCAAATTTTGCTTTTTGGGCTTCCTGATATGAATTATAAGCAGCAAGACCCACATAAGCTACAGCAGCAACAGCGGCAACAAACACCATTGACCAGATGTTACGTTTACCTGTTGACCTGCGCAGTTGGTAAGCACCATAGACCTTATTGCGGTTTTCAAAGACTATATCAGCCCATTCATTTGATATAAGATCAATCTTTGCCATTTTGTCTATTATTTAACATTTAACAAATTACCTGACAATGATTACTTAACGTGAGCTGCGTTCAGAAGACGCAGGTCATCATCATTAATCTTGTCGATAACGTACTTACCTATTGCACAAATCTGCATTTCATCGAGAGCATCTACAAGGTTTTTATATGAAGCAGTGTCCATAGCCTTGATGATGATGGTCAGAGCAGGAACTTTACCTGTTTCCAAATCACCTTTCTTAATCTTGTCAAGCTTCTGGTTATAAACAGAATCTGGCATACTCTTGTCCTTGGCACGCTCTGAATCTAAAAGTTTCTTTGCTGCCATTATATTTTTAACAGGAGTATATCCTTCCTCTGTCTTATGGTTAATCAGCACGCTACGAATACCATCAGCGCCCCAAGTCGTCTTTTTAAGACAAGAAGGATTATCATACTGAACAATACCATCAACGTGATAAATCTGATCATTACCAGCCAAATAGAGTGTCAATGTCTGAGAAGCTTTAGTAGCTGAACGATCATTGTCATTTACATTTTGGTCGTTACTAGGCATCGTCAACTGCATTGACTGGGGCTTACTCAGAGAAGTACAGAGCATGAAGAAGGTAATAAGAAGCATCATCATGTCCACCATAGGGGTGAAATCGACGCGAGTTTGGACCTTTTTCTGTCTTGATCCTTTTTTCTTTGCCATATTATTCAGCCTCCTTCTTTAAAGTAGTGATTAGATAATAACGGTTCTCGCTCATATCCTGAAGTTCAGACATCATCTTTTTCACAACCTTATAAGGTGTGGCAGCATCGGCCTTGATAGCGATTTTCATGTTGTCGCCAAAAGAAGCGTTACGTGCTGCATCAACCCAACATTGAAATTCACTCATACCTCCATTGATAGAGTCGGTTGGAATACCCATTTCCTTCTGAATGTTGTTGATGTCAGATGCTTCATGCTTGAGTACGTCAGACATTTTTGTCAACGGGGCACCGAAAGAAGCTAGAGCTTTGAAATTTGCATCTTGTTTTGAAGAAAGTGTCAAGCTACTAAACTTTTGTTTGAACCCGTCTAACATTTCCTGCATGTATCCAGGTTTATCAAGACCGATAAATATTTTACCGTCTTTGTCTACTAGAATTTGCAGAACTTCAGTTTCTGGAACTTTGACCTCAGACACAGAACCTGGCGCATTTACCTTAACTGCCTCATTCTTTACGAACGTTGAAGTCAACATAAAGAAAGTTAGCAGAAGGACCATAACGTCAGACATCGGGGTCATATCAATCCAGACGTCGGCTTTCTTAATCTTTATCTTACCCATAGTAATAAAAGTTTAAAGGGTTAGTAATAAAGATTAAGCCTCTTCTGTATGGTTAGCTTCGTATGTCTTTGCGATAGTGTAACCAACCTCATCAAGAGCGTAAGTAAGCTTATCAATCTTGTTTGAGTAGTAGTTATAAGCAACAACGGCGCACCATGAAGTCAAGATACCAGAAGCAGTGTTGACAAGGGCCTCAGAAATACCGGTAGAAAGCTCAAGAGAATCACCGCCACCACCTGCAGCCAAAGCAGCAAATGACTTGATCATTCCGACAACGGTTCCGAACAAAGCGGTAAGAGTACCAAGTGTGACGAGAGTTGCGAGGATAGGCATGTTCATCTGAAGAGTAGGCATTTCGAGCTGAACAGCTTCTTCGTGAGATTGCTGTATTTTTGCCACTTTCTGTTCTTTCTTCAGGCCTGAAGTGCTTTCCATCTCGGCATATGTCTTAAGAGAAGCGGTAACAACGTTACCAACAACACCCTGCTGCTTGTCGCAAAGTTGCTGAGCCTTAGCCATGTCACCAGCCTTTACTGCTTCCTTTACATTAGCAACAAACTTTGTGAGGCTGCTCTTTCCATTAGCCGTGCTCAATGCCAATGCACGTTCTACCGAAAGTGCGATAACAGTGAAAAGAAGAGTGATAATTACAGGAACGACGATACCTCCCTTATAGATTGTTCCGAGAAGATTTCCTGGAAGAGGGGCATTAGCATTGTCGCCACCTTGGAAGTTTCCAGGATTACCGAGTACGAACTGGTAGAAACATACACCTGCGATAAAGCAGAGCACAATGATCCAAATCGCTGCGCGAACACCCTGGAAGCCCTGCTTCTTTGCCTTAGCAGGAGCTGCTTTCTGTGAATTTGCCATAATTGTTTTTGATTTAATTAAGTTATTAATAAATTTAAGTTATTGTAATTCGATTAGTTGTTTTTACTTTTCTTGTCAAAGTAGTCTATTAGATCAAAAAATAGATTTTAGGTTTACAACGTGATGCAAAGATACTAATTAAATGCATACTTTAAGTATTTGTTAATGCAATTTAACAACTGCAAGTGATATTTTCAGCATTCCACAATCAAAAACACCCTTATCTATGCCTTAAAAGGCTACTTTCAACAAGTACTCACATACTGCATTTTATATATGGTGCCTATTTAAGCAAAGCGAGAGTTTCTTTTATTCGTTTCATTGCTTCGCGTATATTATCGTCACTGGTAGCATAACTCATGCGGAAGCAATTTGGATCACCAAAAGCATCGCCACCAACTGTTGCCACATGCCCTTTCTCAAGCAGGAACATTGCAAAATCCGTAGAGTTATTTATTGTTGTTCCATTATAACTCTTTCCAAAAAAGCTACTACATTTAGGGAACAGATAAAATGCACCCTCAGGCTTATTTACTTCAAGCCCTGGAATTTCTTTTGCCAATGCAACTATCAAATCGCGACGACGCTCAAATGCTTTGCGCATCGTTTCAACACATTCTTGGGATGTGGTATAGGCAACCTCTGCTGCTTTTTGACTTACAGAACAAGGCCCACTGGTATATTGCCCCTGGAGCTTATTGCATCCTTTCACAATCCATTCCGGAGCAGCAATAAATCCGATGCGCCAACCAGTCATTGCATATGCTTTTGAAACACCATTCACTATAATTGTGCGTTCTTTCATTCCTTCGAAATGAGCAATGCTATTGTGTTTACCTATATAGTTAATGTGTTCATATATTTCATCTGCTAGCACATATAACCCTTCATGACGTTTTATAACCTCTGCCAAAGCTTCAAGTTCCTCTGCTGAATAAACACTTCCTGTAGGATTGCTTGGAGAGCAAAGAATAAGCATACGTGTCTTTGGAGTAATAGCCTGCTCTAGTTGTTCTGCCGTAATTTTAAAATTTTGTTCAAATCCAGCCTCTACAACAACAGGAATTCCTCCAGCAAGTTTAACCATCTGAGGATAGCTCACCCAATAAGGCGCAGGAATAATCACTTCCTCGCCTTCATTTACGAGAGCCATTACTGTATTACAAACGCTTTGTTTTGCTCCATTTGACACAAGCACCTCGTTTGTAGTATAACACAAGCCATTCTCATTTTTTAGCTTTGCGACAATAGCCTTTCTCAATTCGATATATCCAGGAACAGGCGAATATCTTGAAAAGTTGTCATCTACGGCTTTTTTTGCAGCCGCCTTGATATGTTCAGGGGTATTAAAGTCGGGTTCCCCTACGCTCATGTTTATTACATCGATGCCCTGAGCCTTCATCTCTCCACTTTTCTGCGACATGGCAAGTGTTGCAGAAGGAGCGAGCCTATTAAGACGGTTTGATAATTGTGTCATAGTAGCGTTAGTATTATTTTTAGTTGCAAAAGTATAGCATTTTCTTGTCTTTAACGAATAATAAAGGTTTTTATTTTATGAATATTTGCGCTTTGAGATATAATATTTATTAAATAGGCGTTTTAATGTTGGCGACGTTGTTGAACAACAAAGACCATCCGGATAAAGGACAGCCTTTGTTTAATCGTATTTTTAGCTATTATTTTTATTTCCGCACAAACATCTTGCACACTCACACCTAGAGATGCAAATTATGCCCCATACGGTCTTTCTTTGTCTGCAAATACTTAAGGTCATACTTATTCGGAGCAATTTCAATGGGGACATTTTCAACAATTTCAAGACCATAGGCTTCAAGACCAACCCTCTTCGTTGGATTGTTCGTCATGAGGCGCATCTTGGTAATACCAAGCTCGCGCAATATTTGTGCACCGCACCCATAATCTCGTTCGTCCGGTTTGAATCCCAAATGGATATTTGCTTCAACAGTGTCCAATCCCTTTTCTTGCAGTTTATAGGCAGCAATTTTGTTCATAAGACCGATGCCACGCCCTTCTTGTTGCATATAAACCACGACACCTTTACCTTCCTTTTCCACCATTTCCATTGACTTATGAAGTTGTTCTCCACAGTCACAACGCATACTTCCAAGAATATCTCCAGTTGCACAAGAAGAATGAACACGCACAAGAACAGGCTCGTCAATACCCCACTGGCCTTTGATAAGAGCAAAATGTTCTAGCCCGTTACTTGTCTGCCGGAAGGGAATTAGTCTAAAATGTCCGAATTTGGTCGGCATATCAACTTCTTCGCCTTTCTCCACAAGCATTTCATGAGTAAGACGATAGGCAATCATATCTTTTATTGATATAGTTTTTATATCGTATTTCTCACCAAATTCCAATAGTTGTGGCAAACGTGCCATCGTTCCGTCCTCATTCATTATTTCCATTAGGGCGCCTGCAGGATATAATCCTGCCATATTGCAAAGATCAATAGCTGCTTCTGTGTGCCCACTGCGCCGCAGAACTCCATTGTCCTGAGCGTATAAAGGATTTACGTGACCAGGACGTCCAAATGTTGACGGTTTTGAGTTTGGGTCAGCCAAAGCCTTTATTGTTTCAGCCCTATCGTGTGCAGACACGCCTGTGGAGCATCCTTCAAGTTTATCTATGGTTACAGTGAATGGTGTGCCAAGCATGGAGGTATTATCCGTAACTTGATGTGGCAAATCAAGTTCCTGGCATCGTGAGATTGTAATAGGTGCACACAACACTCCGCGTGCATGTTTCAACATGAAGTTAACTTTCTCTGCGTCAATCTTCTCGGCTGCGATAATTAAGTCGCCTTCGTTTTCGCGGTCTTCATCGTCAACTACGATTACGAACTTGCCTTCTTTGAAGTCGGCAACAGCCTCTTCAACTGTATTAAGTTTTAATTTCTCCATTGTTGTTTATTAACGTGTTTATATTTATTAAGTAGAAACTATTTCTTTGTTTCCGTCAGTTATTTCTCTCTTTTATCCTATCTACAATTACCTTATTAGTTTTCACCGTCTGGCGCAAGTCAAGCATTAGTCGTAGTCTAAAACGCCACATACGGAAATAAAAGAACAACCCGACGGGAACTGCGATTGCCGCTACAATATTCATCCACCTTTTTTGAAAAGGCCGGGTATGGGCTTTCGACATTATAATAGGATATTCATTAAGATTATTGATTATTACTCTATCGCGCGAGTTGGAAAGATTTTCCACAGTCCGTTCCAAAGCATCCACGATATGCTCTACATCATGATCTGGTTGATATCTGAAGAAAACATTTATGAAATTTGGAGGAGACTTCAGTTTATGCGCCTTTTCATAGGCCGTGGCCTCTGTTGTTATGCGCTCTAGTTGGTTTGCAGCTTCTATATAATCCGGTGCATCAATAATCACATTTTTCATGGATATGGAACGCTTGGTGCGCATTCCGAGCATTTTCATGATAACAATGCGGTAAGCATCCACGTTGAAAACGACAGAATCATTGTTTGCTTTATATGTAAAGAATATCGCCAATGGCGCAAGAACTGCAGTCGAGATACTCTTTCCGAACCAAACTGCCCACATTCCTCCACGAGCCATTCTGTAGCCAGTATTATCGAATATATAATAAACGATAAACACTAGCACGGAGATAATTACAGGCACCCCAAGTCCACCTTTACGAATTATTGCACCTAATGGTGCACCAATAAAGAAAAATATGATGCAAGACAATGCCAACGTAAATTTGTTTATCTCCTCTATGCGATGCTGTCGCAGGAGCTTATCGCCATCGGAAGTTATCATTGCTTTGAATTCCATGTTCTGCACAATATTCTGCACGTCACGCATGGCACTGTTTACGGCAGTCAGTTTCTTGTCAGCAGGCAGTTTTTCATACTTTTCTTTCACATTAAGCGCAGCTGTCATGCCTTTACGCAATAGTTTAAGTGAGTCCGCTTTCGAAAGCTGACCACTACCGTAGCGCATCATTTTGTAGTCAAGATAAAAATTGCGCCCTATAGAGTCATAGTCATGGCTTATAGAGTCCATATCATGCCTTATCTTTGCAATACTCTTTGCTTTCGCATTGTTTGAGAGCGAACTTGCATCCGCCAAATTGAAGTCGTTGTCGAAATCAAGAACAATCTTCTTTGATGTGAAAGTTTCTCTACGATAAGGAACGTTAGCACTACCCGTCACGTCTGTAGATTTCATGTTCTCAAACCATTCGCCACTGTTAAGCGTCAGCACAAGATGCTTTTTCTCTGCCGTTGACTGAAGCATTCCGGAGTCGGCAAGGATTATGGCAGCATCCTCAAAGCTATCAGTCATCCTGTATATCATTATTCCATAGAGTTTGCCTGTCTCCATGTTTTTTTTCTGTACATATAGGTTGCAGTTCGGTATACCGTCATAGAAGATTCCTTCAGGTATTTCTAGCTCTGGGCTTTTCTGCTTCATTGACATTAATAGCTGCGCAAACTGCATGTTAGCCCTTGGGGCAACGACATCTTGAAAATAGAAAGACACGCCACTTATAACGAGCGTTATTACTATAAGTGAGCGAAATGCCTGCATAAGTGAAATTCCGGCAGCCTTTATGGCTGTCAATTCAGAACTTTCACCAAGGTTACCAAAGGTGATAAGCGATGAAAGAAGGATTGCTAACGGAAAGGCCTGAGGCACAAGTATAAGACTCATATACCAAAAGAACTGTGCCAAGACTTCCATAGACAGTCCCTTGCCTATAAGTTCGTCCACGTATTTCCATAGAAACTGCATCATAAGCACAAACTGGCATATGAAGAATGTTCCCACAAATAGCAGGCCGAATTGCCTTGATATGAATATATCTAATTTCTTTATCCTAAACATTACGCCTTCAAAGAGGTATTTTTAGGCGTGTTCTATAAATACCACGCATTGTTAAATTTGTATTCTAGGCAGACTGTTCTTTGTGTCTTTTTGTTTTTATCCGGAATCTTTTCCTTTCTACTTTTGTCACATAGCACGCTATGCTCCTTCAGAAAGAAAAAAAATCTATCCGGCTAAAATTCAAAAATCCATCAAAGGTAATTTATAGAACCCGCCTTTATCAAGACACATCGTCCAGATATTTTTGCAAAAATAGCACAAAAAATCGTAAGCCCGAAATAATTGACTTTTATTTAGAGACGATAAAATAACAACTTGGTACGATTTAAGAACAGTGAAACACACTTTCGGATGTTTGCCCAGCTTATTTTTATCGGCACTTAAACATATCTGAAATACAAATGTCCTAATCATTCAACATGTAAGCTGACCTAACCTACTTAATACTCTCCATGATAAATGCACATTAACCATTCCTTAAACCAATAACCAACAGGGCATTCTATATATAATATATAATGTATACGGCATTTAGAGAAGGGAAGAGATAAGGGGAAACACAAATTTTATTCAAAAACGGATATTTTTTCTTCAAAACGTTTGGTATAAAAGAATTATTCACTATCTTTGCAGTGGTTAAGAACATAACAACAAAAAGATTCGTAAACACTAAAGCAATAAAACACTAAAGCATTAACAACTAAAAAACATAAGGATATAACTCAAAACATTAAGAATAAAAAAATACGAAAAGACGAAGATTAAATTTAACCACTAAAGCTATAAATAGAAAAGATACTCATCGGGGCGCAAAAGTCCACAGAACACTAAAGCTATTTGAAAGAAGATAAAAACGAAAGGAAAGAATTACTAAGGAAAGGATTAAAGACAGAAAAAAAGATTCAGTTATTAAGCGCAGAAAAAACAGTAAGCGCAACTTTTTGTTACAAATTTGGAAATCAGAAATAATCAACCAAGGCGGTCGAAAGGGCCGGCAAAAAAGTCCAATCGGCCGCCACAACAATGAAAGGAATAAAAAATACGGAAGCAGCAATGCTTCACGAAAGGTTAGTTAGTAAAGTTTTCTCATAGATAAAAGTTTGTTTAGCAATAGGTCTGAATTTTAAGGTAAAAAGATTATCGGGAATAACACATACGATTGAATAAATCTTATACATCAATTCGTTAAATAAAAATAGATCATAGGTAAAGTTTTTCTCTTTGGAAAGGGACGACGGGAGTCGTCCCTTTCTGCTTTCTTACAATAACGGCATTTTCAAAATCTAAACTATCACTTAGCCTGTAGTCTAACACCGCATCCGTTTCATGCCACTTAACAACAAAAAATCCTAAAGGCTCGGTATAGCCAATCGCCGAGTACGTGCGTACGTTTGCCACGCAACAAGGAATATAACAAACGGGCACGGTAATGCTCCGGCACATAGCGCAAGTGAGTGTCAATTTCTTCCGTATTCAACGTTGCAGATAGCGTTTTTTGCCGATATACATTAAGCAATCCTATTTCAAGAGCTAGGGGCAGATGCCCTCTGCGGCGGTAGAATTGCAGTACCTTGTTGTTTGCTTCAATGTATGAGATATTGTTGCGCCGACTTGGCACTGCTGTGTAAGACGTCGCGTTATCCCGCCGATAAAGATAGACAACCTCATCTGTCCAAGCCCTAGTTGTAAGGACTGCCAGTCTTGAAGTGGCACAAAAATCTTCTGAATAGTCAATCCCCGCGAAAAACATATCGGGAAGTTTTTGTAATACTTCACTTCTGTATAGTTTTCCCCAAACGCGGTTAGGTTCAATATTTTGGCAGAGTATCCGACGGAGGTATTTCCTCTCCGAACCGTGGAAAGCGCAATGCTTCGCCAATATGCGGCCATCAAAATAGTCTGCATACGCCCCATCAACTATATCCGTATTTGTTTCCTGAATACGCCTCACAAGTGTTTCAACGGCAAGCACAGGCAAAACATCATCACTGTCAACAATGCAAAACAAAGGACTGTTCACTTCTTTCAACAGACGCACTCTTGCCGCACCTAGACCGCCATTGCGTTCCTGCTTTACTATCCGCACAAAAGGTTTCCTGTTGGGGTATTTCTGCAACACCTCACGCAGTATATCTATACTTCGGTCAGGACTACAATCATCGCAGAACACATACTCAATGTCTTCATAACTTTGTGAAAACAAGCTTTCCGCACATTCAGCAATAAATTTCTCCACGCCATATACGGGAACTAGAATTGTTACAGTCATAATGCCTTGTATATTTTTTCATAAGAACTTTGCATCTGCCGCGTTGAGAAGCGTTCCTCTACGTAAGTACGTGCCATTTCTACAAGCTCCTGACGATCTATTTTTGGTAGCTTCTCTCTGAATATTTCCTCCCATTGCCCAAGTTCGTTGTTCGTCACTGCCAGTGGCCATTGTGGTGGAAGGGTATCCGTCAAACCATCGCAACGGTTGAAAATCAACGGAAGCCCATTCATTGACGCTTCAATTGCCAGGATGCTCAATCCTTCATGAAGGGAAGGCATAATCAAGAAGTCGAACGAAGCCATAAATGCTGATATCCCGTGTAGCGGAGCATGCACCGTTGCATTGGGCAACGCATTCAGTTCATCCACCAAAGCCTGCTGACTTCCTGAGCCGAAAATATGGAAATGATAACGCGAATCATGCTGCAGAGCTTTCACTATGCGGCATAATACGGCAATGCCCTTCTGCTCCTCAAACCTACCGGCAAAGAGTATGTTTGTTTTGCCTTCTATGATATTTTTGTAAGTCCGTTGCGATACAGGTGAAACCCCGTTATATATAACTGGCGGCAAACAACCTCCGTATTTATTCACATAGGCATTCTGCACATTCGGCGAGATAGCTACATTGGCACCGCGCATCTGCATAAATCGTTCAACACGTGGACCAATCCATTCCATCCCCGTCCAAAGACACGTATTATGTATGGTGCGCACAACCTTGAAATGCATGAAAGGGAACATACGCACTGCAGCCCACAATGCCATGTCTGGCATTTCTGTATGTGTATGCACCACGTCAGGGCGATATCTCAGCCAAAGCCACAACATTCTTAGTGGGAACAACAAGGATATGAGCCTTTCTATAAGATAATGGAAATGCCAAAATACAGGCATGGCAGAACGATGGAAAGGTATTCCGCTTTGCTGCAGTTCCGAAATAAGCTCACGAGTATATTCTCCGTACCCACGCTGCAGCTCAACAATATGGTGACAGCATCCATTAGTCTGCGACTGTGCAATGCTTATTGCCACACGTTCCGCTCCGCCCACGTCTAGATGTGAAATAATATGGAACACTTTCATCCTTTTCCTTATTTTATATTTAATAGCTTCCGCCCCATTACCCTATAATATGCGGTACAATTATGGACATATTGTGTACCCATTGAAAGAGTGTCAAGAACAGAACGGCACACTGCACCGACGCATAGACCTTCGAACTCCGGCGCGCAGCACTCTTAAGAAGGAAGCCTACTGCAATAGGCATGCAGAAAGCCCAATGTGCGGTCATTATATATAAGTCGGCACTGGCAAATTCCAGTCCAACATGCAACAGCATATCAAAGGCAAACATTGAGACAATCATCCATAATAGCCGCATGCGTCTGCCAGCCCACACACCTGCAGCGAAGAGCAAGACGGTGATTGCTTCCAACGCATAGAACCACCAGTGGGCGTAAGTCACAAGAACAGGCCGTTCTTTGTTGGCATCCTTCAGAGCATAGTCGCTATGAAGGATTATACCTTCGCCGAAAACATTTTCAACAACCGAGGGCAATCGTCCGATATAATGCTCCGTGTTTGTCACGAATGACATATGTACTTTCTGCATCTCATGCTTTTTTGCCATAACCTCCTTCTGATGTTGCCATTCGGCAGCGAATGACGCATTCTTCTCTGCTTTCTTTTGCATCATTCTCTCGTTATTTGCCTTTTCTTCCGCCTCGGTGGTTTTATTCTGCCAAACGAGGAGAGCGGCAATAACCGACAGCGGAACAAGATAAACCATAAAATGCAAAACTATATGCCCAAAGGATTTCCTTCCCAATTGTGTGAAAAAGTCTGCTATGCCTACCTTTACCATATTTGTTGTCGTCACTCCTGTTGACACGAACAGCAGCGGCAACGACTGCCAAAGCGGCATCGGGCGTTTTCGCTCTGCCGCCTTTGCAGCAAGAAGCACCGTGAGTAGTAGTAGCGGAAGCGTTATTGACATGTGGTCCGGCGTGAATGTAACAAGCAGGATATGTGAGAAGGAGAAAAACCATGCCGTCAGCAATACGCTTGAAAAGAATGTGAGATTAAGACATTGGCGTAAAATACGGAAAGTCAGTAGCCACGATGCCAAGGCAAGCAACGTCCACACCACAGCCACAATGAATATTGCGCAATTAACATGCCATTCGCTCATCAGCCAAGCATTCAACTGAGCCAGAGGCCACATCATTATAGCCAAAAGAGGATGGCGGGTGATGACATAAAGCGGACGCCATTTAGAAACTACGATGTATGTATATGGATCGAAGCCAGATATTTCAAAACGCGAATAAAAGGCTGTCCAAAAGCCAACCTTTGGGTTTGTCCATGGGTCGTAGTTATAATAAAGCATCATTATATTAACACTTGCCATAACAACAAGCCCGATGAGTGCCATTACGCACGTCTCGTTGTTTCGTTTTAAAAACTTCAGCATATCTTACAATGCGATATAGTTACATATAACTGTCATGTTCCACAAAAAGCACCACGCTGCCAACACTGAAGCGAGGGCAGTGAAAATTTTAACCAACTTGCGCCTTTTTCCATTTTCCTTTATTACGTAAGCCATGGCTATAGGCACGACAAAGAGATAGTGGGCTGACATTATGTATATTTCATTTATTCCAAATCCAAGCCCCATGTGCAATGCCATGTCCATAATGAAGAACGACATTGCTGTCCAAAGAAACAACCTACGACGCCCATACCATATTCCTGCAAAAAATAGGACAACGACAATAGCTTCCACAAGATAATTCGCTATTGCCCATACACCGTTGTATCTCACTATTAGCGGACGGTTTCTTAAGACATCGCCCAACGCATTTTCGCTGTGCAGCTGAATAGCTTCTCCGAAGAGGTTATGAATAGCAACATCCGTGCGTGACGTGGTAATATCCGTCCAACTCATAAACTCTCCCTTGGCAATTGGCTTTCCTGTATTAACGTTCCATATCTTTTTGTGGTCGGCACGATATTTTGCCACTGCGCGTTCCTGGCGGATGCGCTTCACCTCTGCCGCCACAGCACTGTCTGTCTTAATGCTTATAGTGTCTGCCACACTCTTGCGCAAACGTTCTGTTGCCTCACGCTCTTTTCTGTTCTTCACCTCCACACGCGCCTTGTATTTGGGCAATTCCCATGTATTATATTCCCAACGCGCAAGCCCCCAAATGACAGCAGACGGTAAAAGGACAGCCAGAGCCAAGTATCCTGGGCGAAAAAAACGGCGACGGCGGGTTACCAAAGCTGCAAGAAAAACTTTCACTCCATTGTTGAGCGACACTCCCGCAGTGAGAATGAAGAGAGCCACGGTCTGCCACATGTTAAGAGCCGAGCCTCGCTTCAACTTCTCGCCTCCTAGCCAAAGAGTGAGCAGCAAACAACACTGAGACATAACGAAATGATCGGGTACCATAGCCGAAAGCATTATGTATCCGAAACTGAAATAAAGTGCCGACAATGCGTATGTCTGCATTTTGCCTACGCCCACAACATTGCGTAGTATGCGATAAAGGAACACAAATGAATATGTTGCGCAGACTGTCAAGATGAATGCCGTTATCGGGGTTGCACAGTTTACGCCCATTAGCCACATCAATGCCTTGTTTAAAAGTCCAAAAGGATACATAAAAAAGGCAAGAAGCGGATGGCGGTAAATGTTATATGCAGGATACCAATCAGAAATAACTTGATAAGTAAGCGGGTCAAAACCTGAAACTAAATACTTTCCGATAAAACGCCTGTGATAATCACCTCCAATAACGCTAAATTCAGACCAATAGGCGCACACATTCAATACATTCATTACGGTGAAGAACAAAGCTGCTACTGCCGTAGGCATACGCTCCTCACGGCGGAGCCTCAAAATGTCCAATATTCTTTCTACCATCAGCGAATGTCGGTTTTATAATTTTTCAATAAATGGAACGGGATGCCCACCTTTTCGTTTTTCTGTTCTTTACTGTTTTTCCTTGCAAAGGTACAAATATTTTACTATTCCGCTTAGCGTTGACATTGAAAAACGCTACCTTTGCAGGAAATCAAGAAACGACACATGGAATTTACCGCAGAAGAAAGAATCAAATGGAATGGCTGCATACTGGGATGCCTGAAAGAGTTTATACGCTTAAGCGAGAAATACGGCCTGACATACTATGCCATTGGAGGAACAGCGATAGGGGCTGTGCGCCACAACGGGCTGATTCCATGGGACGACGACATTGATATCGGCATGCCACGCAAAGATTATGAACGTTTCTCCGAAATATGCATCAAGGAGAATCTTGGCAATTACGAATTTCTTACGCCGGCAATAAAGGGATACCCCTACCCCTTCGGCAAATTCTGCGACAATCGGACAACTATTCTTGAGCGGCGTAACGTGCATGCAGTCTACGGGTTATTTGTTGACATCTTCCCAATTGACGGTACTGCCCCTAACCGTTCAGAAGCTTTGCGCCTTCTAAAATGCTACCGTCGCTGGTTCAATAAGCTAAACGCAGTCTTGACAAGATACACATTCTGGCAATATCTCTCGCTTATCAAGACTCCTTCAAATTGGGGACGCATGGCTTGGCAAACTATGGCTGTTATCATTGGGCGCGAAAACGCTAGAAAATTCATCATCCATAGACTGAAACTCATTGAAAAGAAATACGATTACGATAATTCCGAATATCTAGTTAACTACAATGGCTGCTATTTCGACAGAGAAATATTCCCGAGTGCATGGGCAAAATATACCATTGACCATGTTTTCGAAGACACAACGATAAAGCTTCTTGGCGAAAACGATGCTTATCTAAGGAATGTCTATGGCGATTACATGCAACTGCCACCTCTAGAAAAGCGGATATGCCAGCACGACCATGCCTTCCATTCACTTGATGCACGGTTCTCATTAAAAGAAATTCTGAAGAAAATAAAATAAAAGCAACGGAGCGAAACCTTTTTTCCATAGGTTTCACTCCGTTTTATTATGCAATCCTTTACATTTCTCACACCTCAAAGGATGATTAATGGAAAGGACTGTTATGCTTACTTACGCTTTCGATTAGCACGTTGCTGACGGTATTTAGCCTTTTGCATGGCAGAGCCACTACCATGAGCCCCGGTGATGTAGGCTTTTTTCTTTGCCTTCGTCTTCACCTTCCCGTTGTCACCCTGACCATTGCGCTTAGGACGGAATGTTATGCCGCCCTCAATTATCTGATCTATATCCATAATCAATGGTGGAAAAGGCGCACTCCTGTGAACGCCATCGTTATTCCATACTTGTCACATGTGTCGATAACATGATCGTCGCGCACCGATCCGCCAGCTTGTGCTATATACTGCACACCACTCTTGTGGGCACGTTCTATATTGTCGCCAAATGGGAAGAAAGCATCGCTGCCCAAAGCAACGCCAGTGTTCTGGGCTATCCATGATTTCTTTTCCTCCAGCGTCAAGACTTTTGGCTTTTCGGTAAAGAACTGCTGCCATACACCATCTGCAAGAACGTCGTCGTGATCTTCACTTATATACACGTCTATTGTATTGTCGCGGTCTGCACGGCGTATCCCCGGTACAAACGGCAAGTTCATAACCTTCGGATGCTGACGCAACCACCATATGTCGGCTTTGTTTCCTGCCAAACGCGTACAGTGAATGCGGCTTTGCTGACCAGCACCGATACCTATCGCCTGTCCATCCTTAACGTAGCAAACGGAATTGCTTTGCGTATATTTCAGAGTAATAAGGCTTATCACAAGGTCACGGATTGCATCCTCTGTGAATACCTTGTTCTTTGTAGGAATATTCTCAAAGAGTTTCGGATCGTCAAGGCGGATTTCATTACGCCCCTGCTCAAAGGTTATTCCAAAAACCTGCTTGTGCTCTACCGGAGCAGGCGTATAAGCTGGGTCAATCTTTATAACATTGTACGTACCCTTGCGCTTTGCTTTCAGTATTTCGAGGGCCTCATCAGTAAAGTCTGGGGCAATGACGCCATCACTAACTTCACGTTTGAGAAGAGTGGCCGTTGCCGCATCACATGTGTCGCTCAATGCTACGAAATCACCGTAAGAGCTCATTCTGTCGGCACCGCGTGCACGTGCATAGGCACATGCTATTGGCGACAATTCAATCTTTAAGTCATCAACAAAATATATTCTTTTTAGCGTATCGCTTAGTGGCAATCCTACAGCAGCCCCGGCAGGCGAAACATGCTTGAAGCTTGCTGCTGCGGGAAGTCCCGTGGCTTGCTTAAGCTCTTTAACTAGCTGCCAACTGTTAAGCGCGTCTAGGAAATTTATATACCCGGGACGTCCATTCAACACTTCAATAGGGAGTTCGCCTTCTTCCATGTATATACGCGAAGGCTTCTGGTTAGGATTGCATCCGTACTTTAGCTGTAACTCTTTCATTTTGTCTTGAGTAATTAAGAAGAATGGTGCAAAATTACTGATTTTTTGCCATATTCCAAAGGCTTTGCCTAAGAACGTAGCATTGCGACGCAATGGACAGAACAAAAAAAAATGGAGCATTTCAAAAAGTGAAATGCCCCATAGTTTCTAAAACTTAATAATATATGAGATTTTTATCTCCTTAACGACGATCGTCGGCCACTCCCTTACTCAGGAAGGCTGATTGCCTCAGAAGGACAAACAGAAGCGCATGTGCCACACTCTGTGCATGCGTCTGCGTCGATAGAATACTTGTCGCCTTCAGAAATTGCTCCAGACGGACATTCATCAATACATGTACCGCATGCGATACAATCGTCACCAATTACGTAAGCCATAATGTTTTTTATATTTTAATCGTTAATAATGTTCTTGTACTTATATTTTGTACGTTGCAAAGGTAACGCTTTTATTTTAAATACCTAATTTTCGGTACGGTTATTTTACTGTTTTAACGATTTTTCCGCATTTGCGCATTATCTGAAGCCTTAAAAGACATTATTTTTAGGTAGCACGACACAAAGTCTAACTAATCATTATTTGGTATGGAATTCTTAGAAGAAAGTAACCGGAGACTATACAATAAGACACGACATTTTGCGTTATACTGATTGTATATATATTATATAAGGTATAGAAATGAAAAGACTCTTACTCTCAATTCTTAGCGCGACAATCGTTTTCGCTAGTGTAATGGCACAAGATACTCAGGTGCAGAACCGTCCATATACAGACCTTCGACCCTTCCACTTCGGCGTTATGGTGGGAACCCACCTGCAAGATATTGAATTCGTTGACCGCGGACCTCAAATTATTACCACTGACGACGGCACTGTTGAGAAAATAATTACCGTTGACCAAGACAAATGGGACGCCGGCTTTACGGTTGGCGTATTGGGCGAGCTGCGTCTTGGCTCGCATTTTGCCTTTCGACTTGCACCTGCAATGTATTTCGGAACAAGGAACCTTACATTCATGAACCTTACAGACAAGACTGGCGACGGTGAAAACGTTCAGAAAACACAGCAGATGAAGACCATATATATATCAACTGCCATGGATCTCATTTTCAGTGCTAAGCGTCACAACAACTATCGTCCCTACATCATGGCGGGATTCAACCCCATGCTGAACCTATCTGGCAATGACTCTGACTACATCAAATTGAAACGCTACGACTTATTCCTGGAATTGGGATTGGGTTGCGATTTCTATCTGCCTTTCTTCAAACTGCGTCCAGAACTGAAATTCTGCCTTGGATTGACAAACAACCTTGACACTAAACACGCTCAACGCTTCAGCGACCCAAGCATGGCCGACAGTTTCATGTATGCGAATTCGGCAAAAGAAAGCAGAAGCAAGATTATTGCTCTCACATTCTACTTTGAATAACTCATCAATTTTATTGTTTATCCCAGAGGCGTTGCCGACTTTTCCAGATACCGGCAACGCCTCTGGCACTATATTTCTCTACTTCTTTTTCAAGTCTATAAGTATTCGCCCTACAAAGATGCCACTCTTGCCATTTTGATCGTTGCCAATCTCCTTTCCGTCCAAGTTCTTCACAAACTGCATCTCCTTAAAATGCGTATGAGAATGTCCGCCCAAGACGATGTCTATGTTGCGCGTTTTCGACATCATCGCCTTGTCGCTTTCTCCACCAAAGCCCCATCCAAGATGGGAAAGACAAATAACAAGGTCGCATCTCTCTTTGTTCTTCAGCAAATCTGCCATCTCTTGAGCCTTCTTTATAGGGTCAAGGTATTTCACACCCGCACAATTCTTCAAGGATACAAGCCCTTCCAGTTGTGGAGCGATACCAAAAACACCAATCTTCAGCCCGTCACGCTTTATTATTGTATATGGTTTTACGATATTCTCCAGGCACGTGCCGCTGAAATCATAGTTTGCACATACAATGGGGAAAGAGGCCATTTTGAAAATGCGCGCCATGTTTTCCAGCCCACAGTCGAATTCATGATTGCCAATTGTTGCGGCGTCATAGCCCATTCTGTTCATGAGTCCTATTTCAACATCGCCCATAAACATAGAATAGTATGGCGAACCTTGCGAGAAGTCGCCACTATCTAGTAGCAATAGTCCGGGGGTAGCCTTCCGCTCCTGCCTAATCATCTCCAAACGGCGCAGGAAACCGCCTCGCCCTGCCACCAACGTATCTTTAAGTGTAGGCTTCAGAGGCATCACGCAGCTGTGGGTGTCATTGGTATGAAGTATAAGAATCTGTTTTGTCTTTGCTGCAACACTTATAGTCATCGCCACAAAGAATATAGTAAGAAGCAATAGCTGGTTCTGTTTCATAGTGAGATTGATGTTTCCTTGTTTGACATTATGGAATTCAATGACTGTTATTTAATTTTCACGAAACGCCCTTCAGTTTTACTGTCAACGGCTTTTCCCTGTTCATATAACGTCTTGAAATATCTTATTATAATGGCACGGACGGTGTTCTCCGCTCCTGTAGAGAATTTTATGTCGGTCTGACTCTTGAATGCCAACAACTTGTCGTTGCCTTCTGCAAGATAGTCAAGCGTGGCGATGCGATATTTTCGGCTTTTGTCTATTGGCTGACCATTCAGCTTCACGCTGACCAACTTACGGTCCTTGTCCATAACGACCTCCACCCCATGGCTCACGCCCTGTCCGCCATAGCCTGCCATCTGACTAAAAAGCTCTTCCACCTTGTCGCCCGTTAGGGTAAGAAAGCAAAGCCGGTTTTCAAATGGCGCAACATCAAGGATATCGCCATATGTCACCTCGCCTTTTGCCAATGACGCTCTGATTCCGCCCACATTATAAACGGCAAAATCTGGCGTTTCTCCGAAATCCTTGCCTGCCCAAACAAGGATATCAGAAAGAAGGTTTGACAATGGACTTTCAGGTTGGTGGCTTTCCAACGGTCGGGCGGCTAGTCCCACAACAGGACTCATCACGCTATCTACCTTTTGCCTGTATGGGGACATGAATGTTTCCAGTTCTTCGTCTGCCTTATCATAGCGACTATCTATAAGTATGCGGCTGCGACTCACGCTGGAAAGCTCATAGTGAGTGGAGCAAGACGCTGCCGCAAGCATTGCAAAGGCAAGCGCGGCATTTTTTATTGTCTTCATTTTATTCATCTTCTTGTTTTTTTCGTTATTGTTCCGTCGGCAGCAATAATCAGTCCCGACTGTGGAATGTCCGTTTTCGTCAGTTCGCTAATGTCTTTTGCTGCACTATTGCGTAAGTCCTTGCGGGGACCGACACCATATTTCTGCACAAAGGAGTAAATCCGTCCGCTTTCGAATTTTCCGTCCGCCTCATTTATCTTCAGTATGAGCAGGGGGGCATGTCCCGACACGCCAGTTATGTTTATTCCCAATGGGGTGCAGAAGTTTCCTAAGCTATAAGCTATAAAATGCCCCTTATACAGTTCAACGGCACGTGCCACATGCGGCCCATGACCATATACTATATCTGCCCCATTGTCAATGCAAAGATGTGCAAAATTTCTAAGATTGCCGCGGTCTTCGCCCAAAAATTCCTCTTTTCCTTGCGGCAGATGGCGAGCTGCCGCACCTTCTGCCCCTCCGTGGAAGGAGACTATCACGATGTCGGCTTCTCGCTTTAACTTCTTTATTATACGAGATACATTCGCTTTATCGCTATGCTTCAACGTATAACTATTGTGACCAAAAGCACAAAAGCCATATTTCACTCCTCGCCGCTCCACTATCACGCTCTCTCTGCGCCCGGCTATGCCGGCATAGGCTATCTTGTTGGCATTGAACACCGCCTCTGTTGACTTCACTCCCGCCATACCAAAATCAAATACGTGGTTGTTTGCCATGCTCATAAAGTCGAAACCTGCCTCAGAGAGAAGGCGACCGTAACGCGTCGGGATGCGGAAGGCATAGTTCATCGCCGCCTTTTTCTTTCTCGTTTCGCCCGTATCTGCAATAACTCCCTCCATGTTTCCGGCAGCTATGTCGGCTTTCTGCAACAGATTGCGGGTGTCTAAGAACAATTGCGCACCGTCTTTTTCGGGCAACCGCTCCTTGGGATATGTTGTACCGGGCATAACATCTCCTACCAATGCCACGGTCAAAGCAGAAGAACCCGCAGAGGTGTCTTTGTCTGCCTTTGCGTAAACGCCAACGGGTACAGTGCCTTTACGCTCTGTACCCGTTGATGTGCAGGCTACAAACATGCCTGCAATTATCAGTAATGGAGTTATTACCTTCATTTCCATCCACTCTAGTTGTGTTGCTTCCCTTAAGGAATCTGTCCCCGGACTATTGAGATATGCGGCGTGCGCCTACATAACGGCGCGAATAGAACGGCTCGTTTGACTGGCTCACGCGCACACCTGTCGTACTGGCATGGATGAAACTAAAATTTCCGTTCATGGGGTCGTAATCAACAACTATACCTACATGACCTATAGACTTGCCTGAACGCGGACTCGTAAAGAAGACAAGATCGCCAGTGCGCAGTTCGCTCTCTTCAACAGCCTCGCCCTGAGCATATTGTCCACGCGAGGAGCGTTTGAGCTCTATGCCCATTTGGCGATAGAGATAGCTGGTAAATCCAGAACAGTCAAAGCCACTAGGACTTGAAGCCCCTGCACGATAGCGCGTACCTATAAGGGAAAAAGCCTCATCCATCAAGTTATCCATAGAAGCAACATCGTAGTCATTGACACTTCCGTCGCTTGTATAAAGAAAATCGTAGTTGTCTATTTCATCCGACTTCCCGCCATCGGCTGTTGTCTGTGCGCTTACGAACAACGGCATCGCTGCAACGCACAATGTGGCAAGAACAGTTTTAATGTTTTTCAGTTTCATATTTTTTCCTTTTCGGATGCACGCATCATTTCTAAAATGCCGCACAAGTGTCGGCACTGGCTACATGAAAAATCAGGTATCGATAATACTTGCTCCCAATTTGCAGTTTTAACCTCTAAGGTGGCATGGTGGGAATACAACAAAAGGCATTGCCATATATTCCACAAGCTGCCAAAACGTAGGTCTTGTTGTTTGTTTTCGTTACAAAGATAATAAAAAATTCTGTATCTTGTGCACTTTTACATCTTTTCAACAAACAAGGATTTGGCGCATAAGCCAAAGTTATCGATGTTTACACTCTGTAACAAAGCAAATTACACGCCACATCCGAACGCAACCCTTTAAGGTGTAATTTTCGTTTATTTAACCCTACTTTACCTGTAACAAAGGCGACATGTATTGCCTTTTGACACTTAGATGCAACAGACATCACAAGGTATACACAAGTGAAAGGCTGCTGTTTTTTTGCAATGCCCGCGGGCTTTCAAACGCAAAGCCGCACGAAAATACCATAACCCCCGTAGGCTAACGAAAGGAAAGCCACAGCTAACTGACAACCAAACAGCAATAAAAAAAGCGAAGCTTTATTGCTTCGCTCTAAAAAGTAGCGGGACCCAGGATTGAACTGGGGACCTCATGATTATGAATCATGCGCTCTAACCAGCTGAGCTATCCCGCCATCATTTCTTTTTTGCGAGTGCAAAGGTAGTATAAAAATATTAAACACCAAAAATATTTCCCATAAAATTATGCTAAATAGAGCATTTTTCCGTATTTTTGCCACGCATAACAAACACAACAGCATCGAAACAAACCAAAAACACCGCTTTATTACTATGGGAAAAAGCAAAAAGCGAATTGAACTTGAATTCGAACTGAACACTAGCTCTGCGAGCAAAATATGGACTTTCATAAGCGATGCAAGCGGACTGGAAAGGTGGATGGCGGACAAAGTGGAGCGACACGGTAAAAAGCTCACCTTCACTTGGGGCACGACCTATAAAGACAAAGACGAGAAGACGGCGTCCATCACCAACGAAAACAAAGAAAAGCTTATACGCTTTAAATGGGACGGTGATGAAGACCCTAACGCTTACTGCGAGATGCGGATTGAGACAGGAGAAATAACCAACAACTGCATACTCTGCATTACGGACTTTGCCGAAGAAGACGACATTGAGAACCTAAAGGAACTGTGGTACGACAACATTGAAATGCTCCACCAAACTTCCGGATTGTAGCAGGACGCAATTGTCACCTCTTTGAATTACCACCTTATATTATATACATCACTGTCAGCAACGCCACTAAAAGCAACGGCCAACGACAGTGGGGTAAAAACATGACGCCACAAAAACATAGCGACACCCCACCCCAGAAAAGCGCTTTACACTAGTAAAACGGCACGACAACCAACAGAAATCTGCAGAAAAACAATAAAGTTTCCACACACATGACTAAACCTTTTTGAAAGCAACACGTCTTATAATAAAAAAAGGAAACGAGCAGAACACATGGACACCAGCAATGACGAGATACTGCACACCATTAAATGCGCACCCGAACGCGGGTTCAGAATGCTCATGCGCAAATATGGAGATGCTATCTACTGGCATATCAGACATCTCGTAGTGTCTCACAATGACACACAAGACGTGATGCAGGAAACTTTCATAAAGGTTTTCCGCTCACTTGGCACGCTGAACGACAGTAATGCCCTTACTCCTTGGATCTACCGCATAGCCACCCGACAGGCTCTTTCTGCACTTCGAAAAAAGAAACATCCTGCGGATTTACTAGATGAAGCTGTGGGCAGGAGTACGGAACCCACTGCTGACAGATACATAGACTACTCCGATCTGGAAAGCATCCGCTTGCAGAAAGCTATACTGTCGCTGCCGGAAAAACAAAGGCTGACGTTCAACATGAGATACTACAGCGAGATGGAATACGCTCAGATTGCCGAAGCATTAGGCACATCGCCCTCTACAGCCAAGGTAAACTACCACCTCGCAAAAGAAAAAATAATGAAATATCTAAGTTCAAACGATTAGTTAGCACATGAAAAAGAATTCCATATTTACAAGAACCAATGCGCATGCCCCCTACTCCATGCCCGAGGGATTTCTAAAGGACATGGAGGATACAATATGGATGCGCATTGAAGCTGAAAACAAACAGAGAAAGGATCACGGACCCACACTTTCCTTTGCTATGTCACTGCGAGAAAAAAGCGGTGCCCTGTTCCGCTCTGCCACTTTGGCTGCCGCAGCCATAACGCTTTTCCTGATTTGCCACGCAACAATGCGCACTCACGAGACCAGTAGCCTTACGGAAGTGGAAATGGCATTTGACAATCTCAACTATGAAGAGCAGCAGTTCATGATCGACACCGAGGCCAACGATGTGTTCGCCTTGGTAACGGAAAGCAACTCTTTAGCAGAATAAGCATAAAACAACGGAAACAAAACATAAAAAGATATGAGAACAAACATCCTTAGAAAGGCTATCATGACACTAATGTTGTCGGTAGCACTGACCGTATTTGCACAAAAAGAAGAGAGACCACGCATTCCACAGGAAAAAATGGCGGAAGCTATGGCAAAAAACATTGCCACTGATATGAAACTTGAAGGGGCTACTTACGACAAGTTCATTGAAACTTATGAAAACTACCGCAAGGAGATGTGGGCAACCATGCCAAAACACGGAAAGCCGGACAAACGCAAAGAACAAGAAACGGAAGAAAAAGCTGCGGAACGGATGAAGGAAAACTTTGAACGCAGCCAGAAACTGCTAGACATCCGGACAAAATACTACCATAAGTTCAGCAGCTTCCTTACACAAAGGCAGATTGAACAAATGTATAAACAAGAGCGGAAAATGACAGAACACTTGAAGGCCCGCAACAAACGCCACAAGCCTCACAATGGAGACAAGCCGACTGGCAACAACGGTAACTAAGCCTTCAGACTGTTACGCTGCCACCGCAATCCGCTTATCTCATCATTGCTAACGTTCTGCCTACAGCATTAGAGAAGCTGAACACCGGCGACCAGCCTAAGGACTTAAGCTTACTGTTGTCGAGCACCGCATTGACTGCTATGCTATACCCTTTGCTTTCTGCTTCCGAAGGCAGGTCAAATACTACATTTCTCCCTGCATGCCTTGCGCACTCTGCAGCAAAATCACGGAGATGGACATCGGTTTCCTCACTGCTCACGTTGTAAGCCTGACCATCGGAGCCGTAAAGAGCCAGACAAAGCAGAGCTTTAACTGCCTCTGCCACGTATATATAAGAAAAATACTGGTTGCCTTGGCTTTTCAAAACAATATCTTCACCAGCCAAAGCTTTCAAGATGAACTGCGAGGAGGCTTTTGTATCAGACCGCAACATCGTAGGGCCAAAAATACGACACAGGCGACCTATACTCACTTTAACGCCTTTTTCTGCCGCATAAGACTGACAGAGGGCTTCGGCTGTCCTCTTAGATTCTGTGTAGCAAGCACGGGCGTTGGAGAGGTTCAGCATGCCGTTGACATTTTCCGCAAAAGGTTTGTCATCAAGAGCATTGCCGTATATTTCCACGGAAGACGGGTAAACAACCTTGGCGCCGCAATGACTGGCAAGCTCTAGGGCGTGTTTCGCTCCAAGTACATTAACCATTATTGTCTCTATCGGATACTTTGAATACGCTAGCGGATGAGTGTTACTTGCCAAGGGGATGATATAGTCTATGTTATGTTCCGGCTCCGAAAAAGGCTGGCACACGTCTTGCTCAACGAACTTAAATTTAGGATTAGAGAAATGCCCGCCAAGGCGTTCTTTTGCCCTTTCACTACTTCTCCCAACCGCAGTAACACGGACGCCGGGCATTGTGAGCAAGGTATCGACCAGCAGCACACCAACCATACCCGTAGCGCCGGTTATAAGAAAATGCTTTCCATAAAGACCCTGAATGCCTGAAATAGCTTGAGAGAGTCTTATATCTTCCTCATAGAGTGGATGTTGTATGTATCCTATCATAGCGGTTTCAATAATTTTTCATCTTGTTTGTTAAATAACCTTTGAATAGTTCAAGGTCATCTTTCGTGGTCAATTTGATATTTTTGTCGCTTCCTGCAGCAAAATGTAGCGTTACGCCCAATTCAACCATCATAGTGTTTGCATATGAAGAGCCGTAGATGCCTATGCCTTTTTCAAAAGCCTCATGATATTTTGAGTCCAAAAGGTCAAAGCGATATGCCTGAGGAGTGGACACACGCCGCAGTGTCTCGCGGGGAATATACTTTGTTGTGGTACTCTCATCGTCTTCGTTTACCACAAAAATCTGCTCGTTATAAGGCATTGACGTGACCGCATTGCCGTATTGCCCCGCCTTGAGAATAACGTCTGTCAATACAGATGGTTCTATCAGCGGGCGTATTCCGTCATGAACAACTATAATATCTTCAGAAGAACACTTCCCCTCAAGATTATAGACTCCATTGCGTATCGACTCTTGCCCTGTGCTGCCGCCCTTTACAATCCATTGGAGCTTTGTTATACCGTACTGCTTGGCATATGCGCCAACTATATGTTCCCAACCCTCTATGCATACAACTTCGATAGCATCTATAAGGGGATGGTTCTGGAAACCTTCGAGCGTGTAAAGCAACACAGGTTTATCATAAACGTTGATGAACTGCTTCGGGATATCTAGTCCCATACGGTTGCCGGAGCCTCCGGCTATAATCAATGCGATGTTCATAGTTGAATCTTTATTTATTCAAGGGAAATAAGCGTATGGATACGCGGCCTTTCTTGACAAAGGTAGCACAAAATCATTGCACAACAAAAAGTATAACGTTTTTTGTTTCCGGCCTTGACGTTATAATTGTAATTTTGCACAAATTTCGAACGAATGGAAACTTTAAAGGAGAAAACTGCCAAGGGACTTTTTTGGGGTGCGCTCAATAGCGGAACGATACAGCTGCTGAACCTCGTGTTCGGTATTATTTTGGCTAAACAACTTTCACCTGGCGACTATGGCATCGTGGGTGTGCTTACCATCTTCACTCTAATAGCAGGAAACCTGCAGAGCAGTGGGTTCACGCAGGGACTAACCAACATCAAGTCGCCAACGGCTAACGACTACAATGCAGTGTTTTGGTTCAACATAAGCGTGAGTGCCATCCTATATGTAATTCTCTTTTTATGTGCCCCCATCATATCCAATTATTTCCATACGCCGGAGCTTACCCCACTTTCACGTTTTGTATTTCTGAATTTCTTTATCTCGTCATTTGGAATTGCGCACAACGCATATATGTTCAAGAATATAATGGCTAAAGAACGCACGATAACGGGATTTGTGGCGCTAACCTTGTCTGGCATATGCGGTGTAACAATGGCATGCAACGGCATGGCTTATTGGAGCCTTGCCTGGCAGTCGGTTCTATTTGCATTTATCCAAAACATCTGCCGCTATTACTTTACATATAAAAGGTGGCGGCCAACCTTGCATTTTGATTTCAGCCCAATACGCAAAATGTTCTCGTTCAGCGTTAAGATACTGTTTACTTCTATAGTAAATACCATAAACAGCAATGTGCTGACCTTTATTCTTGGACATAGGTTTCCTATGGCTGCTGTTGGCAATTTTACCCAAGCAAACAAGTGGAACACAATGGCTTATAGCACTGTCAGCGGCACAATAGAACAGGTGGCACAACCTGTATTGGCGCAAATAACGGACGACAACGAACGAGAGAAGCGCGTTTTCAGAAAATTGATGCGGTTCACTGCATTTTTCTCCTTCCCTGCATTGTTCGGTCTCTCTCTTGTTTCTGAAGAATTCATATTACTCACCATTGGTGAAAAGTGGAATGAATGTGTACCGCTGCTTCAAGTTCTTTGTTTGGGCGGGGCTTTCTTCGCATTTACCACTATGTATCAACAACTTGCAGTAAGCAGCGGTCGCTCAGACTTATACATGTGGTGCAACATTGCACAAATAATACTACAAATAATCCTTATAATTGCAACCAGCAAATTCGGGATATCGGCAATGGTCATAGCCTATACAATCTTTTCCATCCTTTGGCTGGGAGTATGGCAGACTGTGGCTCACCACCTTATTGGCATAAGATTTAAAGAAGTTGCAACAGATATATTGCCATTCATGCTGTCTGCTGCATTTATTATGGCGGCAACTTATCTCATAACCCGCTCCATAACGCAGATGTGGGTTCTTCTCTTCGTGCGCATAGCCGTAGCAACACTTTTATATTTTGTTGTGATGAAAATTTTGAAGGTAGAGATTCTAAATGAATGTATTGGATTTATCAAGAAGAAGCATAAGTAATATCTTGGCATATAAGCCAAAATCTATGTTTTTCCGAACTATCATAATAAAAAAAGAAGATGAGCCGTCATAACATACGACCCATCTTCGAGGAAAAAATTACTAATTACACTATCTTTACATATTTCCGTTTATATTATTAATCTCACTTTGTTTCTTTATCTCACTTTGTTTCAGAATTTTCATGAAGCTTCACTGTATAGTCTGCATTTGCTGTAACCTTGCGCTCTTGAAAGACTTTTCGGTCTTTATGATACGTTATAAAATCTGTTACATTGCGTGACGGTACATCCTTAACATATTTAATATACATCCAGTCCCAGTCTTTAGCAATTCCATCCTTAACGGCATCCACAGAACAGCTGCAGCCTAATCCAACTTTTCCTTGCGCCTCTGTTACACCAGCCTTGGGAGTAACATTGAGTTTGTAGCTTACATCAAAAGGTAACTTTTCGTATTTTACGGATTGTTCAAACACGTATAACCCATCACTATCATAAGGAAGTATTTGCTTTTCGCAATTTGCCTCGGAAATATTTTCTGTCTTTTGACTACCATTTACGTCTGTATAAGATACAGTCACGTCAAATGACTTAAAGAAATCCAGGCCGAAATAATACTTCAACTTAAGTTTTGAGTAAGAATCTTTGGAGCTCTTTGCCTTTTCGGATGTTTGATCTTTATCACCAGCCATATCATCATTGTCACTACTGCAGGAAGAAAAAACTGCAATGCTCATCATTACGGCTACGATTGCCATATTTAAATACTTAAACGCTTTCATAATTAAATAGTTTTAGTGGTCAATACTTATTTTCTATAAACTTTTCGACATTCAACGAAATGACTATTTCGACTCATATTTAAGACTCTGATCCTCAGAACTTTTCAGAAAAGCGTTGCAAGTATGAGTTTTATCCTTTAGCATATCGGGAACTTTATCTTCAAAGAATTTGCTTGCCAAATCATCCATATTCAGGATATAACGGTAATTACGCAGTCCAAGTGGTGAATCCATACTTTCATCAATTGTTTTAAACGATGAGAAGAGCAAAAAATCCGTTTTATTACGTATAAAGTCTTGTCTTGTGCGCCCATCCTTTAGCTTTGCCCTGATATTAACAGTAAGTTGGGTTGGATAATTAGAAACCTTTTGTGGCGCTCCTTGATAACTGCGTGTCGCAATACCATTATACTTTTTTGCCGACTGGGTATTTCCCGCAGTCATCACTATCTGTTGACCGTTTATTGTTGCCGTCACATCATAATCTGCAAGCATGCTCTCTGCGAAATATACTACAGGTATAGCTACAGAAACTGCATTTTTATCAGAATTATTCGTGCCTTTATTGGTTATTGTATCCAAGCCTCCCAACACCTCAGTCTTTTCTGTGCAAGAAACAAACAATGCCGTTGCTGCCATAATGGCAATTATTGCCATTCCTTTAAATTCAAACTTTTTCATAATCTTCAATTTTTTAGTTGTTAATGCTTTAGTTCTCTTTTTAAATACTTTGGGTTCTAACTTGCAATAGCTTTAGTCCCTGTTTTTGTTCTTATCTGCTGCAAAGTTAATACTTTATTCTTTATTACAAAACCTTTCGACTATTTTTTTTGCTTTTTAGAGTAATATTTTAATTTTTGCCATATTGATATTACAAACAGGGGGCTTATTTTCAAATATTCTTATATTATAATCCATACAAGAACAAAACAAATATCATTAGGAGCCCCCGTACCGACGTCACTGATGCTTTCGCCACTCTCGACACCAAGGCTGCGAGAAAATCCCCATACACGATTTTACCAAAATTCGATGGGTAGAGTGAGATAAAAGGACTAAAGTAATTGATGTATATTATTATTTCTTGCATTATTTGGCGTTCTTCAGTATTTATAATACCTTTGTTATCAACAAGAAAAGGTTGATGATTATGTATGACGAATCTGGAAAATTCTTTTTTTGAAAAACCTATTTCATCCATATTAAAAAGTCTGATTATGTATAAGAAGATGCTGCTTGTGACAATCTTCTTGGGATTTAGCGTTACTTTAATGTCCCAAACCGTACAAGGCATCGTTGTAGATGCGGCAGACGCACCAATATCATTTGTAAATGTAATTGAATTATCTAAGGTTGACTCATCTTTTGTTAGTGGTACTGTCAGCCAAGACGATGGTACATTCAAACTCAACAACGTGAATACTGGCAATATACTGAAAGTTTCTAGTGTCGGTTATGAACCACAATGCATGAACTATACAGGACAAGCCTCAATTACTTTCAAATTACAAGTTAGCAATGCCTTGCTTGGCGAGGTGGTTGTAAAGAGTCATTTACCCAAAACAATACTCAGTGGAGAAGGTATGGCAACGACAGTAGCTGGTAGTGTATTGGAAAAGACTTCCAATATGGAGCAGTTACTCTCACGCATCCCCAGTGTCTCAGCAAAGAACGGGCAGATAGAAGTGTTTGGTCGTGGTACTCCTGTTATATATATTAATGGTAGAAAGATGCTGGACAAGATGGATTTGCAACGCTTACAGCCAAGCGATATCAAGAAGATAGAGGTTATAAATAATCCCGGTGCGCGCTATGATGCCAGCGTGAAGAGTGTAATAAGAATCACCACCAAGAAACCACAAGGTGAGGGTTTCAGCTTTGACAACAAGACTACTTTCTGTGTCAATGAAGAGAAACGTCTTAGTTCATACGAGTCTTTCAAAGCTAACTACCGCAAGGGCGGATTGGACATCAACGGATACTTGTATGGTGCTTATACCCACACACCCGACAACAAACAGATACATCAGTATTCTTATCTGGCAGACACTTGGCTGCAGACAATGGATATCAGTCAAGAATACACGAACATCAATTCTTATGCGCGTTTGGCTTTCAGCTATATGCTTAATGAAAACCACAGCTTCGGTGCAAGTATAAGTTACGACCGTTATGCAAGAAACTTGGGAGAAGGTTCGCAAGTATTTCGTACCATGCAGAATGATATACTAAAGGAAACGTCTGACAACAATTATCAAAGTCCTGGGCATTCCTCTGCTTATTCCGCAAACGTTTATTATGTTGGCAAAGTAGGACCGGTGAAAGTCGATTTCAATACCGATTACTATTGGTATGGCAAGAAAGAATGGATGAGTATATTCAATGAATGCTCGCAATCGGAGGAGACTACGACCAATGTTAATTCTTATCGCAACAACCGCAACTCACTCTTGGCTCATAAACTTGTATTGGGATTTCCTTTGCTGAGCGGCGAATTGTCGTTTGGTGGTGAATATAGCTCTGTGAATCGCCGAACACATTACCAAGTAGAACCTGATGTAGCAGACAATCAGAATGAAAAAGTCAAGGAGTCTATGTCATCGGTATTCATCGATTACAACCGTGCGTTCGGTCCTCTGACATTACAAGCTGGCGTGCGCTATGAATACAACGACTTCAACTATTATGACAATGACCTGTATGTAGCTGAGCAGAGTAAGACCTATGGCAATTGGTTTCCTTCACTTGCTCTCTCGCTTCCTGTTGGCAAGACGCAGATGCAACTGACTTATGCTTCAGATATCTACCGCCCCAGTTACAACGAACTAAGAAGCGGTGTTCAATATGACAATCAATATACTTACGAATCGGGCAACCCTTTCCTCGTACCTTCCATTACTCGTAACCTCACATACGGATTCTCTTGGAGTTGGCTTAATCTATTATTGATTTATTCACATATTTCTGATGAGGTTTGCTATATGACACAGACCTACCAGAACGACCCAATGAAGTCGCTCGCCCGCCCAGAGAATATCAATAACTACAATTCTTTTCAAACGAAACTAACACTGACTCCCCCCTTCGGTATATGGCATCCGACTCTAGACATAATGCTTTACAAACAATGGCTTAACATGGATACGCATTCAGGGACCCACCTTAACACCCCTGTGGCGGTATTCAAACTTTCCAACGTACTGGATTTCAAGTGGCTGACAGTTTCACTAGTGATGACCGCCCAAACCGAAGGGAATATGGGCAACAGATATATCCGCAAAAGTTACTTCGATACCGATTTGTCTCTTAACAAGTCCTTACTCAAGAACCGTCTTACCCTTTCTCTTGATGTTTCTGACATTTTGGGTACAGCCAATCAGTATTTCACATTATATTCTGGTTCACGACGTACAATGTATTATGATACGCAATCTATCAGCAACATTACGTTCTGCGTCCGCTACCGCTTCAATACCACAAATAGCAAATATAAAGGTACAGGAGCTGGGCAGGGGCAAAAAGGAAGAATGTAAGCGAGCCGAATAAATTCTATTTCTTGCCTTTGCAAACGGAATGGGAAGAACTACTCTTTTCTACAACGAAAGAAGAGTTCTTCATAGTTTATTCATAGAACTATATTTACATGCCCTTCTCTTGTTGTTCTTTTTTGCATCGTAAAAAGTCATCACACAAAGGCTCACTCTCATTCTTAGAGCTTACCTCCAACATACCCGACGCCCACAACTCCACCATTTGGACACACTACGGAGAAATCTGACAACTGAAATAACTGCATTTTCGCCCGCTACAATTTCGACAAAGGTACGCACAACATGCCACATCGACAGCAACGAAATCTGCCAGCTCCGCTGGCATTTGCATCCTCGAGGTAAACGGAATGGAGCGCTTTCTATGATAATTTACTAAACGTTATAAATCCCTATTTTGAAAAAAAAAGCACAAACATTTGGTCGTTCCGAATATTCTCCGTACCTTTGCACCGCTTACAAAGAAAGAGACACCGATAAAGAGATTTTTCTTATCATATTTCTTTTTTTTACAAAGCATAAGGGAGATCCGCTAGCTCAGTCGGTAGAGCACAACACTTTTAATGTTGGGGTCTTGGGTTCGAACCCCAAGCGGAT
>CAVAAS010000017.1:0-60410 GCA_963586715.1 Barnesiella intestinihominis
AAGACTATGTCAGCGGCATTAACAAAATCAGTAGCACTCCTTCTACAGATGCGCCTGAATATACACTCGGAGGAGTCTTGACAAAGGGAGGCAAAGGCATAATCATCAAGAACAGGAAAAAATATATAAGGATATGAGAATTTCCTATTAAATAGATATTTCATTCCGTAATATGAGGATGCAGGTCGTTTTTGAAGAAAAAAAGCAAGTGCAGAATCGGGGCAGGCATTACCATATAGCCTCCGTTTTGCACTTGCTGCGTATTTTTACTGTGTCTTATTCAGACTAAGTTTCTGTTTTACGCTATCTGTAAATTACAAGCCTATAACGCTCTTCTCAACCCAATATACAAGAATTCCTGCTATGTAGCCTACAAAAGCTATCCAGGATATCTTTTTCATATACCAGCCGAAGGTAATCTTCTCCAAGCCCATTACTACTACACCTGCTGCACTTCCAATGATAAGCATTGAACCTCCAACACCAGCGCAGTAGGCTAAGAGCTGCCAGAAGATGCCGTCTACAGCCATGTCACCTATTTCTGCAACAGGATACATGCCCATGCAACCGGCAACAAGTGGAACATTGTCAACAATGCTAGACAGAACACCGATAATGCCAGTAACGAGGTAATGGTTTCCGTCGAATACAACATTGAGGCCTTCGCCAAGTTGGGTGAGCACACCAATTGTTTCAAGGCAGGCAACGGCCATAAGAATGCCTAGGAAGAAGAGTATCGTTGACATGTCTATGCGTGAGAGCATGTTTGAAACGCGCTTTTGCATGCCGCCCTTGTCGGATGCCTTTGGCAGACGGCTATAGAAAACTTCTGTTACAGTCCATAACAATCCCAATACCAGAAGAATTCCTACGAACGGAGGTAGATGGGTTATTGACTTGAATATTGGTACGAAAATAAGACCGCCTACGCCAAGAAAGAATACTGTTTTGCGCTGCATTGCGGTAAACTCGCTAGCTGCAGTCGTTGCCGTGCTGTTTTCTGGTACAGTTAGGTCGCCCTGCAGTGAGAATGTCAGGATATAAGCCGGAATGACCATGGAAATGACAGACGGAATGAGAAGCTCGGTAATTACTCCTCCGGCAGTTATTACACCTTTGTTCCAAAGCATGATTGTTGTCACGTCTCCAATAGGCGAGAATGCGCCTCCGGAGTTTGCGGCAATGACAACAAGGGCTGCATAGATTATGCGGTCTTTGTGTTCGCTCACCAGCTTGCGCAGTATCATAATCATTACGATGGAGGTGGTAAGGTTGTCTAGAATGGCAGATAAAATAAAGGTCATGAATGCGATACGCCAAAGAAGAGCCTTCTTGCTCTTTGTCTTTAAGGTGTCGCGAACAAAGTTGAAACCTCCGTTTTGGTCAACCAACTCTACAATGGTCATTGCCCCCATTAGGAAAAACAGGGTTGTTGCCGTGCTGCCGAGGTGGTGTTCAATCGTTTCGCTTACTACAGCTCCCACTTTGTCGCCAATGGCTGTGGCAAGATACTGCGACGGGTCACACATGAAGATTGTCCAGCAGCCCACGAACATAAGCAGGGCGATGGCAGCCTTGTTTACTTTTGTCACGCTCTCTATGGCTATGAAGAAATAGCCTACAACGAAAACAGTGACAATTAGCATTGTTAAACTTGTCATTTTTCTTTCTTTGTATTGTTTTAGTTAGTATTTATAAATAATTGTGGTTAACATTTCTTTATGTGGCAAACAAAAAAATACCTTTGCCGCAAGATGTATTCTTTCATACATGTGGCAAAGGTATAATTAAATATTTAATAATGTAGCGCTTTGTATTTAATATTTTATTACAAATCGCTAAAAAAGGCAAACGCTTAGACGTTTCTTCATCTTATGAAATGAAAGTCTTTGCAGATGAAAGCCTTTGATTAGATAAACATCTTTTCTACCCAATAAACGAGAATGCCTGCAATATATCCCACGAAGGCAAGCCATGATATGTTTTTCATGTACCATCCGAAGGATATTTTCTCTAGTCCCATTACCACGACACCTGCGGCACTACCTATAATAAGCATTGAACCGCCAACTCCTGCGCAGTAGGCAAGAAGTTGCCAGAATATTCCATCTATTGCCATATCTCCAGTTTGTGCAACTGGATACATGCCCATGCATCCGGCTACCAACGGAACATTATCTACAATGCTAGAGAGAACACCGATAATTCCTGTCACTAGATAGTGATTCCCGTCAAAAGCGGTGTTGAGGCCCTCGCCTAGAGCGGTGAGAACTCCCACTGTTTCAAGGCAAGCCACTGCCATTAGAATGCCGAGGAAGAAGAGTATCGTAGACATGTCTATTCGCGAGAGCATGTTGGTAACGCGCTTCTGCATCCCGCCTTTGGCTTCTGGCAGACCACGGTAGAAGATTTCTGTTGTTGTCCAAAGTACTGCCAATACGAGGAGTATGCCAACGAACGGAGGCAGATGCGTTATTGACTTGAATATTGGTACAAATATGAGACCACCGACTCCCAAAAAGAAAACGGCTTTGCGTTGCCCCTCGGAGAAATCTCCACTAGATACTACCTCTTTAGCGTCTTCATGATAGGTAACATCGCCTTTTAATGACATGGATACAATGAATGTCGGTACGATAAGTGCAACCATTGACGGAATAAAAAGTTCTTTTATTACTCCTCCTGCCGTTATCAAGGCTTTATTCCAAAGCATGATTGTCGTTACATCGCCTATGGGGGAGAATGCGCCACCTGCATTGGCTGCGATTATAACTAGTGCTGCATATTTGATACGGTCGTTGCGGTCGCTCACAAGTTTGCGCAGAATCATTACCATAACGATAGCTGTCGTCATGTTGTCAAGTATGGCCGACAGGAAGAACGTCATGAAAGCAATTCTCCAGAGAAGGGCTTTCTTTCCTTTTGTTCTGAGGGTATTTCGCACAAAGTTGAAACCGCCATTCTGATCTACCAGTTCAACGATAGTCATTGCCCCCATAAGGAAAAATAATGTGGTGGATGTGCTGCCTAAATGATGCTCAATCACTTCGCTGACAATGGCTCCTGTTTGTTCCCCTATGGCATTTGGAAGATATTGGCTGGGGTTAAGCATAAAAAGTGTCCAGCATACTACGAACATCAGCAGAGCAACTGCTGCTTTGTTTACTTTTGTCGCGCTCTCTATGGCAATAAAAAAGTAGCCCGCAATGAAGATTGCGACGATCAATAATGTTAAACTTGACATTTGTCTTAAACGTGTTCTGTAATATCGACACTGCAAAGTTATTTATTTTCTCTTGGATTGCCCAAAGTTTTATCTGATTATTGTTTTTATTATCCTGTGATTTTTCAAAGAAATTACAAAGTCCTGCATCCTTTGGACTTGAAGTGTGGTACTTCTGCCTAGATGCAGGACTTCTTTTTATTTTGGATTAGATGTATTGTCTATAGGAATGCCGTTTTTGTCTTATCCACAATGGAAATATTCATTCACCAAATCTTGAAGCTTTTGCTTGTCGTTTTGGATGTCTGCACATAATGTTGTGTCTGCAAATGCGCGCAATTGCTTTATGATTCCATCAATCATCATTGGGCTGAACACGCCGTGCTCTTCAAACACATGGCGGTATTTCTTAAGACAGTTGGCAGAAGCAACGCAACTGTCGGGCAATTGTTCTAATTGTGCCACTCGTTCTGTATTGGCTACATCATGGATGTTGTAGTTAACGTAAGTGCGGTCGGCAATTTCTATTGCGTTTTCCATCTCAAAGCCGTGACGACACGCTACGCATAGGCCTGCGATTAACTGATATATATCGGCGGAACCGTCAGGAGAACGCATTTCTACGGTCTGTTTCAAGGACGTGTCGTAGTGCCATGCCACATCATGTGGGTTTGCTTGGTGGCACATGTCTTGATTGGAAGTCCATCCAAGCGGAACTCTTACCAATACGGAGCGGTTGCAGTCTCCCCAACAAACGTTTGTCGGGGCTTCTTGATGTGGTACAAGACGGAAATAAGAAGTTGGGTTCTTGTTGCCGAACGCTGTTATCGCCGGTGCTACATCCATCATTCCGGCAATGATTGTGCGGGCCTGCACGCTCAGTTTACCATCATGTATCATCATGTTTTTGCCGTGTTTCATAATGCGCATGTGTATATGCAAGCCTGATCCCGCTTTATCGGTCGTTATTTTCGGTGCGAAAGTTACATTCAGTCCCATGCGATACGCCACATTGCGTATTACCCATTTGGCAATCATCAATTGGTCTGCGCTTTCTTCTGCAGGCACAGGAAGGAATTCTATTTCGCCTTGCTCGTAGACATATCCGTCCATCCGGAAGTTTCCAACTTCAGAATGACCGTATTTGATTTGTCCTCCAGTGCGAGCTATGTAATGCATACATTTTGTTCTGAAATCAGTAGTCTTGGCGTAAGGTGATGACTCGTGATAACCTTTTTGGTCAACAGCAGGGAATTGTCCTGTGTCTGGGGTTATTACATAGTATTCCAGCTCTCCCATTGTGTGAAACTCCATTTTTGTCATTTCGCGGAACACTTGTGTCGCTTTTGCTAGCGTGTGTTCAGGGGCGCTTTCATGCGGTTTTCCGTCTTTGTCGAAGAAAGACGCCAACATACATAGTGTGGGGATTTCTGCAAAAGGATCAACAAAGGCGGTGCGGAAGCGCGGCACAACATAAAGGTCGCTACTGCTGGCGCTGATGAACGGGAACAGACTAGAACCGTCAACGCGCTCTCCACAAGTAAGAATTGTATCAAGGTAACTGAGGCTATTCACTACGAAATTGAGTGTTTTTAGCTTGCCGTCCCCTCCAGGATACATGAAATTTACCATGCGTATCTCATTGTTTCTGATAAAATTTATGATGTCGGCCTTTGTGAAGTCGCTTGCCGGCTTCTGTAGGTATGTTACTACGTCGTTGGCATTAAGTATTAGTTCTTCACTGTTCATAGTGTTAGATGTTAAAATGTTAGTAATAGATGGGTTTAACGCGGTCAAATATAGTCGTTTTATTCGTCGCTTGCAAATTATTTAAGAGGTTTTCTTGCATTTTGCTTTTTTTTGTCAAATATTGTCTTAAATAGAGTTGTGATTTGTTTTTCTTGCGTGTTTGTGCCTGCCCTTGCAGGTGTGATGGAGTAATCTTGACGCTGATAGGATGTTCCGAACGTTAAATTTAGGTTACATCTAGTGCTTTTTGTGTAAAGTATGCGAAAAAAGCTAAAAAATATTTGTACTTTTGTAGCAGATTATTTAATTATTCCAAATTAAACGTATGAAAAATCATCTAAAACATCTTCTTCTGTTAGTTGTGCTGGTATTGGTTGGCACACTTTCGGCAGTGGCTCAGAACAGTCTGAGAGGAAAGGTCGTTGATGCGGCAACAGGCGAACCGCTTATAGGTGCGACGGTTTCCGTAAATGGTATCAATGTGGCAACCGACATAGACGGAGCCTTTATAATAAAAGGTGTAAGTTCTCAGGCCGACGTTACTATACAGTACATTGGTTACAAGACCAAGACTGTAAGAATGTCGCCAAAGAAAGGCGCTATTACGGAAATAGAGTTGAAAACAGACGAACGTGTACTTGATGATGTTGTTGTTACTTCTCAGGTTGCAGTAGCCAGAAAGACTCCTGTTGCAGTATCTTCCGTTCCGATGGCATATATAGAAGAGAAGATAGGAACTCAGGAGTTTCCGGAAATTCTTAAGTCTACACCAGGTGTGCATGCCAATAAAGAAGGTGGCGGTTATGGTGATTCTGAGATCTATATGCGTGGCTTTGACAACTCAAACATCGCAGTCATGGTGAACGGTGTTCCTATGAATGATATGGAGAGTCAGGCTGTTTATTGGAGCAATTGGGCAGGACTTACTGACGTTACACGTTCTATGCAGACACAACGCGGTATCGGTGCATCCAAAGTTTCAGCTCCGTCAGTTGGTGGTACAATCAATATTATGACCAAGAGCATAGAGGCAAAGCGTGGAGGTTCCGTTTATTATGCTCTAGGAAACGACAATATGAACAAGATACTCTTTACGGTATCAACAGGACTTTCCAAAAGTGGATGGTCAATGTCTTTGCTTGGCTCTAAAGTATGGGGCGATGGCTATGCGCAAGGAACAGACTATAGTGGATATACATACTTTGTTAATATATCAAAGCGTTTGAGTGAAAAGCACCAACTCTCTTTCACTGCTTTCGGTGCCCCTCAGCAGCATTATCAGCGCAAGAACGGATTGTATCTTGCAACATGGAAAATGACAGAGCAAGTATATGGAATAAAAGACCATAAGTATAACTCAACATATGGATTTGACAAGAATGGCCAGCGTCGTTCTTCAGAGTACAATGTTTATCATAAGCCACAACTAAGCTTAAACCATCAGTGGCAGATTGATGACAAACGCTCTTTGAGTACTGTAGCATACCTTTCTATTGGTCGTGGCTATGGCTATAGCGGTCAGGGAAATGATGATTACGGATACTCTTACAAAGACTGGTATGGTGCAAACTATGGTGTTTTGCAGACAAAGTTCCGCAATGACGATGGTACATTTGACTATGCTCAAATTCAAGACATAAATGCAAACAGTGAACACGGCTCCATGCTTGTTATGACAAAGGCAAAGAACTATCATACATGGTATGGTCTCGTTTCAACATACAATACTAAATTTGGCAAGAACATTGACTTTTATGGAGGTATAGACTTCCGTGCCTACAAAGGAACCCACGCAAATGAAATCATAGACCTCTATGACGGTAAATACTATATGGACACTTCGCGTAAATCCGTTAAAGCTGCGAATAATGCTGCTGCATCCAATCCAGAATGGGTCTACGAGAAACTTGGTGTAGGTGACAATGTTTACCGCGATTTCGATGGTCATGTAGTACAGGAAGGCGCTTTCTTCCAAGCAGAATACTCAAAGGAAGATCTCTCGGCTTTCGTTTCAGGATCTCTTTCTAATACATGTTATTGGAGATACGACCGCCTCTATTATGATAAGGAGCATGCGGAATCAAAGAGCGTAAATTATCTAGGCTTTACGGTAAAAGGGGGGGTAAACTACAATTTCACAAAGAACCACAATGCTTTCTTCAATTTGGGATACATAAGCCGTGCGCCTAAGTTCAATTATGGAGCATTTTTAAGTCCGATGTCAAGCAATGTAACGAATCCTGATGCAAAGAATGAAAAGGTATTCTCTATAGAACTTGGTTATGGTTACCACATGAGATGGCTACAGGTTAACGTAAATGCTTATTGGACAAAGTGGCTTGACAAGACAATGACAAAGTCAACTACGGTAGGAACGTCGCAGACTGAAGCATTCGTTAACATGACTGGACTTAATGCAGACCACAAGGGAATAGAACTTGAGGCAAAGGCAAGTCCACTCTATTGGCTTGATCTTAATGCAATGTTCTCCATCGGTGAATGGAAATGGGACAGCAACGCTTCAGCACTCGTTTACGATTACAATGGTCAGCCGCTTAATAAAGACGGTGGTATAGCAAGTGCTATTGGTGCAGAAGACCATCTTTCAACCGGTATCAATATGAAAGGCATACATGTCGGCGGCTCTGCTCAGACAACTGCTGCCCTCGGAGCTACAGTGAAGATAGGAAAAACAATTCGTATCGGTGCGGACTGGACATTCTATGGACGTAACTACGCTTATTATTCAATAAGTGGAAGCAACCTTTCGCTTGGTAAAGTAAACGAAATAGAAGACCCATGGAGAATACCGGCAGCAAGTCAGGTTGACTTGAACGCTTCATACAAATTCAAGATTGCAGGTCTCAATTCCACAATATCTGGAAATATCAACAATCTCTTTGATTATCAGTATCTCACAAAGGCGTGGAATCCTCAGTCAGGAACAGCTACTCAGGATAATATCTATGGCTTCTACAACTTCGGACGCACATTCAGCGTGAGACTGAAGGTTAATTTCTAACATACATCACCTATTAGAATATATAAGACATGAAAAAGATATATTTAATGTCGGCTGTCGCTCTTCTATCACTTGCAGCGTGCAGCGACTATGATGACCAGTTTCATCTCGACAATCAAATTGCTGATACGAAGAAAGACCTTCCGATTGTGCTAGAGGCTTCCGACTATGCAACGATTGCCAGCCTTTCAGCCAATAAGGCTCTCGCAGACTCTCTTGATAAATCTGCGGTTACAACAGTCTATAGCGAGGCGTTGTCAAAACTGGGAACTACAAAATATTTTGGTTCACTGATATCTGCAGATTTGTTTATCCCTGCATTTATTCAAAATAAGTTCCAAAGTGTAAATGTTGGTTCTACGTTCAAAGTAACTTATAACGAATACTGCGGCAAGTCAGAGTATCTTTCAGATTTTGCCAATCTTTCCGATTATACCCTTACAACAGACGACTACAACACTATTTGGGCAGGAGCCTCTACTGCAACATACCTGACTCCTTCAACAGAAAGCAAGCTGACACAAGCTTTGGCTTCTTCATATAAGGATGCTCAAGCCGGTGACATTGTTGTAGTAAACTACTCATATTCAGATTTCGAGCCAGCAGGAGGTGATTCTTCTGACCCGGTTGAAAAGTATGACAAGATATCAGATGTTGTTGCAAACACTGCAGGTGGTGAATATACAGTAAAGGGAAAGGTGCCGGCAACCTACAAGCGTGGATTCCTTCTCAACGATGGTACAGGCTCAATCCTTGTTTACAAGACAAGTGACGATGTTAGCGTAGGTGACGAAGTTGCTGTTACGGGTACAACATCCCAGTATGGCGGCCTCATGCAATTCCCAAACTCTTCAGAAGTTACTGTGGTTAAAAAAGGCACAGGCACTTATACTCATCCAACAGCAAAGAAGCTTACTGCAGCAGATTTTGAGAGTTATGCCAGCACACCATACGTTGCTTATGTAACTTACACGGGAACACTTACAATTTCAGGCAACTATTATAATGTTGCTATTGAAGGAACTGAAAAGCAAGGAAGCTTGGCTTATGTTCCAGACGGAATGGTTAGTGCAGACCTCAACGGCAAGGATGTGGTAGTTTATGGCTATAGCGTAGGTTCTGCTTCAAGCGGAAAATACCTAAACACTATGGTTACTAGTGTAACAGCAGCGTCTTCTTCTTCTGCAAAAACCATACGCCGTGCTGCTTCAACCTCTAAGACAAACAAGGCTGCCGTTTACCGTTACGATGGAACAAAGTGGAGTGCTTATACAACAACTGACGCTAGCGTTATTGCAGCCCAGCCGCAATGGTATGAAACAATCGGCTCAACATCGTTATCTAAGCCAGATACATATCTTCCAACGTTCATTCAGCAGAAGTATCCTTTTGCAACAGATGGTCAGAAGGTAGCTGTCGTTTATAAGAAGTCTGCATCAGCACTCGCAGTTGTTGAGTATACTTATTCTGCAGCAGATGGTGCTTGGGCAGCGTCTAAGGAATATAAGACAGAAACTACCACTTTTGCAAAGACCGAAACGGGTATTGAGGCAAAAATCAGTATGTATCTCAACGAAACATTGCTCGGAAATGATGGAGGTTTTGTAGCTTATAACGTAAATCTCGGAACGCTCAGTTATGTATGGACAAATACAACATCGTATGGATGGAAAGGTTCCGCATACTCAAGTGGTAATCATGCAGCTGAAAGCTGGCTCGTTTCTCCTGCGATTAACCTGAAGAAAGCTGTTGATCCTGTCATGTATTTCGATGAGGCAATGAACTATCTCGGAACAGCCAACATCAATGATCATCTTACAGTTAAGGTTTCAAAGAACTTTGACGAAACTGATGTATCTGCTGCAACTTGGGAAACACTAGAGCTTACCGGTCGTACAGACGGATCTTCGTGGACATTCTATACTGTTGACCCTGTATCTCTGCAAAGTTACAACGGTTCAACTATACACATAGCTTTTGTCTATAAGAGTACTGACGCTACTGCTCCTACATATGAGTTCAAGAATATCGTAGTAAAGGAAAAGGACGCAGAGGAATAATATAGTTATCTCTACTTTATGGGGAAGCTTATTTTAGGGACAACGGGCATATTCCTTTTTACAGGGATATGCCCCTCGTCTCTTTTTCATTTATCTTTATAGATAATTTCATCGGTCATTTTTATATAAAACCATGCTCCAATAAAGCCGATGCAATCGGGCTTATTCCCGATTTTCTTAGCCTCGTAATAGGCAAATAGGTAAATAACAGATATATTTTCGGAATAACAAAGAACAAAAGGAATGAATAATAAATTGGATTTCAAGCCACAACTTCTGGCTACGCTAAAAAACTACAATAGAAAGACGTTCATGTCCGATCTCATGGCTGGTATAATAGTAGGCATCGTAGCCCTTCCGCTTGCCATAGCCTTCGGTATCGCTTCCGGTGTGACGCCAGAGAAAGGTATCATAACCGCTATAGTCGCAGGCTTTATAATCTCTTTCCTTGGAGGAAGCAAGGTGCAGATAGGTGGTCCGACTGGTGCTTTCATTATCATAATCTATGGTATAATCCAGCAATATGGGCTTGAGGGACTTTCTATTGCCACTTTGATGGCAGGAGCATTCCTCATACTTTTTGGTGTTTTGCATTTAGGAACGATAATAAAGTTTATTCCATATCCCATCGTCGTGGGCTTTACGAGTGGTATTGCCGTTACGATATTTACCACACAGATAAAGGATCTTTTCGGACTGAGCATAGACAATGTTCCAAGTGACTTTGTTGAAAAGTGGTGGTGCTATATTACCCATTTTAACACCATAGACTGGTGGTGCGCAGCAGTCGGCCTTCTCAGCGTTGTCATCATAGCCGTAACGCCAAAATTCAGTAAGAAAATTCCCGGTTCGCTCGTTGCCATAATTGTTATGACAGTAGCTGCATTGCTTCTGAAGCAATTTGCCGGAGTGACAACGATAGAAACCATTGGCGATCGCTTTTCAGTTAGTAATGCCATTCCTGATGCACACGTACCAGAACTAACTTGGGAGACGATAAAGAGCCTTGTTTCTCCAGCCATAACGATAGCGGTTCTTGGTGCTATAGAGTCGCTTCTCTCTGCAACAGTGGCCGATGGTGTTATCGGTGACCACCACAATTCAAATACAGAACTTATAGCTCAAGGTGTGGCAAATCTCGCCTCGCCAATTTTTGGAGGCATACCCGCAACGGGAGCCATTGCGCGAACAATGACAAACATAAACAATGGAGGCAAGACCCCCATTGCCGGCATCATACATGCGCTGGTTCTTATGCTTATATTCTTGTTCTTTATGCCATTGGCAAAGTATATTCCAATGGCATGCCTCGCCGGTGTTCTGGTGATAGTCAGCTATGGAATGTGCGGTTGGCGTTCGTTCCTCTCTCTGATGAAGAACCCCAAGAGCGACGTTACGGTGCTTCTTATAACATTTTTCCTGACCATAATCTTTGATCTGACCGTAGCCATTGAAGTAGGTCTTATCATTGCATGTCTTCTTTTTATGAAGCGTATGTCAGAAACAACGGACGTTAAAGTCATTATGGATGAGATACACGAGGAGAGTGATATGATAAAGGGAAATCTAGAGCACCTAACCATACCTAAGGGCGTTGAAGTATACGAGATTAATGGTCCGTATTTCTTCGGAGCGGGAAACCGTTTTGAGGAGATTATGGCTTCATTCGGTGACAGACCGAAGGTGCGTATTATCCGTATGCGAAAGGTTCCTTTTGTTGACTCTACGGGAATCCATAACCTTACAAACCTCTGTGGAATGAGTAAGAAGGAGGGTATAGAGGTAGTCCTTTCAGGTGTGCGTCCCAATGTTCATGCTTCTCTAGAGAAAGCCGGTTTCAATGAGATTGTTGGTAGGGAGAATATCTGTAGCCACATCAATATTGCGTTGAAGCGTGCCCATGAGCTTGTTGGGACAGATGTGCCGGAGGTATAATCCAACGCACGCAATAGAAATTAGAAAAGCGAAAATTTAAGGGACTTATCCAAAAGAAACAAGTTGTATCAGGATATTCATTTTTGCCTGATACAACTTGTCTTTATTTTTTTTTCTTCCTCTAAAGACCTACAGTCTTTTGCTTAGATTAATAGCCATTGTCAGTATTCGGAATATCGGAAATGCTAGGGAAATATTGCCTGTTCTGCATATTTCTTTATATGAGCTTCGGTCATTAAGATTGCAAGCATGGCGCATGGAATTAAAAATATAGAGCCTTTCAATATGTTTCAGGCGTTTACGGCAATATTCGTCTTTGTCTTGAAAGAAATTCTTCAAGATGTTCAATGAAGCCAGGTCTGACTTGTATCGTGTCAAGTTGAATTTTTTTGTTTTCAACGCCATATACGAAGTCGGATTTTGGCAGTTGTAGTGATATACTACTTCGTCTAAAGTTACTATCCTCGACGAGTAGTAAGCCAAACGTGGCAGTGTATGGTGGTCTTCACCTATATTTACTCCTTCTCGGGCAGTTATATTGTTGTCTGTATATAGCGTCCGTCTAATTAGACGTCTCCAAATTACATGGTCCATTGTCATTTCAATTGTTTTATGAACCATAGAGATAGGAGAGTCGTAATTAGGCTCTTTCATTAGGATTACTCCGCTATCTTCATGTTTGAGAGCATTTCCAGAAACGATGTCTGCACCTGTTTTTTCATAAAGCATGACGAGCTTTTGTATTGCTGTAGGCTCAAGCCAGTCATCTCCATCAAGATGGAATACAAAGTCACCTTTAGCATTTGCCAAAGCCGTGTTTCGTGCAGCCGCCAATCCCCGGTTGTGTTCGTGGTGCAATATTCTGAAGTTTATGTTGCCTTTATAGTTGTCTACAAAGCCCTTGGCAAGTGCGATGCTGTCATCGCTTCCACAGATTGCAAACATCGCACAATGAAGCGGGAAACATTGTAAACAGGTATGAGTATCGAAACTGTTATCATGACTTGTTATTTTTGTTTATTCCGTCTACGGCTTGCTTTAGTTGGCGCAACGCTTTCTCAAGTATGGCGCGCGGAGTACCGACGTTCATGCGCATGAACCCTTTGCCGCCTTGTCCGAACATCTCCCCGTCGTTAAGTGCAAGTAGGGCTTTGTTTACGAACAAGTCAACCAGTTCGTCGTGCCCCAGCCCCAGTGCCCGGCAGTCAAGCCATACGAGGAAGGAAGCCTGCGGGCGGAGTGGCTTAATCTGCGGCATGTTCTCTCGGCAGAACTCCTCCACGAATAAGATGTTCTCTTCAACGTATTTCAGCATTTCCTTGCGCCATTCTTCTCCGTGGCTGAAGGCAGCGATAGTGGCGATGGGGGAGAAGAGCGGTGCCTCGTTAAGCTCGTTTGCAGCAAGCCAAGAGTAGAACTTGTTGCGTATTTCGTCGTTTGGTATGATAGAATACGAGCTTACTATGCCCGCGATGTTGAATGTCTTTGATGGAGCGCCGAAAGTAATGCTGCATTGTGCGGCTTTTTCCGAAGCTGTGGCAAATGGCACGTGGTGGTTTCCCCAAAGCGCCATGTCGCAATGTATCTCGTCTGAAACAACTATTATGCCACGCTCGTAGCAAAGGTCAGCCAGTTTTGCCAGTACGTCCTTTCCCCATACAATACCGGCAGGGTTGTGCGGATTTGAAAGGATGAGCATGCGGCATTTGTCGTCAGCCACTTTTTCAAGATTTTCAAAGTCCATCGAGTAGCTCCCGTCGGTGTTTTCCTTCAATGGGTTATATACGACCTCACGTCCGTTGCCCTCAGGTGTAAGCCGGAACGGGTGGTATACAGGAGGCTGGATAATAACCTTCTCGTCTTCTTTTACGAACACGTTTATCGCCATTCCGATGCCTTTCACAATGCCAGGGATATAGCTCAGCCACTCTTGCTTCACATCCCATTCGTGGTGGTCTTTTATCCATTTCCTCACAGTTGGCCATAGCTCTTTCGGCTCGACGGTATATCCGAAGAGCGAGTGGTCCAGTCGTTGGCGCAGGGCATCGGTGATGAATGCCGGAGTTTCGAAGTCCATGTCTGCAACCCATAGCGGCAGCAGGTCTCCGCGTCCGTAGCGTTCCTCCAGCACTTCATGCTTCAGGTCGCCACTTCCCGAGCGGTCTATTATCTTGTTGAAATCAGTCATTTGTATATTCTTTTCACGATGAATGTCGTTCAATCAGTTCTTCTTAACAGCCTGTTGTATGTCTTGGAACACGTCGTCCATGTCTTCCAGCCCGACCGACAGACGTACAGTAGTGTCCAATACATCCATGTCACGCCGTTCTTCATCAGTGAAGTTGCCGAAGATTGTGCTTGCCGGGTGTATTGCCAGTGTGCGGTTGTCAAAGAGGTTTGTTGCGCGTCTCACAAGTTTCAACCTGTCGATCATGTTGAAAGCTTCTTCCCTGCTATGCAGGTCTATTGTCATCATTGCTCCAGCCGTTTTGCCGAACTGCTCTTGCGCGATGCCGTGGAAAGGGTTGTCTTCAAGTCCGACGTAGTTAACGCTTTTTATTTCAGGGATTTCCCTTAGGCGTTTTGCAAGGTATAGCGTGTTCTGGCTTTGCACACGGTAGCGTGCATCAAGTGTTTCCAGTCCGAGCGACTGCATGTATGCCACGTGTGGGGTCATGTATGCACCGAAATTGAAAAGCATTTCGTTTTTCATGCGTGAGCCGAAACCATCGGTTGTGCCGTAGTCTATTACCAGTCCGCCGAGTGTTGTGGCACCGCCAGACAGATATTTCGTGCTTGACACCACCTCGATGTCAACGCCTAAGCTCTTGGCAGAGAACTGGGTGAACGGGATAACCGTAGTGTCGGCAATAAGTGGAATGCCGTTTTCGTGTGCAATCTTTGCCAATTCCTTTAGGTTGGCAACTTCCATCTGCGGGTTCGTTATTATTTCCAGGAAGATGCAGCATGTGTTGGCGTCAATCTGACTGCGCACTTCCTCCAGATTTATCAAGTCGCAAGGGCGTGCCTCCACCCCGAAACGCTCCACTGATTGTGTGAGTAGAGCGAAAGTGTTTCCGAACATGTGTCTTGACGTAACGATATTCTTGCCCGCAGCGGCAAGAGCAAGTATGGTGTTGCTGATGGCAGCCATGCCCGAAGTCATGGCAATCACGTTGGCAGCGCAGGTAATGGCTTTTACTTTGTCTTCAAGATACATCACGGTAGGGTTCATAACTCTGGAGTAATCCGGTGCGATAACCCTGCCCGTAAAAGCGTCAGCCATGTCGTTGGCAGTTTCAAACTCATATGCCGCAGTGTGGTAGATGGGCATGCTAAGTGAGCCGTAGGCGTCGCGTTTTCCAAACGGCGTATCAATAGCCTTTGTCTGATTCTTCATTTTTATTGTTGTTGTAGTTTTAAGTCTTGATATGTTTGCCGCCGGCATCTTGCATTTTCCCCGCGGGAACGTGATTCTGTTCAAGCGGGGATGCGTTTCTGTCGCCGCGGCCTTATGATACAAGATGCAAAATTACGCTATTTTGTCGTCATGGGCAAAAAGGAACCTTAAAAAGCCTTTTGCCAACTTGAAAAACGGGAAATTTGCTGTAAATTTGCATTTGCACGTAGAGAATGTCCTTGTTTGCGTAACGGTATTGTAACATTGCTGTAATATCTATGAATAGACAGATTGTTACCTTTGCAGCGTTGGATTTAAAATGAGAAGAAAATATGGAAACAAAAAACCGTATCCTTGTAGTCGACGATGAGCAAGACTTGTGTGAAATTCTGAAATTCAATCTTGAGACCGAAGGCTATTATGTAGAAACGGCAAATTCTGCCGAGGAAGCCCTAGAACGCGGCGTTGCGGATTTCGACCTTATACTTCTTGACGTAATGATGGGCGCCATGTCAGGCTTCGCCATGGCAAAGAAATTGAAGTCGGATACGCATACAGAACATATACCTGTGATTTTCCTTACGGCGCGCGACACGGAAAACGACACCGTGACGGGATTCAATCTGGGCGCCGATGATTATATATCAAAACCGTTCTCCATACGTGAAGTTATGGTTAGGGTGAGAGCAGTGCTGCGCCGCACCAGTGAACAGGGCGGGCATGCCAAGAGCAACATATTGAACTATCAAGGGCTTGAACTGAATCTCGACAAGAAGCTCGTGAGCATTGACGGAGAAGACATCCCGTTCACAAAAACAGAGTTTGAGATTCTGCAGTTGCTGCTTGACGAAAGAGGACGTGTATTCTCGCGCCAGGAACTCATCGAGCGCATTTGGCCAAAAGATGTGCTGGTGCTAGACCGTACTGTTGACGTGAATATCACCAGGCTACGCAAGAAGATCGGACGATTCTCAAAGTGCATAGTAACAAGACTCGGCTTCGGCTATTATTTTGACGCATAGACTTAATACTCGGAAATAGACTTAACACTAGGAAAATGAAAAGAACCTCGGTGGGCACTCGGCTCTATCTCAGCGTATTGGCGGTATTCATAGTCTTTGCCGCCGCGTTCATAGTGTTCCAGTATGAGCGGGAGAAGGAATACAAGATAGACTTGCTTGAAACAAAACTGCAAGACTATAACCGGCGCATGGCAGAAGTACTGTCGCTAGATACGGATATGACCGAAAGCAGCATCGACCGCTTTGTCAAGACTCACCCGGAAGCAGACTTGCGCGTAACGCTAATAGATATGAAAGGGCGCGTGTTCTATGATAGCAAGTACAGGCAATACGAAAAACTTGAGAACCATCTCTCGCGTGATGAGGTCAAGACAGCGATGAAATACGGGCAGGGATATGACATAGACCGCAAGAGTACGACAATGGGACAGTCGTACTTCTATTCGGCAACATGCTTCCCACAGCAAAAGTTCATTATAAGAAGTGCCCTGCCTTACAACGACAGCTTGGCGAAAAGCCTGCAAGCCGACATGCATTATATATGGTTTGCAATAGCAGCAATGCTTATTCTCACTGTTCTTCTCTATCGCTTTACGCGTCATCTCGGTGCAAACATAACTATGTTGCGCACATTTGCCAGTCGCGCTGACCATAATGAAAATATCGAAACGGAAGATCTTATCGGCTTTCCAAATGACGAGCTGGGCGAGATTGCCGAAAAGATAATCAAACTATACAAGCGTCTGCAACGCACAAAAGAGGAGCAGAATGTATTGAAACGCCAGCTGACACAAAATATAGCACACGAACTGAAAACCCCGGTGGCGAGTATACAGGGGTATTTGGAAACGATATTGGACAATCCAAAGATAGACGACTCCATGCGCGCGCAGTTCTTGCAACGGTGTTATGCGCAGACACAACGCTTGACCTCGTTGCTTCGTGATATTTCAACCTTGAACCGACTTGACGATGCTTCCGAGATGCTTACCGATTTCGATACGGTTGACATCTCGCTGATGGTGGCAACAATCCAAAAAGAAACGGCATTGCAGATGCAGGCAAACGGCATGACCTTCCGCAATATGATACCAGAAGGTATAATGGTGCGGGGTAATCATTCGCTTCTGTATAGTGTGTTCCGCAATCTGACAGACAATGCCATTGCCTATGCCGGCGATAATACTACAATTACGCTTACGGCAGAAGAAACGGCTGAGGGCAAATGGCACTTCTCCTTCTCCGACAATGGCGTGGGAGTGCCCAAAGAACATTTGGCTCGTCTGTTCGAACGCTTCTATCGCGTAGATAAAGGGCGAAGCCGCAAAATGGGTGGAACGGGACTAGGCTTGGCGATAGTAAAAAATGCCGTATTGTTGCATGGCGGAACAATTAGCGTGCGGAACAATGTTGACGGCGGCTTGACCTTCGAATTCACACTGCGGAAACAGTAGACAACCAGCAAGAAAAAGGCTTCCAAGCGTCTGTGGCATTTTCTCTTGCGCATATTTTGCCTTTTGTCTTTTATTTGTTAATTTTGCATCATCAAACTACATAGCCGATGATGCGGAATTACATCATTATGGCAGAATGACGTAAGTACTTATAATCATATGACAATTAAGGAAGCTGAGAAATGTGATTCGAAAGCAATTGCGAATCTCATAATGGCAGCAATGTCAGAGGATTGTTGCCTTTATTATGCAGGTCCGGAACATACGCTAGACGATTTCCGTCGGATGATGACAGGATTGGTAGAGAAAGATTTTTCACAATATAGCTACCGCAATACGCTTGTTGCAAAGGATGATGCCGGTGAACTGATGGGGGCAATTGTAACCTATGATGGGGCTTTGCTTCATGAGTTGCGCAAAGTTTTCATCGTAGCCGCGCAAGAATGCTTCGGGCGTGACTATAGCGGAATGTCTGACGAAACACAGGCGGGGGAACTTTACGTAGACAGTTTTGCCGTATTCCCGCAATATCGCCGCAAGGGAGTGGCAACAGCCTTGCTGCATGCAGCAATAAGTAGAGCGGCAGAACAAGGGCATGGCATTGTAGGACTGCTAGTTGATAAGGGTAACCCCACAGCGCAACGCCTTTATGAGAAAGTAGGTTTCCGCTATGTGGGCGACGCCGAATGGGGAGGCCACCCAATGAACCATATGCAAATAAAGACTTGTTGACCTTAATTATACGCTATAACTATGCAAGACAGCAAATATTTAGTGGCAAACGAGCGCGATGCTCTATGGGGGCTGACTGTCAGCACGGTAGGATATGACGAGCTTCTGCCGGGAGACCCTTATCCAACACGTGGACATGCCGGAGGATATTATTTCGATACAGCAAAGGGACGTATCCTTGATGAATACCAAATGCTTTATCTCTTGGATGGGGAGGGCATCTTTTCTTCGGCCCATGTCAAAGAACAACACATAAAAGCAGGAGACATATTCCTTCTCTTTCCTGACGAATGGCACACCTATCGGCCACTGTCTGCTTCCTGCTGGAAAAGTTTCTGGATAGGTTATAGAGGCAAAAACATAGACGATCGTGTGAAGTATGGTTTCCTTTCTGTCGAAAAACCTGTTTATCATGTAGGCTATTGCCCTGAAATCATACGTCTCTATGAGTCGGCAATGGATGTGGCAAAGCGTGAGGAAGCCTATTCGCAACAGTCTCTTGCCGGTATTGTAAACAATCTTATAGGGACGATGTATTCGCGCGAACGCAATATCATCCTTAACCGTGATCAAAATAAGGTGGATTTAATCAATAGGGCGCGACTTATCATACGCGAAGAGTTGCAAAGCCGCGTAACTATTCAGGAAATAGCAGAAAGGTTAGGCATGGGCTATTCTAATTTCCGCAAGTTGTTCAAAGAGTTTACAGGGGTGTCTCCTGCTCTTTACCAGCAAGACTTGCGGCTTCAGCGCGCCAAAGAGCTCCTTTCAACGACAAACATAAGCATAAAGGAAATAGCTTATCAACTGAATTTTGATTCGCCTGACTATTTTTCAAGCAAGTTCAAAATGAAGACCGGCTGCAAACCAAGCGAATACCGCGAAAAGATGGTTTGACATAAGGAAAGAATAAAAAGGCACTAAGCGAGGTAAAACCTCAAGACTTAGTGCCTTTTAAAATCAAAGTAACATTATCTTTTTTATAGTGTGCGTCCTTCTTTTACAGAGCGCGGAAATTCTCTATGTCTTCAGCATTGAAATTGCTGATATATGATGCGTGACCGAATACTTCTTCTTCGGCATGGCGTACATATACCTGTGCACTCTTCTTGAAAAGCTCTGGAGCTGCAGAAGCATCGCTAGTAATGAGCAAAGACATGAGTATGTCTGCCGTCATGTCGTAGAGGCGACGTGCAAGGAAGTCCAGGACTTCTTGGCTCCCTGCCTTCTTCACGTTTTCCAACGACTGCTCGTATAGCTCAACCATCTTAGCAATACGTGCCTGTAAAGGCTTTAGGTCTTCAGCAACATCTTTGCCCAACATCTCCTTTATGATGTTCAGATAGGTACAGTTTGTTATGTATCTAAGTGCAGCGACAACCTGCAACTGTGTGGTACCTTCGTAGATTGAGAAAATACGTGCGTCGCGGTAAAGACGTTGGCTCTTGTATTCCATAATAAATCCTGAACCTCCGTGAACTTGAATCGCATCGTAAGCGTTCTGGTTGGCATATTCAGAATTCATACCCTTTGCAATAGGTGTAAAGGCGTCGGCAAGTCTGGCATATTTCTTCTGCTCTTGTTTTTCTTCCGGCGTGAGTTTGCGTTCACGTGAAATGTCGTCAAGTGCCTTGTATATGTCAACATAGCGTGCAGTCTGGTACAGAATGCTTCTGCCCGCGTCTAATTTTGCCTTGATACGCGAAATCATGTCGTAGACAGCAGGGAAGTTTACGATAGGTTCGCCGAACTGCTTGCGCTCCTTGGCATAGGAAAGTGCTTCGTTGTATGCTGCTTGGCTTACACCTACAGACTGTGCGGCAATGCCTAGACGCGCACCGTTCATTAGTGCCATGACGTATTTGATGAGACCCAATCGTGTGCTTCCGCATAGCTCTGCCTTCGCGTTCTTGTATACAAGCTCGCATGTTGGTGAACCGTGTATGCCGAGCTTGTGCTCAATGTGGCGCACGGTCACACCGCCTTGGTTCTTGTCGTAGATAAACATGGAGAGGCCGCGTCCATCGTGTGTTCCTGCTTCGGAACGTGCCAATACAAGGTGAATGTCAGAGTCACCGTTGGTTATAAAGCGTTTCACACCGTTCAATAGCCAACAACCATCCTCCTCGCTGTATGTAGCCTTGAGCATTACGCGCTGCAAGTCGCTGCCAGCATCAGGTTCTGTAAGGTCCATACTCATAGTCTCTCCAGCGCATACGCGTGGAATGTATTTCTCGCGCTGTTCCTCGCTTCCGAATTCATAGAGAGTTTCTATGCAGTCTTGAAGACTCCAAATGTTCTGGAAACCGGCATCTGCTGTTGCAACAATTTCTGAAGCCATAGAATATGGCGTGATAGGCAGGTTGAGGCCACCGTAACGACGTGGCATAGAGATTCCCCACAAGCCTGCTTGACGTGTGGCTTCTATGTTTTCGTATGTTTTTGAGGCATACACCATGCGCCCGTCAACAAGGTGTGGACCTTCCAGGTCTACATCTTCAGCGTTGGGCTCAAGGATGTTGGCAGCGATGTCGCCTGTTATCTCAAGCACACGCTTGTAGTTTTCGATAGCATCAGCGTGGTCTACTGGTGCATCGGCATATGTTTCTTTGTCTGCGAAGTTGCGCTCTTTGAGTTCAACTATTCGTTTCATCTCCGGATGGTTAAGATAAAAATCAAACTCCGGGTGGTCGGTATAATAGTTTGCCATTGTTGTATTCTCTTTACTTCGAGTTACTCTTATAATACTTTATCAGTTTTGGCACGACTTCCTCAACCGTTCCGTTGATTATATAGTCGGCAATTTTGTTAATAGGAGCTTCAGGGTCATTGTTTATTGAGATTATGATTCCTGAGTCTTGCATTCCTGCGATGTGTTGTATCTGTCCTGAAATTCCACATGCGATGTAAACTTTTGGATGAACCGTTACACCTGTCTGTCCGATTTGGCGGTCGTGGTCAACCCAGCCTGCATCAACAGCCGCGCGGCTGGCTCCTACTTCGCCATGCAGTTCCTTTGCCAAAAGGAAAAGTTGGTCAAAGCCCTCTTTGCTGCCAACACCATATCCTCCAGCAACAACGATAGGCGCTCCTTTCAAGTTGTGTTTTGCTGCCTCTACATGGCGGTCGATGACCTTTACCACATAGTCGGTTGAAGGAACATACTTCGCAACGTCCATAACGGCAATCTCATGACGTGCTTCGCCCTCGTAAATAGCCTTTTGCATCACACCGCTACGAACGGTAGCCATCTGTGGACGGTGGTCAGGGTTTACGATTGTTGCAACGATGTTGCCGCCGAAAGCAGGACGAATTTGGTAAAGCAGATTATCGTAGTGCGTGCCTGATTTCTTGTCGTCGTAGTCACCGATTTCAAGTTGTGTACAGTCTGCTGTAAGTCCGCTAGTAAGTGACGATGAAACTCTAGGTCCGAGATCACGTCCGATAACGGTTGCTCCCATAAGGCAAATTTGTGGCTTTTCCTCTTTGAAAAGGTTTACCAGAATGTCTGTGTGGGGAGCTGACGTGTAAGGGAACAATCCTTCTGCGTCAAACAGGAATAGCTTGTCTACACCGTATGGCAAAATTTGGTCCTCTACGTTTCCTTTTATGCCAGTTCCGGCAACGATGGCATGCAGCTCAACTCCAAGTTGGTTGGCTAGCTTGCGTCCTTTAGTGAGTAGTTCCTGAGAAACCTCTGCAATAGTGGTGTTCTCTGTCTCACAATATACAAATACGTTGTTCATACTCTTTTATCCGATAATCTTTTCGTCCAACAATTCCTTTACAAGTCCATCAATGTCTGTGTCTGATGCTGTGAGTGTTTTGCTTTCCTTGGCTTGGAAAACAATATTTTTAACAGCCTTAACCTTTGTGGGCGAACCTGCAAGTCCGCACTGTTGTGGGTCTCCGTCAACATCAGCCACTGACCATTGATTGAGCGTCAAGTATGGACGTTCTTCATATAGGCTAGCATATGGCATGTCGGCTGTGCGTTCCAATGGGACGTTGGCGCGTTTGTATTTCATAACAAGCTTCGCATTGCATGGACGGCAAGGAGCGGCACTTCCATTCACGGTTATGACGATTGGCATAGGTGCTTCCACTGTTTCAACTCCTCCGTCAATGTGGCGGCGGATTGTGAGAACTCCGTTTTCGCATTTTTCAATTTCCTCAGCATAAGTTACCTGCGAAAGGCCTAATTTCTGTGCAACTTGCGGACCTACCTGTGCCGTGTCACCGTCGATAGCCTGGCGGCCACCGATAACAACATCTGCTCCGCCAATCTTCTTTATTGCCGTAGCCAAAGCGTATGATGTGGCAAGCGTGTCAGCTCCGGCAAACAATCTGTCGGTGAGCAGCCAGCCTGTATCAGCTCCACGATATAGCCCTTGACGAATAATTTCGGCAGCTCGTGGAGGTCCCATGGTTAGGATACCAACAGTTGATCCGGGGTTTTGGTCTTTTAAACGTAACGCCTGTTCAAGGGCGTTCAAGTCTTCAGGATTGAAAATCGCGGGCAAGACTGCACGGTTCACGGTGCCTTCGGCAGTCATGGCGTCTTTGCCCACATTACGTGTGTCTGGTACTTGCTTGGCAAGCACGATGATTTTTAAGCCCATATCTATTATTATATAATGTGAAATTCATGTATGCTAAGAGTGCAAAAGTACAATATTTTTATTTTACAGCAAAGAAAACATAAAAAAAGAATATAAAGTGCTATCTTTGTCCCGTTGAAAAAAATACTAACTATGAGTTCTTGTGGCACAAATTCTAGGGGTAATCTGTTTGAAGTTACATTGACAGATGTTAATACAGGGGAGACTTTTGTGGAATGTTTCCAATGTCAGTCTGCAACAGAAGCAGAGATGCTAATGCGTAACCGCATATGTTGGGCGGAAGGATGTTTTGTTTCAGTTAGAAAACTCTGACGAAAAAACTTTTTTACATATCTTTCTGATATATGTGTGTGGCAGTTCGTGTCGTTTGATGGCGAGATTGTTTTTTGTCGCCATAAGATTCTTGTTCTCATTTTTTTCGTTCCTACACAATAATAAATGCAGGATTGCGTTTATTAAAGCGTATATACATCAAACAAGATAGTTTTTATGATAGAATATGTTAGGGGTGAGCTTACAGAAGCCACTCCAACCTATGCCGTAGTTGAGGCTCATGGTGTTGGGTATGGCTTGAATATTTCGTTAAATACCTATACAGACGTACAAAACAAAAAAGAAGTCAAATTGTATGTCTTTGAAAGCATACGCGAAGACGCTTATGCTCTTTATGGCTTTGCAACAAAACAGGAACGCGATGTATTCTTGTTGTTGATAAGTGTGTCGGGCGTAGGAGCAAATACTGCGCGCATGATTCTTTCAAGCTTATCTCTTCAAGAACTTTGTAGCGTAATTTCAACAGGGAATGAGAAGATATTGAAATCTGTGAAGGGCATAGGATTACGCACAGCGCAACGGATAATCGTAGATCTTAAGGATAAAATTGCCGATAGTGGTGTTATTGATTACACCGCTCCCTCGCAAGATGCAGGAATCTCGGCTGTTAACAAGGAAGTCCGCGATGAGGCTGTCGGTGCACTCACAATGCTTGGTTTTGCCCCCGCTCCATCGGCAAAGGTCGTTTCGGCTATACTTTCAGAAAATCCACAGATGCCAGTTGAACAAGTCGTTAAGCTTGCATTAAAACAGATAAAATAAATATGAAAATAGGCTTTTCCTTGGTGATAATACAGGGAAAGGAGATTTGATAGATGAAGAATATTAAGCAAATACTCGGTGCTTTTATTTTGTTGCTTAGCGTAAATATGCTGGCATTTAATGTCGTTCCGCAGCTACAGGATGACCGTACACGTGTGTCCGTGAGGCGACAGCGCGAAACTTCGCATAAGCCACAAAAGTCTTCAGGCAAGGAAGAAGCAGACACAACGCAGAACAAACCTTTGGGCTTGTCGGCATTGACGTTGGAAGATGAGAGTATTCCTGATTCTTTGTTACATCCGCGGTGGAAAGTGCAGCGGACAACTCCTGTGACTCTTGACGATACGAAGCGACGTACTGCCGATTTAGGTATGCCGGACAACATAAAGCAAGATGTTGTCTACAATGATACTTTGGATCGCTACTTTGTCGGATCAAAACTTGGCGGGGGCTATCTTTCAACGCCAATAATGATGACTCCTGAAGAATATCGTGAGTGGAGTGAAAAGCAGGAGATGGATCTCTTCTTTCGTGGAAAGAATGACGAAATTGTCAAGGAAAAGGGGAAAGACAAGTTCTCATTCAGTGATATGCACTTTAGTCTTGGACCAGCAGAGAAAATATTTGGTCCTGGTGGCGTGCGCATAAAGACTCAAGGAACTGCCGAATTGAAGCTTGGGGCAACAATGAAGAATATTGATAATCCTTCGTTGCCTATCCGTAACCGCAAAACAACAATGATGAACTTCGACGAGAAGATAAACTTGAGCGTAAACGGAAAAGTTGGTGATAAGGTCAATATGAACCTTAATTACAATACTGACGCTACGTTTGACTTCGACTCGCAGAATCTAAAACTGAAATATGAAGGTAAAGAAGACGAGATAATAAAACTTGTTGAAGCAGGTAATGTTTCGTTTCCCAGCAATTCATCATTGGTAAAAGGAGCCTCGTCATTGTTTGGCTTCAGAACAGATATGCAGTTTGGTAAGCTGAAATTGCAGACAGTTGTGTCTCAGAAAAAATCTTCAAGCAAGAGTGTGTCATCAAAAGGCGGGGTTCAGCTTACTCCATTTGAAATTGACGCTTCGGAATATGAAGAGAACCGGCACTTCTTTCTCTCGCGCTATTTTCGCGACAAATATGATGCCGGAATGAAGACCCTGCCCAACATGACCACAGGTATAAAGATTAACCGTGTGGAGATATGGGTAACAAATAAACAAGGAACGACAACAAATACGCGAAACATTGTTGCTTTTACTGATCTTGGCGAGAATACCCGTGTCAGCAACCCTATGTGGGGAATTGCAGGACTGGCAGTGCCGTCTAATGCTGCCAATACCGAATATGCTACCTTGGTCGGTTCATATGTAACAGCACGCGACATAGATCAGACAAGTACAACACTAGATGCTATCCCCGGCTTTGTGGGAGGTACAGACTACGAAAAGCTGCAAAGCGCCCGTCTTCTCACTTCATCGGAATACACTGTTAATACAGCATTGGGCTATGTGTCGCTAAAGTCAACTTTGCAGACAGATCAGGTCTTGGCAGTAGCATACGAATATACATATGGTGGCCAGACTTATCAAGTGGGAGAATTTGCCAGTGATCTTCAGGATGTTTCAAAGGCCCTTTTTGTTAAGTCGCTAAAAAATACGAGCAACAATCCGTCGCAAGGAAACTGGGATTTAATGATGAAGAACGTTTATTACTTAGCTTCATCAGTGGAAAAAGATAAATTCCGCCTTGATGTGAAATACCAAAGTGATACGACTGGAGTATATCTTTCGTATATTCCTGAACAACAGGTCAAGGACATGACTTTAATAAAGCTCCTTGGTGCGGATCGCTTGGACAACAATAACAAGGCACATAGCAACGGTTATTTCGACTATGTCGAAGGTTATACAGTAAGCAATGGTCGTGTATTCTTTCCTGAAGCCGAGCCTTTTGGCGATTATCTGTATAATGCGCTTATTGCTAAGGGCATTCCTGCCGACAAAGCTGCACAATACAGTTACACGGAACTTTATGATTCGACAAAGACAACGGCCAAGCAGATTGCTGAGAAGGACAAATTTCGTCTTACAGGTCAATTCCGTGGAACATCAGCCAACGTTATTTCTCTTGGAGCGTATAATGTTCCTCAAGGTTCTGTGGTTGTTACAGCTGGTGGCGTTACTCTTACTGAAGGTTCCGATTATAGTGTAGACTATTCTGCGGGCGAAGTTACGATACTAAACCAAAGTATTATTGATGCCGGAACGTCTGTCAATGTCTCGCTAGAAAGTAATACGGACTATGCCCAACAGCGTAAAACAATGTTTGGACTAAATTGGGAATATGATTTTTCCAAGAATTTCCAAATGAGCGGTACATTCCAGCATCTTTCCGAGCAGGCTCTTACAACAAAGGTCTCGATGGGTTCAGAGCCTCTGAACAACACTTTGTGGGGAGTAAACTTAAATTGGAAGAAAGAGAGCCAATGGCTTACTAACGTTCTCGACAAAATACCTTTCCTCCACTGCACCCAACCTTCACAGATATCGTTCAGTGGAGAATTTGCGCAGCTTATTGCAGGACAGTCAAGCGGCACGCAAGACAATGCTTCATATATAGATGATTTTGAGAATACAAAGAATACCATAGATGTTAGCACTCCGTCATCTTGGATAATTTCCAGTGTGCCGACCATGTTCCCCAACTACAACGACAAAGCTACGTTGCAGAGCGGATTTCAGCGTGCCCTTCTTGCATGGTATAACATAGATCCATTGTTTACACGCCGCAGCAGTTCACTTACGCCAGGACATATAAAGAGCGATCTTCATCAGCTTTCCAATCACTATGTACGTGAAGTTTATGTAAGAGAACTTTTCCCAAATCGTGATCAAAGTTCGTATAGCGGAGCGACGGCTACACAGTCAATACTGAACTTGGCATATTATCCATCTGAGCGTGGTCCGTATAATTTCAATCCCAACCTGAATTCAGATGGAACACTCTCTGCACCACAAAATAATTGGGGCGGAATGATGCGAAGACTTGACACCAGTGATTTCGAAACAGCCAACATTGAGTATATTGAATTTTGGCTGTTAGACCCGTTTATCTATACCAGTCGCGAAGGTACGGCCTCACAATACGGAGGTGATTTCTATATAAATCTAGGAGAAGTAAGCGAGGATGTGTTACGTGACGGAAAGAAATTCTACGAAAGTGGCATGCCTGTAGATGGTTCAAACAGCTATACTACAACACAGTGGGGAAAGATACCTACACAGTCTACCGTTACTTATGCCTTTGCCACTTCGTCTGGGGCAAGAGCTTTGCAGGATGTTGGTTTTAATGGTCTGAATGATGAAGAAGAGCGCAACTTTGCCCCATACAAAACTTTCCTTGATGCAGCACAAGCGCGTGTCTCTGGAGCAGCTCTCGACTCTATTCTTGCTGACCCGGCGAACGATGACTATCACTATTTCCGCGGTTCTGATTTTGACAACAACCGTACGTCAATATTGGAACGCTACAAACGCATAAATAATCCGCAGGGAAATTCTCCCGACAGTAATATGCGTAGTGAAAGCTATGACACTTCCTATAAGACAACGCCTGATGTAGAGGATATAAACCAAGACTATACACTCAATGAATACGAGAAATATTTTCAGTATCGTGTGAGTATTCGTCCTGAAGACTTGGTTGTGGGACAAAACTTTATTGTTGACAAACGTGAGGCTTCTGTAAAATTGCGTAACGACACGACGGAAACAGTTACTTGGTATCAGTTCCGTATACCAGTCGACGACTATGAAAAGAATGTTGGCGGCATAACGGATTTTACTTCTATTCGTTTCATGCGAATGTTCCTCACTAATTTCCAAAAGCCCATCGTATTGCGTTTCGGAACGCTAGACCTTGTGCGTGGAGAATGGCGCATATACGAGCAGTCTCTTGGCAATGGTGGTGGAGAAACTGGTAAGATGGCTGTAAGTGCCGTTAACATAGAGGAAAACAATGACCGCGTACCAGTTAACTATGTGTTACCTCCAGGCATAAAACGTGAGCAGGACCCAACCCAGCCACAGCTTACGGAGGCAAATGAACAGGCTCTTGACATTCAAGTTACTAATCTTTCGAATGGTGAAGCCAAGGCTGTATATAAGAATACGAATCTCGACTTAAGACAATATAAGCGTCTGCAGATGTTTGTGCATGCAAATGCTTTTGAACAGAATACAACAAACCTGCAGGACAACCAGCTCGCCGTATTTGTGCGCTTGGGGTCAGATTACAAGAGTAACTACTATGAATATGAGATTCCGCTGAAGTTGACAGCTCCAGGGCACTATGACCGCTATTCCAGTGCCGACTGCCGTACTGTATGGCCCGACGACAACATGCTTGATGTGCCGCTCAGCATTTTCACTACTCTCAAGAAAGCACGCAACAAGGCCAAGAGTCTTGGGCAGGCTTCATATTCATTGCCTTATGTTGCATACGACGAGGATAAACCGAACAATAAACTAACAATAGTCGGAAATCCTACGCTCGGTGAAGTGAGAACTATGATTATTGGTGTGCGCAATCTTGCCTCTGATCAAAAATCAGGTGAGATTTGGGTCAATGAGCTCCGTTTAAAGGAATACAACAACTCAGGTGGCTGGGCTGCTCAAGGAAAACTCAACATGCAACTCTCCGATGTAGGAAGTGTGAATGTTACCGGAAAATATGTATCCGAAGGCTTTGGCGGTCTGGAAGACGGCGTTTCGCAGCGCGCGCAGGACAACTATAAGACTTATAGTGTTACGACAAATTTTGAACTTGGAAAATTCTTCCCCGACAAGGCAAAGGTTTCCATACCTCTTTACTATTCAGTGACGAAAGAGGAGACGCGTCCAAAGTATAACCCTCTTGATACGGATATGTTGCTTGACGATGCGCTCAGTTCCGTTGACAGCCACGAACGTGATTCCATTGAGAATATTGCCGTGACAAAGACAACGAACACGAACTTCTCTCTCTCCAATATGAAAGTGGGAATAGCAACGAAGAAGCATCCGATGCCCTACGATCCGGCAAACTTCTCGTTCTCCTATAGTCATAGCCACCGCCATACAAGTGGAGAAACCACAGTATATGAAAATGAAGATACTTGGCGCGGTTCAATGAATTACAGCTATACGCCAGTATACAAGGCATTCGAGCCGTTTAAGAAGATAAAGAGTCGCAGCAAATGGTATGATATCCTGAAGCGCTTCGGCTTGAATTGGCTTCCGCAGAATATCGCTTTCAACACAGAAATACAGCGTTACTACTACGAACTGCAAGAACGCGATATGGAAAGCTTGGAGAATAGCGAGTTGCCTTTGACTTTCAGCCAGCAGTTCCGTTGGAACAGAGAATTTTCTATCCGCTGGGATTTGACAAAAAACCTCCACATGAGTTTTAACAGTGCAACTCATGCAGAGATAGAGGAGCCTTATACCCCCGTAGACAAGAGCAGGTATCCAGATCAGTACACGGCATGGAAAGATTCCGTGTGGACAAGCATAAAGCGCATGGGGCGTCCGCTCGACTATAACCAGACTTTTACGGCATCATACCAAGCTCCGATAAATCTTATCCCCATATTCGACTGGGTAACAGCCGATGCAAGCTATAATGCAACCTATAACTGGACGCGCGGTACAACGCAGGAAGACGGTTCTTCACTCGGCAATGTTATTGCCAATAACCGCACGCTTAATGTTAATGGCGCATTGAATTTGGAAAAGCTATACAATCATGTGCCGTTCCTCAAAAAGGCAAACGACAGGTTCAACAAGCGCACGAGTGTAGCCTCAAGCAAAAAGAACAACCAAAGGTCAAAGCTTGCCTCAATGAACGGCAAAGACCCAAAGAAAGGTAATGGCAAGAATAGTGACGAGAAGCAGCTTCCCAGAAACAAGAAGTCTTACGAAAGGGAAATAACCCTTCTGCCAGACACTACGCTCACCGTGACACACGGGAAAAACAGCAAGCGGTTGATAGTTTCCGCCAAAACGACAGACGGAAAAATGATAGCTCTCCGCTACAAAACTCTTGACAACAATAAGATAAAGATAACCTCAAAGGTGGATACGGCAACGAAAGTAAAAGTTACCGTCACGCCGAAAGAACCTCTTGAAAACAAGGGATGGTATAAGACCATGCAGGTAATAGCGCGCGGAATGATGATGGTTCGTAACATAAACCTTTCTTATCGCAACCAGTATGGCTTGTCGCTTCCTGGCTTTATGCCGGAAATAGGTGATGTATTCGGCCAACGTGCAGGTGGACTCATGTCTCCAGGACTTGATTTCGCCTTTGGTCTGGTTGACGATAGCTATGTCGAGAAAAGCGCAGAGCGCGGGTGGTTACTTATGGCGGACAGCGTTGCAACCCCAGCCACGTCCAACAAGACCGAAGACCTTCAGCTTAGGATGACATTAGAGCCGGTGAAAGACTTGAAAATAGACTTGAACGCATCAAGAACGCAGACCACAGCAAAGAGTGTTCAATACATGTATCAGGGTATGCCCACCACACAAAGCGGAACATTCACTATGACAACGATAAGTTTCGGCAGTGCTTTCGAAAAAATGGGCAATGCCAACAATGGTTATCACTCATCTCATTTTGAAAAGTTCTGCAATTCGCTCGAGTCTTATCGCCAACGTGTTGAAAACCGCTATACTGGTGCGCAGTATCCCTCAGGAACTTCGTTCGCAGGTCAGACGTTCAATCCAGAGAATGGTACGGTAAGCAAATACAGTGCCGATGTGATGATACCGGCATTCCTGTCTACATACACGAGTATGGGCGGTAATTCGCTAGAACTCTTCCCCGCTCTGTCTAAACTCCTTCCTAACTGGACCGTGAGATATAGTGGATTGGGACGCCTTCCGTGGTTCCGCGACGTTTTTAAGAGCTTTAATATAAACCATTCCTATAAGAGTATTTATGCCGTAGGCTCATATAGCTCTTACAGTACCTTCCAGGAATACATGAACGGGCTAGGCTTTATCACCGATGCAACTACCGGCAATCCCACACCGAGCAGCATGTTCAATATCTCAACCGTTAGCATCAATGAGTCGTTCTCGCCTTTGCTTGGTGTAGACATGACGTTCCAAAACAATTTGACAGCAAAGCTTGAATACCGTCAGACGCGTGTTTTGAGCCTAAGTATGACAAGTGTGCAGCTGAACGAATCGTCAAGCAACGACTGGGTAGTAGGAATGGGATATAAGATAAACAATTTCGATTTCTTTGGCCTGTTGGGCAACGGCAACAAGTCTCGCAAGGTGAAGAATAAGAAAGGCTCGGGCAAGGACGAAGACAAGAACTCTGCCCAAAACAGTTCTAAAAATGTGAATAAGAAAAAGAGCGGTTTCAATACCGACCTCAACTTGCGTCTTGACCTTTCTTACCGCAAACAGGCAGCAATATGTCGAGATATCGCTTCAATGACAAGTTCGGCAAGTAGCGGAAACTCGGCATTCAAACTCTCTTTCTCTGCCGATTATACACTGTCGCGTCTGCTCACAATGAGTTTCTATTACGACCGTCAGACAAATACGCCGCTCCTCTCAAGCAGCAGCTATCCTACAACGACACAGGATTTCGGGCTGAGCCTGAAATTCTCGCTCACGCGATAAAAGTTTATTCTGTGGGCATAGATACAATACTCCGCTCCAGCATTGCTAAAAAGCAATACGTTGGGGCGGAGCTTTTTATGCCCTTAAATTATGTTTGTTGCCTTATCATTCTTCGCATTTGGCGGAGTATAACAAGATTTCCCCTGATTTATTCTTTAATCTCGTATATTTCTTTTATTTTTGAGGTCATAAAATGACAACAATGCCGTAATACCCAATTCTTGTTTCAATGAAAAATGTTGCAATAGTAACAGAAGCGAAGAAATGGAATGTGCAGATATGAAACTTTCTATCACTCATAAAATAATTAAAAACCAAAGGAAGAATAATATGTTGTTCGGAAATAGAATCAAACAACTCCGCAACGAGAACGGAGTGAAGCAGCGACAGCTAGCAGATCTTTTGGAAATGGACACACCACTGTTCAGCAAAATAGAACGTGGCACGAGGTTTGCAAAAAGGAGGCACGTGCTTCTGCTGGCAAAGTATTTCAATCTTGACGAAAACGAAATGCTCACCTTATGGCTAGCCGACAAAGTGCTCAAAACAGTTAAAGGGGAGGATGCAGTGGACATTGCAGCCCTTGATGCAGCAAAGTGCGAACTATTTCAGAACAAGAGTTGACGCATAAGTCTAACCTACTTGCAATTCAATGAAAATACGAAAATATAAATACTTTAAATAAGAATCATGAAGAAACTATTCCTGTTACTTATCACTGTTGCGGCCACCATTACGATAATGGCGCAAGACCGTCCGAAACTTATTGTAGGCGTAGCCGTAGACCAAATGCGCTGGGACTATCTTTACCGGTACTCAGACCTTTATACCAGCGGCGGTTTCAAAAGAATTATGAACGAGGGCTACAATTGCGAGAACACAATGATAAACTACGTGCCTTCGGTGACGGCAATTGGCCATACCTCCATATATACGGGCACAGTGCCCGCCATTCACGGCATTGGAGGAAACAGCTTCCTAGTTGACGGCCGCTGGACATACTGCACTGCCGACACAACGGTAAACGGCGTAGGCACAACGAGTAGGGCAGGGCAGCAGTCGCCACGCAATCTGCTTTCCACAACGATCGGTGATGAACTGAAGGTGGCAACGGATTTTAAGTCGAAGGTAATAGGTGTGGCTATTAAAGATAGGGCAGCAATACTTCCCGCAGGCCATTCTGCCGATGCGGCATATTGGGTGGACGCCAAGCTGGGCCGTTTTGTTACGAGCACTTACTATATGGACAAACTTCCCGATTGGGCAGAAAAATATAACAATAGCATAGGCAATGTCACGGACAAGGAAATATATTACTCTACGAAAGGGAACCAATTGACCGTAGACATGGCAAAGGCTGCCATAGCCGGAGAAAAACTAGGCCAGCGCGGCATAACCGATATGCTGTGTGTAAGCTTTTCGTCAACCGACCTTATCGGACATAAATACGGCACACATTGCCAGTTGATGCAAGACATTTTCGTGGACTTGGACAAGCGTCTTGCCGACCTTATGACGTATCTTGACAAGACGGTTGGCAAGGGACAGTATCTGCTATTCCTCTCAGCTGATCATGGTGCCGCGAACAATATCAATATGTTAAGCGAGCATAAAATCGCAGCAGGAGGCTTCTTTGCCGACAAAGAGAAGAAGGAACTTAACGATTACCTAAGCGCAAAATACGGAACCACAGAGAAACTCGCCCCGATAATGTATTCTTATAAGGTAATGCTCGACCACGACGCAGTGAAGAAAGCAGGGCTGGAGATAAGCAAAGTGCGTGCAGATGTGATTGAATATTTCTTGAAGAAGGATTATGTTGCCTATGCTGTTGATTTGGACAATGTGGCAAGCGCCACCATTCCCGCATTCATCCGTGAAAAAATAACCAATGGCTACAACCGTCTGCGCGGCGGTGACGTGCAACTCGTGCTTCAGCCGGCGTGGTATGAAGTGTATGGCAAAAAAATAGACGATGGAACGACCCACGGAGCGTGGAATCCCTACGACGCCCACATACCGTTCCTTATGACAGGCTGGGGCGTTAAGCATGGAAAGACCAACACACCAACGTATATCGTAGACATTGCGCCAACAATATGCACTCTCGTGCATGTTCAGATGCCGAACGGATGTATTGGAAACGCCGTGGACATGCAATAATATCCCCGCGGCCAAAATCTCCTTTCCCCGCAGGCAGAATCTTCTTTCCCCGCGGGCATGTCATTGCAAGCGGCTGGGCATGCATCGCGAAGAAGAAGAGATACATGACATAACGCCAAAAAAACAAGAACAAAAATCAAATTATGCACTTTTTAGTTGTCAAACTTTCGCTATCTTTGCATACGGATAAAGCACATCCAATGCTAAACAAATGGCCTTGAATGTGTGGTTGATAACCTGAAAGAAAAACATTAACAAGCAAAATACAAGATATTATGAAGAGTATTTTAGACGGCCGTCCAGGACTTACGGCTGAGGTAGAGAAAATAGCTGAAGTTGCCGGATACCTGTGGCAGAACGGATGGGCTGAGAGAAACGGCGGAAACATCACGGTGAACGTGACTGAATTTGTTGACGATGAAATGAAGAACATGCCAGCCATAAGCGACGTAAAGCAGATTGGCGTTACGCTACCTGTTCTGAAAGGCTGCTATTTCTACTGCAAGGGTACAGGAAAGCGCATGCGAGACCTTGCCCGCAAACCTATGGACAACGGAAGCGTGATACGTATCCTTGACGATTGTGCCAGCTACGTTATCATTGCCGACAATTCCGTAATGCCCACAAGTGAGCTTCCTTCACATCTTACGGTGCATGCCCACTTGATTGAAACAGGTTCTCCCTACAAGGCAACTGTTCATACGCACCCAATAGAACTAGTGGCAATGAGCCATAATCGCAAGTTCCTTGCCAAAGATGTGCTAACCAATATACTTTGGAGCATGATCCCCGAAACAAAAGCATTCTGCCCGCTTGGTCTTGGCGTTGTTCCTTACGAACTGCCTGGCTCCAATACTCTTGCCGACGCTACACTTAAGGAACTTGAAGACTACGATGTGGTGCTTTGGGAAAAACACGGCGTGTTTGCCAAGGGACTTGACGTGATGGATGCTTTCGACCAAATAGATGTGCTGTCGAAGAGCGCAAAGATTTACATCGATTCAAAGTGTATGGGCTTTGAGCCGGAAGGCATGAGCCAGGAGCAGATGGCAGAAATGACAAAGGCATTTAACCTGCCTAAATAACTATGCTGGCGCTGTAAATATGAAAATTCATAAAAACAGATAGTGGAGAAAAGGGTATGTCGGCAATTGCCAGCATGCCCTTTTTAAGTAATTCAACTATCATGCACGATTAAATCAATACAGTAATACAAAACAAGTCACTATACTATGAAAAAGAACATCCTCATTCTATTCGTTACGACTCTGCTTTCTGCAGTGACAATCAGTGCCGGAGCAAAGATAAACCGTAAGGCTGTCGTACAGAGAAACAATCCCTGTATAACATCTCCCGACCTACTTGCTTCGCTCTCTGTGGGAAACGGAAAATTTGCTGCGACGGTAGATGTTACCGGTTTGCAGACATTTCCCGAAGCCTATAGCAAAGGCGTGCCATTGTGCACCATGAGTCAGTGGGGCTGGCATTCTTTTCCAAAACCAAACGGCATAAAGGAAGAAGATTCATGGCGCGAGTATGACTTCGGACGAGGACACAAGGAGATTTACGCCACGCAACCTAAGGACGGGAGCGGAGCTGTAGCCGTAAACTGGTATAGAGCGAATCCGCACCGCCTGCATCTCGGTTCGCTCGGGCTGAACCTTGACTGCGACCTCGCGGCCCTCAACGGTATCAATCAAACATTAGATATGTGGAGCGGCAAGATAACGAGCAACTTCTGCGTGAATAACAAGAAATACAACGTGGAAACCGTGTGCCACCCCGAACGTGACATGATTGCCACGCGCGTAAAGGCAAATACGGCAGTGGCGTTGAGGCTGAAATTCCCTTATCCCACAGGCGGACATTGCGACGATGCTTCCGACTGGCAAAGCGACTCACGTCATACCACGGAGGTTGTGCAGAGCGGAAAGCAGTGGGCTGTGCTAAAACGCTCTATTGATGCAACTGTATATTACGTAACACTACATTGGCAGGGCAAGGCAACATTGAAGAAAAAAGGGGCAAACCTCTTTGTTCTTGCCGGAAATGGAAAAGAACTTTGCGCAACGTGCGAATATACGGAAGAAAAGCCGACTGAACTGTCAAATGCTACACAGACATCTTGCGGCTATGAACAAGCAGAGCAGCTTTCTGCAAACTTCTGGCAGAGGTATTGGGAAACGGGGGCTATAGTAGATTTCTCGGAATGTACAGACAAACGTGCAGCGGAGCTTGAGCGTCGTGTCGTGTTGAGCCAATATCTTCTTGCCATTCAGGAAGCTGGCGATACGCCACCGCAAGAAACTGGACTCACTTACAACTCTTGGTATGGCAAATTCCACTTGGAGATGATATTGTGGCACCAGGCACAATTTGCACTTTGGGGGCATCCCGAACTGCTTGATCGCTCTCTTTCATGGTATTTCAAAGCAGAGAACAATGCAAGGAAGATAGCCCAGCGACAAGGATTCAAGGGCGTAAGGTGGATGAAGATGACAGACCCGTGGGTGGGAGAGGCTCCTTCGAAAGTAGGAAGCTTCCTGATATGGCAGCAACCGCATCTGATTTATCTTGCAGAACTGCTCTATCGTGCCAATCCCTCGCCGGCAGTGCTTCAGAAATACGACCGCCTCGTAGAAGAAACAGCCGAGTTTATGGCAGACTTCGCTCAATACGACACCTTGCACCATCGTTATATCCTCGGCGGATGCATAGCGGCACAAGAAACATTGCCCGCAAAGACAACCGTAAACCCACCGATGGAACTTAGCTATTGGCATTGTGCTCTGAGTATGGCGCAGGCGTGGCGCGAGCGTATGGGCAAGCCGCGTGTTGCCCTTTGGGATGATATAATAGAGCATATCTCGCCTCTAGCCCATAAAGACAGCCTGTATCTTGCAGCGGAAACACAGCCAGATACTTACAGCAACGAGAGCATGTATAGCGACCACCCCGCAGTGACTGGGGCAGTAGGCCTGTTGCCGCTCAACCCCAAGCAGGTGGATACGGATATAATGAAGAACACTGAACAGTGGATATGGAACAACTGGAAATGGGAAACCTCATGGGGATGGGATTATCCGATGATGGCAATGTGCGCAGCACGCATGGGAGAACCAGACAATGCCGTGGGGGCATTGCTTATGAAGCAAACGAAAAACACGTATCTTCCCAACGGACATAACTATCAGAGTGAGCGTCTGCGGTTGTATATGCCCGGAAACGGAGCATTGCTCCTTGCGGTGGGAATGATGTGTGCCGGCTGGGACGGTGCAACGCAGCCCAATCCTGGATTTCCGCATGACGGAAAATGGAATGTGAAGTGGGAGGGACTGAAGGTAATGCCCTAGCGTTGATTTTTATGCTTCTCACACCTTATTTCCGGATTTTTGCTTAAATTTGCACGTATGAACAGTAATATCACCAACAACAGCCAGTGGAGCGAGAATGTCATCGTGGCTGATGCCGACTTCATCGACAAGGTGGCGTTCGACCTTACGGTGAATTTCGAACGTATGCTTATGCGTCGCATCCCAAAGGCCGACTTTGCCAAGTGGCTTGACTGCGTGGCTCTCGACGGTGGTGTGCGAGAGGAGAAAAACAGCGTGCAGGTTATACTTATATATAATAAGGACAAAAAAGAATTTGACAACTTCTCTCCTTCCTTAATCAAGGAAGAACTTAACGGAAAAGCCTTTGCAGATAATCTCGGAGAGTTTATTATAAGTGCATATCCTGTGGAAAGTCTGATCGACAAGGCGGATTTCATAGCGGAAATATCGCAGATAATTTGCTCTCAGAAAGAGGTCAAGCGCGCTATGATAGTAGCCGACGACAACGATGCCTACGACAAAGTGCGCCTTGCGCTGCGCCGCATTGACGACGAGGGCAAGCGGATTACACTCTTTGCCATGCAACCTATGCAGGGAGGCAACTTCCGGCAAGAGATACTCGGCTATTCGCTGATGAGCGCACTAGGCATAAAAGGCGACGAAATCAGGTAGAACAAACAACAAACCAGAAATATCAACATCACAGAAATGGGAAAAGTACTTATCATCGGAGCGGGTGGCGTTGCCACAGTTGCCGCCGTAAAGATTGCGAAGAATGCGGACGTGTTCTCGGAAATCATGATTGCAAGCCGCACAAAGGCCAAGTGCGACAAGATTAAAGCATACATTGGCAATCCAGACATCAAGACCGCTCAGGTTGATGCCGACGACGTTGAGCAGCTAAAGGCTCTCTTCAATGATTACAAGCCTGAACTCTGCGTGAATCTGGCTTTGCCTTATCAGGATCTGACCATCATGGAAGCTTGTTTGGCATGCGGCGTTAACTATCTTGACACCGCCAACTATGAGCCCAAAGATGAGGCACATTTTGAATATAGCTGGCAGTGGGCATACAAGGAACGCTTTGAGTCTGCTGGCCTAACTGCGATACTTGGCTGCGGATTCGACCCGGGTGTGACAAGCATATTCACTGCATATGCGGCAAAGCACCATTTCGACGAAATACAGTATCTTGATATTGTGGACTGCAATGCCGGCAATCACCACAAGGCTTTTGCCACTAATTTTAACCCGGAGATAAACATTCGCGAGATAACCCAAAAGGGACTTTATTGGGAAGATGGCAAATGGGTGGAAACAGAACCGCTGGAAATCCATCAACCGCTCAACTATCCGAATATCGGACCTAAGGAAAGCTATCTGCTTCACCACGAAGAGATTGAAAGTCTTGTGAAGAATTATCCAACAATAAAGCGCGCACGTTTCTGGATGACCTTCGGACAGCAGTATCTAACCTACCTCGACTGTATTCAGAACCTTGGCATGTCGCGCATAGACGAGATAGAATACGAGGCTCCGTTGGCTGACGGAAGCGGAAACAAGGCAAAGGTGAAAATCGTACCGCTACAGTTCTTGAAGGCCGTGCTTCCAAATCCGCAAGATCTCGGCGAGAACTATGACGGAGAAACAAGCATTGGCTGCCGAATCAAGGGACTTAAGGATGGCAAAGAACAGACTTATTATGTATACAACAACTGTAGCCACCATGCTGCCTATTTGGAAACAGGTATGCAGGGCGTAAGTTACACAACTGGTGTGCCGGCAATGATTGGAGCAATGATGTTCTTCAAGGGGCTATGGCGCAAGCCTGGTGTATGGAACGTTGAGGAATTTGATCCCGATCCTTTCATGGAAGAGCTTAACAAGCAGGGATTGCCTTGGCACGAAGAATTCGGCGGAGATTTGGAACTGTAGGAACAGACATCCGAAAACATTATATAAAGGGAGTGGAACAAGCTTTTGGCAGGATAAAAACAAAGTGGTGTCTTGCTAAAGTTTAGCTTGTTCCACTCTCTTTTTTGCTCAAAGAATAGACTGAAACGAACTTTGGGACACTTTGTGGGCGCGCAATCCCGTGTCTAATCCCCCATATTGCAATACCTTTGTAACCAATTTTAAAATAAGCGAAAACATGAATATTTTAGTTCGGGTATTGTCGTGCTCTTTTTTTGCCTCGGCAGTGCTTATGGTGAATGCCCAGAAAGTGGAGCCGATAGACTACGGAAACATGGACCATTGGGTCGTGCGCCACGTAAAAGAGTCGGCAATTATCGGGGGCAACACAAAGACACTCTATGCCATTGGCCCCAACATTACTATCAACAACAACAACCCTTATAAAAATCTCGGCGGTTCACCATGGGCAACATCAAACGTGATGGCAAAGGTGGTGGGCATCACAAAGACCAACAATTCCGTATATCGCGACACTCATCCAGGCCACGGTTACTGTGCAAAGCTTATGACTCACATAGAGAAGTGCAAGGCTTTGGGCATGATAAACATCAGTGTGCTTGCCGCAGGCTCCATATATCTCGGTGAGATGAAAGAGCCGATAACCGGAACAAAGGACGGGCCAAAGAACATGAACTGGGGGATTAAGTTCACGAAACGCCCCAAGGCACTAAGATATGACTACAAGATTTCTGTGCCAGGAACAAAGACTCGCATTAAAGAAACAGGGTTCAGCAGTACGTCGAACGTGCCCGGACAGGATTATTGCATCACGGTACTTTATTTGCAGAAGCGTACAGAAGACCGAAAGGGCAACATCACAGCAAAGCGTGTGGGCACGCTCGTGGTGAAATACGGAAAGTCGACAAACTGGGTGGAGAAAGCTACTTACGAAATTCTTTATGGCGACATCCGTAATCATAAAGGTTATGATGCAGCAACGATGGGGTTGCGCCAAACCGATTACGCGCTGAACAGCAAGGGAAAGAGCGTCCCGGTAAAGGAGATAGGCTGGGCATCAGATGGCGAAAGCCCCACGCATCTTATAGTACAGTTCTCGTCAAGTCACGGCGGAGCCTACATCGGTACTCCCGGAAATACGTTCTGGGTTGATAACGTATCTCTTGTCTATTGATAAAAAACTTAGGAAAAAGGAATTCCAAGCATAAAGAAAATGAACGGGATTAAGGCTTTATACAGATGGTGCAAAGCTCCGCATCATCTGTTTTTCATTACTCTGGCGGTGTTACTCCTACCAAACATTGCATTGTGCGTTACAGAAAGTATGGGCTTGGCAGCGAGTCTTGCTAACGTTCTGTTGCCTTGTGGAGTTTATTGGCTGCTGATGTCATTGAGCAGGAAACCGGGAAAAATGGTGTGGGGACTATTCTTCTTCATCTTTCTTGCCGCTTTCCAAATTGTATTGCTATATCTTTTTGGTAAAGGAATCATTGCTGTAGACATGTTCCTAAACCTTGTTACCACCAATCCCGGCGAGGCAATGGAGCTTCTTGACAACCTTGTGCCTGCCGTAGCCACGGTATTTGTGGTGTATCTTCCCGTGTTGTGTCTTGGTGTGGCTTCCATTCGGAGTAAGGAATGTCTTGGCATCCGTTTCATTCGTCGCCAGCGTATTTGCGGTTCGGCAGTTACTTTTGCAGGCTTGGTAAGTCTTTTTTCAAGTTATGTCTCTGATGCTGACTATCGTGCGCAACTTGATCTATATCCTGCCAATGTGGTATACAATATATGGCTTGCGGCGGAACGCACTTCAAAAACAGCTCATTATGCCGAGACATCGCATGATTTCAGTTTCAATGCTCATCAAGATACAGTGTTTGGAGGGGATCGGCAGGTTTATGTAATGGTTATAGGTGAAACGGCTCGCGCTGCCGAATTTTCCGTTTATGGATATAACCGCCCTACGACACCGCTCTTGTCAACAGAGAAAGGACTGGTTGCTTTCAGCAACGTAATGTCGCAGTCTAACACAACCCACAAGAGTGTGCCAATGCTCTTGTCGGCAGCTTCTGCTACAGACTACGATCGTATCTATAAAGAGAAAGGGATAATAGAAGCTTTCCGCGAGGCGGGTTTTCACACGGTGTTCATTTCCAACCAAAAACCTAACCATTCTTTCATCGATTTCTTTGGGCAAGAGGCAGACGACTGGCGCTTTATAAAGGAAACTTCAGGCAAGGGCGAGAATACTCCAGATACAGATATGTTGCCTTTGTTGCGCGAGGTTCTGAAAAAAGGACGCAAGAAAGAGTTTATTGTCCTTCACAATTATGGCTCCCATTTTAACTATCGTGAGCGTTATCCACAAAGCGAAGCGTTTTTTAAACCGGAGGATAACTCGGAGGCTAAGGTTGCCAATCGTCAGCAACTGCTCAACGCTTACGACAATACCATACGCAATACAGACCGTTTCTTGCATAGCGTGATTGCAATGTTGCGTGGGGAAAAAGTCGTTTCAGCCATGTTGTATACGGCAGATCACGGTGAGAATATCTTTGATGACGAGCGCCGGCTTTTCCTTCATGCCTCGCCAACACCGTCTTACTGGGAGCTGCATGTGCCGTTCTTTGTGTGGCTTTCTGATAAATACAACAGTCTGCGTCCGTCTGTGCGCACAGCTCTGGTAGATAATAGTCGCAAGCCCGTGGCTAGTAGTGCTTCATTTTTCCATTCCATGCTTGGCGTGGCAGCTGTTGAAACACCTGTTTATGCAGATACGCTCAACGTGGCTAGCTCGCATTTTCACTCAGCTCCGCGTCGTTATCTTAATGATCACAACAAAGCGGTTACACTTGAAAAGGTTGGCTTCCTGCCCTTGGATTTCAAGCTTATGCAGCGTCATGGGGTGAGCCGATGACTTATCGGGAGAATAAAAGCTCAGAAATTTCCCAACTCCTTTTCCATATCGCGGAAAACGCTCCACGCTATGGGTAAGGAAATAAGGAAAGCACAGGCGTCGGAAACGGCTTGGCTCATCTCAACTCCTTTCAATCCGAGGAAAATAGGCAGAATAATTACTGCAGGTATGAAGAAAAGCCCACTACGGGCTGCGGCTGCCACATTTGCGCGTATAGGCTTGCGCATGGTTTGCGAGAGCATGTTTGTCAAGATTATTGTGGCTATGAGAGGATAGGTGAGGAGTTGCCAACGGAATGCCTCTGTTCCAACGGCTATGACGTCGGCGTCATCGCGGAATTCGGCAATGACGGGTTCAGCAAAAATGAAGCCGACAATAGTTATTGCAATGAAGAACAGCGTTCCAATCTTTATGCAATACATGTAGCCGTCGTATATTCTGCGTGGCAATTTCGCGCCGTAGCAAAATCCGCAGAGCGGCTGAAAACCTTGTCCTAAGCCAACTATAGCAGCATATACAAAGTTTGAAATGCGTGTCACAATGCTCATTCCAGCTATCGCCGCGTCGCCGTATGCACCAGCCGCAACGTTCAGCATGACAGTAGCAACGCTGGCAAGCCCTTGCCGCGAGAGCGAGGGTGTTCCGCCAATGAGAATTTCTTTTATCAAATGGCGCGAGCTGCGAAAATTTCTTATTTTGATAGCTATGTTACCGCTATGGTGAGTCATATTCAGAAGAATGAAGAAACTCATTGTCTGACTTATCAGAGTGGCGATAGCCGCTCCTGTTATGCCGAGGCAGAAATAGAAAATAAGAATAGGGGCGAGCACAACGTTAAGCACCACCCCGCTTGTAATACCGAGCATGGCATAGCGGGCGTTGCCTTGGAAACGCATCTGGTTGTTCAGTGTGAACGAGCCCGTCATGAATGGCGCTCCAAGTAGAATTATGCCAAGATAACGTTCCGTATATGGCAGTATTGTTTCGGTAGACCCAAGGAACATGCATAACTTGGTGAGTGACAATAGGCATATAATAGCAAGCAGAAGCCCTGTCATTACGCTATAAATGAGTCCTGTGGCAGCCATGTTACGTGCTTCATCTTCCTGTTTTGAACCAAGACAACGTGAGATATAGTTCCCCGATCCATGGCCGAAGAAGAAGCCTATGGCTTGAATAACGGTCATTATTGAGAACGACACGCCAACGGCGGCAGTGCTTTGGGTGTTGATCTTCCCGACGTAGTATGTGTCAACCATTCCGTATATGCTCGTAACGAGCATGGATATAATGGTGGGCACTGCCATGTTAATAATAACACGATGCACGGGAGCATGTGTAAGGAACGTGTAGTTGTCTGTAACTTTCTTCATTAGTTGCTGTTTCTTCAGTTCTTTTGTCCTTTTATTTTATAGGCTATTTGCATAGAGCCTGGCAAATCTTGTCTTGAAAGTTTCTGCCTGACGATGCGTGTCTTATGCCCATGTTTATTATTGAGAAGCATATCAGGTGACCGTTTTTTGCAGTAAGGTATCCGGCCAGTGCGCTAACTCCAGTCACGGTGCCAGTCTTTGCCTTCACATTGCCGTGGGCAGCTCCTTGCCGCATGCGCTTAGACAAAGTTCCGTCTTCGCCGGCTATTGGCAGACAAGGCAGGATATTGTTGTATATGCGCTCGTGGTGGTAGGCATATTTCAGAAATTCAACCTCAAGTTCAGGGGAAACGTAGTTATAAAGTGAGAGTCCACTGCCGTCTGCAATATAGTATGCCGATGGTTTGAAGCCTAAACGTGATATTATGTTATTGATAGCCTGCCTTCCGTGCCTTGCCGATGCTGTGCGTCTGCCGGCGACATCGGCAGCAAGTTGGTAGAATATCGCTTCACTGTAAAGATTGTCGCTTCGTTTTAGCTGGCGTTTCATTATTGTATTCAACGGTGTTTCCTTGCATAACAACGTGCGTGCTGTTGTTGGCGTTTCTCCTTCACGGCAGTAGCCCGTAACATAAATGTTTAGTTGACGTAGCCGTTTCATGAGAGCATCGCCGAACTTGTTTTTTCTTCCAACGAGCAGAGGAGACAGAACGGGGTTGTCATCATCCCAACACCAGCCTTCTCCCAACCGGTCTTCGTCTTTCATTGTCAGGTCAATGACAACGTTTCCGTGAATAGTGTCTATGCCAAGTGATTTTATGCTGTCGGCGAACTCTGCCACGTCTCCGTTGTCCGTTGTCGGATCGAAGCCTCCTTTTATGTATACGTTGCCGTCAAGCCTTAAGCTATCCACCTCTCCCGTCCATGAAAGCCTTGTCTTTAGAGTGTAGTCCTCGCCCAATCTGTCTAGTGCCGTCACTGCAACCATCATTTTCAGCGTGCTTGCTGGACGCATAAGCTGGCGCGCATTTCTTTCGTATAAGGTGGAGTCAGCCGTGAGGTCGTAGATTTTCATTCCTACCATAGAGGTGTTGAATATTGTCGTTCCGCTGAAAATCTTCTCTATGCGTGCTACAACCTTCTCAGGCCATGGCAGCTCTTTGTCATCGTCGCAAATGGTGTCAACTTCAGCCGTGTCTGTTTCTTCAAGTGTCGCAGTGTCAGTATCAAGAGTGTCTATGTATATTGTTCCAACGTTATCCTTTTGCTCTGTAGGCAATGTCCTACCAAGGTTGGCGTGCAGTGGTGTCAGTGCTATGGCAGCGGCCGCTGTTGTGGCAAGTGACAGCAAGAAAATTTTCTTCATCAGTTTTGTCTTCTTTTTGTTGTTTCTTCGCAGAAAGCGTTACATTCTGCAAAAGTACTCATTTTCGGCCGAAAACGTGGAAACCCTTATATTAAAGAATGTAACAGACGCAAAAAGGAGAAACAAATAACGATGGTTTCCAAAAAAACTTATTACTTTTGCATTATATATTTAAATAAGAAAAACGGGTGCCGTGCTCCTGTAACCGGTCTGCCCGTGAAAACACACATACGTCTTTATGATTTATAAATACGATTTCCTAATCATTGGTGCCGGTGTGGCCGGGATGAGCTATGCTTTGAAGATTGCCCGTGCCCACAAAGGCAAGGTATGTCTTGTATGCAAGACCACGCTTGACGAGGCCAATACCTATTTCGCCCAAGGCGGCGTGGCTTCGGTTACCGACCTAAAGGTTGACAATTTCGACAAGCATGTGGAAGACACAATGATTGCCGGCGACTACATTAGCGACCCTGAGGCCGTGGAACAAGTGGTGAAAAATGCTCCGGCGCAGATAGAAGAGCTTGTTAACTGGGGCGTGAACTTCGACCGTAAAGAAGATGGCTCGTTTGATTTGCATCGTGAGGGCGGGCACTCTGAATTCCGCATCCTTCACCATGCAGACGATACAGGGGCGGAAATACAACGCGGACTGATGGAAGCCGTGCGCAATAATCCCGACATAGAAATAAAAGAGAACCATTTTGCTGTAGAGATTATAACGCAACATCATCTTGGGGTGGTGGTAACACGACGTACACCAGACATTGAATGTTATGGAGCCTATGTCTTAAACCCGGAAACCCAGAAAGTTGACACTTATCTTAGCAAGGTAACACTTATGTGTACCGGTGGATGCGGTGCCGTTTATCAGACAACAACAAATCCTGTTATTGCCACTGGCGATGGCGAGGCGATGGTTTATCGTGCAAAGGGAACGGTGCAGGACATGGAGTTCGTGCAGTTCCACCCAACATCGCTCTATCATCCAGGTGAAACCCACCCGGCATATCTTATTACCGAGGCAATGAGAGGATACGGAGGCGTGTTGCGCTTGCCAAACGGGGAATCGTTTATGGAGAAATACGACGAGCGATTGTCTTTGGCTCCGCGTGATATCGTTGCCCGTGCTATAGACAAGGAGATGAAGATACACGGTATCGATCATGTATGCCTGGATGTTACCCATAAAGACCCCGAGGAAACGAAACATCACTTCCCGAATATCTACAAGAAATGTCTGAGTATTGGCATTGATATAACGAAGGATTACATCCCTGTGCGTCCGGCTGCCCATTATATGTGCGGCGGAATAAAGGTAGATCTAAACGGTGAATCAAGCATCAAACGCCTATATGCCATCGGAGAATGTTCATGTACGGGACTTCACGGCGGCAATCGTCTTGCCAGCAATTCGCTGATTGAGGCTGTTGTCTACGCGGATGCGGCGGCAAAGCACAGTCTTTCACATGTTGACGAGTATACATTCAATACACGTGTGCCAGAATGGGATGATGAGGGCACACTGACAAATGAGGAAAAGGTTCTCATTACGCAGAGTGTAAAGGAAGTAGGGCAGATAATGAGCAATTACGTAGGTATAGTGCGCAGCAATCTGCGTCTGAAACGTGCGTGGGATCGTCTCGATCTGCTATATGAAGAAACAGAAGCTCTCTTTAAGCGTGTCAAGGCAAGCAGGGATATTTGTGAATTGCGCAATATGATAAATGTGGGCTACCTCATTACGCGTCAAGCAATAGAGCGTAAAGAGTGCCGTGGCTTGCATTTTACTATTGACTACCCGCTCCATGCTTATGACAATAAGGATTAAACACTTGCAATAACATAACGACAAAAGAAAAATAATGGCAAAGACAGACGACAACAATGCTGCGGCTGACGTACAGGGCAAGTTGAAGGCTCTTGAACTCACCATGGCCAAGATAGAGAAAAACTATGGTAAAGGTTCCATCATGCGCCTCGGTGACGAAAAAGTTGAGAACGTGGAAGTTATTCCCACGGGAAGTATCGCTCTCAATGCCGCCCTCGGCGTGGGAGGATACCCTAAGGGAAGGATTATAGAAATATATGGTCCTGAGAGTAGCGGAAAGACTACGCTCGCTATCCATGCCATTGCAGAATGTCAGAAGGCGGGGGGAATAGCTGCTTTCATTGATGCCGAGCATGCTTTCGACCGCTTTTACGCTGAGAAATTGGGCGTTGACATTGACAACCTCTGGATTTCACAGCCGGACAATGGCGAACAGGCTTTGGAAATTGCCGATCAGCTCATCAGTTCTTCAGCTATTGATATCATTGTGGTAGACTCTGTGGCAGCTCTCACCCCGAAAAAGGAAATAGAGGGCGACATGGGCGACAATAATGTAGGACTTCAGGCGCGACTCATGAGCCAAGCACTACGAAAACTTACGGCAACGATAAGCAAAACAAAGACTACTTGCATCTTCATCAACCAGTTAAGAGAGAAAATCGGGGTGATGTTTGGAAATCCTGAAACAACCACTGGTGGAAATGCGCTGAAGTTTTATGCAAGTGTCCGTCTCGACATACGTAGAGTGTCGGCTATAAAGGATACAGACCAGGTTATTGGAAACATGACTCGCGTGAAGGTTGTGAAGAATAAGGTTGCGCCACCATTCCGTAAGGCTGAGTTTGAGATTATGTTCGGCGAGGGAATATCAAAGGTTGGCGAGATACTTGACCTCGGTGTTGAGTATGGTATTATACAGAAGAGCGGTTCGTGGTTCTCTTATGCCGGTAGCCGATTGGCGCAAGGGCGCGACGCAAGCAAGGCCTTGTTGCGCGACAATCCTGAACTGTGTGAGGAACTTGAAGCACAAATCATGCAGAAACTTAAAGACGAGAAGCAGTAAGACAGCTTAACGGCGTTATATAAAGATGTAAAGCATCCGTGCACCCATAGAAAAAGTAATGGGGTGTGCGGATGCTTTTTTGTTTGTTTTTTTCGGAAAATTGCCCTTGTTGATCACTTTGCAATTGGGTTGCAAAAGACACAGCGTAACTTTGTGGTAGAAAAAGGAAAGAAACGCTGTGTATGGCGTATTGCTCACGAAACAAAACAAAAAGAAAAATATGGATAAAAGAAAACTCTTAAGGATTATTCTCACAGCGGTACTTCTCGTAGGTGCTGTGGTCGTTGAGAAAACTATGGGGCTTGAGGTATGGCAGTTGCTGCTTGTTTATCTAGTCCCGTTTCTGCTTATCAGCTACGACGTTATTGGCGAGGCAGTGGAAGGCATAATCCACGGGGAAATGTTCGATGAAGACTTCCTTATGTGCGTGGCAACTATTGGTGCTCTGCTCATCGGATTTATTCCCGGTGCAGAAACAGAGTTTCCCGAGGCAGTCTTCGTTATGCTATTCTTCCAGATAGGCGAGATGTTCGAGGACTATGCTGAAGACAACAGTCGCAGATCTGTTTCGCAGCTAATGGATATACGCCCCGACATTGCGGCAGTAGTTCGTAACGGAAAGGTAGAACAGGTAAGTCCCGAGAGCGTAGCTGTTGGCGAAGTGATAGAAATAAAGCCAGGCGAGAAGGTTCCACTTGATGGAGTAGTGGTTTCTGGCTCTACAACTTTAAATACTCAAGCCCTTACAGGCGAGAGTGTGCCCCGTGAGGCTGTGCAAGGCGACATGGTATGCTCTGGATGCGTCAACCTGTCGGGAGTAGTTCGTGTTAAAGTTGAAAAGACTTTTGGGGAATCTACAGTAAGTAAGATACTCGATCTAGTTGAGAATGCAGGTGAACGCAAGTCCAAGAGCGAAGCATTTATAACAAAATTTGCAAGGATCTATACTCCTACAGTTGTCATCCTTGCGCTCATCGTAGCTTTCTTGCCGCCGCTTTTCTGCGGAGCGTATATGGAACAGCTACCAGTATGGTTGGGCAGAGCATTGACATTCCTTGTTGTTTCTTGTCCTTGCGCGCTCGTAATTTCCGTACCTCTAACGTTCTTTGCTGGTATTGGAGGGGCATCGAAAAAGGGAATACTGATTAAAGGTTCAAATTTCATGGACACGATGGCACATGCAGGGGTGGTTGTGTTCGACAAGACTGGCACCTTGACGAAAGGGCGCTTTGAAGTAGTGGCTGTGCATGCGGGCGAAGATTATAGCGAGCATCTGTTGCACCTGGCAGCCCATGTAGAACGCTATTCCACACATCCAATTGCCTTATCGTTGAAAGAGGCTTTTGGCAACGAGGATGACGGCTGTACTGTTGCCAACGTGGAGGAAATAGCAGGACAGGGCGTGCGCGCTATGGTGAACGGACAGACTGTTTGTGTTGGTAACAGCAGGATGATGCAAGCCATTGGCGTTGAATGGAAAGACTGCCATAAGGCTGGCACGGTGGTGCATGTGGCTGTCGATGGCAAATATGCCGGGCATATCGTTGTTTCCGACGTGCCAAAATCTGATTCCGCCCATGCTATATCTGCTCTTAAGAACTTGGGCGTTGGCAAGACTGTTATGCTTACGGGCGATCGCCGTGAAGTGGGCGAGAGGGTTGCCGCAGAGCTGAACATTGACGAGTGTTATACGGAACTGCTGCCGCAAGGCAAAGTAGAATGCTTGGAAAAGCTTTCCGAGAAATGCGGAAATGGAGAAACGCTTGTGTTTGTGGGAGATGGCATAAACGATGCTCCCGTTCTGGCGCGTGCCGACGTAGGCATTGCAATGGGAGCGCTCGGCTCTGATGCCGCTATAGAAGCAGCCGATGTGGTGCTTATGGACGACAGACCATCTAAGGTTGCCGATGCTATCGCTGTGTCGCGCCGCACTCGCAGCATTGCCATGCAGAATGTTGTGTTTGCCGTGGGCGTGAAGCTTCTTGTATTAGGTCTTGCTGCATTTGGATTTGCCACAATGTGGATGGCAGTATTTGCCGATGTTGGCGTTACAGTTATTGCCGTAATAAATGCCATGCGCGCATTAAAGGCTTAGTGCGGCAGTAGATAAGGAGAGAGATGTAGCAGACTTCCAAATGGTTTAATCTGCTACATCTCTCTTCTTTTTATTTTCCGCTCGGCAGAGTTTGCCGTCGTATCTTTGTTATCTAGCTATCTTTACCGTCTTTACCGTTCCGTCAGAATATGTTGTGCGCATCAGGTATATTCCGTTTATAGGATGTTCAATGGCTGTTCCTGCAGTTGTGAAATACGAAACAGATGTTGATTTGCTATCGTTTATGGCTTTTACGTCAGACGTACCGTCGGTTTTCAGCGCATAGTCATTGGCGTTGAACACCGTGCATGCGCATCTGTCATTAGCGTTGTAGTCGGAAACGAACGTCACAACGGCTATGTCACGTGGTTCTACTGCCACATTACTGTCATAGCCCTCATCGGGATAGATTGACTCCACTGCTTCTGGTAGACGATAAGTATAGTGCATTGTTGCTGTATTGCCGTTCCATGTAATTCTATCCCCCCAAAGGTTGCTGACGGCGTCGCGGTAAACGTGGCGGTGGCGGAAGGTTGTTGAACTGTAACCCGCCTGGTGGTGATGCAGAATACTGTCTTGCGTTATGTAGACAGTGAGGCGTGCCGAATCAGCCAGCGCATCCAATATCTCGTCTTTCTCAATGTTTACCGTAATGTCTAACGTGCGTGCAACTTCATCGTAGGCAACTGTCGGCGTAACGCCGACGTATGCGGGGCGTGCAGTCATGTAAGCAAGTACGGGAGCAAAGGTATCTGCATATCCGATGTTCATAACTGGCGTTGCTTCCTTGCCGGAAAGAACCTGTCGCACATCGGGGTCGCTTAGGCGGTCGAGCATCACTGCCGGGGCGTAAGTGCCGTCATTGCCATAGAACCACTCCAGTGCTTCTCCGTCTGCCGTAGTAAGAAAGTCTGGTTTGTAGCCTGCATGATGCGTAATCTGCACGGTAGACTTGTCGTATCCCTGCTTCATACATTGTTCGATGGTCTTTATTCCGCGTTCGCAGTTGGGGCATTCTTCCGTGCTGAACTCTTCAAGCAGCGTCTTGCGGAAGAAAGTCTTGTTGCTGTCATCATAGGTAGACATGGTGAATGCCACAGCATTGTCACCATCAATCTCGTCGCCTTCAGTGGTTATCTCCATGGTGACCGGTATTTTTATGCCCTTGGATACAACATCTGAGGCTACCGCCAAACGGATGGTGTCCGTGGCGTGGAATGCCAACATCTTGTTCACGGTTTCCGTCTTTACGGTCTGTCCGTCAATCTTGCATGTGTAGCTATAGCCGTTTATTGTCGCCTCTGCCGTGTTTTTCACGGTGCATACCGCATTGAACGCTTCGCCCCAGCGTGTGATGCGGTCGGAGGAAACAAGTTGCAAGCAAAGGTTCTTGTCTGCAATGTTGTCCCCCTCGATTATTATTTCCACCGAAAGAGAACCGTTCACACTGCCACTCTTGTTGCTCCAACTGCCATTCTTGCCCACCCAGTAGCCGTTTGCGTCGCTATTGCCAGCTATGGAGAAGCATTTCACTGTGGCCTGTTGGTCGAATGAGAAGCCCACAGCCAGACTGTCCTCTCCGGAAATTACCGGACAAGACGTGAAAGAAACTTCATTCCATGAGGCAGAGGGGGTGCTAACTGGTTCGGAACAGAGGTCATTGCCGTAAATTCCGTTCCTGACCCAACCGCTTACATTTGACATACCCTCAGTGGTAACTAGCCAAAAGCGCATGCCTTTAACCCTAGCTCCGGCATATTTCTTTAGTTGTTCTGCGGGAATAACAATCGCTGCGGAAACAGTTCCGCTACCAGTCTTTCCTATACCCGTTGTGGTAGTCTTACCTTCACAAGGGCCTAGATGCATAGAGGCGGCATGCGCCCCCGTAGCGGTGAAAACCGAAACGAGGAGACATGCCACCGCAATGACTTTTTGCTTTATGTTGTTGTTCATAAGCTCAAGTGTATCATAATGCAGTTTTCTTATTTCATAACCTTAAACGTCTTGCCGTCTTTCTTCACGATATATATGCCGTGCGCGGTTGGATTGTCTGTGCGTACACCGTCCAATGTCGTGAATGCTGCCTCATTGCTTTCTGTAGCGTCAAGGGCTTTTATTCCATCTGATTCGCTGTATTCCGGCGACTTCACGATGATTGAGTTTGATTTCTCGCTAGTAACGTTTCCGAATGAGCCTGTAACGTAGTATTCAAATACGTCATTGCCCGTGAAAGGCACTTCAACCTTGTATGACGTAGCATCGTAAGGCAGGGAAACAGAGGCGTATGGCATGGTGTAGCTGTCGCCTTTCTTCAGTGTAGCTGCTACGCGTATGGAGTCGAACAGAGCGACATCGCCACCTTCTGCCGCATCAACAATTTGGAATATGATGCGTGAGTTGGCTGTTCCGCCGGAGATCTCAATGTCGAAGTCGTTGCCTGTAGGTGAGAGTTCAAATGTCTTTGCACCTTCATTGAACGTGGCTTGTCCTAGCGAATACTTGCCGAAGCCAACTTTTACCTGCACATCGTCAACCATACTCATGCCCTTGCCACTGATTGTTGCCTTGCCGTCGCCGATGGAATAGTCGGAGATCGGACTGAGCAGAACGCCCGGTATGCCGTAGGCTTCATACATGTTTGTAATGCCCAGGTAGCCAGTAAATGTTGCTGCAACCATTGTTGACCATCCCTTAGTGTCAAGCACATCGTCAAGCGAAGCCGGGGTTATGTAGTCTGTTGTAGTGACAGACGCTTTGACATCGTCTTGGCTATATGGTATCTCGCCGAAGCCTTCGTCCATATATGTTATGGTTTCGCCATCGGTGTCGGCAGTTCTTGTGCGTATGAGCGTCAGCTTATAGTTGGCAGCCTTCTGCGACGTTTCCCAATTTGCGGTGAAGCCAGACGTTGTCACGTCGGTTGCCTCTGTTGCTACGGGGGCATTGACACTTGTAACGGTGAATGTCATATATTGATGACCTGGGTATGACTTGTCGGTGCCATTCTCTGCCGTTACATAAACTATGAATTTGTGTGTAGGGTTGAAAGCTCCTTCAAGCAAGGCGGTGTTTGTCGTTGTTGTCGTCGTGGCAACAGTCTTGTTGTCGTCCGCGTCATATAGCTCCACGGTGTAGCTTTTTGCGTTGTCAACCGCATCCCACGATGCTGAAATGCTGCCTCCGCTTGCTACTTCAGCCTTGATTCCTACAGGCTTGGTGAGCGGGTAGACCAGTTTCTCAAGCTTCACGTTGTCAACAAGTACCTTTCCTCTCCATCCTAGGAACATGATTGAGGTGTTCTTCACACCGTCGTCAAGCAACAACGTGAGGTCTTGCCATTCTGTCGTCATGGGAAGTGAATTGGCTGACACCATTCCTTTTTTGTTTGGGTCTTCGTTCAAGATGAAATACTGCAGACGCTGGTCTGTAGCATCAGGGTTCACGTTCTTGACGCGGAACGTGGCTTTGAATACTCCGCCGTCGCCAGAAAGGTCGAATACAGGAGTCTGAAGATATCCAGGCCCGTCATCTCCCACTTGGTCGTAGCCAAGATATGCTTTTCCGCCGGCTTGGTAAATGAGATAGCCGCCCCATCCGGCTGCATTGTTCAGCGAATCCAGCTTTTCCCATATGTCAACCGTGTCAGGAGCCTCCTCGGAACCTTTGCTCCAATTGGAGAAGTCTTCGTCAATCAAAACGGTTGATGTGATATTTGTGCTTTCGCCAGCTTTTACCGGTGCGGCATTTATCGCATTATATGCTTTCATTACATCGCTCGCCGTGTAGCCTCTTCCTGCGGGAGTGGCGAGGAACTGTTTTACTACTTGCGGAATTTCCTGCTGCGCGGGAAAGATAGGTTTGAAGGTAACGTCTGTTGCCATTGCATTGCCCGTCAGCAGGCAGAATGCTAAGAAAGAAGTAAGCAGATTTTTAGTCATAAGCTTTCTCTATTTTAAAGTGTTAATGTTGCTATTATAGTGCAAAATTAGTAATAATTTATGACTATTAAAGCTATTTTTGTTTAAAAATGTATTTTATCACTGAGAAATGTTCAACAAAACACGTGTGTATTTTATTGAAAGACCCTAATTGTTGACAAATGTAAAATCTGTTTATATCTTTTTTTTGATTTGTTTTTTATTAAAAAAGAGCAATCCCCGCAGTCTATGCCTGTGGCGCAGATGCGGGGATTGGTTGAGTTAGAATGATTAATTGAAGGTTATGAGTAGCGTTTTATCTTTGTGAGAGCTTTGAATATTCCTCGTCTGTTACGGGTTCAAGCCACTCGTTTGAAGTGTTTTCCCCTTTTATCTCGAAGGCGAGGTGGGCAAACCAACTGTCGGCGGCTGCCCCATGCCAGTGTTTCACGTTGGCAGGGATGTGGATAACCGTTCCTGGCAATATCGCCTGTGCAGGCTTTCCCTCCTCTTGATACCACCCGCGGCCGGCAACACCGATGAGCATCTGTCCTCCGCCGGCGGTGGCGTGGTGTATATGCCAGTTGTTGCGACAGCCAGGCTCAAAGGTTACGTTGCTTATAGGTACCTGTTCTGAAGATACACGTGCGAGGTAACTGTTGCCAATGAAGTATTTTGCGTATGCAGTGTTGGGCTCTCCTATTGGAAATATCATTTCCTGTTGGAAAGCAGCCTTGGCGTCTTCTGCGGTAGTCTCGTCTTTCCATACGTCTTTTGCCAGCCGAAATGCAGCCCAGGCTTTCGGCCATCCTGCATAGAATGCTGCGTGGGTTATTATTTCGGCAATCTCCGTGCGGGTAATGCCGTTCTTTTTGGCTTCTGTCAGGTGGTGGAACAGTGAGGTATCGGTGATACCTTGACTGATTAGTGCCGTTACTGTTACGAGACTGCGGTCGCGCAAAGACAGGAGGTCGTTGCGGCTCCATACTTCGCCAAAGAGTACATCGTCGTTCAGTTCTGCGAATTTCGGTGCAAACGTGCCAAGTTGGGTGCGGCCGGCAGTTTGCTTGATTTTCTGTTGGGCCATGATATTAAGAGATATAAAACTGATTAAAAATAATAATGCCTTTCTCATGTTATGTGAGTGTTTGGGGTTACGCATGCAAAGTTATTGGCTTTGCAGCGTTCTGTGCATACCATTATTACGGACGCTTATACCGTATTTACGGAAACCGCCCGTTTGCGTTTGCAAACAGGCGGCGATAATTTTGTTAGCCCGCGGCGTTTCTTTTAGAAACGGCAGGGCTTCCTTTTGGAAACGGCAGGGCTTCCTACCCCAAGTCAACTACTGTTATTCCGGCACCACCGAACTGCACGTGCTCGTCCCGGTAGTCGCTTACTGCTGGCACCGTGGCGAGATATTGCCTTATGAGGTGGCGCAGTATGCCGCTGCCCGTGCCGTGGAGGATGCGCACGCGCGACATACCCACGAGCACTGCATCGTCTATGAAATACATCACGGCATTCAGTGCCTCGTCGCCGCGCATTCCGCGCACGTCAAGGTCTTGTTTGAAGTTTAGTTTCTTGCTGTCTATTGTTTCGCGCGTTTGGCGTCCAATGGTCATGAAGGGGCGCGGCTCCTCGTATTTCGGTGCTTCTGCGTGCTCAAGCTTGGCTGTTGATGTGGTGGAACGCAGACCACCGAATATTACCACTGCGTTTTTGCCTTGTAAACTCTCAATCTTGCCAACAGAAGTCGTGCCTTTAATCCTTACGGTGTCTCCTTCTCTGAAGCTTTGTGGCGCAGATACATGCTGCTGCTTTTCTGATGCAGCAGGCTTGTTGTTGTCGCTGTTGCCACTCTTGCCCTTAAGTTTTTTGTTTTCCTTGCGCCGCAGTATTTGCGCCATCTTGCGGGCAATTTTATCATCGGCAGCTTGCTTTTCGATGTCTGCCATCTCTGCCTTAAAATCGTTGAGGCTGTTGCGCAGCTTCTTTGTCTCCTCCTTCTCTGCCTGTTTCTCGCGGATCTCGCGTATAACGTTCTCAATTTTCTTGTTGCTCTCACGGAATAGTTCTTCGGCTCTTTCCTTTGCTTTGGCGAGAACTTCCTTGCGGCTCTTCTCAAGGTCTGAAACCTCTGCTTCATAGCGTGCGATAGTCTGTTCCATCTGCTTCTCACGTTGATGGATTGTTTGGCGTTTGCTCTCCCAATACCGTTTGTCGCGCACGATGTCTTGCAGGTATTTGTCGCTTTGGATGTAGTCGGAGCCTACAATTTCGCTGGCATCGTGGATAACTTGTTCGGGCAGACCGATTTTCCTGGCTATCTCTATGGCGAAAGAACTGCCGGGCTGTCCTATTTGCAGCTGGAACAGTGCCTGCATGTGGTGGCGGTCATAGAGCATGGCTCCGTTTATTACGCCTTCATGACTGTCGGCAAAGTGTTTAAGGTTCTGATAGTGGGTGGTGATAACGCCGTAGGCTTTCTTTATGCAAAACTGCTTAAGCACTGCCTCAGCTATGGCTCCTCCAATTTGTGGCTCCGTGCCCGTTCCGAACTCATCAATAAGAATTAGGGTACGGTCGTTGGCACTCTTCATCATATTCTTCATGTTGGTGAGGTGGCTGGAGTAGGTACTCAGGTCATCTTCTATGCTTTGTTCGTCACCAATGTCTATGAGTATGTTTTGGAAAATGCCTGTTTGCGCCCGCTCGCTTACGGGGATAGACAATCCGCATTGTAGCATATACTGCAGAAGGCCCACCGTTTTTAGACAAACTGATTTGCCACCGGCGTTTGGACCGGATATTATGAGCATACGCTTTGCGCGGGTTAACATGATTTCCAGAGGAACGACTTTCTTCCCCTGCTTCTCCAATGACAAACGAAGCAAGGGATGGGATGCTTCTATCCAGTCTATTAGAGGATATTTCCCCGTTTCCGGTTCTGTTCCGCCAATGAGTTTTGCCAGTTCAGCCTTAGCGCGTATCAAGTCTATTTGTGCCAAGAACTTATAAGAGTCTATTATCTGTGGCACGTGCGGGCGGATTGTCTTTGCTATTTCTGTGAGTATGCGGATTACCTCCCTGCGTTCTTCTGCTTCAAGCTCGCGCACACGGTTGTTGGCTTCAACAACTTCTGTGGGTTCTACGTATAATGTCTTTCCTGATGCCGACTCGTCATGTATGATACCCTTAACGCGCCGTTTCATGTTCGGCACGATTGGTATCACCAGACGGCCGTCGCGCATGGCGGGTGTGACGTCTTTGTCAATAAGTCCTTCGCTTTGAGCTGAGCGGAGTATGCTGTAGAGTGTGCGCGAAATGCTGCCTTCTGTGCGTGCCAGCTCGCGGCGTATGTTGCTTAGCTCTGGCGATGCCGTGTCGCGTACCTTTCCGAACTTGTCAAGAATCTGGTCTATACGTTGAAGAATTACAGGGAATGTTGCTACACCATCAGCCAGTTCATGAAGGGCAGGGTAGGGGTATTCTGGTTTTCGCTTCCAACCGTCGTCAGAGGCAGGGCTTGAGGTGTCATTGTTGTTGCGGTTAAGAAAATCAACAATGTCGCATATTGTTCCCATGGAACGGCGCAAGTCGAACAACTCGTCTTCTTCAAGATGAGTACCCTCAAGTCGAAGGCGCGCTACGGCTTCACGTACATCAAAGAAGTAGCTGAGGGGGAAATCTTCCGCTTCTTCCTGAAGGCGTCTGAATTCCCGCACTCTAGCCAGTTGGGTGTTTATGCTCTTTTGATTGTCCATGAAGACAATCTTGTCAACCTCTTCTTTGCCGAGCGTACTAAGGCAACGTTCGCGCAAAAGACTTCTAATTTCAGTGAAGCCTATCTTGTTTTCGAATGTATTTGGGTATATCATCTGTGGTTATCTGCTGATATTTCGTCTTACGACAGTGAAGTTGTGTTTATTTAAGGCGTGTTATAAAAAATCTTCGCATAATTATTTTCTTCATCAGACGCATTGTTCATTGTTCCTTATTGAACTTATCCGTCAATTTCCCCTCCTTCTTCAGCCGCATAGCCCGCTATGTTCCTTTAGTAAGGTAAAGTCAGCGAGTCTTCATCTGCATTGACAATGTTATCGAATTCTTTGCTTACTTTTCGCATCCAGTCGGGGAGTATCTTCAAAGCTTGGTAAACAATATGGTCTGGCATCTCCTTATAATAGGCATAGGCCATTGGACCGGCAATAGCTGCAAGTGTATCAGAATCACCTCCGAGCGATATGGCAAGTCGCAAGCAGTCGATATAGTCCTTGGATTCAATAAAGCTGATGATTGCTGGGCCGACAGTTCCTGCGCAAGTGCTATTGAAAGTGTAATCGTCATGAATATCCTGATATGACTTGTTTGACCAATCTGGATAATATTTGTCCAAGACAAATTGGCGGATATATTCTTTGTCGTGTCCTGTTTTCAGATAAAAAATGGCAAGAGCTGTGGCAACGGCACCCTTGATTCCTTCAGGATGGTTATGTGTTGGCTCTGCGGTAGTAGAGGCTAACGCTATACATTCTCTTTCTGATCGAGCTAGCCAACCAGCCGAACTGCATCGCATGGCTGAGCCATTGCCCACGCTTTCGTATGGCCGGTGGTCATGTGATTTCATCCATTCCTTGAATCTTTGCCCGTACCCTACATCAGGATGTTGGTTGGCGCACATCCAGAGATTGTCTGCCATGTCTTTGAACATGATGAACGCTTCAGCGCAGGCAAAGGTGCATACCGTGTCGTCAGTAAAGTGTGCCCGTGAAGAAAACATTTTAACTGCATTGTAATCTTTGGTGCGATGGCTTCTTCCCTCGTAGGCGCTGCCTGCAATGTCGCCGATGGCGGCACTTAATAGATAATTTTCCATAGTCTTAAATGATTGTCTGAATTATTTTGAGTTGATATATGTATGAGGAATAAGTTACACATATTGCTGAAATTTTTGCAACTTGGGGATGTTTGTAATCTTAAATCGTTGTATGTGGTTAATTTTCTTTAGGCGTGTTCTATAAATTCCACGCATTGTTATAGAACCCGCCTTAATGTTGCATTATGTTTTTATGGGGAAAAATCTTTTTTCAATTAAAATTCCAGTCTGAATCCTTTCTGCTTCATCTCCTCATACATGTCGTGATTGAATGTGTAGAGATAGGCGTCCTTTTTCGCTGGTTGCTTCATGGTCTCGTCTAATTGGGTCAACAATCCCAAATGTAACATCTTGTTATAGAAGTTGCGGCGGTCAAACTTTACATTCAGAATGGCCTCATAGAGCTGCTGAAGTGCTTTCATCGTAAACTTCTCAGGCAGCAATTCAAATCCTATCGGCTCGAAATGAATTTGCTTACGCAATGCATGCTCTGCCATACGCAGTATCTGGTCATGGTCGAATGCCAGCGATGGCACTTCGTCAAGCGAGAACCATTGTGCTTTGGCTGCATCATCGCCACCCATAACGTCCTGCAATCGCACCAATGCGTAGTAGGCTATGGTGATAATGCGCTCGCGAGGGTCTCGGTCTGGTGCGGTGAAAGCATGAAACTGTCGGATGTAGGCTCCTGTTAACCCCGTTTCTTCCTTCAATTCACGCAGTGCACCTTCCTCTGCTGACTCATCCATTTTCAGAAATCCGCCAGGGAATGCCCATTTCCCCTTGAATGGTTCTATGCCTCGTTCTATGAGCAACACCTTCAGTTTGTTTCCGTCAAACCCGAATATCACGCAGTCTGTCGTGACGCTCGGATGCGGATATTTGTAGCAATATTCCTGTTTTACCATAGTTGTAATGTGTAAATACTACGCAAAGTTAGTGAGTTTTTGGTAACTAACAAAATAATTTATGTAATATTTACATATCTATTGGCTAACACACACTTGGATTTTGCACATCTTTATGTTCATCTCCATTAACTGAATTCTAGAATCCACTTATAATTTCTATTCGTGAATAGTTGTGGAAGGAGATTTCGTGAATAGTTGTGGAAGGAGATTTTTGACAAATGATTTTTTCTTTCCCAGAATAGGACGGGAACAATGGTAATAGTTGCGCAACATCATTATTATCATGGATGGAATGGATGTTGGAAAAGCCACGCACATTTGACCCCCGAAGGCACGTTGTTTTGACCCCTTCGGGTAAAATAAGATTGACCCCTTCGGGCAAAATAAAAATGACCCCTGGAAACATTGCGTTTTCAGGGGCTTTTTTATTAGTTTTGACAACCGTCCTGGTCGACGGCAATACAAAACAATAAACCCAATGACAAATTTACGTAATTTACTGCATTGCTTTGCGATGGGCATGGGAATAAAAGCGATTTCGAGCACTTTTCTTGTGTCCCGCAACACCGTGCGCAAGTATCAGGAAAGCGGCATGACAGTCGAACAACTGCTGTCAATGCCGG
>CAVAAS010000018.1:0-57165 GCA_963586715.1 Barnesiella intestinihominis
AATGGGGCAGACTGTAAATCTGCTGTCTTTCGACTTCGGTGGTTCGAATCCATCACCACCCACTTCAGTAGAGTTTTGCGGAAATAGCTCAGTTGATAGAGCACTAGCCTTCCAAGCTGGGGGTCGCGGGTTTGAGCCCCGTTTTCCGCTCTCGCTGCTGTAATAGCTCAGTGGTAGAGCACTTCCTTGGTAAGGAAGAGGTCCCGAGTTCAAATCTCGGTTACAGCTCTACGGCTTTTTTATTTTTATATAGGAAGCACGATAAACACAGATAATTCAATTTAAACAATAAACTAAAGAAAAGCTATGGCTAAAGAGACATTCGTACGTACCAAACCGCACGTAAACATTGGTACTATTGGTCACGTAGACCACGGTAAGACTACTCTGACGGCTGCCATCTCTAAGGTTCTCCATGAGAAGGGTTTTGGTGCAGAGGATGTTAAGTCTTTCGATCAGATCGACAACGCTCCTGAGGAAAAAGAGCGCGGTATTACTATCAACACTGCTCATATTGAGTATGAAACCGCTAATCGTCACTATGCGCACGTTGACTGTCCGGGACACGCTGACTATGTGAAGAACATGGTTACTGGTGCTGCTCAGATGGATGGTGCTATCATCGTAGTTGCTGCTACTGATGGTCCTATGCCTCAGACACGCGAGCACGTGCTTCTCGCTCGTCAGGTAAACGTTCCTCGCTTGGTTGTATTCCTGAACAAGTGTGATATGGTTGAGGATGAGGAAATGCTTGAACTCGTTGAGATGGAAATGCGCGAACTCCTTGATCAGTACGAATATGATGGTGATAATACTCCTATCGTTCGTGGTTCTGCTCTTGGTGCACTTAATGGTGTTGCTAAGTGGGAAGACAAGGTTATGGAGCTTATGGATGCTGTTGATAACTGGATTCCACTGCCTCCACGTGACTTGGATAAGCCTTTCTTGATGCCTGTTGAAGACGTATTCTCAATTACTGGTCGTGGTACTGTTGCTACTGGTCGTATTGAAACTGGTCGTGTAAAGGTTGGCGATGAAGTAGAGCTCCTCGGTCTTGGTGAAGACAAGAAGTCAGTTGTAACTGGCGTTGAAATGTTTCGCAAGATCCTTGATGAAGGTGAAGCTGGTGACAACGTAGGTTTGTTGCTTCGTGGCGTTGATAAGAATGAGATTAAGCGTGGTATGGTTCTTTGCCATCCAGGTCAGATTAAGCCATATAAGAAGTTCAAGGCTCAGATCTATGTATTGAAGAAAGAAGAAGGTGGTCGTCATACTCCATTCGGTAACAAGTATCGTCCTCAGTTCTATCTTCGTACTATGGACTGTACAGGTGAGATTTCACTTCCTGAGGGAGTTGAAATGGTAATGCCTGGTGATAACGTTACTATTACAGTAGATCTTATCTATGCTGTCGCACTCAATGTTGGTCTTCGTTTCGCTATCCGTGAAGGTGGTCGTACGGTAGGTGCTGGTCAGATTACAGAAATTATCGAAGGTTAATCGTATAATTTCCAAATATATTAGGATTCCGTTTGGGAATAGACGGAATCCTTTTTTACGGGAATAGCTCAGTTGGTAGAGCACTGGTCTCCAAAACCAGGTGTCGGGAGTTCGAGCCTCTCTTCCCGTGCTAATTCAATAATTATGTTCAAAAAGTTTGGAAATTATTGCAAGGATTGTTACGACGAACTTGCGCATAGAACCACTTGGCCAACGCGGAAGGAATTGACTCACAATGCTATGGTTGTATTATCTGCTTCCTTGATCATAGCAATTGTTGTCTTTTTGATGGATTCTGTGTTTAGCTTTGTCATGAGTACGGTTTATCCTAACTAATCATTTGAGAAAAAATGACTGAATCACGAAAAAAATGGTATGTTTTGCGTGCCGTTAGTGGAAAGGAAGCTAAGGTGAAAGAGTACATCGAAGCCGAACTTAAACACAACAACTTACTTTCAACGTATGTTTCTCAGGTTTTTATACCGATGGAGAAACATGCTTCTTTGCGTAATGGGAAACGTGTCGTTAAAGAGAAAATATCTCTTCCTGGTTATGTTCTCATTGAGGCAGAGCTTAAAGGTGATGTTGCTCATACGTTGCGATTCATGCCTAATGTTTTAGGTTTTCTTGGAGGATTGGATAATCCCACTCCGGTAAAGCAGTCTGACGTTAACCGAATGATGGGTAGTGCAGAAGAGTCTGAGATAGTAGATGAGATAAATATCCCGTTTGTTGTCAATGAGACTGTTAAAGTTACCGATGGACCTTTCAGCGGTTTCAATGGTGTTATCGAAGAGGTAAACACTGAGAAACATAAACTGAAAGTTACTGTTAAAATATTCGGACGTAAGACACCGCTTGAGTTGAGTTTTATGCAAGTAACAAAAGAATAGTCTATTGTTACGGATAGGCGTTCTTTTATAATAATCAATTTTAATAAACAAAGAAATGGCTAAAGAAGTTGCTGGATTAATCAAATTACAGATTAAAGGTGGCGCTGCGAATCCTTCACCTCCAGTAGGACCTGCACTTGGTTCTAAAGGTATAAATATCATGGGATTCTGCAAAGAGTTCAACGCCAGGACCCAGGATAAAGCAGGTAAGATTCTTCCTGTTGTTATCACTTACTATGCTGACAAGTCATATAGCTTTGAGATAAAGACTCCTCCCGCAGCTGTACAGCTTATGGAGGCAGCCAAGGTAAAGAAGGGTTCATCAGAGCCTAACCGTAAAAAGGTTGCTTCTGTAACTTGGGAACAAGTCAAGGCTATCGCAGAAGACAAGATGCCAGATTTGAATTGCTTTACTGTTGAATCTGCTATGAAGCTCGTTGCTGGTACAGCAAGAAGCATGGGTATCACTGTAAAGGGAGACTTCCCTGCATAACTAATTTATAACTTCAATTAAGAAAAATGAGTAAACTGACAAAAAATCAAAAATCAGTAGCTGATAAGATTGAAGCAGGGAAGGCATATACTTTAAAAGAGGCTGCAGAGTTGGTTAAGGAAATAACCACGACTAAGTTTGAAGCTTCTCTTGATATTGATGTGCGTTTGGGCGTTGACCCGCGTAAAGCGAACCAGATGGTTCGTGGTGTTGTGACCCTTCCTAACGGAACTGGTAAAACCGTACGCGTGCTTTGTCTATGTACTCCTGATGCTGAGGCTGCTGCTAAAGAGGCTGGTGCTGATTATGTAGGTCTTGATGAGTATATCGAGAAGATAAAGAGTGGTTGGACTGATGTTGATGTTATCATAACTATGCCTTCTTGTATGGGTAAACTTGGTCCTCTTGGACGAGTTCTCGGTCCTCGTGGCCTTATGCCTAATCCTAAGAGCGGTACTGTTACTATGGATGTAGCTAAGGCTGTTAAGGAAGTTAAGGCTGGAAAGATTGACTTCAAGGTTGATAAGGCTGGTATTGTTCACACATCAATTGGTAAGATCACTTTCACTGCAGAACAGATATACGAAAACGCAAAGGAATTTATAGCTACTGTTATAAAGTTGAAACCGTCTGCTGCTAAGGGTACATATATTAAGAGTATCTATCTTTCTAGTACGATGAGTAAGGGTATCAAGATTGATCCTAAATCAGTTGAATAACTCTAAAAGTTTTGTAAGATGAAAAAGGAAGTAAAAGATACTATTATTGTTGAACTCGGTGAGAAACTCAAGGAGTTCGCTCATTTCTATCTTGTAGACGTTCACGGATTGAATGCTACTCAGACGAGTGATCTGCGTCGCAAGTGTTTCAAGAGTGAGATACAGATGGTTGTTGTAAAGAACAAGCTCCTTCACAAAGCTTTTGAGGCTTCAGAAATCAATTTTGAACCTCTTTATGCAACACTTAAGGGAAGTACTGCTGTTCTTTTCTGTAACACAGCTAATGTTCCTGCTAAGTTGCTGAAGACTTATCAGAAGGAAGGAGTTCCAGTTCTTAAGGGTGCTTATGCTGAAGAAGGAATCTTCGTAGGAGCAGATAAACTTGAAGAACTTGCAGCTCTCAAGAGTAAGAACGAAGTTATTGCAGACATTGTTGCTTTGCTGCAGTCTCCTGCAAAGAACGTCGTATCAGCTCTCCAATCAGGTGCAAACACTATACACGGTGTGCTTAAGACTTTAGGCGAGCGTCCTGAGTAAACAAAATAAAGTTATAACATTAATATTAAAAAACATTAAAATTTAGAATAAAATGGCAGATATCAAAGCTATTGCTGAAGAATTGGTAAATTTGACAGTTAAAGAAGTAAACGAGTTGGCAACAGTCCTTAAGGACGAGTATGGAATTGAGCCTGCTGCTGCAGCTGTTGCTGTTGCTGCTGGCCCGGCTGCTGGTGCTGCTGCTGAAGCTGAGGAGAAGACATCTTTTGATGTTGTTCTTGCTGAAGTAGGTGGTGCAAAGCTTCAGGTAGTTAAGGCTGTAAAGGAAGCTTGTGGTCTTGGTCTTAAAGAGGCTAAAGATCTCGTAGACGGTGCTCCTTCTACACTGAAGGAAGGTCTGTCTAAGGACGAGGCTGAAAACCTGAAGAAGGCTATTGAAGAAGCTGGTGCTAAGGTTGAGCTCAAGTAATTGAAACTCTAATATAATATAAGGTTAAGATTCTTCCAATCGGAGAGTCTTAACCTTTTTGTGTCTTTATATCTTTCTGCTGTCTACCGCCTCAGCAGAATAACATATTTTCTTTTGATGAATGTTAATTTCCGGCGGACATATTTAATGGTAACAAAAATCTGTAATGGCTTCTAAAATCATTGATAATAGAGTAAACTTTGCCAGCATTAAAAATCCGATGCCTTATCCGGATTTTCTAGATGTGCAGTTAAAGTCTTTCAGAGACTTCCTACAGTTGGATACACCGCCTGAGGAACGTGAGAACGACGGTCTTTATAAGGTGTTCTCAGAGAATTTCCCTATAACCGATACAAGAAATAATTTCGTTCTTGAGTTCTTGGATTACTATATAGACCCTCCTCGTTATTCCATAGACGAATGCTTGGAGCGCGGTCTTACTTATAGCGTACCCTTGAAGGCTAAGATGAAACTGTACTGTACAGACCCAGAGCATGAGGATTTCGGTACAGTAATTGAGGATGTCTTCCTAGGAACCATTCCATACATGACCAGTAATGGTACTTTTGTTATCAACGGAGCAGAGCGTGTTGTTGTTTCGCAGTTGCACCGTTCACCTGGTGTTTTCTTTGGACAGGGCATTCATGCTAATGGAACAGCACTTTATTCTGCACGTATTATTCCGTTCAAAGGTTCTTGGATTGAGTTTGCTACTGACATTAACAATGTTATGTATGCATACATCGACCGTAAGAAAAAGTTGCCAGTTACAACACTTCTGCGTGCGATTGGATTTGAGTCTGATAAAGAAATCCTTCAAATCTTTGACCTTGCTGAAGAGGTACGTGTCAACAAGAAGAATCTAAAGGATGCTGTTGGCAGAACGCTTGCTGCACGTGTTCTTAAAAGTTGGACAGAAGATTTTGTAGATCAAGATACTGGTGAAGTTATCTCTATAGAGCGTAATGAAATTATAATGGATCGTGAGACCGTCATTACCAAAGAGAAAATTGACGAAATCATTGATAGTGGTGCTTCCACAATTCTTCTACATAAAGATGCTGAAGCTGCCAACAAATATTCTATTATATTTAATACTCTACAGAAAGACCCGAGTAATTCTGAGAAAGAGGCTGTTTTGTATATTTATCATCAGTTGCGCAATGCCGATCCTGCTGATGATGCAAGTGCAAAAGAAGTTATCCAAAACTTATTCTTTTCAGACAAGCGTTATGACTTGGGTAAGGTTGGACGCTATCGCATAAATAAAAAGCTTGGTCTCGATACAGATGAGGATGTTCGTATTCTGACAAAAGAAGATATAATTGAGATCATAAAATATCTCATACAATTGGTTAATTCCAATGCAACGGTTGATGATATAGACCACTTGAGTAACCGTCGTGTACGTACTGTAGGTGAGCAGTTGAGCAATCAATTTTCAATTGGTCTCGCCCGTATGAGCCGTACAATACGTGAGCGAATGAATGTACGTGACAATGAAGTCTTCAAACCGACAGATCTTATCAATACTAAGACCATTTCAAGTGTCATCAATTCTTTCTTTGGAACGAATCCGTTGTCGCAGTTTATGGATCAAACCAATCCTCTTGCAGAGGTAACCCATAAGCGTCGTTTGTCGGCTCTTGGTCCTGGCGGACTTTCAAGAGAGCGTGCTGGTTTTGAAGTTCGTGACGTTCACTATACGCACTATGGTCGTTTGTGTCCTATTGAGAGTCCTGAAGGTCCAAACATTGGTCTTATTTCTTCTCTCTGTGTATATGCAAAGATAAACGAGCTCGGATTTATTGAAACTCCATATCGTAAAGTTGAGAATGGAGTAGTGGATCTTAAGAATGAAGATGTGGTTTATCTTACAGCAGAGGATGAGGAAGATCACGTAATAGGTCAGGGCAATGCTCCGTTGAACGATGATGGTACCTTCATTCGAGAGGTTGTAAAATGCCGTCAAGATGCAGATTTCCCAGTCGTTCCCCCAGCAGATGTTGACCTTATGGATGTTTCTCCTCAGCAAATTGCTTCTATTGCTGCAGGACTTATTCCATTCTTAGAGCACGATGATGCCCACCGTGCGCTCATGGGATCTAACATGATGCGCCAGGCAGTTCCATTGCTTCATAACGAGGCTCCTATTGTAGGTACAGGTATAGAACGTCAGGTTTGCGTGGACTCACGTACAATGATTACTGCTGAAGGTGAGGGCGTTATTGAATATGTAGATGCAACAACAATACGTATTCTTTATGATAGAACAGAAGATGAGGAGTTTGTAAGTTTTGAGCCGGCTCTTAAGGAATATCGTATTCCCAAATTCCGTCGTACAAACCAGAATATGACGATAGACCTTCGTCCTATTTGCAATAAGGGGCAGCGCGTTAAAAAGGGAGATATCTTAACAGAAGGCTATGCAACAGAAGATGGTGAATTGGCTCTTGGCCGTAACCTCGTTGTTGCCTACATGCCTTGGAAAGGATATAATTATGAGGATGCAATTGTCCTGAATGAACGTATCGTGCGCGATGATGTTTTGACTTCTGTTCATGTAGATGAGTTCTCTCTTGACGTACGCGAAACGAAGCGAGGTACAGAAGAATTTACAAATGATATCCCTAATGTTAGCGAGGAAGCAACGAAGGATCTTGATGATAATGGTATAATCCGTGTCGGTGCACGCGTTGAACCAGGCGATATTCTTATCGGTAAGATTTCTCCTAAGGGAGAGAGTGATCCTTCACCTGAGGAAAAATTGCTTCGTGCTATTTTTGGAGACAAGGCAGGTGATGTTAAAGACTCTTCTCTGAAGGCAAATCCATCTCTTAGCGGAATTGTTATCGACAAAAAATTGTTCTCACGCGCAATAAAGACACGTGCTTCAAAACAGAAGGACAAGGCAATACTTGCAAAGATTGACGAAGAGTTTGATGCAAAGATTGATGATTTGAAGGATATTCTTGTTGATAAGCTCCTTACTCTTACTGAGGATAAAGTTTGTCAAGGCATAAAGGACTATTCGCGTGCAGAAATAATAACTAAGGGAAGTAAGTTTACTGCAACTCAACTGAAGAACATCAATTATGAAGAAATTCAGTCAAATAATTGGACAGAAGATGCCCACACCAATGGTTTAATTTCAAAATTGATAACCAACTTCCTGAAGAAGGCAAAGCTACTTGATGCAGAAAATAAACGCCGTAAGTTCGCCATAACGATAGGTGATGAGCTACCTTCTGGAATATTGCAGATGGCTAAGGTTTACATTGCCAAGAAACGCAAAATCGGTGTTGGTGATAAGCTTGCTGGACGCCATGGAAATAAGGGTATCGTATCAAAAATTGTGCGTCAAGAAGATATGCCGTTCTTGCCAGATGGACGTCCTGTAGACTTGGTTCTTAACCCATTGGGTGTGCCATCTCGTATGAACCTCGGTCAGATATTCGAAGCAATTCTTGGTGCTGCCGGAAAACGTCTTGGGGTTAAGTTTGCAACACCTATTTTCGATGGTGCAAAACTTGATGACCTTAAGGAGTGGACAGACAAGGCAGGACTTCCAAACCTCGGCTCTATGCACTTGTATGATGGTGAGACAGGAGAAATGTTCGACCAACCGGCAACCGTGGGTATAACATATTTCTTGAAACTTGGTCATATGGTAGAAGACAAGATGCATGCCCGTTCAATCGGTCCGTACTCTCTCATCACTCAGCAGCCACTTGGTGGTAAGGCTCAGTTCGGTGGTCAGCGTTTCGGAGAGATGGAGGTTTGGGCGCTGGAAGCTTTCGGCGCCAGCCATGTACTTCAAGAGATACTGACAGTTAAGTCAGACGATGTCGTAGGCCGTTCAAAGGCATATGAGGCAATCGTTAAGGGTGAACCAATGCCAACTCCAGGTATACCGGAGTCGCTAAATGTGTTGCTACATGAATTGCGCGGTTTGGGCCTAAGTATCAAACTCGACTAATAGTCAACTCTTTACAATAAAATATAAATAAGAATTATGGCTTTCAAGAAAGAAACTAAGATAAAGAGTAATTTCACGAAGATAACAATCGGCCTTGCATCGCCGGAGGAAATCCTCGAGAACTCGTGCGGTGAGGTTACCAAGCCGGAAACCATAAATTACCGTACTTATAAACCTGAACGCGATGGTTTGTTCTGCGAGCGTATTTTCGGTCCGACGAAGGATTTTGAATGTGCCTGTGGTAAATATAAGCGCATAAGGTATAAAGGTATTGTGTGCGACCGTTGTGGTGTAGAAGTTACAGAAAAGAAAGTTCGTCGTGAGCGTACTGGCCACATAGAACTTGTTGTTCCCGTAGCACACATATGGTATTTTCGTTCTTTGCCTAACAAGATAGGTTATTTGCTCGGTTTGCCAACCAAGAAGCTTGATGCAGTTGTTTATTATGAGAAATACATAGTAATTCAGCCTGGTATAATGGAAGGTCGTCAGACAGCAGAGGGCGAAGAACAAAACGGTTCGCACAAGATGGATCTTCTTTCCGAGGATGAATATTTGGACATAATGGATCATCTGCCAGAAGGCAATGAATATCTTGATGATAGCGACCCTAATAAGTTTATTGCAAAGATGGGTGCCGAGGCGATCTATGACCTTTTGGTTAACATTGACCTAGACTCTCTATCATATGAACTGCGTGACCGAGCTAATAGCGATTCTTCACAGCAACGTAAAACTGAAGCCCTTAAACGTCTTCAGGTGGTAGAAGCTTTCCGTGGCAGCCGCGAATTCAACAAGCCTGAGTGGATGATCATGAAGATCGTTCCTGTTACTCCTCCTGAATTGCGCCCATTGGTTCCGCTTGATGGTGGTCGTTTCGCTACATCCGATCTCAATGATCTATATCGTCGTGTTATTATCCGTAATAACCGTCTGAAGAGACTTATAGAAATAAAGGCGCCAGAAGTTATTCTCCGCAACGAAAAACGTATGTTGCAAGAGGCTGTAGACAGTCTCTTCGACAATTCTAGAAAGAGTAGCGCAGTTAAGAGCGAGTCTAATCGTCCGCTCAAATCGTTGTCAGACTCTCTGAAAGGTAAGGCAGGTCGCTTCCGTCAGAATCTTCTCGGTAAGCGTGTTGACTATTCAGCACGTTCCGTGATCGTTGTAGGTCCAGAATTAAAGATGGGAGAGTGTGGTCTTCCAAAACTTATGGCAGCCGAGCTATATAAGCCATTCATAATCCGTAAGTTAATTGAACGCGGTATTGTGAAGACTGTAAAGAGTGCAAAGAAGATTGTAGATCGTCGCGAACCAGTTATTTGGGATATCTTGGAGAATGTGATGAAGGGACATCCTGTATTACTAAACCGTGCTCCAACGCTTCACCGTCTTGGTATTCAGGCATTCCAGCCTAAACTTATAGAAGGTAAGGCTATCCAGTTGCATCCGTTGGCATGTACTGCATTCAATGCCGACTTTGATGGTGACCAAATGGCTGTTCACCTTCCGCTTAGCAACGAGGCAGTTCTCGAAGCACAGATACTTATGCTTCAGAGCCACAATATCCTTAACCCTGCTAATGGTGCTCCTATTACAGTGCCTTCGCAGGATATGGTACTTGGTCTTTACTATATTACAAAGATACGTCCGGGGGCTAAAGGCGAGGGTCTTACATTCTATGGTCCTGAAGAGGCGATTATCGCTCATAACGAGGGTCGTTGTGATCTCCACGCTCAGGTAAAAGTCGTTGTAAAAGACATTGATGCAGACGGAAAATACTACAATCATATAGTAGAGACTTCGGTAGGACGCGTCATTGTGAATGGGATCATTCCCGACGAAGTGGGTTATGTAAATAAAATTATTTCGAAGAAGAGCTTGCGTGACATTATTTCAGCTGTTATAAAAGAGGTTGGTTTTGCTCGTGCATGTGAATTCCTTGATGGAATAAAGAATCTTGGTTATCGAATGGCATATCTTGCCGGACTCTCATTTAACCTTGATGATATCATTATCCCAGAAGAAAAGAAACAATTGGTTGAGCGTGGTAATGAGGAAGTACGCCAGATTACCGATAACTACAATATGGGTTTCATTACCGATACAGAACGTTATAATCAGGTAATTGATGCTTGGACTCACGTAAACAATGAACTTGGTGATGTCTTGATGAAGCAGATGACAGAAGCAGACCAAGGTTTCAATGCTGTTTACATGATGCTTGACTCAGGAGCCCGTGGATCAAAAGACCAGATTCGTCAGCTTGCTGGTATGCGTGGACTTATGGCCAAACCGCAGAAGGCAGGTGCAGAAGGTGCACAAATTATTGAGAATCCTATCTTGTCTAACTTCAAGGAAGGTATGAGCGTGCTTGAGTACTTCATATCTACCCACGGAGCTCGTAAGGGTCTTGCCGACACCGCTATGAAAACTGCGGATGCTGGATATCTTACAAGACGTCTTGTAGACGTATCGCATGATGTGATAATCAATGATGAAGACTGCGGTACACTTCGTGGACTTGTATGCACATCACTTAAAAATGGTGATGAAGTAATATCAACTCTTTATGAGCGTATTCTCGGACGTGTGTCTGTCCATGACATAGTAAACCCGACAACCGGTGAACTCATCGTTGCATCAGGAGAAGAAATAACAGAGCCTATTGCGCAAGCTATAGAGGATTCTCCTATTGAAAGCGTAGAAATCCGTTCCGTACTCACCTGTGAAAGCAAGCATGGCGTATGTATGAAATGTTATGGCCGTAACCTCGCAACCAGTCGTATGGTGCAGAAAGGTGAAGCTGTCGGAGTCATTGCAGCTCAAGCAATCGGTGAGCCTGGTACACAGCTCACTCTCCGTACGTTCCACGCCGGTGGTGTTGCAGCCAATGCTGCAGCCAATGCATCTATAGTTGCTAAAAATGACTCAAAGATAGAGTTCGATGAACTTCGAACAGTACCGTTCTTTGAAAAATCAGATGACGGAAGCGATGTAGAATGCGAGATGGTAGTAAGCCGACTTGCCGAAATACGTTTTGTTGACCCACATACGGACATTGTCCTTTCTACAATGAACGTGCCTTATGGTAGTTCTCTCTACCACAAGGGCGGTGACGTAGTTGCTAAGGGCGAGCTGATCGCCCGTTGGGACCCATTCAACGCTGTTATCGTAACAGAATACGCAGGTACATTGAAGTTCCGTGATGTTATTGAAGGCGTTACGTTCCATTCAGAAACCGATGATACCACAGGTCTTACTGAAAAGATTATCACAGAGTCTAAGGATAAGGGCAAAGTTCCAACCTGCGACATCGTTGATGAAAATGGTGAAATTGTCGGAACCTATAACTTCCCAGTAGGTGGTCACGTAGTAGTGGAAGATGGTCAGAAGGTTGCAACTGGTACAACATTAGTCAAGATACCTCGTTCTGTAGGTAAGGCTGGTGACATCACTGGAGGTCTTCCACGTGTAACCGAACTGTTTGAGGCACGTAATCCGAGCAATCCTGCGGTAGTGTCTGAAATTGACGGTGAGGTAACAATGGGCAAACTCAAGCGCGGAAATCGTGAGATCATTGTTACTTCCAAGACTGGCGAACAGCGCAAGTACCTTGTATCTCTGTCAAAGCAGATATTGGTACAAGAGCACGATGCTGTGCGTGCAGGAACTCCACTTTCAGATGGTTCTATCACTCCGAATGACATCCTGGCCATTAAGGGCCCGACCGCAGTTCAGGAATATATTGTCAACGAGGTTCAAGACGTTTATCGTCTACAGGGTGTAAAGATCAATGACAAGCACTTTGAGATTATCGTTCGTCAAATGATGCGCAAGGTTCAGATAAATGATCCGGGTGATACTACTTTCCTTGAGCAGGAGATGGTTGATAAATTGGACTTTGCTGAAGAAAACGATCGCATCTGGGGCAAGAAGGTGGTCATAGATGCCGGAGACAGTGAGACTCTTAAGAAAGGACAAATTGTTACTGCTCGTAAGTTGCGTGATGAGAATTCTAATCTTAAACGTCGTGACTTGCGTCTTGTTCAGGTTCGTGATGCAGTTCCAGCTACATCTACTCAGATACTTCAAGGTATCACACGTGCAGCACTGCAGACAAAGAGCTTCATCTCTGCGGCTTCTTTCCAGGAAACTACTAAGGTTCTTAATGAAGCGGCAATACGCGGAAAGCAAGATCGTTTGGAAGGTATGAAAGAAAACGTAATCTGCGGTCACCTCATACCTGCAGGAACTGGCTTGCGCGAGTTCGAGAAACTTATTGTAGGTTCAATGGAAGATCATGAACGCTCACAGTCTAACCGAAAGAACGTGATTGATTATTCTGAGAAAGAAAAGGTAGAGGAAGAAAAATAATCCTTTTAAAAATAGAAAGAAAGGCTGTCGAATTTTCGGCAGCCTTTCTTTTGGCTTTATACGCAAAGCAGCTTTAACGCTAATCTTTCGTTTTATTGAAGATTGGCTTTATAAAAAAACATCAGGATATTGGTTATAAGTCAAAAGGCGATGCTTAAAAAGATAGTTAATATCGTTTCTTTTGTTTATCTTTGCTATATATTAGGAACGGTTGTGTTCCTTAAGACAAAAGAAGTTGTATTTTTATCAAATGCCTAGTAGAAAATGAATAATATTGTTTCCCTTGATATGCTGCAATCTGCCGGTGTTGGCGCACTGGCTTTGGTGGCAGGAATGATACTGACTAGAAGAATAGGATTTCTTCAGAAATTCTGCATACCGTCACCCGTTTCTGGAGGTTTAATATTCTCAATCATAACGTTGCTAATTTATTCGTTGATAGATATTGAACTAGAATTTGATACAACGCTACAGAACTTCTTTATGCTGGCATTCTATACATCCGTAGGCTTTCAATCAGACCCTAAGGTGTTGAAAAAAGGTGGACGTCCGCTTGTAGTTATGCTCATTCTTCTTGTCTTTATGATGTCGTTGCAGAATTTTGTTCCTGTTTGTATAGCCAAAGCTTTTGGCGTAAACCCACTTTTAGGCATGGCGGCTGGTTCGATATCTATGGCTGGCGGCCATGGTACAGCAGGCGGGTTCAGTCCGCTACTTGTTGATATGGGGTTCAAAAGTGCACTTACTGCAAGTATGGCATGTGCTACCTTCGGACTTATCTCCGGTTCTATGCTAGGAGGACCACTTGCCACGGCATTGATACGGCATCGGTTAAAGGGATGTACTATGCAGCCTACTGAAGATTTCGATCCAGCAATGGCTGGTATAGAAAGCGATGAAGCGTCACCAAAAGGTCGTGAACAGCGGATGAGTAGCAGTGAGATAGAGTTCCAACGGTACGCCCGTGCTACATATGCCATATTGATTGTTATGGCTTTAGGAGTGATAGTTAGCGATTTTCTCAGCAAGACCGGAATAACTTTCCCGACTTACTTTGGCGCTCTTTTAACGGCAGCTTGTGTCAGAATTATAATGGATGCAACACCTTGTAAGCGGTATCTGGAAATGGAAAAGATAGTAAGTGTAGGAAACATTAGTCTTTCTGTATTTCTTGGTATGGCCATGGTGTCACTAAAGCTATGGGAGTTACAGAGTTTGGCATTGCCACTAGTGGTAATGCTTTTCTCGCAAGTCATTATTATGGCATTGTTTGTGTGGTTCTTGGCTTTTCCTATGCTAGGCAAGAACTATGATTCAGCCGTTTTGTGCGCAGGCATGTGTGGCTTCGGGCTTGGAGCCACTCCAAATGCCATGGCAAATATGAGTGCAGTATGCTTCAAATACTACTATACGGTTAAGCCTTTTCTCATTGTTCCTATAGTCGGGGCAATGTTTGTAGACATGCTCAACACTGGTGTGATAACCGCTTTTCTCAATTGGCTGAAGTGATAATGGAAGATAACCAAGAAACATACGTAGATATAATATTGCCCCTGCCGCTTAACAGACTGTTCACATATCTTGTGCCTCAGTCGATGGTGGTAAGTATAAAGCAAGGGAAGCGCTTGCTTGTACCTTTCGGCAAATCAAAACAGTTAGTGGGCATAGCTGTGCGAATTCACCATGATAAGCCTAATTTTGAAGTGAAAGCCATAGCTAAAATGCTTGACGCAGAGCCAATGGTAAAAGAGAGCCAGCTCAAACTGTGGCAATGGACAGCCGATTATTACCTGTCTCCGATAGGTGATGTGATGAATGCTGCCTTGCCGGCAGGTCTGAAGGCTGAAGATGGCTATAGGCCCAAAACGGAAACCTACGTAACGCTGCCCGATAACCTGCGCCATGAAGCGGCCCTCAATATGGTGTTCACAATACTTAAACGTGCCCTTTCTCAGCAAAAGACATTTGCCACTTATCTTAGTCTCTCGCATTGGGACACAATCTCTGGCGATGTGGCATGTGAGCATGTGGCCGAAGTGACAAAAGAGGAATTGATGAATGAAGCACATTGCTCATTGTCAACAATAAAGCAACTTTTTGAACGTAAGTTCCTTGTAACTTACGAGAAGGAGGTCGGACGTCTAAATTGTGGGGGAGAGCCACATCTCGACAACGTAAAACAACTCTCAAGTGCTCAGCAGGAGGCTTATAATCAGATTACGTTTCAGTTTCTTCAGAAACCCGTTGTCCTTCTGCGTGGTGTTACGTCAAGTGGAAAGACAGAAATATACATACACCTGATTAAGCAGGCTTTGGAGCGTCATGAACAAGTGCTTTATCTCCTCCCGGAGATAGCTCTAACGGTGCAGATACGCCAACGTCTGCAACGAGTGTTCGGCAATCGTATGGGGATCTACCATTCAAAGTATAGCGATGCCGAGCGTGTGGAGATATGGAAGAAACAACTCTCCGACAATCCTTATGACGTTATTTTGGGAGCCCGTTCCGCTGTTTTGCTCCCATTCAGCAAATTGGGATTGGTTATTGTTGATGAGGAGCATGAAACATCTTTCAAACAGCAGGACCCCGCACCGCGTTATCATGCAAGAAGCCTCGCCTTGATGCTTGCTCGTCAGTTTGGGGCAAAGACATTATTAGGGTCTGCCACACCGTCAGCAGAATCATGGTATAATGCAGAAACAGGAAAATATGGGCTAGTGGAACTTGATCAACGATACAAGGGCATTGAACTGCCAGAGATAAAGGTTGTTGATATCAAGGAAATGCGCCGTCGTAAGTTGATGTATGGTCCCGTGTCACCGCTCTTGCTTGAAACTATGAGAGAGGCGCTAGCTGCAGGAGAGCAAGTCATACTGTTCCAAAATCGCCGAGGCTTCGCTCCAATGATAGAATGTCATGTGTGTGGATGGGTACCAAAGTGTGAAAATTGTGATGTCAGTTTGACTCTTCATAAAAACATGAACCAACTCACGTGTCACTATTGCGGATATACATGTGCTGTGCCGGTAAAATGTCCCAACTGCGAAGAAACGGACCTGCGTACACGCGGCTATGGAACAGAAAAAATAGAAGAAAAGATTATGGAACTTTTCCCCGGTGTTCCTGTTGCGCGTATGGATCTAGATACAACCCGTTCGCGTAATGCCTATGAACGGATAATCAATGATTTTTCGGAAGGAAAGACAAAAATACTCATTGGTACGCAGATGGTCAGTAAAGGACTTGATTTTGACCGCGTACGCGTGGTTGGTATTTTGAATGCCGACTCTATGCTTAATGTTCCCGATTTCCGTGCATATGAGCATGCGTTTTCAATGATGTCCCAGGTTGCGGGGCGAGCTGGCAGAAAAGGCAAGCGCGGACTTGTTATACTGCAGACAAGGGATGTAGAACAACAGGTGATAAAGAATGTAGTGGAAAACGATTTCCGTTCTTTTTATCGCCAGTTGCTTAGTGAACGGCACCTGTTTCATTATCCTCCGTACTACCGGCTCATTATTGTTTACCTAAAGCACAAAGATGAAGACCGCGTTAATACGGCAGCAATAGAGTTGAGCGGCCGTCTTAGAAAATGGTTTGGCGCCCGTGTGCTCGGTCCAGACAAACCGTCTGTCTCCAAAGTCCGTGCCCTTTTTATACGGAAGATAATGCTTAAGCTGGAACTTGGCATAGACATGCGTAAGGTACGGCAATGTTTGGCGGCGGTGCAAGTACAGATGGAGCAAGACAAACGTTATTCCATGCTACAGATATACTATGATGTAGACCCAAGCTAGTAGGGCATACCATATCTGTGGATTCTATAAACTACCTGTGATGGATATTAGAATTTTAGCAGAGCAGATTTCACTTCTTAAGGAAAATATGAAAAAAGCCTCGACCTGTTGAAAGTAAGGTCGAGGCTTTTGGCAAATCTTTTAAACGGTTTTTTTAGAAGTCGATATCAAGTCCAATACCGAAAACGTCGTTGTTACGCGTGTAGTCGGAAGTGTATGTAAGTTTGTCTGACACTTGCTCTGCCGTTTTCTTGTGGTTGTAGAACGTATGGAAGTATGCTACGTTCAGTGCCGTTCTCTTTGATAGATGTATGCATGCACCAAAACCAACGGAATTGCTGCTTACGACGAAAGATTTGTCGTCCATATACTCGTCAGAAAGACCATAACTTGTGTTCTGCCATCCTGCGCTGACTGTAACAGTCTTGTTGATATCATATTCCGCTCCAGCGTTGTATTCAAGTGTTCCCCGATTAAGCTTTTTGTGGCGGTTTACTTTCTCCTGTGTTTCTCCGTCGGCTTTGGTCCATTTGTAGCCAGAAGTCGCAGCCTTGTCGTCAAACCAATGGAAGCCAACATTCAGGCGTAGTGCATCAATGGGGCTGTATCCCACACCGAGAGTAAGCAAAGCCGGGATGTCGCTAGGGTCTTTATAGTTCTGGCTTGGGTCATATTCGGCAATAAGCTCGTTGATATTTTCTTTAGCTTGGTTAATTGCAGGTGATATAGCCTGCAGCACCTGTGCCGGAACGCCAGCCTTCGCGAGGTTTGTGCCTATGGCGTTAAGCTTGTTAACGGGAGTTATCACAGTACCTTGATTCTTCAGGCAGAGATGCGTCTTGAACTCGTACTTTGCCGAGAAGTTCCATCTTCCAGTCTTAAAGTCAACGCCAATAATCGGTGTGAAGCCATAGCCTGTTTGGTCTGTGTTCAATTCTATGTCAGAACTTTCAGGGTCATTAGGATCTACGATAGAAGATAGCGGGAGCTTTGCACCTCCTTTACCAACAAAAGCAATATTCTTTACATATCCATAGTAGTTGCATGTGGCATATATGCCGCGTATTCCTGCAAAGACGCTAAGATTGTCGTTTATTTTGTATGCAGCTCCTACAGATAGGCCATAATAGTATTGTCTTCCGCGCATGAAGCTTTCGAATGAATATCCGTAGCCTCCAGCCTTGCCGGTTGCGGGATTTGCGATATTCTCGTCAACAGGAAGTAAGCCGCCGAGATATGGGGCAAGTGTATTGCCCAATAGTCCGATGTTTGAAACTACGCGTTCGAAAGATCCTAAGCCATCGTCGAATTTGCATTTGCCGCCACCGCCCGAAAGTGCGAAGTTTGCTTGAAACGACCATCGGTTCTTGTTATAGGCATATTGGAACGAAGGTATTACAGGTGCAAACGCTTCGCCTTTGAAGGTCCTTTCGCTCGACATGTTGTTCACGTTGTTGTTGAACAAAGCATAAGAGTTCTTTATTGTGCGTGTTTGTATTGCACTCTGTACGTTAAGACTCAAGTGGTGTCCTTCGCTCATGAATGCCACTCCAGCGGGATTGTAGTACACCCCGTCGATGCCGATAGACGCCTCCCGGCTCATCATTCGGTTGAAGGCAATGTGTTGATTCGTGTTGGTGAGCAGTCCTCCTGCATGGACTGTCATAGCTGAGGCTGCCAGAATTGCTGCCAAACCTACATTCTTTAATTGGATCATTTTGTAAATACTTTTTGGGCACACTCTTGAATAAAATGTGCCATTAGTTTTCTTTCGTTAAACAAATTGGCTGCAAAGGTATCAAACTTGTTCGCTATTTCCGAAAAACCATCAGTCTTCTTAATGTTTATTAACTGAATTGCCGGTCCTTTTTGCTCAGATTGAAGATTTTGTGCATGAAAACGAAGGAAAAAGTGGGCAAAAAAAGTAATAAAACGGATAAACTTGTTCCTGCTTAGATGTGGGAATTAAATATATAAAAAGGCAAATCACAACCAACACTCAAGATAAATCCTTGTAAATAGCGTTTATTGTGATTTGCCTGTGCCAGAATTGCGGCTGCTTATTTTTTCAGTTCGGGGTAGCTTACGCGTGTATGATATATAGATTTCAGCCTTTCCGTGAGCACTTGTTTTGCCATAGCGATGTCGCGGAACGTTATAGGACAGTAAACGAAATATCCGTCTTTGAGTTGTTGGTCTATAACTTTGTTTACAAGGTTGCTGATACTTATTTCCGTGTATTCGGGCAGAGACCGTGCCGCCGCTTCCACCGAGTCCGCCATCATGAGGATTGCCTGTTCCCGGGTGAAGGGATTCGGTCCGGGATAAGAAAAGAGCGAATCGTCTATAGGCTCGTTAGGATGCTCGTTCTTGTAGCATATGTAGAAATATTTTGTGACACCAGTTCCATGGTGTGTGCTTATGAAATCCTTGATGACTGCCGGTAGATTGTATTTGTCGGCAAGTTTCAGTCCGTCAGCCACGTGGTTTATTATAATATGTGCGGCATCAATGCGCGACATCTTTTCCAAAGCATTGTTTCCGTTCTGGTTCTCTGTGAAAAATGCCGGGTCGTGCATCTTGCCTATGTCGTGATACAGTGCTCCCGTGCGTACAAGCTGTGCCTTGGCCCCGATTTTCTCTGCTATTGCCGAAGCGAGATTTCCCACCATAATAGAATGCTGAAAAGTACCCGGGGCCACTTCGCTTAGACGGCGCAGCAAATCCTTGCTGGTGTTCGACAACTCAATAAGAGTAACGTTAGAGATGAAGCCGAAAGTCTTCTCTATTATGAGCATAAGCGGGTAGGCGAACAGAAGAAGTATTCCGTTAATGACGAAATACTTGTACATTGTGTTGTCTATTGTGGAGAACGTGTTGTCTGTCATTAGCTGCATGGCGAAATATACCGCGCTGCTGGCTATTGTAACGAGTAGCGCTGTTCGGAAAATCTGTGCGCGTTGTGATAACTCACGTAGTGAGTATATAGCCACAAGCCCAGCCACAAGCTGTACGATAATAAACTCATACTGGTATTTTACGGCGGCGGCACACAGCATGACCATCACGACATGAGTGAGGAATGCCGTGCGCGAATCCATAAAGACGCGGATGAAAATTGGAGCAATGGCAAAGGGTAGGATGTAGACACTCAGAACGTTATGTTCAATCATTAGTGAAACCATGATTGGAAATATGGTTATCATGGTGTAAAGCATCGCGATGCTCCTTGGCTTATTGAAATAATCCTTGCGGAACATTCCCAAATACAGGGTGAAAAGCACTATGAAAAGCAGAACGAATATCACTTGGCCAACGATAGTCGACGGCACTGCCGTTGTGCTGGCACTTCGTCTTTGCGTCTCCTTTTCAAAAGAACTGAGCACCCGATACGTATATTCATCAACAATTTCCCCCCGGTCAATGATTTTTTGCCCTGAAAGCACCATGCCGCTGGCCTGTGGTATTTGTCCAAGCATGTCGTCGCTTTCCGTTTCGCTGCGTTCTTTGTCGTAGACGATGTTTGGCTCAATGTAGTCGTTAAGGTTGCACCGTTGCAATATGGCCCGATGTGGCGCTAACCGTTCGTCGCGGTAAATCTGCTCATAAGCGGTCATTGTTGAATAGAAGCGGGAGAGATGTTCTGCAATGGCTTTCTTGCCGTTTACAACGCGTATTGTGCGAGATGTGTCGGAAGAAAACTGCGAATATTCGGCGCTTCCTATGATTCCCGTGTCATATAGTTGGTGAAGTTTGTCAGCCACAATGCTGGTGTAGTTTGTCGGAAGCCCGGGGATGCCGCTTTTGAAATCCTGGAAGAATCTGCCCAATTGCTTTGTCTCCACTTCCGTATTGTAGTTGAAATACGGTTCGAACTTTCGCATCATGCTGTCGCGTTCAGACTTTATTGCCTCGTCAGTCTTGTAGATAGGGAAGTCGAACGTGGCAATTAACGACCCATACATCCAAGGTTTCCCTACATCGTAGCGGAACTGCGGTCCGCTATTGCGCGGGATGAACCATACGATGATGACGACAGATATAACGACCAATGCCATGCGGCTGAATATTTTCCGCCATTTATGCGTTTCAGAAATTCCAGACTTGTTCATGTTGCTGTTTTTCAAAAAGGTGTTAGCAAGCCTGCCGTACCTTTGCCTTTAATGTGTATAGCAGGGCTTTCAGCTGCGAAAATACAAAAAAAAATGCAACAATTGATAAAAAAGTAGTATTTTTGCACGGTTTAGAAGGCGCCGTTTCATAGGCAAAGCTACTAAACACTTTGCAAAAGCATAAAAATATAGCAAACATATAGATGTCAGAAAGAAAAGTAAGGGTGCGTTTTGCACCAAGTCCAACAGGAGCTTTGCACATCGGTGGTGTGCGTACAGCATTGTATAACTATCTCTTTGCCAAGCAACACGGGGGAGACCTTGTGTTCCGTATTGAAGACACAGATAGCAACCGTTTCGTGCCGGGAGCAGAAGAGTATATTATAGAATCGTTCAAGTGGCTCGGAATAAAGTTCGACGAGGGTGTTAGCTTCGGAGGAAACTATGGTCCTTATCGTCAAAGCGAGCGTCGTGCTATTTATCGCCAATATGTAGACCAGTTGCTTGCTAACGGAAAAGCCTACATCGCTTTTGATACGCCAGAGGAACTTGAAGCCAAACGCAACGAAATAAAGAATTTCCAGTATGACGCCCACACCCGTATGCAGATGCGCAATTCGCTTGCCATGCCAAAGGAAGAAGTTGACGCCTTGATAGCCGATGGCAAGCAGTACGTGGTCCGTTTCCTAATTCAACCAGGAGAAGAGGTTCATGTGAATGACATGATACGCGGTGATGTGGTTATCAAGAGCGATATACTTGATGACAAAGTGCTTTACAAGAGTGCCGATGAGCTTCCCACATACCATCTTGCAAATATCGTTGACGATCACCTCATGGAGATAACCCATGTTATACGTGGTGAAGAGTGGTTGCCCAGCGCACCGCTTCACGTTTTGCTTTACCGCGCTTTCGGTTGGGAAGACACAATGCCACGTTTCGCCCACTTGCCGCTTTTGCTCAAACCCGATGGTAAGGGAAAGCTAAGCAAACGTGATGGCGATCGCCTTGGCTTCCCCGTCTTTCCTCTTGAATGGCATGATCCGAAGACCGGTGACGTAAGCAACGGATTCCGCGAGAGCGGGTATTTCCCCGAGGCAGTGATAAACTTCTTGGCATTGTTAGGCTGGAATCCTGGCACAGAGCAAGAGCTTTTCACGCTGGAGGAACTTGTTGAGGCTTTCGATATACAGAAGTGTAGCAAGGCTGGTGCGCGTTTTGACTACCAGAAAGGAATTTGGTTCAACCATGAGTATATGCTCAAAAAGAGCGACTGCGAGATAGCAAAGCTATTTGCTCCCATTGTGGCAGGCAACGGTGTTGACGAAACAATGGAGCGGGTAACAAAGGTTGTTTCGATGATGAAAGACCGTGTGAACTTTGTTCGTGAGCTTTGGCCTCTTTGTTCTTTCTTCTTCATCGCACCAACGGAGTATGATGAAAAGACCGTGCGCAAGCGTTGGAAGGAAAACTCCGCTCAGGTCATGACAGAATTGGCAGGAGTCATTGAAGGCTTGGAGGATTTCTCAATGGAGAATCAGGAGAAAGTTGTCTTTGCATGGGTTGAAAGCAAGGGCTATAAGCTCGGTGACGTTATGAACGCTTTCCGTTTGGCTCTTGTTGGCATAGGCAAAGGTCCCGGAATGTTCGACATTACCGCCTTCCTTGGTAAAGAGGAAACGTTGGCACGACTGAGAAAAGCTATCGAAACGTTGAAATAACGAACTGAAACGAGAAACGTAGAGAGTGTATAACCTTATTATATACATATACCTTTTGGGTGTGGCAATCGCCAGCCGCTGGGACGCGAAGATACGCAAAATGTGGCGAGGGGAGCGGGAAGCATTCAACGTGCTGCGCCGCAAAATCGACCCTCAAGCACGTTATATGTGGTTTCATGCCGCGTCGCTTGGGGAATTTGAGCAAGGACGTCCGATAATGGAACGCCTGCGCAAGTCGCATCCCGAGTACAAAATTCTCTTGACCTTCTTCTCGCCTTCAGGATACGAGGTGAGAAAAGACTATGAGGGAGCAGACATCGTATGCTATCTGCCGCTTGACACACCGCTTAATGCGCGCCGTTTTTTGAAACTCGTGCCCGTGGAATGTGCCTTTTTCATAAAGTATGAGTTTTGGTGGAACTACTTGTCGCTAATGAAGAAGCGGGGAATTCCTGTTTACAGCGTGAGCAGTATTTTCCGTCCCGAGCAGGTGTTCTTCCGTTGGTACGGCAAGAAATACCGCCTTGTTCTTAATTGTATTGAGCGTTACTTCGTTCAGAATGAGAGAAGCCGGCAACTTCTTGCAACACTTGGCATAAATGATGTTGAAATAACCGGCGATACTCGTTTTGACCGTGTCATAGAGATAAAGCAAAAGGCTAAAGAACTACCAATAATTGACGCATTTTCCAAAGACCATAAGGTTTTTGTAGCAGGAAGCAGCTGGCCGCCAGACGAAGATATATTCATACGTTATTTCAATGAGCACAAAGATTGGCGCATTGTCATCGCTCCACATGTGATTGGCGAAGACCATTTGCAGCAGATTCTCCACAAACTGAAACGCAAGGCTGTGAGATATACGCAGACAACTCCCGAAGAAGCGGCAATGGCAGACTGCATTATCGTCGATTGCTTCGGCCTTCTGTCAAGTATCTACCAGTGTGCCGACGTTTCTTATGTGGGCGGAGGATTTGGAGTAGGCATACATAATGTTCTTGAGGCAGCGGTGTGGAATGTGCCGGTATTGTTCGGACCGAACAACAAACGCTTTCAGGAAGCGCAAGAACTTCTTGCGACCAAAGGCGGAATAGAGATAAACGACTATGCCGGATTCGAAAAGGCAATGAATCGCTTTGATGCCGATGCAGAGTGGCTCAAGTCATCTGCCGATGCTTCCGGAGCGTATGTCCTTTCCCGTTCGGGGGCTGCTGACAAGGTGCTCCAAAGCGTGGGGCTGGCATAGTAAAAATAAAAAAGAAGAAAGGAAATATATGGAAAAAATAATTCTTACGGGTGACCGTCCTACAGGGCGTCTTCACCTTGGCCACTACGTAGGCTCCCTTCGCCGGCGCGTAGAGCTTCAGGACGAGGGCGATTTCGATAAGATGTTTGTATTCATCGCCGACGTTCAGGCTCTTACCGACAATGCCGATAACCCTGAAAAGGTGAGACAAAACATTATAGAAGTGGCGCTAGACTACCTCTCTTGTGGGCTTGATCCGCAGAAGGTAACGCTCTTTGTCCAGTCGATGATACCAGAATTGGCAGAGCTGACGGTATATTACATGAACCTCGTCACGGTGTCTCGTCTTCAGCGCAACCCCACTGTAAAGACCGAGATACAGATGCGAAACTTTGAAACAAGCATCCCCGTAGGCTTCTTCACCTACCCAATCTCGCAGGCAGCAGACATTACTGCGTTTAAAGCCACCACAGTTCCAGCGGGCGAGGATCAGGAACCTATGCTTGAGCAGACGCGCGAAATAGTGAAACGCTTCAACAACACCTATGGCGAGGTGCTTGTAGAACCAAAGATTATGCTTCCAACGAACCAAGCTTGTTTGCGTCTTCCCGGCACCGATGGTAAGGCAAAAATGAGCAAGAGCCTTGGAAACTGCATATATCTCTCCGATACACCAAAGGAGATGCAGCAGAAGGTTAAGAGTATGTATACAGACCCCGGGCATCTGCGTGTTGAAGACCCCGGCAAAGTTGAAGGCAACACGGTGTTTACATACCTTGACGCATTTTCCACACCAGATGATTTCGCAGAATTCTGGCCGGAATACCAGAACCTTGATGAGGTGAAAGACCATTATCGTCGTGGTGGACTGGGAGACATGAAATGCAAGAAATTCCTGATAAAGGTGCTCGACAAGCGTCTGGAACCAATACGTCAGCGCCGCCACGAATTTGAACAAGACATACCAGAGGTCTACAACATTCTGAAACGTGGTAGCGAAGCGGCACGTGAAGTAGCTGCACAGACACTTCATGACGTGCGTGAGGCAATGCGCATAAACTATTTTGATGACAAGGAACTGATATTAAAGCAAGCAGAAATGTACCGTCAGAAGTAGATTTCCATTGCCTGAAGCAGTTGAAAATATAAGGGGTAGTGCCGTAAACAATAAGCGGCACTGCCCCTTAAACTTTGATAGCGGCACTTCCTCATCAATATTCGCTTACCAAAACAGATTTTTCATTGAAATGTTTTGCCCTACTGACGACATTGCGCTAACTTTGCTTTAAGCTTGGTGGCAGTCATTTCGTTGCGCCATGAGCAAACCTTATAACAAGAACTACGATAACTAACCCTATAGAAGCAAAATGGCAATAGTTGGACAGAAGAAGATGGAAAACATGCTTTATCTTGCATTGTGGATATTTTTGTTCGCAATGTCTGCCATTTCTGTCTTCGTCCATAATATTGATAGCTCCGAAAACGTGCAGATATGGGGACGACTGCTTGAAACATGGAAACCCATGGCTGTGTTCTGTCTTGTTTTCGTGCTGCACAACATGTTCCTCGCCCCGCTGCTTGTTTACAGGAACAAGCCGAAGGCGTATGTCGGAGCCTTGCTGCCTCTTGTGATATGTTTTCAGATTTATCAGTGTACCACGCGCCCAGACGAGCCAGACGGCATGGAACATGCTGTTCCGCAACATGAAGTTATACCGAAAGACTTAGGCAGGCACGGAGCTCACTGGCCAGAGCGACACAGCAATGGCAAAGAAAAGCCACCGCGTCCAAAGCCGATAAAACGTGTGCATCCGCCAATGGCATTCGGAGGCCAGGATGTTGTTGCCATGATAATAATGCTTCTTCTCTTCGGACTCAACATCGGTGTGAAATTATATTTCCTTTCTTTTGATGAGAGGAAGCGCATGCGTGATTTGGAACGTCGTAATCTGCAGCAGCAACTCGACTATCTGAAGTATCAGATAAGTCCGCACTTTTTCATGAACACGCTCAACAATATTCATGCCCTCGTAGACATTGATGCAGAAGAGGCTAAGCATACGATAGAAGTGTTGTCGAAACTGATGCGCTATATGCTTTATGAAAGTAGCTCCGACCGCGCTCCGTTGCAGAAAGAGATTAACTTCCTAGCATACTACATTGAGCTTATGCGCATACGATACACAGACAAGCTGAAGCTAAACGTAGACTTTCCCGATGAAGTGCCCAACCGTTTTGTTCCGCCGCTTATCTTTGCCACATTCGTAGAGAATGCTTTTAAGCACGGAGTAAGCTACGAACGGCCGTCGTTCATCAACATTAGCATCAAGGTTGACGAAAAATGTGTTACGTTTGAGTGCAGAAACAGTCGCAATCCCGATGATACGAAAACCGGTGGAGTGGGGCTAAAAAACACGCGCCAGCGTCTGGATCTCATCTATTCCAATAAATACTCGCTGCTTGTCAACCCAGAACAAGACCAGTATTGTGTGAAACTGACTATGCCATTCATAGAAAATATAACTAAAAGTAAGCCACATGATTAAATGTATTGCTATTGACGACGAACCTTTGGCTTTGCGCCAGATTGCCGGATACATAAAAAAGATACCTTTTTTGGAGTTGGTTGCAAGTTGCCACTCCGCTAAGGAAGCCAAGGAAGTGCTGGACAAAGATGGCGTTGATGCGCTTTTCGTTGATATCAACATGCCTGATCTTAACGGGCTCGACTTCGTGAAGTCGCTTGCCGTGCCGCCACTTGTTGTCTTCACTACTGCATATTCCGAATATGCCATTGAGGGATACAAAGTAGATGCCGTTGACTATCTGCTCAAACCTTTCGGCTTGACCGATATGCAGCGGGCTGCCGCAAAGCTGCAGCAGCGTTACACCATGATGCATGCTGCACAACTTTCGCCTGTTGACGACGATGACAGCATATTCATGAAAACTGAATATAAAGTGGTGCGCGTGCGCCTTGCCGACATAATCTACGTGGAGGGCATGAGCGAATACCTGCGCATTTATCTGCAGAGTCAGGAAAAGCCTGTTATAGCCCTGCTTAGTATGAAGAAAATGGAAGAGAGACTTCAGAACAGTCACTTCATGCGCGTTCACCGCTCGTATATTATAAACCTGAAAAACATAAAGGAAATGAACAAGAGCCGCATAACTTTGACCAATGATGCCTCAATGCCGATAGGCGACCTTTATAAAGACAGGCTTAACGAATACATCGCTGGAAAATTCCTCGGCAGATAAACATTGTTTGCCCACGGCGATAGAAAGATAAGTCCGCGGCATTTGTTATAAGTTGCTGCGGGCTTTTTTCGTAAGATAAAGAAAAACCGGTAAGACGAGTGCCATGTGGCTTCTCCTTACCGGTTTCCTTTTATTTGCGTTAAAGCGATTGAAAACAGTAATCTTAACGCAGTCTATTCTGCATCGTATCCCGTATTCTGACTGAAGTCTTGCTTGTTGATTACGGCATCAAGCTGAGTCTGCGGTATCGGGCGCAAGGTATGATAGTCTTTGATGTTCTCCTTGGCATCGGGATTGTATTTCTTTACGCGCTCAATCAGCTTGCCCGTGCGTTTCAAGTCGAACCATCTCTGTTGCTCGCCTCCCAGTTCGCGTGCCCTTTCGTCGAGGATGAAGTCAAGCGTGAGCTGATCTGGAGTTATTTCCATCTCGCTTTCGTGTCCTTTGACAGCGGCACGGCGGCGCACAACATTGATGTATTTTGCTCCTTCCTGCTTGTTGTTGAGGTTCAGCTCCGCTTCGGCAGCAATGAGATACATCTCAGCAAGACGCAAGATAACGCCGTGTCGTTTGCTTCCCGTGTAGTTTACCGATTCTCTCGTGGGGTCAAGGAATTTCTTGAACGTAACGTTCTGGGTGCGATTCTTCACGGAACCGTCGGCATTGTATACTTTATCTCGATCTATTACTATATAGTTGTGCTTTGCTTGCTCCTCTTCGCTCATGTTGTATTTGGTGAATACGATGGCTGTGTCGCCCTTGTTTATGTACGAACTGTTGGTATTGTTGCATATCCACGCTTTCTGGAAAATGTCATCGTATCGCGAGTCAATCTTTTCGTTGAAGAGGTCGAGATAGAATACTGTCGGCATATAACGGTTAAAACCGCGCCCGTATTCGATTGACCGCGTGACAGGCTTTTTCCCGTTCTTGTCTAGCACTTGGTCGTAGCACATTACCCAAAACAGATGTACGGGGTTGTTGCCAGGTGTGCGCCAGATGATAGCTTTTCCGTCCGGTCCCTCTTCTATGGATGTGCCGTATATCTCGTTTTTGTCGTAGACACACACGAAGATATTCTCTTTTGAATCATTGCAAGTGTTAATGTCGCAAAGCTCGTTGTAGTCGGATGCCAGTTCAAAGCCGTAGTTCGCGATGACGTTTTTGGCATGTTCAAGTGCTCCGGCGTTGTCGTTGTTGTAAAGGCAAACGCGTGCAGCCAAAGCCTCTGCAGCTCCTTTTGTCGCTCTGCCGTATTCTGTTGCCTTTGCAGGCAACTTTTCCATAGCAAGCTTGAGGTCATTGTTTATTGTCTTGTAGAAATCTTCTACAGAAGAACGGTAAACCATACCGCTAGGCGACTTGCATTCTTTTTCTGTCAAGTATACACCTCCCCAAGTTTCCACTATGTGCCAAAGATAGAGGGCGCGCAAGAAGTGTACTTCTCCTAGGCGTGTCTCCTTGTCGGCTGAGTTTAGGTCTGATTCTGGAAGACGTTCAATGGCGGAGTTGCAGCTGTTTAGCGCAGAGTAAAGGCGTTCCCATTCCTTTGTGAGGGCCTCACTTGAACCTTGCAGTGAACTGTTATAGTCTGACAGCTCGGGTTGCCCGCAACCGTTGCCGCGAGTAAATATGTCCGTGCCTATTTCTGTCATAGAGATGGCATACTCCTGTCCGTACCAGAAGCGGAGTGGGGTGTAGCAGGAGTTGACAAGAGCTTCAGCTCCGCTTGTTGTCTTGTAGAAAGTGTCTTCGGTAAGTCCGCTGCGGTTCTCTTCTTCAAGGAAGTCATTGCATGATGTGGTGAGTGTTGTTGCGGCGCAAGCAATGACACACCATTTATATATATTGTTCATAAAGTCTGTTATTTTTAGAATTCAACGTTAAGTCCGAACACAGCCTGCTTGGTCATTGGGTAGCTCAGCGAGCCTCCGCGTTCAGGGTCATAGTCTTTCATGTGGCTGAAGGTAAGGAAATTCTTCAGTGAGCAGTACACTCTAATCTTTGAGGCATTGATTTTACTTATCCAAGCCTTTGGAAGTGAGTAGCCCAGCGTTATCTCCTTTATCTTTAGATAGGAGCCGTCAACGTAGCCAAGCGAGGCAAGGCTTGTATTTGAGTTAGACAGGCTCTTCTCCGGCCGTGGAAATGCATTTGTCGGGTTGTCTTCTGTCCAATAGTCGAACTTGAGTCCAGGGTCACCCTGCACCCTATACGACCCGTAGCCTGCAGCTTCGGCATGCAGAGTCTGTCCCTGACGCCAGTACATGAATATCTTTAAGTCTAGATTCTTGTAGCGGAAGCTGTTGTTCATGCCCATTACGAAGTCGGGAACTTCCGAGCCGAGGATGATACGGTCGTTGTCATTGTCAATTTTCCCGTCTTCGTTCTTGTCGTAAATCTTTATGCGTCCGGGCTTCTCGCCGTACTTCTTTGCCTCGTCAGCCTCGTCAAGCTGCCAGATACCTAGCTTTTTCAGTCCGTAGTGCGTCTTTATTGGGTAGCCAACAAACCAGCTATTGCTGATGTCGCGGTCGCTGCCGTCGGCCAGTTCCTTTATCTTTTCTCTGTTAAGAGTGAAGGTAAGGTCGGTGCTCCAGTTGAAATCCTTGCTGATAATGTTTGCTGTGTTGAGCATAACCTCTATACCTTTGTTTTCAGTCTTTCCCACATTGTCCCACGAAATGGAGTATCCTGTTGACGTAGGCACCTTTTTCTGCATCAGAAGGTCGTAGGTGTTTTGGTAGTATAGGTCAATAGAACCGCTAATCCTATTGTTGAAGAAGCCGAAGTCTATACCGAAGTTTGTTGTTGCCGTCTTTTCCCAACCGAGAGCTTCGTTGGGGGTGAGGGCGGGGTAATAGCCGTAAGCTCCTGTTTCCACACCGTTGACGAGGAACGAGTACATGGTCTTGCCCAATCCGCCTTGGGTCTGGTATGCCGATACTGCACTGTTTCCGGAAATACCGTAGCTGAGACGCAGCTTAAGGTTGTAGAGCCAGCTTACGTTCTTAAGGAAATTCTCTTCCTTTATCCTCCATGCAACGGCAGCCGAGGGGAAGAAACCCCATTTATGCTTGCTGGCAAGTACAGAGGAACCGTCTTCGCGGAATGTGAGAGTGAGAAGGTATTTCTCGTTGAACTTGTAGTTCAGACGTCCGAAGAAGGAGGCCATGGTTGTCTTTAGGTAGCTGCTGCCAATTTTCTGGCTGCTCTGCAGGGCACCTAGATTATAGAAAAGCATGCTTGTAGATATGATGTCGTGGCCAGAACCCGTATATGTTTCCGTCTCGTTCTTATAGAGTGCGTTTCCTACCATAAAGCTCAAGTCGTGCTTGCCGAGGGCGAGATTATAGTTCAGCGTGTTCTCCCAAGACCAGTTCATATCGCTTTCGTTTGTGGCATCGGCTACGGAATAGTCTCCCGAGCCGTCAAGCGTGTACTGATCGGCAAAGTGTCCTGTGCGTATGTCCTTGCGGTCAAGTCCGAAGGTCGTGGTAAATGTCAAGTCTTTCAGAATGTTCCATGTTGCTCCGATGTTACCCACGATGTGGCTCGTGCGCATGTTGTTCTTGTAGGCTCCGGGCACTTCTTCTGCAATAGGGCTTATTGTCTGCCCATCGTTGAAAGGCAAGGTATTTATTGAACCGTCTTCGTTGTAGACATCACCGTAAGGGGAATAATAGAGAGCGCGGTTCAGCGGATTGCGGCGTATATTCTGGTTTTGGAACGTGTAGACAAGGTTCATGTTCAGCCGGAAGTCTTTCGTCACTTTGTGCTGCAGAGCCATTGTGGCGTTGTAGCGATCAAGGTTGTCAAGCCTTACGATTCCCTGCTCGTTCATATATTCAAAGCCGAGATTAAGCGAGGTCTTGTCGGAAGCGTTGGAAATACTTATTGAGTGGGAGGTCTGACTTCCGTTCTTCATCAGCAAGTCTACCCAGTCAACGTTCTGGTTTGCCACAATAGCATCGTAGGCAGAGCCGAAAATCTTTGCATCATCGTCATAGCTAGCCCATTGTCCGTCAGCCTTATACGCCTCACGCTTGAAGTCAGCCCATTCCTGCAGATTCATGTGCTCGGGGAATGATGTAGGGCAGTTTAAGGAATAATATCCGTTATAAGAGACTTTAGTCTTTCCTTTTGTCCCTTTCTTTGTCGTTATGAGGATAACACCGTTTGCTCCGCGCGAACCGTAGATCGCAGTAGACGAGGCATCCTTAAGAATTTCCATAGACTCTATCATGTTTGGGTTGATGTCTATGTCTGTTCCATAAGGTATTCCGTCCACAATAATTAGTGGAGTGTTTGATGCATTGAGCGAGCGGTTTCCTCTGATTGAGAAGGAAAGACTGGAACCCGTTTGGCCACTTGATTTTGTCATGTCGAGACCAGCCACTTTACCTTGCAGACTTTCCAATGCATTGGTCGTTGGGGTTGCGGTGATTTCCTCTGACTTTATGGATGTCATTGCACCGGTCAAATCACGTTTTTTAACCGTTCCGTAGCCGATTACTACAATTTCGTCAAGGTCTTTAGTGTCGTCTTTCAGTGTTACTCTTAGCGGTGTGGTTCCTTTTATGTCTACTTGTTGCGTTGACATACCGATATAGCTTACTTCAATCTTCCGGGAATTGTCCGGTACTTCCAGCTTGAAGTTACCGTCAATGTCAGTAACAGTACCAATCTTTGGCTGACCGAATACCGTCACTGTGGCTCCGATTATCGGTTCCCCCGCATTGTCTTTCACTGTGCCGCTTACGGCTTTTGTCTGTGCGTGTACATTCAGTGCGTTCATAAGTATGAACGAGAGCATAATAAGTACGTACCTGCTCTTTTGCTTTAGATTTCTCATGGATATGTTTGATAGTTATTATTTTTTTTTGCAAAAGTAGATAGCTATGGTATCGGCTGGGTAGAAAATAGTATAAATGAGGTAAAAAATAGTTTCTCTATGAAGAATGATGTTTTCACCGCATGGCTGTAAACGCAAACACGCCCGTATGTTTGGTTGAAACAAACTTGCGGGCGTGGTATTTGAGTGGATTAAATTCTTTATTCTTTGGCTTCGCGAATATCTGACGGCGTGTATCCTGTGGCTTTCTTAAAGCATCGGCTGAAGTATTTAGGGTCAGAGAATCCACATCTGTAGGCTATTTCCGAGATGTTGAGGCCGTTGTCGGCTTTAAGAAGTTCGCTTGCCAGTTCCATGCGCCGGTTAACTATATATATATTAGGTGTGCAATCAAACTCTTTCTTCATCTGAATGTATAGGACGGAGCGGCTAACTCCCATTTCTCTTGCGAAGACGGAAATGTTCAGGTCGGGGTTCGACAGATTGTTCCGAACGAACTCTTCCGCTTTCTTCCTGAATATGGATTGTTCGATGAAACCGTCGTTTCCTGTTTTCTCGCGGTTGTCATTGCCACCTATAATGTCGCCTATGCGAACCTTCAGATATTCCATCCTTTCATCAGATGAAAGGCGCAAGTTCTTTAGTTCTCTTTTCAGCTTTCTTATATAAAGTGCAACTTTGACGGCAAAGAAAACGATAATAAGCGCGAGCGCGCCATAGAGCATCCACGCCATAGGACGCTCGTTGAAGTATGGTGTGCGATGTATTGTTACTGTCTGTTCGTTGTTTACCCATACACCGTCTCCGTTGGTTGACCGCACGTGCAGGCGGAACGTTCCAGCGGGAATGTTGGAGATGTTAATGCGATTTTCACTTGTATACAGCCATTTGTTGTCAAGCCCCTCAAGCATGTAGGCGTATTGTATCTTCTCATTGATGTTGTAGTCCAGCGCACAGAATGAAATGCTTAAGTTTCTCTCGTCAGGTGTCAGCTCAATATTAGTGGGAGCGTTGAAGCGTATTTGCGGAACGAAGCTGCTTTTGCTTATGTCTGAAATGTGAATTGGAAGAAGTCCCTGTGTTGTTCCAAGCAATAGAGTGTTGCTACCGGCAATGAAAGCCGGATGCATTTCGGAGAAGGAGAAGTTGTTTTCAAACACACCCTCGGAGTAATTTGTAAGAAGTCTCGTCTTGGGAGCATATTGTATGAGCGAACGTTCTGATACAATCCAAATGCTTCCTGTGCGGTCTTCACAAAGATTCAATACGATATCGGAAGCCATACCGTTGTCTGTCGTAAAGGCTTTAAATCTTATGCCGCTTGATAGTAAATTCTTCGATGAAACGGCATTTATTCCTCCGCCGTAAGTTCCAACGAAGATTTCGCCTCTGCTTGTCTGCAAAATGGCCATCACCATGTCATTACTCAGTGATTCTTTGTCTGAAGGGGCGCGCTTGTTGCAGTAGAACACAGCTTTTCTTGGTTCGGATTTCAGTGAACATGAATATAATCCCTTATTGGTGGCGATAAGAAGCACCCTGTTGTTCACCTCCTTTATGTCATGAATTTGCCGTGCTTCAGCAGGATAATTATCAAGAATGTTATCGGGATTGATAAACTTCGGGTTGTCGGTTTGTGCATTTTCTATAATGTTGAGGCCACCTTTGAACGTTCCTACTAAAATTCTTCCGCGGCTATCTTCAATTATAGAGTATATACTGTTGCTGTTAATCGCCCATTTGTTATTGGGGTCAGGAAGGAATAATTTTACGGTGAAACCGCCTTTTTTTGTTTCTTTTAGTCTGAAAAGTCCATTTGGCTTTGTTCCAATCCAAAGAAAGCCTTTAGAGTCTTTCATTATGCAGTATGCGTTTGCTCCGAAAGTAGTGCGTTTTGTTGTTACCGTCCCATCGCTGCAAATATATCCCTTTGTGTTCCTGTTCAAGTCCGTAATGCGCAGAAAACCGTTCTTGTCGCCAATGAATATTCTCGCTCCGTCAACAAGTGCGGCTCTTATAACTTCTTCACCTTTAACGGCAGTCTTTTGGGTCTTGATTTTACCCGGTCCAAACCATATTCTGTCTAGGCCATGGTGGGTATATACCCAATATCCGTTTTGATTGTCTTTAAATAAAATCCGCGTTTCAACGTTTCTGTATTCGGGTAAGGATAAGATCGCTATCGAGTCTGCGAGCGTTGCGCGATAGCGGTCGCCCTTGTCTGTTTTTTTCTTGGGCAAAGCGATGAAGCGTTTTTCCTTTTCGTCGAAAAGAAAGAAGCCGTCAGGACATTTACAAAGAATGTTTCCATCTGCCGTTTCGCGGATAAACGTTATTCTGTTGCTTGGCAGAGGACAATTGTCGCCTTGCCTTGCCTTATAGTGTGTGAATGTATATCCATCGTAGTGTGTAAGTCCGTTCCATGAACTTATCCAGATATAACCTTTGGAGTCCTGCATTACACATGTAACCATGCTCTGCGGCAATCCGTCGCTTTCAGAAAAATGTCTGATATGTGGCATATTGCCCGCGCAACAGACAATGATAGAGGACAAGAGAAACGTAATAAAGATTAAACTCCTTTTGGTCATGACCTTTCAAGTATAGATTATTCTTGCTAAGTTCTTTCGGATATGCAAAAATAAGAAAAATTTCCACCCGAAAAGAAAGGAAACAACCATTTTACCCTCATTTCGATAATAAACACATGATATTGAACCATCTAAGAAACATACTCCTCTATGTCGTTGAGCAAAGCGGATAACTTTGTCGTGGCTTTGAAAAGCAAAGAGTATCTTATCCGAAAATCTATTTTAAATATGAGACAAATTACAAAATCATTGCGTACGGCGCTTTGTGCCTCCGCATTATTGCTCGGTACAAATAGTGCCCATGCCGCAAACGACTTGACACTATGGTATAAAGGCCCAGCCAGTTATTGGGAGGAAGCATTGCCTTTGGGTAACGGACGCATTGCGGCTATGGTGTCAGGCTCCGTAGCACAAGACACTATTCAGTTGAATGAGGACACGTTTTGGAGCGGTTCTCCTTATAATAATTATAACGAAAACTGTAAGACCTACCTGCAGGATATGCGCAACAATATGCAGAAAGGCACGGAGGCGGGCAGTATTGAAGCGCAGAAGCTGGCAATGAAATACGTGGTGGCAGACAAAGCGAAAACCAGTCACGGACAGATATATGAGTCTGTGGGAAGGATGCTACTCACGTTCCCGGGTCAGACATATGCCACCGAACCTGCAAAAGATGGCAACACTGCGAATCCGCGTGTGGTGACGAACTATAAGCGTTGGCTAAACCTAGAAGATGCGACAAGCGGCGTAAGCTATGACTGTGGCGGCGTGCGGTATACCCGTACTGTATTCACGTCGTTTGATGACAATGTCACCGTTGTGCATCTAACGGCAAGCGAGGCAGGCAAGCTTAACTTTAACGTTTCATTCGTAGGGCCGGAGAAAACGCAGCGAATTAAATGCACTTCTACAAAATACGACAGCAAGACGCTCATGGTACGCTCCTATCCAGGAAAGGAAAAGGAAGAAAATATTCCCAATAAACTGGAGTGTTACTCATTTATACGCGTTGTAGACAATGATGGAAAGCTAACCATAGGAAGCCAAAGCGTAAGGACTTCAGCCTTAGTCTCCGCGCAAGACGTTCCGACATTGGAGATAAAAGGAGCGACCACCGTTACTCTTATTGTAAGTTCGGCAACAAATTTCGTCAACTACAGCGACATCTCGGCTGATGCCAAGGCAAAATCACTCGATTTCATCGAAAAATGGCAAGGTAAAAGCTATGCTTCAGCACTTGCTGCGCATACAGAAAAATATAAGACCCAGTTCAATCGCGTGAGCCTGTCGCTTGGCGATAATGCCGTACAAAGCGTAAAGGACACGAAGACCCGCATCACTGAATTCTCAACAACCGCAGACCCTCAGTTGGCAGCAATGTATTTCCAGTTCGGACGCTACTTGCTCATATCTTCATCGCAGCCGGGTTCGCAGCCGGCAAACCTTCAGGGAAAATGGAACCCCGATGGCAGACAATATCCTGCTTGGGATTCTAAATATACAACCAACATAAATGCAGAGATGAACTACTGGCCTGCTGAGGTGACAAACCTTTCGGAATGCCATGAACCGTTCTTGAAAATGGTTAAGGACATAAGCGTTACCGGTAGGCAAAGTGCGGAAAAGATGTATGGCTGCAACGGCTGGACACTGCATCATAATACGGATTTGTGGCGTTGCACCGGAGCCGTAGACAATGCAACTGCCGCAATTTGGCCTACAGGGAATGCATGGTTTTGCTCGCATATATGGGAACATTATCTATATACGGGCGACAAAAAATTCCTTTCCGAGTACTATCCCGTTATGAAGGGGGCGGCAGAGTTTTATCAAGCCTTCCTGTATAAGGATAAAAAAACAGGATATATGGTTGCTGGGCCGTCAATCTCGCCGGAGAACCATCCGGGACTTTACAGTTATACCGATGAAAACGCCAAAAAACAAAGCTGTGCTGTGTTCCAAGGTGTGACGATGGACAACGCAATGATATATGATCTTTTGAAAAACACCGCTTCTGCAGCACACGTTCTCGGGCAGGATAAGGCATTTGCCGCTAAGCTTGACAAATTGCGCGCTAAGCTATCACCGATGAAAATAGGGAAATACGGACAGCTGCAAGAGTGGCAGGAAGACTGGGACCGAGAGTATTCCAATCATCGCCACCTCTCACATCTGTGGGGTGCCTTTCCTGGCAATCAAGTCTCACCGTATGAGAACACCGATCTCTTTCAAGGAGTACACAAAAGCCTCGTCGGACGTGGTGATGCCAGCCGCGGATGGTCTATGGGATGGAAGGTTTGTCTTTGGGCACGCATGCTTGACGGAAACCATGCAATGACACTTATAAAAAATCAGCTAAAGCTTAAAGACCCCAACGCCACGATACGCGATCAGGATGGCGGCACTTATGCCAATATGTTTGACTCGCATCCGCCTTTCCAAATTGACGGAAACTTCGGGTGCTGCGCGGGAATAGCCGAAATGCTGGTGCAGAGCCATGCCGGTTTTTTGCATGTCCTTCCCGCTCTTCCCTCCGAATGGCAAAAAGAAGGCGAAGTGAAAGGGCTGCGCACCCGAGGAGGTTTCGAGATAACCGACATGAAATGGGCTAATGGCAAGCTCGTTTCACTGAAGATAAAGAGTATAATCGGTGGAAATCTCCGTTTGCGTACAGCTACTCCTCTAAAGAAAAACGATGGCACTCAAATAGCGATAGCTTCGGGCGACAATCCGAATCCACTCATGCAGCCGTATCATATGAGTAAGCCTTTGGTTAAAGACAGAACAAAAATCCCAAAGACATTACTTCCAGAAACTGTCCTTTACGACATACCGACACGGGCGGGCGAGGAGATAGTGCTAATCCCGCAACGTTAAAAGACACAAAGAGTAATCCGTTTAAATGAAGTTTAATGCGTGGAATTTATAGAACGCGCCTAAAGTCTTTTGGGAAAAAGGCATGAAACCGTCGTAATGACGCGATAGACTAATTGTTATTAGATTAAAGAAGAACGTTCCTCGCTTTGCCTTATGTGGCATTTGCAAGGAGCGTTTTTCTGTTATGTGTGGCTAAAGCGGTGGAAAAGAACTTTTATCCCCGCGAAAATAAAGTATGTTATTAGAAAAAATGTATGTTATTAGATAATGTATATAAAGGCATCTTGCAAGAAAATACGCCGTATTGATATGCAAAAGGATGTTTTATTCGTGATTTATGCGATAAATATTTGTTGTTTAAAGATTAAAAGTCTACTTTTGCAATAGAGGAAAACATGAATAACATTAAAACATACCGCTTATGAAAATCTCTACATTCTTCACATTTGCAGCATTATTCGCAGCGCAACAAGCCGCAACGGCACAGGGTTACCAACAACTCCCCGAACGCACATGTCCGGCATTAAACGACGTGGCTCCCGTAACTTCGCTTCTTTCTTCCGCTCCAGCAAAGGCAGCCGGCGAGATATGGCGCCCGGCAACGGAGCAGATCTTCTACCGCAACAGTGCGGGAACAGATTGGGATACCACTCCTGCCACCACTTATACTTATACTTATGACGAGGCCGGAAACATAAAGACTAAGCTTTATGTCAACCTTAAGAATGAGGTTGAGAATGAGAGATACGAACGCTATTCTTATGAGTATGACGAGGACGGAAACGTAACCGTGCAGACTCACGCATACAGCGCTGACGGGGAAACATGGCAGTCGTACGACCGCACGACCATGAAATATGACAGTGTTGTGAAAGGAGTGCTGACCGAAACCATGCAATACCAGTACAGTACGACAACGGGCGACTTTACAAGAATGTTGCCAGACAACTGTTTCCGAAAGGATATCCAGCGCGATGCAGACGGGAAAGTGACACTTCTAACCGTATATAAGTACGATTCGAAGGGAAAAGAATACGTTTATCAGCGTCTTACCCCGACATATGATGCAGCAACAGGCCATCCGCATACCATACTCGTGGAGGATCAGGTTTACAACTCCTCTACAGACAGTTACCAACTGGGCGAGATGAAACGCTTTACCAACTTGACTTGGCAGGATTGTGACGACCAGTTTGTTGACATCAACGCCGGATATCGCATCGGAAAGAACCGCTCTTTGACTTTCCGCTACTGGTATCAGGGCTACGCTTACGGTGACTATGTGATGACATATGGTGAGAAAGCACCCGAATATGACGCAACATACACATATCTTGACGGCTCAGGAAACGACGTATACAAGTGCTCGCTCCTTGACGACAACGGCTCTTACAAAATAGACGACACTTCTTGGTGGGACAAGAACGGCGATGCTCAAAAGACAGACGACGAGATTGCATATAGCCGTTACACTTACTATTATAATGAACGCGGCACAAAAATCGGTGAAGAACAATGGGGTGGCGGCTACGGTGACGCTCTGACATTGTATTATGCACATAAGGATGACTATACGTTCAGTGCGGATTATGATTATCAGACCGAGGTCGTTAGCAACAGTTGGGACTTCTTTACACCAGTTCTCAGCGACGGTTCTGTAAATTGGCAGCCAACTCAGCGCACGTTATACACCGACTTCTCAAAGGTTGGCGAGAGCACATCCGTAAAGGGACTTGCTGATACAGTTGCAGATTACAACATCTATACGCTTTATGATATGCAGGGACGCGTAGTAGAACAAGGCGAACTGACAAGCAATGCCCGTGTTGCAAGCGGACTGCATGGCGTATTCGTAATGAAGATGTCTAACGGTCAGCAGAGCAAGAGCATAAGCATCGTGAAATAAAGGCTTTGCGGTTATGATTGTAAGCCCGTAGGCTTATTTCCATAACTAAGCGGCGATAGAATTGGGAGCCCGCGGTTGAACAATACGTTCGCCGCGGGCTTCTAAAGTGTTTCTTTGTGGGCAATAATTTCTTTTGAATAACGGATTTTAAACAATTTTGCACGATAAAATTATATTTTCGTTGAAAAAGGATAAAATATCCGTTGAATTGTTTGTTGAAAAAGAAAATAATTGTTACTTTTGCAACATAGAAATAAATAAAAACAACTATAGAACGTCTATTAAAACCTAAGTAATTTACTATTTAAACAATAATTAAACAACATAAATAGAAATAGCAATCTCGTTGGTTGCCGCTGAGACGTTGATATAATTATCAAAAATATAATGTAAAGGTGGTCAACTAGCAAACATAAAACAACAGTCACAAGCACAAATACACTTTTTATTGAATACACACTCAGGCCTTTCTTAATCGGGATGGCCGCAAATACACATAAAAGTAGAATTGAAGACGAAAAAAATAAAGACAGCAGAATGAATAAATTATTTGAAGGTAATGATTAAATAACATGTAGTATCAGTTCTGGCGAGAACTCATTTTAAAACCGTAGGCAAAGCAGTGCTGCTCAGTCTGCGGTATTTTTTTGTCCTTTACCCGCTCATGCCATGCATCGTAAATATATAGTTCTTTGTTCCCAAGCATGGGGGGCTTTGTTCTAAAGTTTGGAGTTTCCTATTCTCAAGCATAGAGTCCCCTATTTCCAGACATGTAGTTCCCTGTTCTCAAGTATAGAGTTTTTGTTTTATTCAAATAATTTGCAGTTCGCAAGGCACCGCTCTGTAAGTGCACCCCGGCATGAACAGTTGCGAGTTCTAGTGAATAAATGGTTTTATTTGCTTACAAATGATGCGACAAATTGTATCTTGACGAATTGGTCATCCTAATTTACGGTATGAAACTTACATTTTGAAATATATTTTCTAACTTTGCCGTAATAATGTAAACGCGAGAATAAAAGCAGATATTATAACTATAAAAAATTAAAGCCAATGAAAAGATGTAAAACTTTACTCTTGTTCGCGGCTATGTTTGCAGCCTCTGTTACGTCAACGGCGCAGACATTGCTCGATGAAGACTTTGAAACCGACTATGTGAAGAGCGACGACAACTCTTCGTCCTATTCCCGTCCTGTGGCAAAGGGCGAGGGTTGGACAACAGTAGACTCTTATTCAGGAACGAAAGAGTACTATAAATGGGTGAACTACTATAATTCAAAAGGTACAATCTCCGGCAAGCATGTTGCCATGGTAGACGCCCCAACGTATGAAACGGGCACGGGAGATGGTGAAGGACCACGCGAGGAAATATTGCTCACGCCCGAACTCGATCTAGACAACACGTATCAACTTAGCTTCGACTGGGCAACCTCGTCGATGGCAATGAGTGCAAAAAGTCTTTATGACCTGCAGGTGCGTATCGTGAAGAACGGCGACTTGGACAATGCTGAAACCATTTTCTCCATTCAGAATGCGGACGACTTGAAAGAAAGCGGCGTGACAAATTTCGTAGGCTGGCAGACAAACACCAGTAAGCTTGACCTTAGCGAATGGAAAGGGCAGAAAGTGAAGATAGCCTTCGTTTACAAAATGCTCACAACCATAGGCAACTGCGTTTACTTGGACAATGTTCTCGTTAAGCAGTTTACGCCAGCCGCAGGCCCTGTTGCGCAGGTAAATCGCACAAGCTATGATTTCGGCAGCATGTATCTGGGCGAGAAATTCTATACCGAGCAAATTAAGATGACAAACGTTGGAAAGAAAGGTCTGAAGATTACAGATGTTGAACTTCCCACCGGCGTGGCTCTCAACATAGACCCGGCGTCTGTTGACCTTGACGCCAACTCTTCCGTTTCGTTCCAGCTCTCATACACGGCTTCGCTCACTAGTCCTGAGAGCTGCAATGCGGTGTTGCATACCAATGGCGGTGACATTACCATAGCCTTGAAAGCCCAAAAAGAAATGGTGCCCGATGGAATGACCGAGGAAACGTTTGAGGCGTACTTCCCGCCCGCAGGGTGGCAGAATGACGGATGGGGCTCAACAAAGTCAGCCCTTGAGGGCGACCGTTCTGCTCTTGCTACCGTAGACACGAAAGACGACCATCTCGTTTCACCACGCCTTGACCTTACGAATGGAGGTAAGGTGACTTTTGAATATTTCAACAGCTTTACCAGTGAAGAAGGCGACTCTTATCAAAGCAATGACATTAAGTTGGAACTCTCTACCGACGGCGGTGAAACCTGGACACAGAAGTGGATTTTCGATTATGAGGACAGTTCAAAGTCTAACGCCAAGATTACTGAAACAGTAGACTTGGGCACAGGTACAGACAATTCCTATATCCGTTGGACAAACACTGGCGTTACTTCCGATGACGGCGACGTGCCAGAATGCAGTAGCTTCTATCTTGACCGCATTCTCCTGCCCACACTCTACGGCGAGGCTGGCGTGCCAGACAGCTGTAACCTTGTGACACCAAAGAACGGCGCTGAAGACATTTATCCAAGAAACATAAAGCTAGAGTGGACTCCAGCGCAATTTGCAGCAGGATATACCCTTTATATTGGCACTGCCCCTGGCGTTTACAATGTTATCGAAGGCAAAGACCTTGGCAATGTGCTTACATATACTATAGACAAGACGGACTATGAGACGACATACTACTGGAAAGTTGTTGGCTACAACACTGTAGGACAGTCTGTCACTGCTAAAGAATGGAGCTTTAGCACTCAGAAAGATGCTTCAACGGCGATATATCCTTATAAGGAGGACTTCAGTGGCGGCACACTCCCAACGGGATGGCTTACAGAAGGCTCTTCTTCTTACAACCGCAAGTGGGACATCAACAAGATTTACGGCAACTCTGCTCCTTGTCTCTTTGCTACATGGCTTTACAAAGACGAATACATTTCTGTAACAACTCAGGAGTTTAAGCTTCCTGAAAACAAGACTATGGCCATATCCTTCGATTGGGGAGGTCTGCATCCCTCTAGCCTTGTTACCGACGAGAGCGGACTCCTGAAAAAGACCAACGTTGAACCCAACAATGGAGTCAATGACTTGACATTTGAAGTATATGTCGATGGTGCATGGACAAAGCTTGACCATATTTCAATAGCAGAGACAGACCAGTCATATTGGTACAACGAAACTTACAACCTTGCCGCTTATGCAGGCAAGACCGTTCAGTTCCGTTGGACACACTACAGTTTTGACAACAATCGCGACCACGGTTGCGCAATAGACAACGTGGTTATTGAAGAAAAGCTTGGCGACAAGGCCATATTCAACAAGAGTGGATGGAGCGCAGGCAAGGTAAACAGCGACAAGGCCGTTAACTCCGGCAATGTATTCACCGTAATCAATCGCGGAGAGAATGCCTTGAAGGTTAAGAGTGCCGAGTTCTCAACAGAGAATTTTGAGACTTCCCTAAAGCCAGGCGATGAGATAGCATCTGGAGAGGGGCTGGCTTTCAATATACAGTTCAATGCAAAGACAACGGCTACCCACGTTTCAGATCAGCTTACGCTTACGTTTGAGAGTGGATACACTATGACTCTGCCAGTAGACGGAACGGCTTTGCCGGCAACAACCAGATACTATTCGTTCGAGGACAATGACCTGGACTATAACTGGAAGCAAGATTTCAGCATGATTGACGTTGACCATGCAGCAACAATCAAGCTGACTTACTACGGAACGGAGTGCCCTGAGAGTGGTGGCGTGTTTGCTTTCACTACAGTTTATGAGCGTCCTTCGCACAACGGCATAGCTCCTATTTCAGGCGATGCTGTGATTATGGCAGGTACCCCGCTGTCGGAAGATGTTAAAGGCGACAACTGGATTGTTAGCGGCGCACTCGTGCCACAGGCAGGAGCAACGTTCGACTTCTATGCCCGCAATCTGGAATCAGAAGAAAGCATACTGCCATCGGCAAAGCACAAGATTTCCGTGCTTGTAAGTGAGACAAGTGCAACTGACCGCGACTCTTTCACCGAGGTTCTAAAGCAGCAGGAGATACCATTCCTTAGCGGAAAGAACTGGAAACACTACACGGTGGACCTCTCTGCCTACGTGGGCAAGTCTATATATATCGCAGTTCGCGATTATAACGAGACGTTTGCTCTGCAAGCTTTCTTGGATGATTTCACCTTTACAAACTTCGTTCCGGCTTTATCCGACGGCATACAGAGTGTAAATGCTAGTGAAGTTGCAACGTCAAAGGTAACAGTATACGGCACAAATGGGCAGAAAGTTGCTGAAGGTACAGGACTTTCAACACTGTCCGCCCTCACGAAAGGCGTATATGTAGTAAAGATCTATACGGACAACGGCGTGAAGACCATGAAGGTGGCACGCAAGTAATCTCCGTATATATATATAATAAGGTAATAGGTTGCTTCCTTCCCAGCAGGGTGGCGAAGCCGCCTGTTGCCTTTTTCTCTTTAACAATACACAAGAAACTTTCTGTATTATGAATGATTTTTCAACTATATCCAGGCGTATCCCAGCTTTCTCTGCATTGCTCCTTGCGTTTCTTCTTTTAATGTCCCTGCCGGTTGCAGCGCAGACGAGAGACAAAACGCTGGATATAACCGTGACCACAGCTACGGGAGAAAGCCTTGAAGGGCAGCAAGTGAGCGTGAAGCAGACAGACTATGGCGTGTCTTATCCTGCAGTAACGCTTGATGCCAATGGTAAAGGCACGCTGAAAATCTATGCGGGCAACCACAACGTAACGGTGGAGCGCGAGGGATACAATACAGCCACGATGCAGTTTGAAGTGGCAGAAACTGATTCACAGAAAGAAATAGAGCTGGAACTTACCGAAAAGACACGCACTCCGTTTTCTCTTACTGCGAAACTAAATGTCAATGCCTTTACTGGAGTAAACTCCGTAGGCCTTACTTGGAATACAGAGTCTCCCGCTTTCTTCGATGATTTTGAGAGTTATGACCCGTTTGCAATAGAATTCGGAAAATGGACAGGCATCGACGCTGACCATCTGCAGGCAGCACCGCTAGAAGGAGACTACCCAAACAGAGGCGTTATGCAGTATGCACAAATAATAAATCCGCTTGCGGTAGAACCGATGTGGTGGTACTCTTATCCTGTGTTGCGCCCGTATAGCGGCAAACAGTATGTAGGCTTTGTGCGTACTTCAAGCGGTGGGGCCAACAACGACTGGCTCATATCTCCGGAGATAACCGTAGGGACTGACAATATTCTCAGCTTCCGGGCAAAAGCAGCAGACAAGTATACTGAAAAATTCCTTGTCTATATAACAACGAATACCGCTTCTTCTGAACCGTCAGACTTCACTTGTCTAACGCAAGGCAATTACGAAGCTGTCGACTACAAGGCGTGGAACGAGATAGTTTACGACCTTTCCGCCTATGCAGGTCAGAAGGTAAAGATAGCAATTCGCTATATTGGTGAGGCAAACGACGGCGGAGCGTTTATGCTTATGGTCGACGATTTCTACGTAGGCCAGCCTGAATATTCTTCTGTCGCGTCTTTGCCACAGTTATCAGCTCGCCTCGATGCAAAAGCATGCCGGCAGCCACAGCATTCTGCCGCCAATCCAAACGAGGTGTTCGAAGTGTATGCCGACGGTAAACTGCTGGGCACAACGAGTGGTTACTCATATACAATAGATAATGTAGCCGAGGGCGACCATGTGTTTGGCGTGAAGGCAAAGTATATTGCTGCCGAGAGCTCTCTTGTTACAACAGCGCTAGACGTAAGTCACGCCGACTACGCAAAGGTTGATTTCAACGTTTCAGCCGATAGTAAACTCTCTGCCGATGGACAGAAGATAAATGTCCTTTCTGCCGACGATGCCACGTCTTATGAAGCGGTAGTAGCCAGAGGAAAGGCCTCGTTCGCTGCCTTACCAAAAGGCAAATACCTCTTTAGTATAGAACAAGGGGCGTTCAAACAGTATTCAAAGGAGGTGGATTTAACGGCAGATGCCGCTTACGACATACAGCTTGAAGACAACGTTCTTGCGCCATATAACATTACTGCCGATTTAAACACCGCAGCAGACGGAACATCAACCGTAGCGTTGCGGTGGAATCAGGACCTCGGTTTTACTGACAGTTTTGAGGATTACGACGATTTCGCCACGGGTTCTTTTGGTGAATGGACCACTCTAGACCGTGACGGCATGCCCGTCTACCCAATCTCGTTGAACGGCTCAATCATCACTTTCCCCGGCTCAGGCACACAGAACACCCCCACGGCTGTGGCTCCTATGGTATTCAATCCTTGGAACACCGTGCCGGCAATGCTTCCCAGTGACGTGGCGATGAAAGCTCCCGATGGCGACAAGTACGTCATTTTCTTCTCGCCCCAACGTTCAAAGGCTGACAAATGGCTCATCTCTCCCGAACTGAACATCTATGAAGGATATGAGATGAAGGTAACGGCAAAGAGCTACTCCGATCAGTATCCTGAGAGTTTCGAATTCGCCGTTTCAGAGAATGGGGCAAATCCCGATGACTTCACTGTTTTGAGCAGTGCCTACAATATGCTTTCCGCCCAATGGCAGGAATACACCACGCCGTTGTCTGCCTATGCAGGCAAGAAGGTTAGGCTAGCAGTTCACTATATTTCCAACGATACCTTCTTTGCCCAGCTTGATGAATTTAAGGTTGGTCCGTCGGAAGGCTCAGACAAATCAATGGATTACGGCAATGTAGTGAAATACAACGTGTATCTTGACGGCACGCTCGTTGCGGAGTCTTCTGTGCCCAGCTTTACGTTGACAGGTATTTCTAGCGGCGACCACACAATAGGTCTTGAGGCTGTTTACAAAAATACTACGTCAGAGCGCAGCTATTACCATATCTCAACTAGTGCCGTAGGCGTAGTTAGCGTAGAAGCAATCCCTGCCGACGCACGTGTTTATAACCTGAATGGCCAGCTCTTGGCCTCACCGCTGGAAACACAACCTCAAGGCCTTTATGTTGTAAAATACGGTGACAAGGCGGTTAAGGTTAGGAAGTAAAGATAAGTTTTTAGAAGGTAACAATATTTTTATCCCGTCCCACTATTGCCAACTATGTGGCATGTTTTCGCTTTAGGCGTAGCGGCGAGACGGGAAGAACATTTATAAAAGAGACAAAAAACATGAAAAAGTCGATTGTATTGGTGCTGATGCTCATGCAAATCCTCTTTGTTTGTGCCCAGTGCGTGACAGTAGGGGAGAGCTTCCCTCTAGAACTGGTTGAGACAGCCTGCTCCGTTGTGGCTCAAAGCATAGGCAACAGTGCAGCAAGTCCAGCTCTTTCCCCCAAGAGGATACTTTCTTCTACAGAACGTGGCGTGGGGTATACCGACGGAGACAGTGTGACAATAAAAGGTGTGCGTGTAGGGCAGGCTGGCACTTATAGGGTAGCCGCAGTGTTGCCCACCAGTTCTATTTCTGCTTATGCCGGGTGCAAGATTGTAGGCTTGCGCTTTGCCCTTAGCCAATCCATAGGCAAGACAACCGCATTCCTGTACAGTGTTAAGGATGCCGTGGCTACGGAAATACAAACAGTAAACGTGCGCCGCACTGTAGACGGCTGGAATGAAGTGCGCTTCAACGCCTCACAGGAATATACCATCAACGGCGATTGCAATTCGTTAATGTATGGTTTCGCCTACAACGAGAGCGACGAAATGGTTGCCGCCGGCGAGGGTGCACTTTGCTTCTATATGCCTTCCACGGCAAATACCAGTGCTTCGCTGATTGAAAAGGACAATGGATTCTACACGATGTCCGGGTTCGGAAACCTTTGCGTGCAGCTTATTGTTGACGTAAGCACCCTTCCCAAGAAAGCGGTAACGATGACAACATTGCTTTCCGGCAACAAATATCACAAGGCAGGCAGCCCCGTTGATGCATTTGTCATGTATAGCAACACAGGGCAAGAGGAAATATCGTCGTTGCGTGTGGGCTATCGCATAGATGATGGCGAGACAACCTACGTAGATGACAGCAATGCGCTAAAGGTGGGAGCTTCGGGCAGTGTAAACCCGCAGTTCGCCCTTCCCGAAGATTTGGCTTCAGGCAAGCACACTCTTAGCTTCTTTGTTGACAAGATTGACGGAAATCCTTCTGCTAGTGCGGCAACCGACACAATAAGCGAAGACTTTGTTGTATATCGCCAAAGCACTCAACGCAATTGCAATTACATAGAGCAATACAACAGCCAGGATAGTTACCTCGGTGCGCAAGTCAATTCCCAAATGAATAGCGGCTCTGCCAAAGACGGAGTGGCTCTCGTAAACTTGTATCGCGATGGCGAACCGCTTGCCGTGGACGCTTCGCTTGCCAAGACAAAGCTTTACGCCTATACAGCGCCGTGCTTTACAGTGGACCGCTTCTATATGATGGGAGAGAAGTATGTGGCGTTTGATGTGAATGACTACGTTTCGCTATTGCCAAAGTTCTGGTCAACGCTCATTGCGCCGCTCGTTTCAGAGGCAGATGCCAACCCTTGCTTCTCAACCCTTGCGGTTGAACCGCAGTATGATGCCGCATCGCGCACCCTTACCCTTGGAGTAAGCGGCAATACTGTTGACGAACTGCCGCAAGTTGTGGGAGACATGGCGCTTACATTGATGCTTGTTGAAGACAAAGTCATTTCTGAACAAAAGGTGCTGAACGGCTCCAATGTGGTGACCGACAGGAATTACTCGCACGACAACGTGCTTCGCGACTATATCACCTCCGCCAATGGTGAACGTCTTGACGTGGTGAACGGCAGTTTCTCTGCCAATTTTAAATATGTCGTGCCGGAAACGTGTAATGCCTCCAACCTAAAGGTAGTTGCTCTGCTCACCAAATGGCTGCCGGAAGTTACCGAGTCCAACGTGCTCGATGCCGATGTCTTTAATGCAGCTGCCGTTGCTGTTCCTGCCGATGCCTCAGGGATAAGTTCTGTATCGGGCGACAATACGTCAGCAACGCTCTCCGATGGCGTGTACACCCTTTCTGGAGTTAAGATTCCTGAAGCCCGTATGCGCAATGGAGTCTACGTGGTGCGTTCTGGAGGCAAGAGCCATAAGGTTATAGTCAAATGACCTATGCCGTAAATGCCAAAGACTTGTAATAGAAAAGTTAATGCAATACGAACAAATTAAACTTTACCGCTTATGAAACACTTACACAAACTGATGGCGCTCATCGCGGCGCTAGTATGGTGGTCCGGCGGTGTTGCAGCCGATGTAGTGGAGAACTATGTCTGTGACTTCAACACTAAGATCGAAACCTCCGACCATGCTTTCAAGGTTTCCTCGGGATGGGGACACATTGTTGACAGTTATTACAACGAGGACGAGTGGGAAACGCTGTATGCCTCGTACTCCTATTCTTCAACCTCCGGCGTCGACGGCTCAGGAGCCCTTTATGCCGGAAGCCAAAAGGTAGGCTATCCGTCAACAGAACTGTATGATTTGATTGTAACGCCGAAGATTACCGGCACGTCAAGCATTAAAGTTAAGAGGAGTAGCAGTTACTCTTCGCCCACACTTAAGTTCTATAAGGTAACGAAGACCGGCTCTACTTATACGCGTGGCGACGAGATAATGGTAGACTTGCCCGAACTTTCAACAAGCGAATACGCCACGGTCAGCATCCCTTCCGTTGAGGGCGAGTTTATAGGAATAAAGGCTTCCTATGCTTATCTCGATGACTTCGCAGCGCAGCAGGCTGAGTATGACCTGACAAAGTCGATGAAGGTTGGGGCTGTTTCCAACGCAACAGGTTCAACATATCCCGATTGTGACGCCACAAACCACTTCACTGTGACACTCAAAGCCACCGTTACCAACAATGGCGACCTGGCCCTCAATCCCGGTGACGACGGCTTCTCGCTCTCTTTGCTTTATGTTAGCTCCGGCGACACCACCGTTCTTGCCACGCAACCCATAGAGGAAGCAATAGAAAAGGACGCTTCTGCAACAGTATTGCTCACGGCTAGCGTGCCATACGAGGGGCATGAGAAATACAGCAAGTATATTGTCAGGGAAAACCTTGGCGGTACTGTCGGCTCAACCGGCGTATGGCTGCAGCCAACAGCCTATCTTCCGCAGATGGACGTGCGGTATGACTCTTCCAAGCTCACCGCTTTGGATGTGATAGACTATGGCAATGTGCAGGGAACGACCTCAAAAGAGTTCACAATCAGGAACAGTGGCGCTGCTCCGCTATCGGTAACAGCGATAACACTCCCCGACGGCTTTGAGTGCAGTGCACAAGCTCCGTTCACGGTAGAGGCTCACAATGACAGCGTTGTTACGATATCCCTCCTTGGCGACCGCACGGCTAGCTTCAGCGGCACGGCAACATTCAGCGGCGACCAAGTGGCAGACGTAACGTTTGGCTTGAAGGGTCTGGTGCTTGATCCCGCAAAATTCTATGTAGACTTTGAGGACAACCAGCTGCCTGCAGGCTCGTATGTTGAAGATTCATGGAGCGTGGCACAGTGCAACACCGGCTCTGTTACCAACAAGTACGTGCTCTCCAACAAATACCAGAACAGGGACGACAAGTTCGTAACGCCAAAGTTGCTCTTCGAAGAAGGCGACTCTTTGACTTTCGATGCCGGGCGTGCCAACTACAACCAGGGCGGAGAAGGTGTATATCTCAATGTATACTATTCAACTGACCGCCGCAACTGGACGCTATATCGCAAGATTGAAGGCAGCGAGCTCCCGTCAACCCGTCTCGTTTCTTACTCTTATTACTTCTCAACCCCAGCCAACTATACCGTTAAGGGCTTGCCAGCAGGCGAATATTACTTTGCCTTTGGTGCCGGTTACACGTATATTGACAATATCTATGGCTGCAAGCGCGTAGACGTAGCCCACGACTTCAGCATCAGCAACCAGACACTTCCCGCTTCAGCCATGGTAAATCACGAGTACACGGCATCGGTGACTGTGAAGAATATCAATGCCAAAGCAGAGGAAGCCTCTTCATATAAGGCAGAACTCTATGTGGGTGACGAGAAAGTTGCCGAGGAAACAGGTGCAGAAGCAATAGAAGCAGGAGGCGAAACCACACTTAGCCTCAGTTATGTTCCCCATACTGTTGGCACTCAGAAAGCGTATGTCATAGTAAGAAGCCTGCTTGACAACTATGCTGTGGCAAGTGATACGGCAGAAGTTTCCGTGGCAAAGGAAGTTGGCGAGGCGCAGCTTGTTGTAGGTGACGGCAAGGGCACAACAACGACCAACGTGCCTTATTACTTCTACAACGCAGACAATGCTCAGGGAGCGCAAGCCGACATAATCTATAGCCCCGACATGCTCAAGACATACGGCTTGAAAGCAGGGCAGAAGATTTCGTCTGTGACTTATAACGGTACGGCGACATCAACAAAGGAATACCCGTATCTTAACCTGACAGTGTTTGTAGGCACTACCGATGCCACAGACTATGTAGCCAACACCGATACGGCAGAGCTTCAGCGAGTGGCACTTTACGAAAACGCACCCTGTTCGTTCACGAGCGGAGAGCCGTTTGATACGCAAGTGCGCCTTGAAGAACCAATCGTTTGGGACGGCGAGAAGGCACTCCGTGTGTTCACCTATGCGCAGTCATCTACCTATACAAAGGTTCAATACGCTACAGACAATACCTACAAGACCGCTTATTACAAGAAAGGCTCTGCATCGAGCTTCTCAACAAGCAACACGCCAGTTGTTACCTTGGGCGTAGCTTACGACCCGTTCACCTTGAGCGGAAAGATTACTGCCGCCGGCGAACCTGTTGCCAATGCTTGCGTAAAGGCAACTGACGGCAACGTGTATTACAGTGCTGAAACGGCAGAAGACGGAACATACTCTTTGACAATCTATCAGTCAGCCCGCAAATATAAGTTCACTGTGGCAGCCGAAGGCTATGAAGACTATGCGGCTGAAGACTCCATTGAGCTGACGGGTGATGTTGAAAAGAACGTGGATCTCGTTAAGAAATTCCATGCGGTGAAGGGCGTTGTCGTATATAAGTCAGCCCCCGTTGCAGGCGCTAAGGTCACTCTGACCAACGCGGCTTCAGAAAATGTTGATGCTACGACAGACGAATATGGCGCTTACACATTAAGCAATGTTTACCATGGAAAGAAATACAAGCTCGCGGTTGAAGCAGAAGGTTACATCAGCTATGAGGCAGGCGACTCTGTGGAAGTAGCTGATGCCGACGTGGAGATAGACACAATAGCCTTGACCAAATCATTCGTTGAGGTTAGCGGAACAGTAAAATGCGGCGAGACTCCAATTGCCGGAGCGCAGTATGCGCTTCTGTCCAACGTTGCCGGTGCGGTGGTTGTAGCAGGAACAACGAATGAAGAAGGCAAGTTCCTTATCGCTGCCGAGCAAGACCAAAAGTATATGCTCACGGTGACAGCCGACGGTTACGAACCATTCATGCTCGAAGATTCCGTAGTGTTTACTGCAAACCACGACTTTGGCGACATACAACTGAAGGCTCTGTCCGTGACAATAAGCGTTTCTGAAGGCAAAATCCTTGCGTTCAGTTCCGAAAAAGCTCTTGACTTCTCTGCCCTTGAGGGCTTCAAGGCATATGTCGTTACTGCTGTAGAGAAGAAGAACGATGCGGCATACACAAAACTAGCCGAGGTGACAACCATTCCTGCAAACACCGGCGTTATTGTTGTTGCAGCGCCTGGCGATTATGAGGCTCCTGTAGCCAAGGAAGCGCCCGCAGTGGAAAAGAACCTTCTCGTAAGTACAGCGTCAGCTCCCTACACAATCAAGTTTGACGATGCCTACGAGGTATGGGCATTAGGCCTTTCTGACAATGACAAACCGGCGTTCACAACAACGAAAGGCACAGAGATACCGCAGGGTAGTGCATATCTACGCAAGACGAGCGATGCAGAGATTATTTATCTCTATGAGGCAGACGTACCAGAACCCGATGCAATACGCAGCGTAGAGGGTGGCACACTTGATTTGAATGCCGACATGTTCAACACCTCTGGCCAGAAGGTAGACAAGAGCTACCGTGGCATAGTGATACAGAACGGCAAGAAGTTCAGCAAGAAATAAACGGCTGAAGGAATAATCCCCATGGGGTTCCCGAAATAGTAAGCGGGGCATGCAGAGACTGAAACTCTTGCATGTCCCGCTTTTTGTTGCGGCAATCGTTTTGTTTGCCCGCGGACGCTTGATTGCATCGCTGCGGGGGGCGTTGTTTGCCCGCGGGTTTTGCATCGTTTGCGTGCGGTGTTCATGTCGTTTGTGTGCGGTGAAAACGAAAGAAGCCAATAGGTGCTGAAAGGAAATATAAAGGAAATGGACCACAGACCTAGCGCATGTCCCTTGGCGGACAATTGGCTTTGGTCTGTGGCCCAATGTCGTTTTTAGTCACAAATGCGTGACTTGTGTTGCTTTAGCTTAGAGCTCGAACTTGTAGCCCAATGTGACTTGGAATACGCTGTTCTTTACATCAGCATCGTCAAACACCTTTGTTACGCCCCAGTTGTAGCGTGCATCAAGTACGACATTCTTGAATTCGTAACTTACGCCCACGGGGATAGCAAGAGCAAATGACTTAGCCTTTGTGTTATCGCTTTTGTATTCATGATTTCCAGCAGAGAGTGTAAACTCGTCGTTTACTTTGAAACCTGGTTGGATACCTAGTTTTACAGCAAATCCCTTGAAGGGGTAAACGTTTGCCAAAATGGGGATGTTGATGTAATCAAGTTTCTGCTTTCCTGTTACTCCAACGTTGGTTGTTGCTTTGGAACCCTGCATAGTATAGAGTGCGCCGGCACTGATTGAGAAAATGTCAGTAGCTTGGTATTCAAACTCTGCGCCTCCAACGAAGCCAACGATAGTTTCTGCATTATCAGCGTCATCGAATGTTGATGCAGCGATACCTACTTTAGGCTGAATGGTAATAGTTCCTGTTGCGTGCTGTGCGAAAGAGGCAACTGAAGCGAGCATCGCAACAGCCATAAGAATGACTTTCTTCATAATTGTGTAAATGTTTATTGGTTATTGTACTTACATTATATAATAATAGTGGCGTGGCATTCCGTTTCTGTTGCGGAAAGTTTGCCGTTTAGTTTCTGTTGCAAAGATATGTAATGTAATACGAAAAAGAAATGTTTTGTTGTGGTTTTTTAGTTATATTTTATCTTTTTATTGTTCGGAATTCCCGATTTTTCCATCTGTTGCCGTCCTTATCGTTAAACAGTTCTAAATATTCGTTATGTTTGTCTATAAAAGACTACCTTTGTCGTGTTATATTCAGATACGTATAAATAAGCTCTTTTTGCCCAACCGTGCGACAGTGTGATTTTATTCCTGCGGTGGCAAACAAAAACAAACATTTAGATTAAAATGAGTGGATTAAGAAAATCAGCAATACTTGTGGCATTGCTGCTCATCATTGCTTTGGGTGCATCGTCACAGACACAGCGTTTTGCATACCGGCTGAAAGGCATCGTTGTAGATTCTCTTAGCAAAGCAGGCGAACCATACGCCACGCTTAATATCGTTGCCCCCAATGAAAAAAAGAAACCTCTGAAGATGGCGGTGACGGATGCCGACGGACGGTTTAATATTGAAGCAGAAGGCAAGGGCGATTACCTGCTGATTGTGCGCTCGATGGGGCGCAATACGGTAGAGCGGAAGTTTGCTGTTGATGGCAAGACAAAGGTCATAGACTTAGGAACCATGCTTTGTTCCGATTCGCAAAAGGAACTAACGGGAGTTGAAGTGGTGGCATATAAACCTTTGGTGAAGGCGGATATAGACAAACTCAGCTATAGTGTTGAAGACGATCCAGAGGCGAATACAGCAAGTGTTACTGACATGCTGAAGAAAGTGCCGATGGTTACGGTTGACGGTGAGGACAATATCAAGGTGAAAGGCAGCTCGTCTTTCAAGATATATGTCAACGGCAAACCGAACAACATGATGACTAGCAACGCAAAACAGATACTTAAGAGCATGCCAGCCTCAAGCATAAAGAAAATAGAGGTAATAACAAATCCCGGTCCGAAGTATGATGCCGAAGGCTTGGGCGGCATCCTCAATATTATAACTACGGGCAATGCGCTGGAAGGATACACGGCAACGGTAAAGGTGGGCGGTTCGTCGCGAGGTGGAGGCACCAGTCTGTTTACAACGGTAAAGTCGGGCAAGTTCACCGTGAGCGGCAGCTATAATTACGAAAACCAGAGAAGTCCTCATGGGACAGGACATTCAGAGCAGTCTATCTTGAATGATCTTGGAGAAGAAACCCGTCGCACGGAAATGAATAGCCGCGGCAAGAACAAAGTCCAGTGGCACAATGCCATGGTAGAGGGCAGCTATGAGATAGATACGTTGCGCTTGCTTACAGCCTCGTTTTCTGTGAACAGTTTCAGAACGGGCACGGAGGCCAATGGCACACAGCGTTCGTTCATGCCACAGACAGGATTGGACCTGTATTCATATGCCACGCGTGACAATTCAAAAAGTACATACAACGACTATAGTGGCGGCTTGGACTATCAGCGTTCGTTCAAGACAAAAGACCGCTTGCTAACACTTTCTTACCGTATAGAAGGAAACCCGTCGAGCGAAAAAGGAAGACAAAACTACTCAGACCTCTATGCTCACGAAACGTATGCCGATTGGCTCAACACGATAAGAGACCAACGAACCGACGGTTCCCGCAATTCCACAGAACACACCTTTCAGGTTGACTATACAACCCCGTTTGCAAAGTACCACACCTTTGATGCGGGAGCAAAGTATATACTGCGTCTTAACAATGCCGTTACCGACAAATATGATACAAAAGCCGAGGGCAACGGCGAAGAAACCTACGACGATGAAGGCAGTTCCAACTATAAACACCGTAACGACATACTTGCCGCTTACCTCGGATATGGGTTGAATCTGAAAAAGTGGTCGGCGCGTCTTGGTCTTCGCTATGAGCATACCTTCCAGAAAGTGAAATACTTAAGCGGGCGAGGCGGCAACTTCAGCAGAAATTTCGATGATGTTGTGCCGTCGGTAAAGCTAGGATACAAATTTTCCGACACGCAGAACATGAGCCTAAACTATAAGATGCGAATATCGCGCCCCGGAATATGGGAGCTGAACCCCTATCTTGACAATTCAGACCCCGAGCACTTGTCGCAAGGCAACAGCGATCTCGTGTCGGAAAAGATACATTCCTTTGACATACAGTATGGCAGTTTCGCACAGAAAATCAACTGTAACTTTTCGCTTGGCTATGATTTTTCAAACAACTGCATAGAAAGTGTAGACCAAATGGTAAACGACCGCACCATTAAAGACCTTCCCAACCCAACCGGCAAGGAGGTGCTCTATACCACTAACCGCAATATCGGCCATCGCCAATCGGCATATCTGCAATGCTATGTAGGCTGGAATCCCTTTGCCAATACGCGGTTTACCCTAAACGGTTCAGGAAGCTATACACGCTATACCGACGGGCAGGCACTTGAGAACCACGGCTGGAACATGAACTTCTACGGCAATATCGAACAGACAGTGGCAAAGACATGGAAAATCTCTCTCTACGTATTCAAGAGTACTCCCAGCGTAACATTGCAGGGCAAGAATTCCGGCTTCTTTAGCAATGGCTTCACTATAAGAAAATCGTGGTTGGACGATCGGCTTAACGCAAGCGTTGGTGTTGCGAACCCATTCAACTGGAATCTGAAATGGAGCACTAATTCGCAAGGAACAAACTTCAGGTATGCCTCAAACTCGCGTTTCACTATTGGTTATGCGGCTGTAAGCATAAGCTATCGCTTTGGAAAGCTTGAATCAGGCGTAAAGAAAGTAGAGCGAACTATAGTGAACGACGATGTAAGCTCATCGCCAAAAGGTAGTTCAAAGCCGGGAATGTAGGCTGAAAAGCCATTTTGAACTTAGTGTTGCCGCTACTTTCATTTCTTTTTTGTAATTTTGCCGAAAACATCCCCAAGGGCATCGTAAGGTGAGGCAGCGGGGACAGAAGCAAGATTATGAATATACTTAACGAAATAAATTCAGCGGCAAAGAAAGCCGTGGCTGCACTCTATGGGCAGGACGTGCCCGAAAAGATGGTGCAGGTGCAGAAGACGAAGAAAGAGTTTGAGGGAAGCCTCACACTCGTAGTGTTCCCATTCCTGAAAATCTCCAAGAAGAAGCCCGAAGATACGGCGGAAGAGATAGGACAGTGGATGAAAGCCAATTGTGAAGCCGTGGCAGACTACAACGTTGTTAAGGGATTCCTTAACATAGTCATTGCTCCGTCGGCATGGATAGAGCTGCTAAATGATATAAACGCAGATGAAAAATATGGCGAGACGCAGGCAGGAGAAAATTCTCCCCTGGTGATGATAGAGTATTCCTCGCCAAATACAAACAAACCCCTCCATCTCGGACACGTGCGCAACAACCTTCTTGGTTGGTCTTTGGCGCAGATAATGGCAGCCAACGGAAACAAAGTGGTGAAAACCAACATCGTTAACGACAGGGGCATACATATTTGCAAGTCAATGCTCGCATGGCAGAAGTGGGGCAACGGCGTCACTCCGGAAAGCAGCGGCAAGAAAGGTGACCATCTTATTGGCGATTTCTATGTAGCCTTCGACAAACATTATCGTGAAGAGGTGAAGACACTCCAAGAACAGTATGAGAAAGAAGGTCTTGATGCCGAGAGTGCCGAGAAGAAGGCGAAGGAAGAAGCACCACTCATTAAGGAAGCTCATGCTATGCTCGTGAAGTGGGAGCAGGGAGACCCTGAGGTTCGCGCTCTTTGGGAGAAGA
>CAVAAS010000019.1:0-56384 GCA_963586715.1 Barnesiella intestinihominis
ATTGACTTCATTTTTACACCTCAAAATGTGTCAAGTTTTTCCAGTTCAAGTCATGAAAAAGATCACTACTCTGATTGCTGCTTTCCTGCTAGTTGTTTCAGTAACGGCGGTAGCGCAGCCGAAAGCCGGCACTTTCTCAATAATTCCACGCCTTGGCGTTACACTTGCATCTCTAACGGGAGAGACTGTATATTTGGAAACTGGTGACGGAAATGCTCCCGCAGGAAACCGTAACTTTAAGCCGGGATTGATGGTAGGCTTAGATGTTGAATATCAAATTACGGATATTCTTGCTGTTTCGGCAGGTGTATATTATTCGCAGCAAGGCACAAAATATGACGATATAGACGAGTACCATGACGCAACTACCAAAAAATGGCAGGAAGTGCGCAAGTGGAAAGAACACTATGATTACGTCAATATACCTGTGATGCTCAGTGCATACGTTTATAAAAACCTTGCCTTGAAGGTGGGGGCGCAGCTCGGTATCAATACAAATGGCAAGATGGAATATACTAGCATACCTTTTTCGCGCACTCAAAGCGGAGAGATACAGCGTGGAGAGATATATAAAACGGAAAATGATATACTGCTTAAGAAGGTGGAATTCTCTATTCCTGTTGGGGTCTCTTACGAATATATGAATGTTATCTTGGACGCACGCTATAATATTGGCGTGACAAACGTAAACAAGTACGATGTGACTACAAATCGTAATTCTGTGTTTACCTTCAACGTTGGCTACCGCTTCTCTTTGTAAACTTTCTGCGTTTCCTAACTGTCTCCGTTGCAATGACTATTGAGCATAGTGTATTGTTAAAGGTTAGCTAGCGGGCTTTATTTTATATGGGCGCACGCATTTGAAGATAAGGCTGCGTCTTCTTTGAAGTAAGGCCGCACATTTCTTACAATAATTTGAAGACAAGAATTGTTAAATTTTAAATTTATCGCATAAAAGTAGTGGAATTGTGAAGGAAAAATATTACCTTTGCAGTCGCTTTAAGCATAATAATAATTTTAACAAAATCAAAACAATGTATTTAGATCAAGCTAAAAAACAAGAGATCTTTGGACAGTACGGGAAGTCTAACTCTGATACTGGTTCAGCTGAGAGCCAGATAGCATTGTTCTCCTACCGTATTTCCCATTTGACGGAACACCTTAAGAAGAACCGTAAAGATCATAGAACAGCTAGGTCGCTTACCATGCTTGTAGGTAAGCGCCGTGCATTGCTTGATTATCTGTACGATCGTGACATTGAACGTTATCGTGCGATAGTTAAGGCTCTTGGTTTACGTCGATAAGTGCGTTGCCAACAGATGCACAAAAAGAACAATCCCGTAGGACAATTTCCTTCGGGATTTTTTTTATGCTTTAAAGTATTATGGATATAGCTGCACGTTATGTGTAGGCATACTAAGAGTGATTTGGCATTAACAACAATAGAGAAAGACATGAATATACTGGATAGGCGCATATTGCGCATAGCGATTCCGGCAATAGTAAGTAACATCACGGTGCCGTTGCTTGGACTCGTAGATGTGGCAATTGTTGGACATCTCGGTTCGGCAGCATATATCGGGGCTATTGCCGTGGGGGGTATGTTGTTTAATGTAATGTATTGGCTCTTTGGCTTTCTGCGAATGGGCACTAGCGGTATGACATCTCAGAAGTTAGGCGCGCGTGACCTTTGCGGTAGCTTGCAGTTGTTGGTTCGTTCGGTTGTCGTCGCCGTAACTATCGCTTTCTGTTTGATACTTTTCCAACGTCCTATTCTTTCATTGGCTTTTAGTCTTATGTGCCCAACAGAAAGTGTAGCATCGTATGCAGCAACATATTTTCATATTCTTATTTGGGGTGCTCCTGCAATGCTTGTGCAGTTTAGTCTTACGGGCTGGTTTATAGGAATGCAGAATTCGCGGTTGCCCATGTTTGTTGCCGTGGTACAGAATTTGGTAAACATCGTGACAAGTTTATGCTTGGTAATGTTGTTTGATATGAAAGTAGAGGGGGTAGCTTTCGGAACCCTAATTGCACAATACGCCGGATTGCTTGTATCCTTTATTCTTTGGGGCGCGGTCTATGGTCGCTTGAGGCGGCATTTCCTGTTTGAAGGGCTGTGGCGCAAATCAGAGATAATGCGTTTCCTAAGTGTAAACCGTGATATATTCCTACGTACGCTTTGCCTTGTTGCTGTAATGCTTTTCTTTACGTCCGCAGGCTCGTGGCAAGGCGAAACCGTGCTTGCGGTAAATACCATACTAATGCAGTTCTATATGATATTTTCTTACTTTATGGACGGTTTCGCTTATGCAGGTGAAGCACTTGGAGGCAAGGCGTTTGGAGCTGGTAATAAAGTGTTGCTCTCATCGACTTTGCGGCGAATATTTCTTTGGGGTGGAGCATTGACAATCTTGTTTACCCTTCTTTATGCTATCGGGGGGCAGTCTTTCCTCTCCCTTCTTACGAATGAGCAGACGGTTGTCTTGGCAGCTGAAAACTATCGCTTTTGGGTGTTGCTCCTTCCTGTGTCAGGTGTGGCGGCATTCGTATGGGATGGAGTTTATATCGGTTGCACAAAAACGCGAGGCATGCTCCTGTCCATGTTCTTCGCCGCAATAACATTCTTTGCAGTTTATTTCTCTTTGCGCTACACGTTGGGAAATCATGCCCTTTGGCTGGCTTTTATTCTTTATATGGCAGTGAGAGGAATAGTGCAGACAGCAATATGGAAAATCAATTAGGGTAAATCAAGTTGTCTTCGCTGATATGTTCTAGTGTTTGCTCTACGTATCTTTTAGCTTCCAAACGCGCCATTGGCAGGTCGTGGAGTAGGTAGTTTCCGCAGTCTCTAGGCGCAGTTCCTGGCACTTCGCCTTCAAAGTTGGCAACAAAGGTAAAGGTACGCTTCATAAGTTCCACGATATCCTTTGACTCCAAGTCGCCGCGCAGAAGCAGATAATTGCCTGTAAGGCATCCCATAGGTCCCCAGTAAATAACGCGGTCTTTCCACTCCTTATCATTACGGAGGTATGTTGCAGCGAGATGTTCAATGGTATGTAGTGCCCCAGGGTGCAAGGCTGGTTCACGGTTGGGCGCTTTCATTCTGATGTCGAAGGTCGTAACGGTTTCTCCACCTACGGTATCTTTTCGCGAAACATATATTCCTGGTAATAATTTCTCGTGGTTGATAGTAAAACTCGGTATCTTGTCCATAATTTTTCTGATGTTTTTGTTTGTTAAATTGCCTCAAGGAAACTGCGTGTAACGTTGAATGAGCCTTCGGCTAAGTGCGCCCAAAAGTCGAAATACTGGGAAGCCTTGGTGTCTTTAAGCGGAATGTCGCTTATAATGCGGAAACTAACGAAAGGAATTCCATAGATATGGCATGTCTGGGCAATGGAGCAGCTTTCCATATCGACAGCAGCTGCGGTTGGGAACTTGTCCAAAATGCTCTGCATTTTCTCTTTACTGTCAACAAACCATTCCCCGCTAACTATCAGACCAGCGTGTACTGTTGTTTCTGTATTTAGTGTTTCTGCTTTGCTAATAAGCTGCTCTTGCGTTGCGAATTTTGCAGGCATACCTATTATTTGCCCGAATTCGCACTCGTCTCCGCAGTAAGCATCATGATAAACATACTGAGTGCCTACCACAACATCCCCTACTTCCATTTTTACGTCAGCGCCACCAGCAACGCCAGTAGATATAATCAAGTCCGGCGCGTAGTGGTTTATCATTTCAACTGCTCCGATAGTGGAATTTACTTTGCCTATTCCACACTTCTGTATAACAATCTCTTTATCGCCAATATTGCCGCATACGAAATCTTTGTGGTGAAATCTTTCTACAGTGCTTTCTGTTAGCAAAGATTTCAACTGCACAAATTCCTTTTCCATTGCAACTATAATTCCTATTTTCATAACTTTCTGTAAGGTAATTTTATTTCTGTGTGCAAAGGTATGAATAAAAATGAAGAAAAAGCCGCTTGTGCAGCATTTCATTCTGCCGCCGTTCTCTTGCTGTCTTCCTGTGTTTCGATTTTTCGCCTGCATGTTCTGATAATTCGTTTGTTTTGCATAACTTTGCAAACAAACAATTACAGCTAAAAATACATAATGAAAAATTGGAAACATTATCTGCCAGATGTTGTGGCAGTGCTGCTTTTCGCAGTTATTTCTTTCGCTTATTTTTTTCCTGCCGATATAGACGGGAAGATACTTTTCCGGCATGACTCTTCCGCCGGGCGTGGGCTTGGTGAGGAAGCATCGGAGTATTATGAAAAAACAGGAGAGACAACTCGTTGGACAGGGTCCGCTTTTTGTGGAATGCCAACCTATCAGATATCGCCAAAGTACCAGAGTTTGGATGCAATGGACTTTATTGTGAAAGCATATCATCTTGGTTTACCGGAAAATGTGTGGTATCTTTTTACATATTTGCTTGGGTTTTACATCATGTTGCGGGCTTTTAACTTCAAGCAATACCTTGCTGCTTTGGGCGCAGTGGTGTGGGCTTTTTCCAGCTATTTCCTGATAATAATAGCTGCAGGCCATTTATGGAAGGTTATGGCTTTGGCATATTTGCCACCAATGATTGGCGGTATAATGTTAGCCTATAGAGGAAAGTATTTGCAAGGTCTTTTTGTTACGGGACTGTTTACGGCATTTGAGATCTATGCCAACCATGTTCAGATGACATACTACTATCTGTTCATTATTTTCTTTATGGTTGTTGCATTCTTTATAGAGGCAATACGTAAAAGGGAAATGGCTCATTTCTTGAAAGCCACGCTTACATGTATAGCTGGTGGCTTGATAGGCATTGCTCTAAATGCAAGCAACCTATATCATACATGGGAATATAGTAAGGAGTCAATGCGCGGCAAGAGTGAACTGGTGAAGAAAAATTCCGCAAACCAGACTGATAGCGGTTTGGAGCGCGACTATATAACGCAGTGGAGCTATGGTATTGATGAGACATGGACACTGCTCGTCCCCAATGCCAAGGGTGGTGCTTCAGTACCGCTCACGCAGAGCGAAACGGCAATGAAGAAGGCTGACCCTCAATTTACTGAAATATATCAGCAACTTGGGCAGTATTGGGGTGACCAGCCAATGACTAGCGGTCCTGTTTATGTGGGAGCGTTTGTGCTTATGCTCTTCTTACTTGGTGCATTTATTGTAAAAGGACCGGTAAAATGGGCATTGCTAGCTGCAACATATCTCTCAGTAATGTTGTCTTGGGGGCATAATTTTATGGGGCTTACGGATTTCTTTATAGACTATGTTCCGATGTATTCAAAGTTCCGCACGGTAGCTTCAATACTTGTTGTTGCCGAGTTTACCATTCCGCTGCTTGCAATGCTCGGTTTGAAAGAGCTTATAGAGAATCCTGCCGTGTTAGACGAAAAACTCTCATTAAAGGATAAGTTGCCGACCACGGTGTTTGTAAATGTACTTAGTATATTTGCCCGTAAGAAGCGTGACTATGTGTTGATTAGCTTTATACTAACAGCAGGCATCGCCGCACTGTTCGCTCTTATGCCTTCGGCTTTCTTTAGCGACTTCGTATCGCGCAGTGAAATGCAAGCTTTAAGTCAGATACCGCAGGAATATTTGCAACCGTTGTTGTCCAACTTGCGAAAGATGCGCCAGGCCATGTTTACGGCAGACTGTTGGCGCTCTGTATTTATCATTGTCATCGGAACGTTCTTCCTCGTGCTCTTCCTTGCAAAGAAGTTGAACGCCAAGGCTATGGTGGGGCTTACCTGTGTGCTCTGTTTGATAGACATGTGGCAGGTTGACAAACGATACCTCAATAACGACATGTTTGTAGAGAAGAGTGTTAGAGAAACGCCCGCTCGCATGACAGATACAGACAAACAGATACTCCGGGATAAGTCGGAGTGCGGAAATTATCGCGTGCTGAATTTCTCGACAAGCACATTCAATGAAAATGAAACATCATACTATCACAAGAGCATTGGAGGTTATCATCCAGCCAAGTTGCGCAGGTATCAAGAACTTGTTGAACAGTACATCCAACCCGAGATGCAAAAGGCAATGCAATCTATTGCCGAGGCTGGTGGAGATATGACGCGTGTGAACGGAGATAGTATATTCCCCGTTATAAACATGCTCAATGCCCGATATTTCATATTCCCGCTACAGCAAGGTGGACAGACTGTTCCTGTGTTGAACCCTTATGCCAAGGGTGCTGCATGGTTTGTAGACAATGTCAAGTTCGTGGACAATGCTAATGAGGAGATTGAGACAGTCGGAAAGATAGACTTGCGGCATGAGGCTGTAGCTGACAAGAAGTTTGCCGCCCAAATAGGAAAGGCGGCTAAGCAGGATGGTAAGTCGATAGTAACGATAACTTCCTATGAGCCTAACGAATTGAAATATGATGTTACTTCAGACAAAGGGGGCGTCATAGTCTTCTCTGAAGTATACTATCCTGGATGGACGGCAACCGTGGATGGGCAAAATGTTGATGTGGGACGTGTTAACTACGTGTTGCGTGCCATCAATGTAAAGCCGGGTTCGCATAAGGTTATCTTAGCTTTTCATCCGTCGACGGTTACTAAAACCGAAACAATTGCCTATGTGGGATATGCACTTCTCATAGTTGTTTTGCTCTTGCTCGTTTATTGTAAATACAGAAAAGCAAAGGCGGATGAATCTAAGGCATAACGTGCTCATTAACAAAAAGGAATTTAGACATGATAAAGAAGCTTTTGTCTTTGCCACCAAATTTGGTGGACTGTTTTCATGATATAACAGGGTATGACCGTAACGAATGGTTTTGCTCCAACGACCCTATAGGCAAAAAACTTGGTTCAGGTGGGGGAACAACATGGTTGCTGCAGCAGGCTTATTCTACTTCTGGAAGCGAACTGTCTTTTGACCAATGGCTGTGCGGGGAGAAACGCCTCATTTTGCATGCCGGAGGCCAAAGCCGTCGATTACCGGCATATGCCCCGTCAGGAAAAATTCTGACCCCGATACCTGTGTTCCGCTGGGAGCGCGGACAACGATTGTCTCAAGATTTGTTGTCATTGCAGATGCCTTTATATCAGCAGATCATGGATGCTGCCCCAGATTGTCTGCATACGATGATTGTTAGTGGTGATGTCTATATTCGGGCAACGCAGCCATTGGGTGCTATTCCTGAAGCCGATGTGGTGTGCTATGGCTTGTGGTTAGGTCCGGAGATAGCTAAAGATCACGGAGTTTTTGTCTCAAAGCGTGACACTCCTACTGTCATGGAATGTATGTTGCAGAAGCCTTCTGTCAAGACGCTTGGCGAACTACTCAATACCCACTTCTATTTAACAGATATAGGCATTTGGTTATTGAGTGATAAGGCCATAAAACTTCTCATGAAAAGGTCGCAAAGAAACGGTGAAACAGTTAATTACGACATGTATTCAGAGTTTGGTTGCGCACTTGGCCAAAAGCCGACAATCAATGATCCCGAACTACAGGAGTTGACCGTCGCAGTGTTACCATTGCCTGGCGGAGAATTTTATCATTATGGCACCAGTCACGAGATATTATCGTCAACGCTTGCCGTGCAAAATATCGTCAACGACCAGCGAGAGATAATGCATCATTCTCTGAAACCTCATCCTTCGCTTTTTGTTCAGAACGCCCAAATAGAGTCGCCTTTGTATGCAAACAACAAGAATGTATGGATAGAGAATAGCTGGATAGGCAAACATTGGACGTTGACTACTGAGAATATCGTTACAGGGGTGCCAGAAAATGATTGGACCATAGCCTTTCAACCAGGGCAATGCGTAGACATCGTACCTGTTGGGGAAGACGAAATTGTTGTGCGGCCTTATGGTTACAATGATAAATTTCGTGGTGCCCTTAGCGAATCTACTTTGTTGTATATGGGGAGGCCTTTCGTTGGTTGGGCAGAGGAACACAACATAGATATTAATTCCATTGACGGAAATGAAGACCTTCAGTCTGCACGCATATTCCCCGTAGTGCAAAATGCTGATGACGCAGGACTGTTGCTGCGCTGGATGCTTTCTGCCCCGCAGACAATGACGGCTGACGAGGCGAAACGTGCAGAGGATTTATGGCATGAATGCCGTAAGCTTAGTGCTGATGACATTTCGGCAGAGGCGGATCTTATCAGATTAACGCGACAGCGTTGTGAGTTCCGGGCAAAAAACTGGCAGGCTATAGCTAAAAATTATCGTCATAGCGTATTCTATCAGACAGACCTTTGCGATGCAGCTCGGGAATTTGAACAATATGACATTCCGATGCCTGCTGAAATATCTGCCGAAGCCCCATTGTTAACACGGATACATGATAACATGTTCCGCTCAGAGTTGCTGCGCTTGAAAGGGGAAGCAGAATTGTCTGCAAGTATGGAAGGAAAATCTTTCTCACTACTACGCCAAGGTTTAATAGCTTCACAGGCGACAGAAAAGCAGCATCCACACCTATCAGTTTATTCTGATCAAATTGTATGGGCACGCAGTCCGGTACGTATAGATATAGCAGGTGGGTGGACAGATACGCCGCCTTATTGCCTGATGGAAGGTGGAAAGGTTATTAACCTTGCAATAGAATTGAATGGCCAACCACCGCTTCAGACATATGTCCGCCCTTGTAAAGAATCTCATATCATATTGAGAAGTATTGATCTTGGGGCATCGGAAACGATAAACACATACGAACAGCTTGCCGATTTCTGCCATGTAGGTAGCCCATTCTCAATACCAAAGGCGGCATTGGCTTTGGCGGGATTCTTACCAAAGTATTCGGTTGAACAATATTCTTCGTTGGAGGAACAACTGAAAGCTTTTGGAGGTGGTCTGGAATTGACGCTTCTTTCCGCAATCCCTGCGGGAAGCGGTCTAGGTACAAGTAGCGTGCTTGCATCAACGGTACTTGGTGCCTTGAATGATTTCTGTGGTCTTGGCTGGGACAAAAGTGAGATTGGCTGTCGAACTTCCGCCCTTGAGCAGATGCTTACTACTGGAGGAGGATGGCAAGACCAGTTCGGAGGCGTACTTGAAGGAATAAAGATGTTGCAGACGGAGCGTGGCTTTAATCAGAATCCAACCGTCAGATGGTTGCCAGGAGACCTGTTTACACGGAATGAATACCGCTCATGTCATCTACTTTATTATACGGGAATAACACGTACGGCAAAGACAATCCTTTCCGAAATCGTGCGCCGTATGTTTCTTAACCATGGTGGTGAGTTATCAGTACTGCGCAGTATGAAACAACATGTTGACGATATGTATGACGCTATCCAGCGGGCGGACTTTGTACGCATGGGACATCTTGTAAGAAAGACATGGGTGCAGAACCAAATTATGGACAATGGAACAAATCCTGATAGCGTGCAGCGGATAACAGACCTTATAGATGACCTTTGCCTTGGCTATAAACTCCCAGGTGCAGGTGGGGGCGGATATCTGTATATGGTAGCAAAAGATCCGGAAGCAGCCGCACGCATAAGGCAGATTATTGATGCGAACCGTACCAATGTCAATGCCCGTTTCGTTGACATGACATTGAGTGAAACAGGTTTGCAGGTGAGCAGGAGTTGACAAACATGAAGTTCAGAACAGAAGTACAAATATCCAAACCGTCGTTCAGCATTCCGCCTCTTCAGTGTATGCTGTTCGTCGGTTCTTGCTTTGCCGATAATATAGGCAGACGTTTTTGCGAAAACAAATTCCGTGCAGTAGTAAATCCGTATGGCGTAATGTATAATCCCATAAGCATATTACATACTGTTGAACGTTATTTACGAGAACTGATAAAAGAAAATGGCAGTGTAATGAAGGGAGAAGTGCCTGAAACATGTGTATTCACTCTAGGCACAAACCATGTTTACAGGCTAAAGGAAACAGGAGAGATTGTGGATAATTGTAGGAAACGCCCACAAAAACTTTTCCAAGAAGAAGAACTTTCTGTTGAAGACTGCTCTGAAGTAATGTCTAACACGATAGATTTATTGAAAAGTATAAATCCAGATATAAAGGTTGTCGTTACGGTGAGTCCAATACGCTATGCTAAATACGGATTTCATGGCAGCCAATTGTCAAAGGCTACGTTGCTTCTCGCTGCTGACAGGCTTGCAAAGCGTTATTCTTGTGTAGAGTATTTCCCTGCTTATGAGATAATAAATGATGAGTTGCGTGACTATCGTTTCTACAAAGAGGATATGTTGCATCCTTCAGAACAAGCTGTTTCATTTATATGGGAGCGATTTTCGGAAGCCTATTTTACGGCCGAAACATTAGCTTTTCTAGACAAGTGGCGCCCAATAAAGGAGGCACTTAATCATAAACCATTTAATCCAGATTCCGAAGAATATCGAACTTTCATGCAACAAACACATAAGAAAATGCTTTTGCTGAAAGATGAATATCCTCAACTGGAAATATAGGGAATTGAACAGGTTTATTCTTATTGAAAAATATCTACGACTGTAACAACACCTTATTATATTATATAAGAGAAAGGACGCAATATGATAGAAAATGGCTTTAATCAAAATTTTATGCCAAAACCAGACAATCACTTAGCATTGGCCATTATTTCAACAGCCTGCTGTTGTCTGCCTTTTGGAATAGTGTCTTTAGTGAAATCGCTTGAAGTGAACAAACTTTACGGGGCGGGAAACTATGCAGCAGCAGTTAAAGCTTCAAACGATGCCCGCAAATGGGCGATTATAAGTATTGCGGTTGGGGCAGCAGTAAATGCAATATATGCTTGTGTTAATTTATGCACAGATATACTTTCATTGTGGAATGTGTGAAAGAAAAAGGATTTTAAGGAATGACAAAACTATGAAAATAGCGTTTGTTGCCACTTTGACCGTTGTCGTGGCTGCATTGTTATTTTTCTTTGATCCTGATGCAACATGGTACGCCCCGAAGTGTCCTGTTAAGATTCTTACTGGCTTAAGTTGTCCTGCATGTGGCGTGCAACGTTTTATCCACGCTATTCTTCATGGCGATTTTGCTGTAGCCTTGCAATTTAACTATTGGCTTGTTCTTGTATTGCCCTATTCTATAGCTTTTCTTATTGCGTGGCTTTTGCCGGAATGTAATATCAAAGTTTGGATAACAAAGCTTGTAGAGAAACCAAAGGTAGTAGGAATATATATAGCAAGCATGGTAATTTGGATGATAGTCAGAAATATACTCGGTATTTGAAAGAATAAAAGAAATTTGTTGAAACGTAGATTTAAAATTATAAGTTATGGATGAAAACAGAATAGATCAGCTTTTGATAGCACATAGTGACAAGTTTCCTGCTTCAATGTATCAAGAATTGAGAAATCGCCTTGCCGAACTGGAACCAGCTGAGGCTTGCATGTATCTGTCACAGATGAAAGACCCGACAATAATGCTTGTCTTGTCAATTTTTCTTGGGCAATTGGGTATTGACCGTATGTTGCTAGGCGATGTCGGACTTGGTATATTAAAGTTGTTGACATGCGGAGGTCTGGGTATATGGTGGATAATTGACATATTTCTTGTTATGGATCTTACCAGACTTAAAAATGCGCAGAACTTAATATCTTACAGAAACTCATAACAAACATAGACGCTTTTGGCGGTTTGTTTATAGGCGGGCTTTATAAATTATGCATTTATAGAACCCGTCTATATAGTTAAAAAGAAAAGTTCCTGTTTGTAAAGAACTTTTCGTTGTTGTTTTATAGTGATATTTTGTCGCAATATTTTGCGTTCTTTGTGAATTAATTATGCCGATTCGTCATGTTTAAATGACATAATGTCGTACTTCTCCTTAATGGTACGCCCCTTGCAATGGTCAAATCGTAAGATCTTGATAAAATAAAGAGAAAGGAGACAACAATATGACATTGGATAAATTCACAATCAAGGCGCAGGAAGTTGTTAGGCATGCCGTAACAACAGCGCAACAAAATGGGCAACAGACCATAGAACCAATACATCTGCTCAAGGGTGTTATAGTAAAGGCAAAGGAAGTATCAAACTTTATCTTTCAAAAGCTTGGAGTTAATGCTCAGCAAATAGAAGTTCTTGTTGATAACGAGATACAACATTTACCACGTGTTCAGGGCGGAGAGCCTTATTTGTCTGGGGAGGCGAATAATGTCCTTAACAAAGCAGTAAGCTTATCTAGTAAGTTTGGTGATGAATTCGTAAGTGTTGAGACTGTTCTGTTCGCATTGCTTACAGAAAAATCTACGGCAAGCAGAATACTTAAAGATGCAGGATGTACTGAAAATGCTATGCAACAGTCTATCCTCGAATTGCGCCAAGGACAGAAAGTAAATACGCAAAGTGGTGATGAAAACTATCGTAGCCTCGAAAAATATGCAAAAAATCTTGTAGAACAGGCTCGCTCAGGAAAGCTAGACCCCGTAATCGGGCGTGACGAAGAGATAAGACGAGTGCTACAGATACTTTCAAGGCGTACAAAGAATAATCCTATCCTCATAGGAGAGCCGGGCACAGGAAAAACAGCGATAGTAGAAGGTTTGGCAGAACGTATAGTGAGAGGTGATGTTCCAGAGAATCTAAAGGACAAACAACTATATTCTCTTGATATGGGTGCACTTGTTGCTGGTGCAAAATATAAAGGAGAGTTTGAAGAAAGGCTGAAAAGCGTTATTTCTGAAGTAACCAAAAGCGAAGGACGCATAATCCTTTTTATCGATGAGATTCATACTCTTGTTGGGGCAGGAGGTGGCGAAGGCGCCATGGATGCTGCGAATATACTAAAACCTGCACTTGCCCGAGGAGAATTGAGAGCCATTGGTGCGACTACTCTAAACGAATATCAAAAGTATTTCGAAAAGGACAAGGCTCTTGAAAGACGTTTCCAAACCGTAATGGTAGACGAGCCAGATGAACTGAGTGCAATATCAATATTGCGTGGACTAAAGGAGCGTTATGAAAATCACCACAAGGTTCGTATACAGGATGATGCATGTATTGCTGCGGTAAAACTTTCTGAACGATACATAAGTGAACGCTTTTTGCCAGACAAGGCTATCGACCTTATGGACGAAGCCGCAGCGAAGTTGAGGATGCAGCATGATTCTGTGCCTGATGAGCTCGATGAGACAACACGAAAGTTGAAACAATTGGAGATAGAGCGCGAGGCCATTAAAAGAGAAAACGATATTCCAAAAATAGAACAGCTGGACAAGGAAATTGCAGAACAGCGAGAACAAGAAAAGCAGCTTCGGGCAAAATGGGAGGGTGAGAAGGCCTTGGTTAACAAAATACAGGAGGATAAACAACAGATTGAGAGTCTTAAACTGGAAGCAGAAAGGGCTGAACGTGAGGGAAACTACGAACGGGTGGCAGAGATACGGTACAGTAAGTTGAAATCGCTAGACGACGACATAAAGAACATACAAGAACGGTTGAAGAGCGCACAGGGAGCAGAAGCAATGGTGCGTGAAGAAGTTACTGCCGATGATATAGCCGAAGTAGTAAGCCGCTGGACTGGTATTCCTGTAACGCGAATGTTGCAAAGCGAACGCGAGAAGTTACTTCATCTTGAAGAGGAACTGCATCGTAGAGTAATCGGCCAAGACGAGGCTATAACGGCAGTTAGTGATGCAGTACGCCGAAGCCGTGCTGGTTTGCAAGACCCCAAACGTCCAATTGCATCCTTTATCTTTCTTGGAACAACCGGTGTGGGAAAAACAGAACTGGCGAAAGCACTTGCAGAATACCTGTTTAACGATGAGACAATGATGACTCGTATTGACATGAGCGAGTATCAAGAAAAGTTCAGCGTCTCGCGCCTTATCGGTGCGCCTCCAGGATATGTAGGATATGACGAGGGCGGACAACTTACAGAGGCTGTTCGGCGCAAACCTTACTCCGTGGTTTTGTTTGACGAAATAGAAAAAGCACATCCAGATGTCTTCAATATCTTACTACAAGTGCTTGATGACGGACGACTGACCGACAATAAAGGACGTACGGTTAACTTTAAGAACACAATAATTATAATGACGTCCAATTTAGGAAGCCAGTATATACAACAACGTTTTGAAGCAATAAATGCCAGCAATCGTGAGACTGTCATAGAGGATACTAGACTAAAGGTTATGGAGATGCTGAAAAAAACAATCAGACCGGAGTTCCTCAATCGTATTGACGAAACGATAATGTTTCTTCCGCTTACAAAGAACGAGATTTCGCAGGTTGTAATGTTGCAGATGAACGCTGTGAAGAAAATGCTCGAGTCGCAGGGCTTCACGCTTGATGTCACTCCATCAGCAATAGAATATCTTGCAGATGCAGGCTATGATCCTGAATTCGGTGCACGTCCTGTAAAGCGTGCAATCCAACATCTTGTACTTAATGAATTGTCAAAGAAGATTCTTTCAGAACAAGTGAGCAGGGAACAATCTGTTGTCGTTGATGCAAACAGTGAAGGATTACTATTTCGTAACAGCAGACAGATGAGTAGATAAATTTGCTGCATCGTTACTTGTCTTATTTGTATGTGAAGTAATAATCTCTCTTGGTGGGATAATAATCAGAAAATGTCCATATAGCAAATCATTTTTTTGAGGTTTGTTGTATGGACATTTATTTTTTTCGGCTTATTAGTCATTTATTGCCAATCCCTTATGTTGTATGTTTTTTCTTGAACTGCTGTGGCGTATCGCCAGTGTGCTGCTTGAAGTATTTACAAAAGAACGAGAGATCGCTGAAATTATATTCCCAAGCGAGTTCTTTTGCTGATTTTTGAGTTGTAGAAAGCGCAAGCTTTATTTGCAGAACGACAAAATGATCTATTATGGTCTTCACGTTATGACCAGTTATGCGTTGCGTTATGGAATTTAAGTATTTGGGTGTTATATTAAGGGAGGCGGCATAGAAAGCCACATCGCGCGACTCCTTATAACGTGTTTCCAGTAAAAGCATGAAATCATTGAATATTTCTCTTGTTCGAGGTGTGCCAATTTCAATCTTCTTTTCTTTTGGATTGCGTCGTAAGTAGTCATAGAAACCAAGGAAAAAAGCCTTTAGCTGAAGAACGACAAGCTGGTCAAGGCATGTGCAGTCCTTTTGTTCAAAATATATTTTCAGCAATTGGAACATTCCGTTTATAATGTTTATGAGAACTTTTGACTCGGTGCGGCAACGGTCGGCCTTGAGTCTGGAATAAACAGTCTGCTCCAGTTGCAGGCTAGCCTCGCGTAAAATCGATGCATCATATTTTAGTGTTTCAGCAGAAAACTCTTTATCACATCTCGTAATAACAATAACATCATTTGGAAAGAGCGTCACTACAGATCCTTCTTTTAGCTCCCATTCCGAGAAATTGACCTTTATGGTGGCGTTGCCACTACGACAAATCAAAATCATGCCATAATTTACCACGGTAGCTTCTTCAAACCATTCCTTTAGGTTGCGTATGCACAATTCTACACTGCCACTACGGTGCATATCCCAATCGCGTTTCATATATTTGTTCTTATTTTAGCTGCAAATATCGTTATTTTATGTAAGATAACGGAATGGTTGTTCTGAAATATACCATACCAAAGGAAAAATGTAAAACGCCCGCAAATTCGGAAACAACTACCTTTGCACTCGAAAAATCAAAAGTTTTAATATGAAAATAACAACAATCGGTTGTGTTGTTGCTGTGACTTTGTTTCACGTTCCTACCGTGGCACAGACACAGCGTACAATGACTGTGAATCAACTGTTTGAGCTCGTTGAGAGCGGTAATACGGCGTTGAAGGCAGAGAGAAGTGGAGTTGCCGTGTCAACACGTGGGGTAGAGGAGGCGAAAAGCAAGCGCCTTCCTGATGTTAATGCCATGTTGCAGCTTAGTTATAATGGAAATGTTTTAATGACAGACCGCGATTTCTCCAACGCAAAAGGAATTTCTCAGCCACATTTCGGAAACTCTTTTGCTTTGGAAGCCCAACAAATAGTATATGCCGGTGGAGCGATAAATGCAGGAATCCGCTTGGCAGAACTACAAAAGGAGCAGAGTGAGAATAGTTTGGACCTGAGTCGCGATAACCAACGCTTTATTGCCCTAGGACAATACTTAGACCTTTATAGACTGGAGAACGGAATTCAGGTCTATGATAGCAATATCGCACTGACAGAAAAGCTCATATCAGATATTCAAGCCAAGCATCAGCAAGGAATGGCTTTGAAAAACGATATCACTCGCTATGAGTTGCAGATGGAATCTCTTAAACTAGGTAAACGGAAGCTTGAAGACCAGCACATTATATTATGCCATCAGCTATGCACATCATTGGGTATTGACGATGTGTCCATTAAAGCCGAAATCGATCTAGACAAGATAGGTGATGATAGTGGAAAAGAAATAGATGCGCAGCAGAGAGCTACCGTTGAATCTCCAATGATAAAGCAATCGAATCTCAGAGTGCGTATGGCGGAACAGCAGCTGAAATTGGCAAAGAGTGAGCTGTACCCTAAAATTGCGTTTGTGGCAGCAGATAATTTCGCCGGTCCGTTTACCTATGATTTGCCGCCAATCAATAACAATTTCAACATTTGGTATGTAGGTGTTGGCGTGAAGTATTCGCTGAGTTCGTTGTTCAAGAGTAACAAATCTATACGCAAGGCAAGAGAGCAAATAAAAGAACAGCGTGAACTGCTCGCCTTGTCCGGTGAAAATGTCAACAACAATGTTCAGCAGGCATATGTTATGCATCAGCAATCCTTTGTTGAACTGCATACTCAGCAGAAGAGTGTAGAGTTGGCAAGGCAGAATTATGAAGTCGTTAACAACCGTTATTTGAGTCAGTTGGCATTGGTTACCGATATGATAGACGCTTCAAACACAAAGCTGAATGCCGAATTGCAGGAAGTCAATGCTAAGATAAACATTGCCTATACCTATTATAAATTAAAGTATTCTACCGGTGAGATATAAACACCCAATAGAAAATTAAAAAGCATAAGATAAACAAGTGTACTGTGCCTCTGGCAGTATGCAATAAAAATAACAACAATGAACAACAAAAAACATATAAAGCGAGTTTACAATATCGTGATTATTCTGCTTCTTATAGGGGCAATTTGCTATGTCTTCAGCCGTTTTGTCCATACCGGCGGCGAGTATACCGATGATGCACAGGTGCAACGTTACATTACTCCAGTCAATACGCGTGTGCAAGGCTTTATAAAAGAAATAAGATTTGAAGAATATCAACATGTTAAGAAGGGAGATACTCTTGTAGTGCTTGAAGATAGCGAGTATCGTCTTCAGCTTGCTCAGGCTGAGGCCAATTGGCGAGGTTCAAAATCCGGTTCTTCGGCAATAACTGCCGGGATGAACACAACTGCAAGCAACGTGCGTGTGGCATCGGCAGGCATTGATGAAGCTCGTGTCAATATGGAGAATGCGAAAGAAGACTTTGAACGTTATGCAGCACTTCTGCAGAAGGACGCGGTAACAAGGCAGCAATATGACAATGCCCGTACACGTTATGAGGCAGCTCGCGCGCGTTATCAACAGGCGGCAGCAAGCAAGCAAAGCACGGCTCTTGTGAAAAATGAGCAACAACAACGGCTTTCTCAGAATACGGCAGGCGTTAGTGTTGCCGAAGCAGCGGTTAATTTGGCTAGACTTAACCTTTCGTATACTGTCATCGTGGCGCAAGCCGATGGTGTAATGGGCCGTAAGGATATTCATGTCGGGCAATTGGTTCAGCCAGGGCAGATGCTTGCGCGTATTGTAACCGATAATCAAGTTTGGGTGATAGCCAACTATCGTGAAACCCAGCTGAAAAACATCAACATAGGCAGTGATGTTGAATTTACTGCTGATGCTCTTCCTGGAATTGTGTTCCATGGAAAAGTTGAGGCCTTCAGTCCTGCTACAGGTTCGGCCTATTCAATGGTTGCAGCCGACAATGCTACAGGTAACTTTGTTAAGGTAGAGCAACGTGTACCCGTGCGCATAGCCATTGATCCGTCGCAGAATAAAGCTGATTTAGCCAAACTGAAAGCAGGCTTGAATGTGGAGTGTACGGTAAAAAAATAACGTATTTAAATAATTTACTATTATGCCCGGTCCTCCAGTTCTTAATGGTCCGTTTACGATGCCCATGTTCAATGGCTTCGTTCCGCGCAAGATACAACCTTGGATTTACGTGTTGTTCGCTTTCTTATTCCAACTTTCAGGCGGAATGTATGGCGGTGCACTCTCAAATGTCATGGGCGACACGTGTATGATGCGCGAGGATGTATTGATGATAATCCTTTGCGGTGTTGTGGGTGTCAATATGCCGTTCCCTTTCCTTTTCCGTTTCAAGTTTCGTTTCACCAATCGTCAGTTGCTTCTAACCTCGGCATTGGTTGTAGCCTTGTGCGACTTCTTGGCTATGCAGACGGAAAGTATACCTGTTCTTTGCTTCCTGTCTTACGTGTGCGGCTTCTTCAAGTTGTGCGGCACGTTTGAATGTATGTCAAACATACAATTATGGATGACGAAAAAGCGTGACTTTACGATATTCTTTCCTTTGCTCTATTGTATAGTGCTTGGCAACATGAGTCTTTCACCGTGGATTACCATAAAGTTGACTTACTGGTTGCAGAGTTGGCATGCAATGCATTGGCTGATGATTGGAGCGATGTTGATGGTGGCACTGCTAACTTTTGCACTTACCCACAACTTTCGTTTCATGAAGCCTCTGCCTCTTATAAGTCTCGACTGGCTTGGATGTGTTCTATGGTCTGCCATTATGATAGAGATCATATTTCTTTTCAATTATGGCGAGTACTATAATTGGTGGGATAGCCGTGTCTGGGTGAATGTAGCTTGCATGCTTCCTGTTACAATATATTTTGCTGTGCAGAGAATGTGCCACATCCGCCATCCTTTTATAGCAAAAGAAGCATGGCAATACAAGAAACTCGTATATCTTTTCTCGCTCTTCATTCTCGTGGAGCTGATAAGTTCAACGCCAAAAGTGCTGCAGGGCATACTGACAGGTAGCGTGTGGCATTTTGGAACTCAACAGACCGTACGGCTTTATCTCTTGGAATGGACTGGTACTATTTGCGGTTGTATGTTTGTTCTAGTATGGTGCAGATTGCTAAAACGTAAGTTTACCAAGCTACTCACACTTGGTTTTATTACTCTTCTGGCATACGAGATACTTATGTATTTCTTGGTAAGCCCTGGTGTAAATATAGAAAAGCTATACCTTCCAACCCTGTTGCGTACCTTTGGCGTAGCGATATTCTTTGCTGCTCTAACGATATATCTTGAAGAAGTCATGCCGTTCCAGCATTTCTTTATGGGGCTTACAATGGCAGGACTTATTAGAAACGGAGTCGTTGAGACGGTATGCTCCGGCATTTACGGCCATTATCTGCGCTATGGCATAAAGGATAATCTTGTAAGAGGCTTGCCTTATGAACCAATCCAGTCGGTGATGATAAGCGTTAAATACCTCTTTGGGGCAACGTGCCTTCTTGGATGTATCGTGCTTTTTGTCTTTCTTCTTTGGGATATTCAACCAATACGCTCAACACTGCGCCGCATGCCATATTGGAACGTGGTTGGTCGGAAGATAAAGAAACAATACGGTGTTTGATTGTCGGCCTCAGCCGTTTCTAAAGTGGGCTTTATTTAAATCACTTTGTTCTTAAAGTCCAGAAAGCAACGGCTGAGGCTGCAGCCACGTTTAGTGAGTCTACGTTGTGCGACATGGGGATGCGTGCAACATAGTCTGCGTGTTCTATTGTTTCCTGTGGCAGTCCGTCGCCTTCTGTGCCAAGGATTATTGCCAATTTCTTCTCAGACAGAAGTGTTGGGTCGTCTATGCTCACCGATTTGTCTGTGAGAGCCATGGCTACAGTCTTGAAGCCATAAGCGTTCAGCTCTTGTGGTGAACCATCAATCCACCCCCATGGAATAAGAAATATTGAGCCCATAGAAACCCTCACCGCACGCCTGTTCAGCGGATCGCACGAGTCTTTTGTCAGTAATATCCCGTCTATTCCGAGTGCTGCGGCGGAACGGAAAATTGCACCAATGTTTGTCGTGTCCACAACGCCGTGGATAACGGCTATGCGCTTGACACTTCGGCATATTTCTTCTGCAGTAGGCAACTGCCCACGTTCAAAAGCGCAAAGCACACCCCGTGTCAGCGTATAGCCAGTGAGCGATGATAATATTTCCCGTTCGCCGGTATATACGGGCATGTCGGGGAATCTGCTTATTATATCCTTTGCGTCACCTTCAATATGTTTCCTTTCACAAAGTAGAGCCGTGGGCTTATAGCCAGCATTTAGTGCGACGTTAATAACTTTTGGACTTTCGGCAATAAAAAGTTTCTTTTCGGTGAAATTTCCCGACCGCAGTTGACTTTCGGTCAGTTTGCTGAAAATTTCTATTCCTGGTTGGTTCAGTGATGTTATGTTTATAGTGGGCATGACATTGTAGTTTTGCTTTTTTACAAAGTTACAAATTATTTGTCATAATATCACCTCCGCAGTGTGTTTTGTGCCTTTGGCAGGTATAAGAAGTTGACAAGTGTATGAAAAAAACGGTTAATTTTTGCGTTGCTACTGATTTTCATTATCTTTGCAAAACGTTTAAACGGAAAGCAAATATAAACTATGGGTACAAATTCTGCAATTGCGAAATTCCGCATCGGAAGTCAGCAGGTAAAAGACTTTGCCTTGATTTTCTTAGGTATTTTTCTGTATTCTTTTGGGTATACAGCCTTCATCCTGCCAGAAAAATTCGTTATGGGAGGAGTGTCAGGTCTTTCGGCACTTATCTTCTATGCCACGTCCTTTAAGCCAGGATATTCAATTTGGTTGCTCAATTTCCTTATGCTTGGCATTGCAATCAAGGCTCTTTCCAAACAGTTTATCTGGAGAACTGTAATCGGAGTGTCATTGCTTTCTGTGATTGTAGCCTTTATGCAACCTTTTTTCATTGAGCATCCAATGATTACAGTTGGCGAAGACAAGTTCATGCATTTGCTTATAGGTGGTGCATTGTGTGGAGCTGGATTGGGATTGGTTTATTCCCATAATGGTTCTACAGGAGGTACGGATATACTTGTTGCCATGCTCAACAAATATTTCAGGATGAGCTTCGGACGTGCTATGCAGTTTATCGACTGCACCATCATCGCTTCTTCATACCTGCTTTTCCACAGTAGCGAGACAATAGTCTACGGTGTAGCATTTACTCTCATAGCAAGTTATGTGTGCGACTATGTGGTTAACGGAACTCGTCAAACGGTGCAGTTCATAATAATCTCAAGAAAATACAAGGAAATAGCCGACGTTATAAATCAGAAAGTGCAGCGTGGAGTTACGCTCATTGAAGGCAAAGGATGGTATTCTCAGAAGGAAGTGGATATACTTATCGTGATGGCTCGTCGTTATGAAACGCAAGATATTTTTAATTATATAAAGAAAATAGACCCTATGGCCCTTGTATCGCAGTCTAACTGTCAGGGCGTTTTTGGAGAAGGGTTTGACACAATGAAATAAAACTTAAAGCAAAGAAGAACATTATGGAACAAAGACTCATAATCTACAATACGCTTTCGCGCACCAAGGAACCGTTCGTGCCGTTGCATGCCCCTAATGTCGGGATGTATGTATGTGGCCCAACAGTTTATGGCGACCCACATCTGGGGCATGCCCGCCCGGCAATAACTTTCGACCTCGTTTTCCGTTACCTTAAGCACCTAGGGTATAAGGTACGTTACGTGAGGAATATCACCGACGTAGGCCATCTTGAGCATGATGCCGACGAGGGCGATGACAAGATAGAGAAGAAGGCTCGGTTGGAACAGCTTGAGCCGATGGAGATAGCACAGTATTATACCAACCGCTATCATGACGCGATGAAGGCACTAAACGTGCTGCCACCGAGCATAGAGCCTCACGCTTCTGGCCATATCATAGAGCAAGAAGAACTGGTAAAGCAGATTATCGACAACGGATTCGCCTATGAGAGCAATGGTAGCGTGTATTTTGACATAGAAAAGTATAACAAGGTTCACCGCTATGGCATCCTTTCCCATCGCAATCTTGACGACGTTATAAACGAGAGCCGGCAACTTGATGGAGTAGGAGAGAAGCGTAACCAAGTTGATTTCGCACTATGGAAAAAAGCATCGCCAGAGCATATTATGCGTTGGCCTAGCCCGTGGAGTGATGGCTTCCCCGGTTGGCACTGCGAGTGTACGGCAATGGGCCGCAAATATCTTGGCGATCATTTTGATATCCACGGTGGAGGCATGGACTTGGTATTCCCTCACCATGAGTGCGAAATAGCGCAGGCTGTGGCAAGCCAAGGCGACCAAATGGTAAAATACTGGATGCACAACAATATGCTCACCATAAACGGACAGAAAATGGGTAAGAGCTTGGGCAATTTCATAACGTTGGAGCAGTTCTTCACCGGGAATCATCCTTTGTTGCAGCAGCCGTATTCTCCAATGACTATACGTTTCTTCATTCTCTCCGCACACTACCGTGGCACAGTTGACTTCTCAAACGAAGCTTTGCAGGCAAGCGAAAAGGGACTAGAGAAGCTTCTCAATGGAATTAGCGACCTTGAGCATGTGCCAGTGGCTGAAACGTGTGACGCAGAGACAGAGAAAGTTGTCAAGGAACTGCGCCAGAAGTGCTATGATGCCATGAACGACGATTTTGCCACGCCACAGGTGATAAGCTATCTCTTTGAGGCATGCTCCGTTGTTAACAAACTCGTTAACCACAAGGCCGCGATATGCCAGGAGTGTCTTAAAGAACTTTCTGAGACGATGTGTCTCTTCACTTTCGATATCCTCGGCTTGCGCGATGAGCGCAGCAACTCAAGCGATGCACGCGAAGAGGCCTTCGGCAAGGTAATGGATATGGTTCTTGAGCTCCGTGCCAAGGCAAAGGCAGACAAAGATTGGGCTACGAGCGACAAGATACGCGATGCTTTGAAAGAAGCCGGCTTTGAAGTGAAAGACACGAAGGACGGGGTTACTTGGAGACTGAACAAGTAACGCACTTCATTGATACATCCATACAATTATCGGCAAGGTTGGTGTTTAGCCAAACCTTGCCGATAATATTTTTTTGTCCTTTAGAGATATTCCATAAGCACATCCCAAACAGCCACGATATGGCATATACTACCAGCCAACACAAAGAAATGGAAAACGCTATGCATATATTTCCTTTTGTGAAGACTATAGAACAGGGCACCAGTAATGTAGCTAACGCCCTCAGCAATTATCCATATCACAGCAGCCTGGCTGACGCTGTTAAGGAGTGGCTTGAAGGCAACGAGAATACTAAGCCCCATCGCGACAAAGCAAATTGTTTCGAAATTACTGTGAGACTTAAGCTTCCTGAAGCTCATCACCGTTCCCACTATAGCGCAAGTCCAGATAAAGCCAAACAGACCCCAGCCCCATCCTCCGTCTTGCCGGAGTGCTATGAGTGTCAGGGGGGAGTAGCTTCCTGCAATGTGCCAGTATATTGCCGCATGGTCCCATTTCCTCAAGCGCTCTTTCCACACGCTTCGTGCGCTGAGAGCATGGTATACTGTTGAAGCGATGTAAGAACACAACATTCCGAAAAGGTATAGTGAAACGCCTGCCGTTGCCCATGCGTTCTTATGCCCGATACAGAATATCAAAAACGCAACGCCAACGGCAACACCCATCACAATGCCGCCAAAGTGCGACCATGCGTTCCAAAGTTCTTCCTTATGCGAGAAATAAATTTTCATCTTTCTTTTTCTTGATTGACTGGTTGGTTTTGCAAATTAAAAATGTAGTAAGCTTATTCAACGACAACTTGTTTACTTGTTGTCGGATGCTGCCTATGTTTTGCAAAGATAATCTTTTTTGTTGTCCAACCATTATTCGTTTAACTTAATTCATAATAAATAATTGATGATGGCGAGGAACAGATATTTTAGCCTGCAGCGAATGAAACGTAATCGTAAACGTTTACGTTGATTTTCGTCAATTATGCAGCCTTTTTTTTGTGGAAAGAGTGCTTTAGCCATAACTTTGCATCAACAAACACTGATTTTCAGAATTACATGCTACATTAATACTAACAGCTAAGACATCCAAAAAATGATGAAAAAGGGCTTCGACGAGGTGTCGAGGCCCTTTTTGACAATTTAAATCCCACAGCCTACTAAAGTTTACATGGCGGAGTAGGGGAGATAAAAGAATAATTCGTAAATTTGCCTCAATAGATTTTTAATAATATGGAAACGATAAACACTCGACGTACTATAAGGAAATATTCCGATAAACCAGTGACAAACGAACTTCTCGACCGCTTGCTTTCCCAGGCAATGCGCACACAGACAATGGGCAACCTGCAGCTCTATAGCGTTGTGGTGACACGCTCTGACGAGCAAAAGCGTAAGCTTGCCCCTGCGCATTTCAACCAGCCTATGGTGACTCAAGCTCCCGTTGTGTTGACAATATTGGCAGATTTCAACCGCACAACAAAATGGGCGGAATGCCGTCAGGCTACACCTGGATATGATAATGTCCTGTCTTTCCTGAATGCAGCCACGGACGCTTTGCTCTTCACCCAAACCTTTTGCAATCTTGCTGACGAAGCGGGACTGGGCTATTGCTTCCTTGGTACGACAGTATACAACCCACAACAAATAATTGATGTGTTGCATCTGCCTCGTCTTACCATGCCTGTTGCAACCATTACGCTGGGGTGGCCCGATGAGACTCCCGCCCTTACCGATCGTTTGCCGCTTGAGAGTGTAGTTCACGAGGAAATATATACAGATTATACCCCTGAACTTATAGACAAGTATTACTCTGATAAGGAGCGTCTCCCTGAGAATGTTGAATTTGTGAAGATTAACAGCAAACAGACTCTCGCACAGGTGTTCACGGATTTGCGCTATACTAAAAAAGACAATGAAGTGATGTCTGAGACAATGCTTCAGACTCTACGTCGGCAGGGCTTCCTAAATTGATAAGGATGCCGTCGCTGCGCCTTCTGTTGCCGTTGGTGGTGGGCATGCTACTTGCCTACATGTTGCCGTTGCCGCATTGCCAGCATCTTTGGACACTGGCTGCGGCCGTGGCGTTGGCGTTAGCTTTGGCAACTGTCAGAATACGGTCTGTATCTTCCTTCTCGTTGATAGCTTTTTCCTTTTCGCTCGGAGCTTTACTGATGCAAGGGGCAAAGGGAAAAATGCTTAGCGGTCCACCGCATGAAAATGTAGAATACGAGGCTGTCGTGTTAAGCAATCCATTGCAAAAAGGCAAGACTGTGCGTTTCGATGCGTATGTTCTTGCTGTAAAAGGCTATTCCGTAGAACCATTCAAGGCAAAGGTTCTTGTTTATTCTCCTGAGCGTGCGCTTCCTCTTTCCGTAGGGACAACAATTTATGCTTCGTCTGTATTCACTAAACCGGCGCAGTCTGGAGACTCAAACTTTGACTATCCGCGTTATCTCTTCTCCCAAGGTTTCAGTGCACAGACGTTGGTGTTTTCTGATAACATAAAGACCTGTTTAAATCCCCGCACGCAAACGTTGCCAAAGTCTGTGGCTTTTGAAATAAAGCTTGCGGGCTTTCGCAACGAACTTCGCGGCAAGTTGTCGGCTATGGGCGTTAATGGTGACAACCTCGCCGTTTTGTCTGCTCTGACACTCGGCGACAAGTCTTTGCTACACACTGAGTTGCGTGAAGTCTATTCCGTTTCCGGCGCTTCTCATGTGCTGGCACTTTCCGGTCTTCATCTTGGGATAATATTCTCAATTCTCACAATGTTCTTCGATGCGTTTGGCATGTTGCGTTGGTGGCGTGTGTTGTCTCGCTTTTTTGTTATCGCCACGGTGTGGGGGTATGTCCTCATGGTTGGAATGCCAACCTCGGCAGTTCGTTCAGCTATCATGCTTACTGTCTGCTCTCTCGTTGCTGTTTCCGGGCGCTACACAAAGACTCTTAATTCTCTCACGCTTGCCGCAATTCTGATATTGCTGGCTAACCCGATGAGTCTTTTCGATATTGGCTTTCAGATGTCGTTCGTTGCAGTGGCTTTCATTGTGCTTTTCGCTGTACCAGTAGTGCGCTATATAAATAGAAGCCTCGGCAACCGTTTCGTAATTTTAAAGTGGGCAGCAGGTCTGGTTGCCGTTTCGTTTGCAGCACAAATGGGGGTGGCACCTCTTGTGGCTTATTATTTCGGGCGTTTCTCTTGCTTTTTCCTTATAACCAATTTCGTTGCTATCCCAATTACCATAATTCTTCTCTACGGTTCCGTTGCAATGGCATGTTTATTCTTCTCCGCAGGATTGCAGCAGACGGTTGCAACAGTTCTTAATGACTTGGTTCGCTTGTTGAACTCAGCTCTTTTCAACATCTCGTCATGGTCGGGTTCAAGTGTAGAGGGCATAAATCTCAGAGTATGGCAAGTGGTTGTGGCTTATGTTATAATGTTTCTTTTGCGTTATGCCTTCTGCCTTTGGATGGATAACAGTATAGTGCGACCTTTCAGGACACCTTATCCTGATGTTCCTCGCCGTTAGTTTTCTTGCACATAGCAATGGCTCTTTCTGCGTATGCCGCAATCTTCTCTTGCAGGTATCTTCTGAAACCGTCATCGCCAACAACTGTTATGTCGTCAAAGAGCCCGAGAACAAAGCGTCCGATGCCCTTGTAACTGCATACGTCAAGCTGCAGCCGCCAGTGAGAGTCGTCCTCCTGACTAATATGTTTTGCCGTTCTGGGGTATTCCTCCACCAGCATGTCGTGGGCAAGTTGCCCCATGACAAGTTCTACCTTCTGGAGAGTTTCCGAACTGAAATAGAAGGCATCTGTATGCATGCGCTTGTGCTTGTCTTTGAATTGCCAGCTGTCACTCAATGGCATGACATCGTCCATACGCACAATTTTAAATGTCTTGTTCATGCCAGAGTCCGGCTCATAGCATCTCACTTCGCGGTTTCCGTCGATAAGCATGAACGGCTCAACGAGTCTGTCGCGTTTTGTTTTGCTGTGTGGCGAGGAGTATCCGCGCAAGACAACCTGCCGTTCATATTTTATCGCATCGTGCAGTGTGCTTATGCTATGGGAGAGTTTCTCGTTTGATATGCCGTCGTTGGCTAATATTCCGAAGTCATAGAACCGTTGAATCTTGCGCCTTATGGTTTCTACGATAGCGTCTTTATGCCCGGCATCGTTAAGCAGACGACTGATAACTATTGCTTCTTCTTCAGTGAAGGAAATACGTTCTGTAAGTTTTCCAAAGAAGGGTGATGAACGGTCTATGGAGTAGTAGCCTCCGTATTTGGCTAGATTGAAACCAGCATCGCGGAAGAACTCCAAATAGTAGTAGAGGTTTCGTTGCGAAATGTCCAGCTTCTTGCTTATCTGCTCAAGCGTCAGTCCTTTGTTTTCTGTCAATAGCAACAGCAGTTGGAGCTCTTTTTCAAGTTTGTCGTGCCTCATCGTTTTTTTTAATTTAAGAAGTGCAATTCTTTTTAGAAAGGAAGGCGCATCCTATGCCCGTTGGTGATAGAATGCGCCTTTATTACTTTGTGTCTTAGAAAGGTTGCCTGGATGTGTTTATTTGGCAACCTTGAAAGTCGTTTCCTTACCTTTTATAATATATACTCCTGCAGGAGCATTGTTGCCATTCACCCTGCGTCCAGTCAGATCATACGTCCGCTGTTCGCCGTTGGTAGCGTTATTTGTTATTCCGCTTACGGCATCCGTTGCTTTCTGCGTGGTGAGAGTCAGCTCTTCCGATGGGATAGTAAGCTGTCCGTTGTTCACGGCAGATATGGTAAGCCCGTATTCCGTTCCGCTTTCCAGTGAAGTGAAGGTGTAAGTGCACTTGTCTGTTGTTGCGGGACTGTAGTTTGCAACAGGTTTGTTTACCATTGCGTTTCCGCTCACCGTTATGTCGTCAAGCAGAATGTCGCCCTTGTTGTTGCCCGTGGCTTGCCTGTTGAAGTATAGGCGCACGCTCATTGCCGGTTCAATGTCGAAAGAGTATGTCTTTCCGTTGTCTTCGCTCAGTGCAACCTCTTCCGCATCAATCCATTCGCCCTCAACATTGCGCTGAATCTTAAGCGTGGCATTGTTTGCCGGCTGGTATGCGCGCATCCAGAAGTCGATGTGTGAGATAGAAGCCTCGCCGTTCTTCATAACAAGGTTAGCGCCGTTGGTGCTTAAGCGCAGTGAAGGCGAAGCGTTGCCGTAGAAACCGCTGGCTGTAGCATACATCTTTGAAGATGACGTCCATCCGCTTGCCAGTGCTGACCCAGTGAAGTCGCAAGTGGTAGTACCCTTCTCTCCTTCGTATGCGTGCTTGTTCAGTGTAGCCTGATAGCCTTGTGCATCGTCAATGGCGTCCCATTCAGCTGTAAACGATGTTTTGACAATTTCTGAAGCCTTGACGTTCTTAACCTGTTGCTGGTCGAAAGGCAACTGCTCGGTTGTTACTCTGAGTGTGTTGTCGTGTGTGATGAACGTTCCGTTGCTGCTTGCTACGGCAATCTCATAGGTCGTTTCTGGCTCTAGTCCCGTTATGTTGAGGTTTGTTGCCGTGCTGGAAGCTTCTTCATAGCCTTTGACAATGGTCATTGTGCTGTCGGCGTTTACTTTCTTAACGCTTGTAACGTAGGCAGTAGCCTTGTTGACTGCAGCCCATGAGCAGTTGAAACTGTTGTGCGTAACGTCGCTAACCTTAGGCTCAGGCGCAAGGAGTCCTTGGTCGGAACCTTTGATTATGAACTCAATGTTCGAGCCGTTGCTCTTTATCTTGTCCAGATAAATAGCTGTTTTGTTGTTCCAATCTTTGAAGTCGTAGGACGTTTTGTTGCTAGACCCCGGGAAAGGCACTCCGTCAAGGTAGTAGTAATAATTTGAATACAACCCGTTTGCTTCCACTATGTCTATGCGTTGGTGACTGGAATTGATGTTTACGTCGTTGTTATACCAAGCGTCATAGTCGTAATCTATATGCCAAGCAAGCATTCCGCTTGCGGGAAGATAAGCATCCCAACCACTTTGCACACGGTTCTCAAAGATAAAGTATTCGTCAGGGTTGCCGTCTACGCTCACTTTGTATGCCTTGTCCGTGTCTGCAAACGGAGTAAGTACGTTAACGGTGTCGGCTCTCATTGTCAGTTCCTCAAGTTTTGTCCATTCAAGTTCCGAACATTCGTATGCAGAATAGAGCGGTGGCGTGTTACTGTCGTTGTTATATGAACCGCTAGCCATGGTGTCCCATGAACCTGGCGCGGCAACGTCATAGTTATTGTCGCTGTTATAGTGGTCCATCAGTCCGAGACAGTGGCCAAACTCATGCACGAATGTTCCTATGCCAGCAGCATAGTTGCGGCGTTGGCCGTTAATCTCGTTGCTACAATTATAGCAACCAACCTTGACACCATCGTTTGTTGACAACGGAACGCCCCACAGACGCATGTCATGCTTGTGCGGCCAGATATATCTGCCCGTTGCGCCAGAGTCAGCATCGCCCAAACCTGCATAGAAGAAGTATATGTTGTCTACATATCCATCGTGGTCGTGATCATATTGCGAAAAGTCGATTTCGTTGTCAAGACCCTTCACTGCCTCTACGACAACTGTGCTGAAATTAGGCGTTTGCTCCGTTGTTCCGTCACCGAAAGCATACTGCGAGTAGTTAATCTTCACAGGACCATAGACATCGAATATCGGGCTGAACTGTCCTTTCGAGCTGGCAATGAAGAAATCGCGCGCGCTGCCGTTAGCACCATTCTCGGCGGTAAAGTTCTCTTTGTTAAGCGCATCGGTATAATACTGCTTGGCATCCGTCATTTTGCTGAACGAACAGTCGTTGAACTCCACTAGAATTACGATTGAATGTTGCTCACCGAAGTGTGGAAAGTTGTTCATTAACGCTTTCATTGGTTGGCTAGCCTTTGCCACACCCGATGGGGTTGCAGTATTTTTCGTACTAGCCATACCATTTTTCAGCTGGGCTTCCATTGTCAGGCGCACCACTTCTTGCGTATTAACAGTGTTGAGGAAAAGCTTGTCCGCTTGCGAACGCTTTGCAATGTCGGCAGCTACGCGGTTGCTCGACACCACCTTTCCTGCTTTCACCGTGGCGTATTCATATTTGCCAGTGGCTTTGTTGAAGATAAGCGGAAAGCCGTCTTCCGTAACTGTATAGTGTGCCCATTCGTCGCCCTTGGCTTGAATTGTTATCTCCGTGCCGTCAGCTTGCGTAACCTTCATCGGACGCGGATAGGCAGGCACTGCCGTTGCGCTTTGTGCCAGACAGGCTGAGAGCACTGCCGCGGTAAATAGTCTTTTGATTTTCATATATACTTTTTATTGCTCGTTTGTTCTGAACTAGTTCTTGCCGCCAACAATCTTTGTTGCCTTGCCGCCTTTTTTCAAAATGTAGATACCTGTTGCTGTTTTTGCACCATTAACTTTGCGTCCCTGCACATCGTAAGTTGCCTCAATGTTGCCGTCGTTTCCTAAAAGCGTATTGATGCCAGTTGTTTCCTCTGCCGTTGTTACAATGAGCTGCTTTGATGGACGTGTGGTCTCGCCGTTCATTATTCCGCAGACAACAAGGCTATAGTCTGTTGCCGCTTCAAGGCCTTCAAAAGTGCATTTGGGAGATTCGCCAATATTGAGGTTGTTGTATTTTTCTAATGGAGTATCTTTCATACTATTGCCGCTGACACAAACATCGTCAATAAGTACGTTGGCAGAACCTTTGCGGTTGAAATAGATGCGTACGCTCTTGGCTGGTGTTATGTCAAAGGAAACGTTTTCAGACTTCACCTCTGTGAGCTTTAAAGTCTTGTCGGTTGTCCATGTTCCGTCGGTCAGTGTCTGTATTGCAAGATTGGCTCCTTCGGCAGCAGTAAGCGTGTTGTACCAGAAACTTACTTGGCTTATTAGCGCTTCGCCATTGGAAACGATGAGGTAGTTGCCGTCCTTTGCCAAGCGCAATGACGGAGCTTCAATGCCATATGAGCCTTCGCTGCTTATGTAATTGGAGCTGTTTGTCTTCCATCCGTCGGGGAATCCGTTGGCACGCTCGGTAAAGCCGTATGATGTTTCAACCACTTCGCCGTTGTAAGCGTGTTTCGCTAAAGTAACAGCGTACTGCTGTGCTTTCTCTATAGCGTCCCATGAGGCCTCAAAAGACTTGGCGCTTATTGCGCTAGCCTTGACGTTCTTCACCTGTTCTTCGGTGAAAGGCATTTCAGGAGTCGTGATTTGTATTGTGTCATCTTCCGTGACGAATGAAGCACAGCGGCTTGCGAGCGCAACAATGTAGGCGGTATTTTGCTCAAGTCCGTCAACGTCTATCGTATCTGCCGTAAGCCTAAGGTCTGTATAGCCTGAAACTTCTGATAAAGTATTGTCGGCGTTAACCTTCTTAATGTTCAGAATGTATCCTTCTGCCTTGTCTACTTGATCCCAAGAGCCGTGGAAACCGTTATATTTCAAATTGCTTATATTCAGTTTGGGCTTTACGATACCACTGTTAGCCCCTTTAACTATGAACGAAGCTACGCTGTCTTTCATAGCAATACTGTCGATGCTTATAAGCTCAGCACCTGCCCATGAAGTGAAATCGTAGGTCGTAACTTTTGTGTTTCCGGGGAATGGTACTCCTGCCGCATAGTATGATTCTCCAGAAAGCTTGCCGTTAGCTTCGACAATGTCCACGCGTTGGTGGTTGTCTACGTTGTTTACCACATCTTGATCCCAGATTGTCTGGTCGAAGTCTATGTGCCACACAAGCATTCCTGCGGCGGGAAGATATTCGTCCCACCCTTTCTGCTGACGGTTCTCCAACAGATAGTATTCGTTAGGCTTGCCCGGCACGCTGATTCTATATGCCTTGTTGGATGAGCCTAGCTCGGGTAGCTCGTTTGTTCCTGCTGTGCGACAGGTTATTTCCTCCGGCGTGAGCCATCCAAGTTCGTAGCATTCGTATGAAGAATAGCGCGGAGGCGTGTTGCTATTGTTGTTGTATGAGCCACTAGCCATGGTGTCCCAACTTGCAGGAGTATATGTTTGCCTACCGCTGCTAGCGGTGTTGTAATGGTCTGCGAAGCCGAGACAATGTCCGAACTCGTGTACGAATGTTCCTATACCTGTGGTCATACCTGTACGTTGGCCGTCTACTTCGTTACTGCAAGTGTAGCTGCCGATGGTTACTCCGTCGTTTGTTTTTAGGTTAATTCCCCAGCTACGCAAGTCGTAAGCATGTGGCCATACAACTTTTTTGTCGCTTGAATCGTTGGAACCATTGCCGGCATAGAAGATATAAATGTTGTCCACAACACCATCACCGTCGTGGTCGTATTGCGAAAAGTCTATTTCATCGTCCAATCCCTCTATGGCGGCTTTTACGAAAGTGCCCATGTTTACGTTAGTATTGTAGGTGCCTTGTCCTGCATCATGGCATCCGTAGTCAATTGTCACCGGGCCGTAAACATCGAATGTGGGTTTGAATTGTCCGTGAGAGCAGTCAACAAAAAAGTCGCGCGCACTGCCATTTGCCCCGTTGCTTGCGGTGAAACCCTCCTTGTTCATGGCATCTGTGTAGTATTGCTTGGGGTCTTCCATAGTGGAGAACGTCTTGTCGTTATACTGCATGAGTATGACAATGGAATGTTGCTCGCCGAAGTGAGGAAAATTGTTTATCAGTCCGCGTCGTGGTCCACTGGCTGTGCGCATGATACCGTTGGCGGTAGTTGAAAGGTCGTGGCGCTGTTGCATAGCAATTGTTAGGATTGCTTCTTTGTCGGCCGTAGAAATATATTCCATTGCTTCGGCGGAGCGTTTCCCCTCGTCGGCTGCCACAATGCCGCATCCTGTGATTTTCCCGTTTATAGCCTTGGCATATTCATAGTTGTTGGTCGCCTCATTATAGAAGAGCGGGAACCCGTCAGCCGTTGTTTCGTAGTTAGAGAACTCGTCGCCGTGGAGCCTGATGGAAATCTCCGTGCCGTCTGCCTGCTTTGCCTTTATAATGCCAGGATAAGCGGGGACTGCCATCGTGGCTTGCGCTACCGACAATGCCGCAATTCCTGCAGCGAACAGTTTTTTTGCTTTCATATTGCGCTTTTTTATGTATGTTTTTTGCAAGAATGGGGCATCGCAACTCTTTTCAAAGTTGCCGACACCCCTTTCATTTTATGTCTATTTCCTTTTTTATTTCAATACAACTTTTGCTGTTGTCTTGTTGCCTTTTGCATCTGTTGCAACGACGATGAACATGCCTTTACCCATCTTTGCGGTAGACATCGTTTGGCCATTGGCTTTTGCAACCATACATCCGTCAGTAGAGAATGCGCAGATTTGAGTAGCTCCATCTGCTGTTATGATGCCGTTGCCAGGCATGATGAACAGTTTGCCACCGTTTGTAGTCGTTGTTTCGGAAATGGCGCTTGTTTCGGCAACCGTGACTGTGCATATTGCAGTTATGCCGCCCAAGGTTATTTTTATGTCGGCTTTGCCGGATGCTTTAGCCTTGATTGTCAAGTCTGCGCGCTTTGAATCAACGTCAGAAGCTGTTATTTCAGCTACATCTTCGTTCGTGGAAGAGAAGTCCATTGCTACAGCCGATGTACCGTAGGCTGTAGCCTGAAGGTTCAGCTCTTGGTCAATCTTCATTGTTGCGGCGCTTTGCGAGAGCACGATGGCCTTTGCCTCGTTTTCGAAATAGAGGGCAGGCATAACTGTTCCGTTTTCTTTCCATGGCTCAGCAGCGTCGTTTCCGAAAGCATAGCCCATAGATGTGAGTGTTTCTTTCGTAATGTCGCTTTCAGAAGCGTCGCAGCCTTCAACACTGCCACCGTCGACAGAAGTAACAGTCTTGCCAGCCACTGTCATGGAAGCCATAGCAAGGTTGCATGCCAAGCGCTTCTCCACAACAGTAGTGTCGCCTTCGTTTGCAGCCGAGCGGCCAATTATGCGATGGAGAGTATTGTCGTCTTCTGCCGTAGAGGCGAGGGCAATTTCTCCGCCCGCAATGTTGTTCTTTATGATAGGCTTGGTGCTGCCAGTCCAATCTGAGTCAAGTGCGCCAACGATACCGGCTGCTGCCAATCCGCTCCAGCTAGCTTCTTTTACGCTAGCCTTTCCGTTGAAGATACATCTCTCCACTGTCGTTGTGGTATTGCTGCCAAGTATTCCGCCAACGGTATGCGATGCGTTAAGTTCTCCGTTGGCATGGCTGTCGTTCACTTGCGAATTCATTGCTGTTCCCACAATGCCACCAACTGTAGACTGTGCGTTTATGGTTATTCCGTTCACTGCTGCTGCGCTAATCGTGGAAGTCGTGCGTATGTCACCGGCAATTCCGCCCACTGTTGAAGTAGCCGGAGCATCGATTGTTCCGTTGTTGAATGATACAGACGTTAGGCCTGTGTAAAGAGCCGCCTGCCCGATGATACCGCCAATCTGCGCCCCGTCGTTTTCGTCTCCAGAGATAACAGCGTCATAAACGTGTACGTTATTGATACTGTCGGAAACGGCACTTGCTGCCAACACGCCGACTGTTGAGTTCTGCGAAGCCAGTTCAATTGTTGGATTCGTGATAATCACGTTCTCAATACGTGCCTTTTCTCCGAGATCGCCAAAGAGTCCCACACTGCCTTCCGTGGTGTTGAGATACAAGTTGGCTATGTAGTGGTTGTCACCGTCGAGAGTTCCGCTGAAGTTGGCAATAGGTTTCCATGTAGAGTTAGCGTTGTTGAACTTGTCCATGTTGATGTCGTTCACGATTTTGTAGCTTGCAGCAGGTTCCTTGCCCATGGCAGCCAAGTCGCCGGCTGTGGCTATAAGATATGGATTAGTGACCGTTCCGTCACCTCCAGCCGTGAATTTGTTTACAGGAAGCTTAAAGAATTCAAGGTTATATTTGCCTGTAATGGAATCGGTATACTGCAGGTAAAGTTCCTTCTCGTCAGCCGTTGCGTTGAAACATCCAGCGGTGGTTATCGTGCCCAAGGCGTCGGAGTTTGTGAAAGACTGCAGCGTTTTTCCGTCTTCGTCGGCAATTACGTATACGTTGTCAATTTTATCCGAATTCTCTTCCTTCATCTTTGCTTGATAGAAGAACTCAAGTTTGTCGTCGGTATTGAAGAGATACGGTGTCATGTATGTGTCCGACAGAGTAAGAGCGAAGTTCTCGGCATTTTGTCCGAGGTTGAATTCGGTGTAATGATCGAAAGTCCAGTCTTTGTTAAACCATGCGATTCGTGCCAAGACATTGTTGTTTTCATCTGTTGCTCCCGTGCGCACCTTCATGAGATATTTGTAGTTGTCGGCGCTGCCGTAGCGGTTGAGCACTGTTGAAGTTGCGATGCCGCCAAGCTCAGCCGGTATGATAGCGGCTTGTTTCATGGATGGAAGGTCAACAACTTTCATTTGTTGTTCAGTTTCATCTGTAGTATATTGCAGGAAAACCATTTGGTCTTCTGTTCCTTTCACGCTTGCCATGTCGAACCATGTGGAGTAGACGTTGTCGCAAACCGTGCCCAGTTTGTTTCCGTTATGGTCGTAAGCTACAAATTTGTAGCGGAAGTCGTCGTGCGAAGTGATATAGTCGAAGAACGTTACCACGTAGGCTAAGTTGCCGTCGTTTGTGAAATAGTTCTTTGAGACCGTTTTTGTTGAGCTGAAATCTCCCAGTGAAGCCATCGGGAATTCAGTGTCTTCGCTCTTTTCTACAGGTACGTTGAGGCTGTCCACCAACGCCATCTTGTCGTTGTATGTGCGGATTACGATACTGTTGTCGGCTGTTGGTATTGGATCGCCGTTCTCTGAGTATTCTCCCGAATCCCAAATTTTAGCGTAGTGTGCAAGAACGTAGTAGGCTTGCCCGTCCACTTGATAGATGTTCAGCGGCGCTCCGTCGGAGCCGTAGTAGGTAAGATCTTCGTTTACCGTGAACGAGTGTTCTATGGCAGGTGTGTCTTGTCCCCAACCCACGGGCTTGTAGATGTCAATGTGGTCGTTTGTCTGGTAGTACTGGCTGCCGTCGCTGTATGTCTTGCCTTCCACAGCCTCAAGTGCCGAGTTGGAAACGACAAGTCTTTGATATTTTGTCCACGAGTTCTTTGTAATGTTCACAAAGACGCCGGCACCAATGAACTCCGTGGCTAGCGTTCCGTCAAGATGATAGGCGCGTGTGTGGTAAGTTCCCTGGTAGTTGTTTGAGGCATCGCCCACCTGATGCATTTCCACGAGAACTTCCTGCGTCTTGTTGTTCAGGTCAAAGAACTTCTTTGTTATAGTTCCGTAGGGAGTAATCTGGTTGACTTTGATGGTGTCCGGCACGTCTATTGTAATAGTTCCCGCCAGTTTGTGAGTGTTGTCGTACAGGTTTATTGTTGTACTGCTGATGTATGAGCCCCATGACGAGCCGTCGTTTACGATATCCTGTGTGTAGTACCACATGTTGTCGTCCTCGTCGTAGAGGTATCCCCATGCCTGTGCCTGCATCGTTGCCGTAGGATTCCATGCGGCAGCCGCACGCGGAGCTTGGTTGAATCCGTGCAACTGTACTAGTGGCGACGTGCGCTTCTTTTCCTTGAATTGTTGCGTCATGTTAGCCATAAGGCTTTTCCCTTGTTTGTGTGCCGTGGTGGTATTGAAGCCATCGGCGTGGCATGCAAGTGAATATGCAGCCACAAGAGACAGAGTGGAGAGTAGAAATTTCTTCATCTTCGTTTAAAATGATTTTGTTAATTGTGTCCGTATTGTATCGTGGAAGCCGCTTTGCGGTATGCTTCCATACATCCTTTTCCGGAAAGACGGGCGGAGCGCCATTTGAGAACAGACGCCCCCGACCGTCAATTATTATTTGAATTTAATGATATGCGCACGATTATAATGACATTGCAAAGATATTACTTTTTTTATAATATGTAGTAAAGCTTTTCTTTTTTAATGCTTTGTTAACACAAACCACCTTTCTTGTGCCTATGGAATAGCTGCTTTTGTGTGGTTTGCACTTGGTTGGAATGTATCTTTCCGATTAACAGATGTTCCCTTCCCGCCATGTTGGAATGTTAAAATACAGACATTCCTATGCAAAAATACGGGCTTCTTTTCGCTAAGTTTATAGAACCAATAAAGAATAGGCTCTTTAAATGACGAACAAGCGTGATTTAATGGCGATTCATGCGGGCTAATTTTCTTTATCCAACGTGTAAACAGTCTTTTCGCCGCGGGAAAAATATCGTATCCAAATTCCGTAGCAGACCCATCTGTGCGGTTTCTTTCGGCGATACCTTTTTGCTTACTTGTACAAATATCTTAACTTTGCATTCAAAAACACAAGACAATGGCATACAATATTCTATTTGTTGCATTGGGCGGAGCGTTGGGATCAGTAGCGCGCTATTTGGTTTCCGAATGGATGCGGGAGGCTTCTGATACAACCTTTCCCCTTGGTACTTTGCTTGTCAATGTGATAGGATGCCTACTCATTGGATTATTCAATGGGATAGCCGAACGGTGCGGTATGGGAGGAATGGCGAAAACATTCCTCACTGTAGGTTTCTGTGGAGGTTTTACCACCTTCAGCACATTCATGAACGAGAATCTTGCGCTGATGCGAGGCGGAAATTTTCTCGTTGCCGTGGGGTATGCAGTACTCAGCCTTGCGCTCGGACTGGCAGCCGTCTGTTTCGGACGTTTCATAGCAGCAGCGGGCAACTGATAAAAGATAAGGAATACATATAAATTACTCATAAAAGAATGAAGAAACAGATATATACATGCGCCGTGATGTTGGCGTTAATATTCTCTGCATGCGGGGCAGACAACAACGGCAAGCCACTGATAGGAGGAATAGCAGAACGGGCAACAGACAATGTTGCTGGAGAAGCAGGCGACAAAAATGGGGAGAAACAGATAGCGTCAGCCACAGACGGTATGGAGATGCCAGCCCCGATAACGTCTGGGCCCGAACAGATACTGCGGCGAGAGGGCTATACTGTGTCGTACAACTCCGAGACAAAACTGCCCAATTGGGTGGCATGGCATCTGACAGCCGACCGGCTAAAAGGGAAAGCCAACCGAAAAGACAAAGATTTTACGGAAGACGAAGAAGTTGAAGCTCCACGCGCAACAGACAACGACTATTACTGTTCACGCTACGACCGCGGCCACATGTGTCCGGCAGGCGACAACAAATGGAGCGAGACAGCAATGACTCAGTCTTTCCTCTTTACCAATATCTGTCCGCAAGCACCCAGCCTAAACCGCGGCGACTGGAACGAGATGGAAAATCAGTGCCGCAAATGGGTAAGGGAAGGGGAAGACCTTTATATAGTGTGCGGTCCTATACTTTATAAGGGAAAACATAAAACCATTGGGCGCAATAAAGTGATTGTGCCGGAAGCATTCTTCAAAGTAGTACTCTCCCTGCAAGGAACGCCAAAGGCGATAGGCTTTATATACAAAAATGCCGATGGCAACAGGCCAAAGGGTGACTATGTAAACACTGTAGATGAGGTTGAGCGCATAACAGGCTATGACTTCTTTCCGTCGCTCCCCGATGACCTAGAAAAAAAGGTTGAGGCTGAAGCTGACGCTGCGGCATGGGGAATTTAATACCGCACCATTCGTATTGCAGAAGAGTTGATAATGTTATTAAAACATGTTAAATAATAAAGTCCATCCTTTTGCATAAAACAGATATTTGTTATTTTTGCACACTAATTGACGGGTGGCTATGCATAAAAAACATCGGCATCCTAAAAAAGAAAGGCTGAAAAGCGTGAAAATAAAAGAAGTGGTAAGTGCCCTTGAACGTTTCGCGCCTCTGCCCTTGCAGGAAGGTTTCGACAATGCCGGCTTGCAAGTAGGATTGACAGAGGCGGAAGTATCAGGGGCATTGTTGTGTCTTGACGTGACCGAAATGATAGTTGAAGAAGCCGTGGCAAAAGGCTGTAACCTCATAGTCTCTCACCATCCTCTTATTTTCCGTCCGCTGAAACATATCACGGGAAAGAGCGATGTTGAGCGGACTGTATGGGCTGCAGTGAAAAACGACGTTGCGATAGTTTCCATGCACACCAACTTCGATAACGCCCGTGGGGGAGTCAACTTTAAAATCGCCGAGAAAATGGGGTTGACAGACCCACATTTCTTTGCTGAAAAAAGCGTGGACGGGATAGTATGTGGCAGTGGCGTCATAGGAGATTTGCCACAAGCACTCGCAGCAGACGACTTTATACTGATGCTAAAGCAGCGGTTTGATGTAGAAAGCGTGCAGTGCAACCAACTCTTGCGCCGTCCGATACGCAAAGTGGCGGTATGCGGTGGAGCAGGATCTTTCCTCTTGCCGGAAGCAATGGCGCAGGGAGCCGACGCTTTCGTTACCGGAGAGATGCACTATCATGAATACTTCGCACACGAACAAGAGATACAAATAGCGGTGATAGGCCACTATCAAAGTGAACAATACACCAAAGAAATATTCAAATCTATAATAGAGGCAGAGTGTCCCGGCGTGAGAACAGAACTCACCGAGCTGAACACAAACCCCATAATTTACTTGTAATACATAATATGGCGAAAAAAGATCCAACAGACTTGACGGTTGAAGAGAAGCTTTACACCCTCTTCCAATTGCAGACCACACTCTCAGCCATTGACGAGAAAAAGGCCCTGCGCGGTGAATTGCCGCTTGAAGTTGACGACCTGGAAGACGAACTTGCCGGTCTCAACACGCGTATAGAAAAAATAAACGGTGAAATACAAGATTTCCAGTATGCCGTTGCACAGAAAAAGAACGAGATCGCTGCGGCACAGGAAAGCGTCGACCGCTACAGAGCACAGCTCAATGAAGTTAAAAACAACCGCGAGTATGACACGCTGAACAAGGAAATTGAGTTCCAATCGCTAGAAATAGAATTATGCAACAAGAAGATACGCGAAGCTGCCACAAAGGTTGACGAGCGTAAGGCTGACCTCAAACGCGCACAGGAGCTTGTTGCTGACCGCAAGTTGGCACTCGACGAGAAAAAAGGCGAGCTAGAGGAAATCATTGAAGAGACACGTGCAGAGGAGGAGACACTCAAGGAAAAGGCAAAAGACCTGGAAATGAAAATAGAACCGCGCCTCTTGACCAGCTTCAAGCGCATACGCAAAAACGCACGCAACGGACTTGGTATCGTTTATGTGCAGCGTGACGCATGCGGTGGATGTTTCAACAAAATACCGCCACAGCGACAGCTTGACATAAAGATGCACAAAAAGATTATCGTCTGTGAATATTGCGGACGCATAATGATAGATCCGGATCTTGCCGGAGTGGCTCCTGTAGCAGTAGAGGAGGAAAAGCCAAAGCGCAAGCGCGCAATACGCAAGACGACAAAAACGGGCGGTACTACCAAAATCGAGGGAATGATTGGTGTGCCGGAAGATAAACTGTCGTAATATCCTAACTAAAACGCAGAAAAAATTAAGCAGATAAATGCCGAAGAGTATACAGAACAAAAACAAAAGTTATGTACACTTCGGCATTTATGCTTTGAAGAAGCGGGGTAAACGCCTCTTCAACTAATACTACAACCTGTAAAGATCACTAACTTATGGAAACATTTCAAGAAAAAAAATCTAAAGCGCAGAGTTACACCTTCGCGCTGATTGTCATGTTTGCCGTGTTGTTCCTCATCGGATTCATTACGACAATGAACAATTCAATGATTGAATTCTGCAAGCAAGCCTTTAATCTGAAAGATTCACAAGGCCAACTCGTGAACACCGCTTTCTACGGTGCTTATGCGCTGTCTATACCTTTTGGCTTAATGATGAGTAAAATAGGCTACAAGAATACACTTCTTTTAGGTCTAACCTTTGTTGGTATCGGTTTTATTCTGAACTATGCCGGCATAATCTCGCTGCTTGACAGTGAAGTGAGCGTTATTTATTCAGTCTTTTTGGGGAGCATGTTCGTTGTAGCCTTGGGCATAACGATGCTGCAGCTTGTGGCAAATCCATATGTTATGGTGCTAGGCTCGCCCGAAGGCGGTGCATTCCGTATGACATTGGCTAATGCTCTTAATTCAGCCGCCACAACCGTAGCACCAATTTTTATAACATATGTTATCATAAACGGCAAAACACCTACACCAAGTGCCGTTCCTGGACCTTATCTAGGCTTGGGAATATTTACCCTTATACTGTGCGTAGTACTCTTCTTCCTGAAGTTGCCAAACATTAATGAAGAGGAACAGGCTGAAGCAGAGACGGGTGAACACAAGCAATACAAAAGCAGTGTGTTTAAATATCCGCACGTTTGGTTCGGTATGTTAGGCATATTCTTCTATATGGGCATTGAACTTGGAATACCTTCCATGCTGCCAGCATATTTCAAGAACGATGCTTCGCTCGCAGCCTACGGAACTGCAACCGATTTCCTGCCTTATTATTGGGGTGGGATGATGATTGGTCGTTTTGCTGGCGCGATTATCCTTAATAAGTTTAAGCCGCGTGTTATTCTTTCGGCTTGCCTATTGTGTGGTGCATTGTGTGTTGCAACTTCATTTGCCCTCAGCGGTATTGCTGCAGTTTGGGCAATGCTACTTGCAGGCCTGTTCCATTCAGTTATGTGGCCGCTTGTTTTTAACCTAGGACTTCAAGAACTCGGTCCGCATACAAAGGCTGCCTCCGGCATCATAAACCTTGGTGTTGTTGGTGGAGCGTTGCTTATGCCTTTGATGGGTATGGTGGTTGACGATCCTACCCTCGGTGTCGGCTATGCAATTGCAATGATGTTCATCTATTATGTCTATGTATTCTGGTTCTGTAACTTCGGCAGTAAAATAGGATTGGGAAAATAAAACATCAATAAGTTTTACCTTTATATTATATATATGCGAAACCCGCTCAGTGAGTAGTGCAGTGGGTTTCGCTTTTTTTTCTCCTGTTGTTATTGCGGAATGCTGAAAAAACGGATAGATAACTAAAAAGTAAAGAAAAAGCATTCTTGTAATATAATTGTTATATAATTCTTGGGTATTCTTCAATATTTCTTCAAAATTTTTCTATATCTTTGCCGGCGTAAACAAAATCCAGGATAAACCGGACAAAATCTGCGGCATTATGGACATACTGCAAAATCTTGATACAATGGATAAGGCGGCAACGCTTTCGCTTAACGGCAATATGGGGAGTTTTGCCGATAGCGTATTTTGGGGATTGTCGTCAAAGTTGATATGGATACCTGTTGCTTTGTTGTTTCTTTATTTCGTATTTAGAAAAAAAGACCTTCGGCCGATAGCCAAAATCCTGATTGTTTTGGCGCTTGTGCTTACGATAACGCTTTGCGACCAGTTTACTTCATCGCTTGTCAAGCCGCTTGTTGCGCGTTTCCGTCCGTCTCACGACATACAGCTCTCGGAACTCCTTCATTATGTCAATGGGTATCATGGTGGAAAATATGGCTTTATGTCAAGTCACGCCGCAAATTCTTTTGGTGCAGCCGTGCTTGGAGCGAGGATAATCAAGAAGATATATTTCTCTATGTTCCTATTTGTACTAGCTACTTTGGTTAGTTATTCTCGAATATATTTGGGCGTTCATTACCTTGGCGACGTCGTTTGCGGTGCAATTGTCGGTTGTTTGATTGGCTATGTAGTATTTCGCGCTTTGCGTGCCACCTGCACTTATTTTAGACTACGCCATAAAAATGGCGCAAAGCCGAATTTGGATTTGCGCCGAAGTCTATGGATTTTCAAAAGAAGCCGCAGTGTTGTTGCGGAATAGCTTGTATGAGGCATTCGTAAATTGTGCCTTTTAAAATGTTTTGTCAGTCTATAAACCTTTTTGTTATTCCGGAGTATTCTTCAATGCGGCGGTCGCGGAAAAATGGCCACCAGCGTCTTACTTGTTCGCTTTGCTTGATGTCTAAATCTATCACAAGGCTCTCTTCGTCATCGTCGGAGGCTTGATAGAACAGTTCGCCTTGTGGACCAGCCACGAACGAGCTGCCCCAAAATTGTATACCCTTTGTCTGTCCAGACGGATCTGGCTCGAAACCAACGCGGTTTACTGTAACAACGGGAATGCCATTGGCTACGGCATGCCCACGTTGAATCGTGGTCCATGCAGTGCGTTGGCGTTGTTGCTCTTCAGGAGTGTCGCTAGTCTCATAACCGATGGCTGTTGGATAGATTAGTATTTCCGCACCTTCAAGAGCCATCAGCCGTGCTGCCTCAGGATACCATTGGTCCCAACAGACAAGGACACCGAGCTTTCCAACAGAAGTCTGTATAGGATGGAAACCAAGATCCCCTGGTGTGAAGTAGAATTTCTCGTAGTATGCAGGGTCGTCGGGTATATGCATCTTGCGGTATTTCCCGGCGATAGTTCCGTCTTTCTCTATGACAACAGCCGTATTGTGGTAAATTCCTGGTGCACGTTTCTCAAATAATGAAATTACCATCACGATATTGAGGCGTTTCGCCAAGGCGCAATAATAATCTGTTGAGGGTCCGGGGATAGGCTCCGCAAGGTCAAAATTGTTAACGTCTTCCACTTGGCAGAAATAAAGAGAGTTGTGAAGCTCCGAAAGCACTACAAGTTTTGCTCCGCGCCTTGCCAAATCTGCGACTTCCTCTTCGATAGCTTTTATATTAGCAATAATATCGCCCGTTTTACTTTGTTGCAGAATTCCTATTCTAAGTTCAGACATTGTTATTCTTGTTTTTTTGTTGTTGATAAGTCTTAATATAGTTGCATAGAACAGCAATGTAGCGAGCCGTGTTGCCTAACTATAATGCTGCTGTCTATGCCAATCAGTTCTCTTCCGGGGAAGGCTTGTTTAAGCGTTTCCTCTGCTTCTTTATCATTTTCAGGCTGGTTGTATGTGGGATATATTACCGCATTGTTAATGACTATGAAGTTTGCGTATGTGGCAGGGAGGCGTTTCTGGTCGTAGAACATAGCTTCAGGCATAGGAAGGCGAAGCAAACGATATGGCTTGCCCTCTATGGTTCGTAGTGTTTCAAGCTGTTCCTCCATGAGGCGCAACTCTGTGTATTGTTCGTCTTGCGGGTTATCACATCCTACATATATTAAAGTGTCGTCAGGAGCCATACGCACAAGAGTGTCTATGTGCCCGTCAGTGTCGTCACCTGTCAGCTTTCCATGATCAATCCATATTATCCGTTGTGCATAAAGGCGCTTTTTCAGCTCAGCTTCTATTTGTATTTGTGTTAGAGGCTGATTGCGATTGGGAGCGGAGAGGCAGCATGTAGTGGTTAAAACCGTGCCCTTGCCATCGCTTTCTATAGACCCACCTTCGAGAACGAAGTTGTTGTTGTCAGAATATTCACCGTCAACAATGTTTGCTGCGTGCAGGCTTTGGTTTATTTTATTGTCAAGCGAAGCCTCAAATTTGCACCCCCATCCGTTGAATTGGAAGTCAAGGAGTTTTTTCGCCTTGGGGTCTAATTTATCTTTGACAGTAATAAATCCGTGGTCGCGTGCCCATGTGTCGTTTGTCGGACATACGTGGAATGTGATCCTTTCCATTCTGTCTTTGTTGAGCCGCTGAGTAAGCAATTTCTTTACACTTCCACAATCAGGAGAGACCACTACAAGTTTTTCGTATCTTGTTATGGCCTCAGCCATTTCTGCGTAAGTCTCGTTTATTTCGGCAAGATATTCGTTCCAATCTGTTCCCGAATGTGGCCACGTCAGCTGTATTGCTGATTGATGTTCCCATTCTGCGGGCATATAAGGTTCAGTCATAATGTAAGTGTTGTTTACTTATTGGTTCAGCAGACTGGCACTTTTAGATATAAGAGCAAGCGGACTTAACATAACAATCCTTTATTCGGAGCTTGCATATGCCGGACAGTATCTTTGCTTTGTGCTGCTGAGAAACATAGTCAAAGCCCCCCCCGACACTTGGCAAAGTTAAGCATAAAATCCGATGTAATGGTACTATGCCAATTGAAAAGCATAAAGAATATGAAAAAATATGCCAGTGTGTAAAGCAGTCTTTACACAAATTTTGTGATGAACATGAAGAGATTATCTTGAAAATTTGTTGCTGAATATTTAAAATATGTGTAATTTTGCACGATATATGAGCTAAAAATATGTAATATGAAACATTTAAAGAAATCATTGCTCCTCTGTTTATTGTTCTCCGGCTTTTCATTCAGTGCAACAATGGCAGGAGAAGCGGGCGTGACTTTCCTTTTTCGCAATGGCACTAGAGCTGGTTTTACTTTTGATAAAAAACCTTGTATCGCAATGACTGCGGATGGTGTATGTGTTAGCGCAGAAGGAGAAAGTCAGACACAGTTTTTGTTCAGCGATATTCAACGCTATTATTTTGATGACGACATTGAAACGGGAGTAAAGGAACTGCAGACGAAATCAGTTGCCTGTCCGTTATTCAGGTATGAAAACGGTGTAGTTGCTGTTAGCGGCATGAGTCCTGGTGAGACACTCAGAGCTTTAACAACCAGTGGTATGCTTGTTTCTTCTGTTAAAGCAGATGCTGAAGGCAATGCTCGTATAGACTTGAACAGTATATCGCGCGGTATTCTTGTAATAACAACACCAAGTGGTATTGGCTGCAAGGTAGTAAAGAAATAAGAATGCTACATTTATGTATGATATCCATTAAAAAGAGAATTATAAACAAAGCGTAAAACCTAAATGTTATATAGCCTTATGCGCAGAATATTTACACTTTTATGCTGCATAGTTATTGCAGCGCAATTTTCAACTGCTTCGGCACAAAAAGTTATGCAGATATGGAAAGATGGCAAAGTCATAGCTACTTATGAAACTTCTGCCGTTGATTCCGTCAACTTCGCAGAAAAACCTTATAAACTAGTAGACTTGGGATTGCCTAGCGGTATTTTATGGTCAGAAACCAATGTCGGGGCAACACTGCCTGCCGACACAGGTGACTTTTATGCTTGGGGGGAGACGTCAACAAAGAAAGACTATAGTTATGAAACTAGCGTGTGGTATGGTAAGGAATATACGAAAGATACAATACTCGTAGCGGAGGATGACGTAGCAACTCAAGTGTGTGGTAGTGCTTATCGCATGCCAAGATCTGACGATTTCAACGAGTTGTTTGAAAACTGTGAGTCGGTTTGGACAACACAAACTAACTCAGAAGGGAAAGACCAAACGGGGTATTTGTTTAAAGGGAAAAACGGAAATACAATATTCCTTCCAGCAGCGGGTTATTATATAGGAACTGAATATGCTAATGCTGGGATCCGCGGAAACTATTGGACAAGTGAACCGGATTGTGCTCAAGGCTTTAGCAAATACATGGCATATATAATAAGAGGTGATGCGAGCACGGGAGATTATTTGCGCTCAAATGGGTGCCCTGTTCGCCCCGTATCACAACCATAAGATGTTAGCGCACTTTTTACAGAGGCAAGAACTATAAAAATGGTTAGACCATTTGTCTAGTCAAAAAAACTATAAATTTTATACAAAAGAAGAACTGGAAATCATATCCTTTAGCGTATGGTTCCCGGTTCTTTTTCTTTGGGAGCTTCAGGATAAGTTATTCGCTATGTTGTTTAATGTAGTTGGCAGTACTCAGCTTTTTCACAGAACGAGACTCCAGTCTCGCATTTTTTTCATAATTTTGCTCGCCATAAATGGCTGAAGAGGCAATGAATAGTTTCTCATAGGCAAGTTACAATAAAGAGTCAAAACACACATAGTATGGAATATATGTCACAGGAGGGCTACGACAAATTAGTGGCCGAATTGCATCAACTAGAGAGCGTCGATCTGCCTCAAGTGCGAGAGGCTATAGCTGAAGCACGGGACAAGGGGGATTTGAGCGAGAATTTTGAATATCATGCAGCTAAGCGGGAGCAAGGACGGATATTGGGACGAATCCGTTTCAAACAGAGAGTTCTCGAAAATGCCCGTGTTATAGACAAGTCAAGACTAAATGACGATAGTGTAGGCTTGCTGAGTCGGGTGGGGATAACTAATCTTGCCAACAACCGTAGAATGGAATATACTATCGTAAGTCCGCATGAGGCAAATATAAGTGAGGCAAAAATATCTATAAAGTCCCCTATAGCAATGGCTTTACTCTCAAAGAAACCTGGCGATATAGTAGAAGTTCGCGTACCTGCGGGACTGATGAAACTGCGTATAGAGAGTGTTTCTCTTTAAATCTCTATGAAAAATCGGATTCAATGTCGTTTAAGGTGGATTCAATAAATTAGCTTTGTCAGATGGATTTACTGTGGTAATTTATAGAGCCCACCTTAAAAACGTTACGATAGGGGAGGATAGCAATATATAAACTATTTCAGTATGTTGAAAAGTCTTTTTTCTGTAATTCTTGTAAGTGGATTCTTTTTCCCAATTCTTATTTCTTGTTCTGATGATGACGCTCTTTCAGAATTAGCTGCTAGGCATGTTGAGGTGTCACGCATTTCTGATGAGATGGCAAAAGTCCGTGATTATGTTCCGCTCTATGCTGTCATTGCTCATAGAGGGTCTACATACTGGGCACCAGAAGAAACGGAGGCAGCATGGCGTTGGGCGCGTGAAATGGGAGTAGACTATTTGGAATCGGATCTTCAGTCTTCAAAAGATGGAATTGTCTTGGCTAATCATGATGAGAGTTTGAGGCGAACGACTAATATAGATGACGTTTATGCAGACAGTATGCCGGCATCGCGTGCAGACTTCTATCGCAGTTTTCGTAATCCAGATGGTTCACAACATTTTTCTGACGAAGACATAGAAGCACAGTGTCGCAGGGATAAAGCTGATTTCGTGCCCTATTGTACTTCATCGTATTTCTATCATGAGTTGTTGGCGCTGGATGCAGGAAGTTGGTTTAACAAGGCTTGTCCACAACAAGCGCGCCAGTCTTTTTCTTCTGATGGAGGTATACATCTTTATGTTTCGGCATTGCAGGATCAAATGGCTTATGCACGTGGAAAACTGCTACGTCGTGACGCTAATGGTGAAAGAGTCTTGACTTATAAGATTAAGGACCTTTATAAGAATATGACTTTAGGCCAAATATATAGTGCGGAGAAAAAGACGGTTAAGTACGACGATAGCAGCGTGACTTATAGCTATGCACCAAAATATATGGACTTTGTTGAATATGATTTTGCTCAAGCCTATGTGGATGACCCACAGGACACAGGAAATCGCCCAGGCATTTACATAGAATTCAAGAAGCCATCACTTAATCCCGAAGACATGGAGGTGAGAGTCTACAACCTTCTCGCAGAAAATAATTGGAATATAATAACGTCTCCGCCTGCTGAAGCACCTTTTTACAAGGATGGAAAAGTTAATGTCGGAAACACCAAAGGAAAGGTACTAATGCAGACGTTCTCTTTAGATGCATTAAAAAAGGCTTATCAGGTATTTCAAGGAAAAGTTCCCATGTGCTATTTGTTATGGAAGAAGAATGATTCAACAGCGGTGAAGTACGAAACACCTTCGCGCTATGTGGAGGTGATAAAAGAAGGACGGGATAATGGAGCACACATCATAGGACCATCAATATCAGGCGCCCCAAACAACTATGAGGAACTGGATAGTCCTTGGCAAGCGTATCTGGTGCGTCGATCAGGAATGTTAAACCATCCTTATACGTTTGACTCGGTAGAACAGATGGAAAGGTATACGGGACGCGACAGTACAGCGCTGCCAACAGAATATGACGATTTGCTTAATGTAAAAGTGCCCCCAACGGTTAATACTATTTTCAGTTCTCCCACATCTACAACTGTCTTATTTGATGGAATATTCACGAACCGTGCAGACATGTCTCTACTGTTTATGATCAAGAATGGTTATCGTTGCAATGCCAATCTTCCTAATCCTTTTGATAATTGCAAGGTATATGATAATTCTGCGGCACCGTCTGTTGTGCCTGATGCGGAAGAAACGCTGCAGCGACTTGGGTATTGAAAAGCAAAAAATATTGGTTTGGTTCCTGTCGGGAATGTTTTTCTTATTCGAACTATATTTTTAATTCTCTCTTAACTTGTTGCTATAAACGTTGAAGACTAAGATTAGTGTAAATTAAAAAGAGAAACTTAAATTTCCTTAATAGTTTTTTTTTCGTTATCTTTGCAATTCGCAAAAGACAAGCAATCTATTATACAGAAAATATAAATAAGTAAGATATATATAAGTGCAAATGGATAAGACATATACTTTTGATGAGGTATTTAAGGCCGCAAAAGAATATTTCGACGGCGATGAGTTGGCAGCCCGTGTTTGGGCAAATAAATATGCAATGAAAGATAGTTCCGGACATATTTATGAACTGTCACCAACAGATATGCACCACCGATTGGCAAAGGAAATAGCGCGTATCGAATCAAACTATGCCAATCCTATTGCAGAAGAAGAAATTTTTGAGCTTCTTGACCATTTTAAATATATCGTTCCTGCTGGAAGCCCTATGACTGGAATAGGAAATAACCATCAAGTTGCATCGCTTTCCAACTGCTTCGTTATTGGTCTTGATGGTGACGCAGATTCCTATGGTGCTGTAATGCTTATGGATGAAGAACAGGTGCAGCTTATGAAGAGGCGTGGTGGAGTAGGGCACGATCTTTCTCAGCTTCGCCCCAAGGGGTCACCAGTAAACAATTCTGCGCTTACTTCAACGGGGGTAGTACCTTTTATGGAGCGTTATAGTAATTCTACACGTGAAGTAGCCCAAGATGGGCGACGTGGCGCACTGATGTTGTCCATTAGTATAAAGCATCCTGATAGCGAGGCTTTCATAGATGCAAAGATGCAGGAAGGAAAAATTACAGGGGCGAATGTCTCTGTGAAAATAGACGATGAGTTTATGAAAGCTGCTATTGATGGACAGGAATATGTGCAGCAATTCCCTGTTGATAGTCAGAATCCTTTGACTAAAAAAGCTGTTGACGCAAGGAAGTTGTGGGGGAAAATTGTGCATAATGCTTGGAAAAGTGCAGAGCCTGGAGTATTGTTTTGGGATACTATCTTGCGTGAAAGTATACCAGACTGTTACGCTGATCTAGGCTTTAGAACGGTTTCTACAAATCCTTGTGGAGAAATACCACTTTGTCCTTATGACTCTTGTCGACTCTTGTCGGTAAACCTTTATTCATATGTTGTCAATCCTTTTACACCAAAGGCTCACTTTGATTTTGAACTGTTCGATAAGCATGTACACATAGCGCAGCGTATTATGGATGATATTGTGGATATGGAGCTTGAAAAAATAGACAAAATAATAGAAAAAGTAAAGACTGATCCACAAGCAGATGATGTAAAGGCTACAGAACTTAACCTTTGGAATAAAATAAAGCACAAAAGCGGACTTGGACGCCGCACGGGTGTAGGCATAACGGCAGAGGGAGACATGATTGCTGCTATGAATATGAGGTATGGAACACAGGAAGCAACGGATTTCTCTGTTAAGGTCCATAAATCATTGGCTCTTGCGGCATATCGTTCTTCTGTGGAGATGGCAAAAGAACGCGGAGCCTTCGCTATTTATGACGCAGAATGTGAAAAGAACAATCCTTTCATTGTGCGTCTGCGTGAAGCTGATGAAAAACTTTATGCTGATATGCTGAAATACGGACGTAGGAATATCGCTTGTTTGACTATAGCTCCTACCGGTACAACGAGCTTGATGACACAGACAACAAGCGGCATAGAACCTGTATTCATGCCTGTTTATAAACGTAGGCGTAAGGTCAACCCCAATGATGAAGGGGTACATGTGGACTTTGTTGACGAGAGTGACGATTCCTTTGAAGAATACATAGTGTTTCATCACAAGTTCATAGAATGGATGAAAGTAAACGGTATTGATACGGAAAAGAAGTATTCGCAAGAAGAACTTGACCAACTTGTTGCAATATCACCATACTGTAAGGCTACAGCAAACGATGTAGATTGGCTCATGAAGGTAAGAATGCAAGGGGCAATACAGAAGTGGGTTGACCATAGTATCAGCGTTACTATAAATCTTCCGAACAGTGTAGATGAACAGCTCGTTAATAAACTTTATGTTGAGGCTTGGAAATCCGGATGTAAAGGATGCACTGTCTATCGTGATGGTTCGCGTTCTGGAGTTATGATAGCCGTAGAAAAGAAAGACAAAAAGAAAAAAGAAACTGAAAGGAAAGAGCATATACATGTATGTGAACCACCGCAGGTTACAGAAATTCGTCCCTCTGAACTTGAATGTGATGTGGTAAGATTTCAGAACAATAAGGAAAAATGGGTAGCATTCGTTGGCTTGCTTGATGGTTATCCTTATGAAATATTCACAGGCTTGCAAGACGATGAAGAGGGTATTGTATTGCCAAAGACTGTTACTAAGGGTAAGATTATAAAGAAAACGGATGCCTCCGGAAAAAAGCGTTATGATTTTCAGTTTGAAAACAAGCGTGGATATAAAACTACAGTGGAAGGATTGAGTGAAAAGTTCAATCCAGAATATTGGAACTATGCCAAACTTATTTCAGGAGTGCTTAGATATCGTATGCCGATAGCGAATGTTATAAAGCTTGTAGGCTCGCTTCAAATGGATGGCCAAAGTATTAACACATGGAAAATCGGAGTTGAGCGTGCATTGAAGAAATATGTGGCTGATGGTACTGAGGCAAAGGGACAGAAATGCCCCGTTTGCGGACATGAAACTCTAGTATATCAAGAGGGATGCCTAATCTGTAAAAATTGTGGGGCGTCAAGATGTGGATAAGAAAAGAAAGGATGAAACTGCATACAGGAAAAGTTTATATCAAAGATATGCGCTTTTATGCCCGTCATGGCGTATTGGCGCAAGAAACAACAGTGGGGGCAGAGTTTCGGGTTTCGCTTGAAGCAGAATATCCACTTGAGGAAGCGATGGCTACTGATGATGTGCAAACAACTCTTAACTATGCTGATGTTTATTCCATCGTACAGGAAGAAATGGCAATACCGTCAAAACTCATAGAGTATGTGGCAGGAAGGATTGGCAAGAGGCTATTGAAGGAAATGCCAAAGATAAGGAAGCTGATGGTGAATGTTATGAAAGTGAATCCTCCTATGAAGGCGGATTGTAGCGGTGCCGGTGTTCAGTTATACTTTATAAATGACTAAAAACGGCAGTAAATAGATGTCGGCAAAACCGGATCGTTGTTGAAAAACAAAACTTTAGCTACATTTGCAATGGTGATTGAAAACAGACACAATATAACAAAACGTATCAGCATACTTGCTATCTTACTCGTATTGGCGGTGGCTTTCGCTTTCGCTGATAAATTTGTTTTGGTCATAGATGCAGGACATGGTGGGCATGATGCTGGTGCTAGAGGCAGTTTTTCTAGTGAAAAGAACATAAATCTTAATGTGGCTTTGGCTTTTGGTAAATATGTTGAGAAAAATTGTCCTGATGTCAAAGTAATATATACCCGTAAGGCTGATGTCTTTATTCCATTGCACAAGCGTGCGGACATAGCAAACAAGAATCACGCAGATGTTTTTGTTTCTATACACACAAATGCCTTGCCCGCAGGTCGTGTGGCGCGTGGGCTTGAAACATATACAATGGGAATGCGTCGTTCTGATGAGAAACTTAGCGCAGCACAACGCGAGAATGCTGTAATCACTTATGAAAGTGACTATAAGCAACACTATGAAGGTTACGACCCGAATTCTCCTGAAAGTGCCATAATGTTTGAGTTTATACATGATAAGAATATGGCAAAAAGCGTTGAATTGGCTCAACTTGTGCAAAAAAATGTCTGCGAGACGGCAGGAAGGCCGAATAAAGGAGTTAAGCAGGACGTCTTTCTTGTCTTAAGGGAAACGTCTATGCCTGCCTGTTTGATAGAATTAGGTTTTATAACTACACCAGATGAGGAAAAGCTCTTGAATGACGAAACTGCCATAGATAATATTGCTAATGGAATTTACAACGCTTTTGTAAAATACAAGAGCAACAATTATTTGGGATATACTGTTCCTTATGAGGCAACAGCGCAGGAGACGGTGCAAATTCCTAATATTCTACCTAAAAGTTCTGCTGCGGAAGAAAATACTCAGAAAAAGACAGAAAAGAAAGACAAGTCTATAGAACGTATATCTGTAAAGTCTGAAACGAGTTATGCTGCTAGTCAAGCAACTACTAGTGCGGGTTGTAATTCATCAACTATTGAAGGAAGACCGATATTTAAGGTGCAGATTCTCGCTAGCAATACGCCTCTGTCTTCAAAAAGTACTAAGTTTAAAGATATAGCAAATGTGGGAAGATATGAAGAAGGGGGAATGTACAAATATACTGTCGGAGAATCAGAAAATTATAATGAAGTAAACAAATTGCGCATTTCCCTAAGTGAAAAATTCCCAGGGTGCTTTGTTATAGCATTCAAGGGCGGGCAGAAAATTAATATAAACGAAGCCATACGGCAATTTAGAAAAAATAAATAATAAAGACTATAGAATGAAATATTTTACCAAAGAAGTTAAAATCGCCATTGTAGCAGTTGCGGCATTAGTGGTGCTTTTTCTTGGAATGAACTTCCTTAAAGGGTTAAATCTTTTTTCGTCTGCACAGAGATATTATATATCTTTCAAAGACATAAGTGGGCTGTCTTCGTCATGTCCTATCTACGCCGACGGATACAAAATCGGTGTTGTTAGGGGGATTGACTACGACTATTCTCATTCAAAGGACATTGTAGCAGAGGTGGATATCGACCCCGAAATGAGAATTCCAAAGGGAAGTAGTGCAGAAATTGTCAGCGATCTGATGGGCAATGTTAAGGTAAATCTGCTACTTGCCACAAACATGCGAGAGAGAGTTAATCCTGGAGAAACAATAGTCGGGGGGATTAATGATGGTGCCGTAGGACAAATGAAAGACCTTATACCTATTGTCCAGCAGATGCTCCCTAAATTGGATTCGATATTGGCAAGTGTAAATACCTTGCTGGCTGACCCTGCGTTGTCTAACTCCCTTCACAATATAGAGAATATTACGGGAAATCTTACGACATCCTCAAAGGAATTGAATTCGCTACTTGGGTTGCTTAATAACAAGATGCCGGGGGTGCTTAATAAGGCAGACAACGTCATGGGTAATGCTGAATCTATAACAACAAAACTTGACAACATAGATCTTCAAGGAACTATGAGTAAGGTTGATGCTACGCTTACAAATGTACAGCAATTCACAGACCAACTTAATAACAATAAAGGCTCTCTCGGATTGCTCATGCGTGATCCAAACCTATACTATAACCTGAATTCAACAGTTAAGTCGGCTGACTCGTTACTTATAGACCTAAAATCACACCCGAAGCGCTATGTTCATTTCTCTCTCTTCGGGAAGAAAGATAAATAAATCCACGCAAATATGCCATTAAAGGCAGACCAACCATAATCTCCGTCCATTGAATTACATTTTCAAAGGACGGACTTTTTGTATAAAACATATAAGTTTCACAAATAAAGAACTTTACAAAGTTGTTTCAAAAATAGAATATTCGTCATTTGTTAAATCCGTTTTTTTTTGCGAAATTTGCAGCACTTTTCCCATTTCGCTCGTAAAAAGCAAGGGAAAATTAGCGAAAAACAGAAAGTAACCACGTCGGAAGACAAAATCGATAACTGCGTATTATGACTGAGAATCCCAGTGCTCTTTGGGACAAAAGCCTTTTGCTCATAAAGGAAAAAGTCACAGAACAACAATTCAATGCATGGTTCAAGCCAATCGTGTTCGAATGCTTCAAGAAGGAAACAAACACGTTGTTGCTGCAAGTTCCGAGTCCATACATTTATGAGTACTTGGAACAGAACTTTCTTGATTTGTTGGCAAAGGTACTGCCATGCACTTTTGGTAAAAATATAAACCTTTCTTATCGCGTAGTTACTGACAAAACAAATAATTTGGCGCAGATTCTCTCGTCTGATCCTCCAGCAGGAATAAATGAGAGGCAGCCTAAACGTACCTCCGGAAATCAACCTTCTACTCCTTTTGATGCGATGCCCCAACAGCAGATCCCCTCTCAGTTGAATCCACATTTGACATTCAATAATTATTTTGAGGGGGCAAGCAACAAATTGCCTCGTTCAATTGGACAGTCAATCGCTGAACACCCAAATACATCGCAGTTTAACCCGATGTTCGTATTCGGCCCTTCTGGGTGCGGAAAGACCCATCTTATCAATGCGATTGGTGTGTTGACAAAGCAAACCTATCCAGATAAAAGAGTATTGTATATAAGTGCACGACTTTTCCAGGTGCAGTATACTAGTGCGGTCAGCAATAATGCGGTCAATGCTTTCATAAATTTCTATCAAACAATAGACATGTTGATAGTAGACGATATTCAAGAATGGACTTCTGCAGTGAAAACTCAAGAGACATTTTTCCATATCTTCAATCATCTCTTTATGAATGGAAAGAGAATAATTCTTGCTAGCGACCGTCCACCGGTAGATCTGAAGGGGATGAGCGATAGACTTCTGACGCGTTTCAGTTGTGGATTAATCGCTGAGCTTGAGAAACCAAATGTAGAACTTTGTGCTGAAATTCTACAAAACAAAATTAAACGTGATGGATTGCGCATTCCTAACGATGTTGTAATGTACATAGCACAGACAGCTAGTGGGAGTGTACGCTATCTTGAAGGCATGATTAGCTCTTTGATGGCATATTCAATTGTTTACAACAGTAATATTGACATGCGGTTGGCAGAGCGTGTTTTAAAGCGTGCAGTAAAGATAGATGACAATCCACTCACTATTGATGATATACTTGACACTGTTTGCAAGCATTTCTCGGTTTCTCCTGCAGCCGTAAATGGCCGTAGCCGTAAGCGTGAATATGTTGAGGCTAGGCAGATATCTATGTATCTTGCACAAAAATATACGAAGATGCCTGCGTCACGTATCGGAAAATTACTTGGCGGGCGCGATCATTCAACGGTTATTCATAGTTGTTCAAAAATAGAAAAGCGTCTATCTGTTGATAAAAACTTTCAAGATGAATTGGCTAGTATAGAGAATTCATTTCGATTGAAGAAATAGAAACAGTAATTGGATATTAGTTCCTACTGTTTCTGTTGTTATATGAGGATTCCTTTACTTATTGTTTTTATTTGAAAGGCATTCTTTTGTCTTTCTAATCCTGCAATAGTGCGTTTTCTCCCCCGCGCCCTTCTCCCAATCCCCCGCAAGGTAATATTTTTCCCCGCGCTTAAATAATCACCCGCGTGCGCGCTAATACCAGTCTCCCCACATCCAAAACACCATTTCCCCTTTCGTTACCGCGAACGGCGAATAGCACTTTTAAAGATAAATCCGCCGGAGTGA
>CAVAAS010000020.1:0-47438 GCA_963586715.1 Barnesiella intestinihominis
TTCTTGCTTTTTTTCTCTGATTTGGCACTTTTCTCAAGTTCGTCTTTGTTTTCCGCAGAAGCGTCATTTTCTGAAGGACGTTCCTCCACTCTGTCATCGAAATCCTTTACGAGCTTTTTGAAATTTCCTATGCTCCCTGCCGGCACAGTTATAGAGTGAATATTGTCACATCCAACCAGCATGCTACGTTTGATTTTATCCGGCACACCCTCGAATTCTACATCACGAAGCATTTCGCTATCACCGAAAGCGCACGCCCCTACTGCCTCAACATGTTCCGGTATAGACACGCTCCGCAGGCTATCACAATCAAAGAAAGCCTGATCACCAATAACCTTCAGCGATTTAGGAAGGGTTATCCAACGAAGATTTTTCTTCCCAAAGAACGCTTTGTCACCGATTTCTTCAACTCCTTCCGGCACAACAAAAACACTATCGTCAGAAATGAATGAAACAAGACATTTTCCTCCTTCGGAATAAACGGCTTTCCCGTCGTAAACAAATTCCTTTGAACGGCTTTCCACACAAATGTTACCCAAACCCACAAACGGATTCGCACCGATTTTTCTGATTGTAGCCGGCAACTCCAGCCTACGAAGAGAAATGCAACGTCCGAAAGCCTCATGTCCGATCACTTCCAACCCTTCAGGCAACAGAATCTCTTCAAGATACGCGCATCCCCAAAAAGCATCTCCATCTATTTCTCTTGTCCCTTCGCAGACAGTGTAACGCCCACTAAGACTTTTTGAAGCCATAACAACGTGGCGACCGTTCTTCGAATAAAAAACTCCATGCAGGTCTTCCCGGCATCCGGCCGTTTTCCTTACCGCATAATCTAATACCAATTGTTCAAGTTTCTTTCCCGGTTTCAAGTTCTTCCGCAAATCGAGTACCTTTGATTTTTTCACATCATTCATAACATCATAATAAATTTGTGTTGCAAAATTAGTCAGTTTAGTTCATAGCATAGGTGTATTCCATGTTACAATAATATTAAGTGAATATTACAAAAGCCTTACTTACATTCTCTAGGCCGCACACTCTTTAATGCAAGGCCACGGGGTTTCAAATGCATCGCCACGGGGAAACGACAAAAAATCCTGTGCAAGAGCCGCAATAAACTTTTTTCTTAGTAATTTTGCACGTTGGTTTATAACAAACGACAGCTATATGACAATAAAGAAAACAATAATAACTTTAGCCACGGCTGCGCTATGCCTTGCATCATGCCAAGAGAGTCTTGAAGACCGCGCCGCACGCGAAGCGGAAGAATACACAAAGAAAAATTGTCCGGTGAGAATATCTGACGAGATAACGACAGACAGTTTGGTTTTCAACAAACAGACTCTCACCCTGCATTACTATCTCTCGCTGAGCGGAAGGGCAGACACCACTGCCATTAGTGAGACGGAGATTAAGAAAGACATGGTTAGTAATCTGAAAGGCACTACATCAATACGTCCATACAAAGAGGCGGGCTACAATTTTGCCTACACGTTTCACTCTACAAAACAGAAGGACAAGATACTATATGAAGTGACTATAACAAAAAATGACTATAACAACTGACAACTATGGCAAAACTTACAATTAACAACTACGACGAGTTTGCAGCCTATCTGGGCAAGAATCTCGGAACATCAGACTACGTTGAACTGTCACAGGAGCGCATCAACATGTTTGCCGATGCGACACTCGACCACCAGTGGATACACGTTGACACTGAAAAAGCGAAGAATGAAAGTCCATACAAGACGACTATAGCTCACGGCTATCTGACTCTGTCTATGCTTCCCTACCTGTGGAACCAGATAATTCAGGTAAATAACCTGAAGATGATGGTTAACTATGGTATGGACAAGATGAAATTCGGACAGGCAGTAAAGTCGGGCGAAAGCATAAGGCTTGTAACTGACTTGCAATCCATAGCCAATCTACGCGGAGTAACCAAGGCTGAGATAAAATTCCGCATAGAAATAAAAGAAACTGGCAAGAAAGCTCTTGAAGGAGTGGCAACTTTCCTTTACTACTTTGAATAACTCAATTATACCGAAACATCTCTATATAAAATCCTTGGCTTTTGAAAGGTCTGAAGTGTTCAGTCCAATTACTATACAAGCCATGACATTATTCGGATGACGTAAAATAAGAAGGGACATCTTAAGCCAAGTCAAAGAACTTGCGTAAGATGTCCCTTCATTATTGTCAAACTAAATCCCTAATATCACTTTTGTTTTGCCACTAACGCTACATTATTATATATAGATTGGCAAAGTCAAGGAAATTGCATCTCTGTACTAATACCATTGAACTGCGTTGCTATATCCGCTGCGCTTGTCGTATTTCAACGCATCAGTAAGCGTAGAAGCGTTACAACGGAAAGAGAAATTATACGACGTATATGGGGCCAAGACCACGGAACAGCTCATGCTAAAGCAATGAAGGTCGCGCTGTAAAGAAGCTGTGGTCATTGAAAGGTCGTGCTCTTCAAAGTCATAACCCGAAGAAAAGCTTATATTCCAGCCGTCGCTGATGCGGATATTTCCGCTGAAATTAAGCGTTTGCGTAAATTTATAGGGGTAACGCATCGTCTTTTTGTTAAACTTTCCTCCCGTATTCTCACGCATAGTAATACCATAGCCGAAAGTTACCGACCAAGGCATGGAGAATTTCATATAACCATCGGCGTCTGTTTCTGCCTTTGCCGAGGCGGAACGTTTTGCCCCATTCTGGGCTTTTACCATATCATCGTCAACATTGGTCTCTACGCCCGTATCGTCATCATCCTTTTTCGTGTCTGCTTCATCTTCTTTGCTGCCCCCGCCAAAGAGCTTCTTTATCTTTTCGGGATTAAGGGTATAGGAAATATTTTGCGACATGCCCTGGAAACGTCCGAAACGCCCTTTGCCCCACTCTGTATGGTTGCCAACATAAGGATTGCCATTTGCGTCAAGCTCATAAGCATATGTGGCAAATACAGCCGTCATGTTGAAGGTATAGTTCTTCCACCACTTTAAACGTATGTTCATTGTAAGGTCGCTCCACTTCTTTTCCTTCGCCGCCATGTTGTAAGACATACTGGCTCCAAGTTCGTCAATGATGCTTAACTTTTTGAAACCAGTGGAATCCTTGTCTGATTTCACCTTCATTTCTATGTTATTGGAGAGCGACATGGATACACTTCCTGTACGTCCACGGCCGGGAACGCCAAAGAGAGCATTTTGGAACGGAGAATATGTTTCCAATGTCACATTCCCTTGTGCGTCCGTTTTCTGGTAAGTTTGATAATAACCATACCGGCTTGAGCCAAAGTCAGGAGCGTAGCTATATGAAACTTGCGGAGTTATGACATGGCGTATAGCCTGGATTTTGTCACCAAATATTTTCTTATTGGGAATCCAGAAGCCGTAAAGCTTCGTCGAGGCGCTGACACTAAGCGACCAATTATAGACATTGTAGAAGCCATGAGTGGTGTCGCGCACAACAGTCTGTGTCTGTTCGTCCCAACTCTGCAACACCTTGTTAGTATACATCCTGTCTGTGAAACTTATCTGCGGATTTACATTTATATAGTTAAACAGCGTAAAGTTTCCATTGATAGGAATACTATGCTGCATTCCATTGCGCCAATCTTTTATAAGATTAGATTTAAAGAGCTTGTCTTCCTTTGTATCAATAGAGTTTCTAAGACTTCCCGTATAGCTCATGGATATTTTTTCATACCATCTTTCCTTGCCAACCATACGCTTGCGCTTGAACGGATAGAAACGGCTTATGGATATATTCAAATCAGGCAAAGTGATGGCAAGCGTTGAGTCGCGCATGTTTTGGCTCAAATTGGCTGTTCCGCTGAGAGACATGCCTATACTTGAGAACGTTGTGCTCCAACTAACACTCGAAGTACGCGTACTCTGCGTGAGCGACTGCGGGTTATACATGCTTGTAAGGTTGTTGCGCTCATAACTAGACGTAGCGAAGTTCACGCTTGCCGAAAGGGAACTGTATGGGTTGGCCTTACCGTCCTGCCGATGACTCCATTGTATTTTGAAGCTTTCCTGCTCAGTAAAATCAGGCATGCCCTTGTCACCATTTTTCGTATCCTGGTAGCTAAAGAAGAAGCTTCCGCTGTATTTATAACGCTTACGGTAGTTGCTTGCTGCCGAGACTCCCCACGAGCCCTTTGTATAAATCTCGCCAAGCAACTTCAAATCCCAATTGTCATTGATGGCAAAGTAGTAGCCACCATCGCGCAAATAGAACCCGCGTGCGCTCTCGTCACCGTAAGTCGGCATTATAAAACCGCTGGAATAGCTTTTTGAGAAGGGGAAAAAACCATATGGAACGGCAAGCGGCAATGGTACATCCGCAACGACCAGATACGCAGGCCCGAACACTACGTCCTTGCCCGGACGCACTTTTGCTCTAGACAAAGCTATGTAGAAATCAGGATGCTCTGCATCACAGGTTGTATATCTGCCATGCTCAAGAAAAAGTTCTCCCTTGTCGTTTCGTTTGGAATGTTGACTCGTCAGATAACCATCTTGCTGCTCGGTATAGACATTGTTGATAAATCCTTTTTTCGTCTTAAAATTAAAAGCTATTGTATCACTCTCATATTGCGTCTCACCCATTTTGAACACGGGACGCCCTTGAAGTGTACCTGAAGTGTCGCGCGCACCTGTAGCATGAACAAGGCTACTGTCCATACTCATCGTTATGTCTGCACTGGAAAGGTTCATGTTTTGGTAATCAACCTTTGAGTTACCATAAAGAAAAGCCAGCTTATCGGAAGCACGATATACCATGGAGTCAATTGCAGAGAAGTTTACAGGCGCATCAACTCCCGTTGACTTTGACCTGTTTATGCTGTCAAGCCGTATCGAATCGTCAATCTGCTTATTGTGATGATATATGGCAAGCGCCAACGAATCCATAAGAGTAGTATCCGGTTCGTTGCCCTTCATTTTCCGCAATAGCGTATCTAGCTCCAACGTGTCTGCCAAAGCCAATGTGTCAGTTCCCTTTTTCTGTCTTTTATCCTTCCTCATCATCGGCATATCAGCACTTGCCACAATGAAAAGGAAAGAAAAAAATAATAGGAATATAGTGGATTTCTTTCTCACTTTATCGTTTTGTATGCGACATATCCTGTCAATAAAACATTTTCCATCGAATAAAATAGATTGCAAAATTACGCTTTTTCAATAGAATACAGGCTACGACCTTGCATTTTATGTTTTATTTAACTATTTCATCACTAAGGTTTCATGCACTCTTCTCACCAGCCTTGATTCTGTTTATTCTTCGCATTGAGGTTAAGTTCATTGGTTGGAACAGGGAAAAGATAATGCTTCTTGTCATATTTCCTCGATTTGGTACATACAACCATGTATTTTTCCTGATTTACGTTTACGGCTATGTCATTGACATTCGAAAGATTTGCTCCTAGGTTGATTGTGGGGTTATTTTCAGTATCCAATTTGTCCAGCTGATGCCAGCGCACAAGATCCCAGTAGCGATACCAGTTATCGGTCATCAATTCGCAACGGCGACAACGACGTATCTCCCACAGCAAATTGTCTATATTCATATTGTTTGCAGGGTCAGCAGCAGGCTCTAGCGATATTCCCGGAAGCCCGGCACGTTTTTGAAGCAAGTTAACCGTGTTGTCGAGGTCCGCCTGTGAGATTGTGCCAAGCTCAGCTTTTGCTTCCGCATTGTTCAGCAATATCACCGCATACCAATAAAGCGGAGCATCCGTGTACCCCGTGGTTGTATTTATTCGATAGTATCTGTCAAGACTAAGATTATCATATTTTCTTATGGTATAGCCTGTAGATGATGTCATGGGAACGCCATCTGCAATGCCTTCTTCATTGACTCGCGTCCATCCGTGTCCATTAAAACATACAATTGAGTCGACCAACACAGAAAGGCGCTTGTCTCTTACAGCAAGAATACTGCTTATTGAATAGTCACCGTGCGCATTTTTGACAGCCTTATCGCTCTTATTGAGTGAAGTCGTAGCCAAAGGCTTTCCATCAACAAAGAGAAAAGCATCAAAAGCATCCTTTGTTATCCCCCATTGCTCCGCGGAGCTACTTGTATATGCAATAAGGCCATGCATAACCATGTCCTTTGCGTAATTTCTATAGAATATCGTTTCCGTGCCAGAACCAAGAGAGATTGAGTTATAGACTTCGCCATACGTCTTTGTCAAACTATACTCGCCTGAATTTATCAGTGCGTCTGAAGCGTCAGCTGCAGCCTGCAAATAACGCGAGAAGCGAGCCATGTCTGCTTTCTTACCGTTGTCTTCTTCTGTTCTGTACTTTGAGAAAGTCCCCTCATACAGACACACATCACTCTTCATAGCCAAAGCCATGTGCTTGCTCCACTTCGTCTTGTCTGACACATTTCCGAGGTGTGCGATGGCATAGTCCAAGTCGTTAAGCACAGAATCCATAACAACATCACGATCTGTACGCTCGCCATAAACATGAGCATCGTCGGGATTGGTTATGACTTCGCTCAACCATTCAACGTCGCCATACTCTCTCACCAACTGATAGTACTGCCAAGCTCGGTTTAGCCGTGCGACAGCTGTATAATAAGTCTTGCTGTTTTCGGACATTGACGAGGATTTTATGTTTTGAATCACATAATTTGCACGACGCACTTCCTTAAATCCGTCTGTCCAATAGGAAGAAGTACTGGGAACAGAAGAGAAAGTCCAATCGTCAAAACCGGAGTTTCCCTGATCGTCAGTCAGACTTTTGAAATAGAACCACCCGTAGCTTCCGTTCTGACTATAGCCAATATAATTGTCATAAAACTTATTGGTATAGCTTTCAACTGTATTGATATTGCTCCAGAAAACATCGTTATTAATAAAGGTATCACGCGGATCCTTATCCAACATGTCGTTGCAACTGCAAAGCAGGCACAACGCAGTACCAATAGAAAGCAATATTTTATTTTTCATTTTTCTCATCTTTATAATTTAGACACGCTATCAAAAGATATGCGTTTTCCTCTACTTATATTAAATATTCCTTGGAAGATGTATGCCTTGGTTTAGAAATTAACTTGCAAGCCAATTGCCCATGAACGAGTTATCGGATAGGTTCTCCCCCAAGTGCCGTAACCATACGTTCCTGAAGGCCCGTCGTTCATTTCCGGATCTATAGGAACATTACGTGCTCCATTGTGCAAAAGACATAAATTGTTTACGCTTGCATAAAAACGAACCTTTTCAAGATAAGCCTTACGCGTAAGCTTTTGCGGAATAGTATAGCCTAATGTTACGCTCTTTAGGCGCAAATAAGAGAGGTCTATCAAGTATTTGCTTTGCGGATAATAGTTATGACAACCGCCTATGGGCGCAAGTGCTGACACATTGCCGGCATATTCGTTTCCGGGATAAAGGCAAGGATAATCGTTAGCCTCTGAAATATTCACCACACCGTTGGCAGGATCATATACATTGTAACTTGTTTGATTAGAATATATGGCCAAATCAGGTTCACGCATTTCAGGAAAAGCGAAAGAAGACTGTGTCCACATTGAACGTTTCCCTACGCCTTGGAAAAACAAGTCAAGGTCAAAGCCCTTGAAAGAGCCGCCTATGCGGAAGCTATATTCATAGCGAGGCATTGTATTGCCAATAACTTTCAAGTCACCATGATTGTCCAATGTTCCGTCACCGCCGTCTATCTTTCCATCTCCGTTTAAGTCTTTGAACTTTATATCCCCAGGTCCGTAAACGAAATTGTCAGTTTGTATACCTGTTTGGTCGGCCACACCTTCTTTATAATTCCATGAACCGTCGGCGTTTTGCCCGTTGAAATCATCTTCCGTAAAATAGCGTTCTGTTTCAAATCCCCAGATATCGCCCCACGTTTCTCCTTCGTAGGCATACATCTTAGCATTATAATCAGTTACGATTCCGCCTGTATGACCGATTATTTTAGAGTCGTTGTTCCACTTTGTTATCTTTGATTTCGAGTCACCGATATTGAAATTCGCATAAAGTCCAAAGTCTTTATTGAATTGTTTGTGCCAGTTTAAGCTGAGTTCCCATCCCCGCGTACGCAGTTGCCCAGCATTTGTGTAAGGGGCAGAAGCACCGACAGTGCCTGGCAGAGCTTTGCCCGGTGCAAGCATGTCGTTTGTCATACGCTGATAACAGTCGAAAGTCAACGTCAACTCGTCGTTCATAAACCCAAGATCTATTCCGACATCCGTCGTATTGATACGCTCCCATGTTAATGTAGAACCTACCCATGTAGGCATATCCATTTGATTAACACGTGTGTCGCTACCGTCCATCCAATAGGTCTTACTGGGATCGATCTGCGATATCGTTGAAAGAAACATATTGTCCCCCACCGCCTCGTTTCCAATCTCACCGTATGAGAAGCGAAGTTTACCGTTGCTTATATAATCATGGAGGTTATTCCAATATCTTTCCTCAGTAAAGCGGTATCCCAAAGAGAAAGAAGGGAAGAAAGCCCATTTGTTGCCAGACGGGAAGCGCGAGCTGCCGTCATAGCGTCCGTTTAATTCGATTAAGTATATCCCCTTGTAATCGTAGTTTATTCTATTGAAATATCCGGCGGTAGCGCGGTCGCCTGTTGAAGAATTTATTGTTGCCTGCGTTAAACTGCCATAAGCCATGTTCAACTCCGGATAGCTCTCGTCATAAAGTTGCGTACGGCGCACATAGAAATAGTCAGACTTGTAACTTTCTCCGTTTACGCCTATCATTACATTCAAGTTATGTTGATTATTCCAACTATGGGAATAGTTAAGATAAGCGTTTGCCGTCCAACGGTTAGCCTTGTTATTGTCGCGTGTGGCATTGGTAGTTGACGGCTGAACAATGTATACAGGAGCTGTTCCATTCCAGTTCATTCCATATACACTGTTGCTGCTTGATTTAAGATTCGTGTTGTCTATTTGATATGTATAGTCGGCGTTTAATGTAAGATCCTTAGTTATGTGCGCTATAGCATATGCATTCAAACGTAAGACGTCGTGTTCTGAAGTCATACGTGCCGCCTGCTTTTGTATTGCAAGCATTCGATAATCTTCTGTTTTACCGTCATCACCAACTATATACCCCGAAGGAACAAAGAAAGATCCCCACCGCCATATATATTGGTATATGTTGCTGAAAGAATTTGCGCGGCTCATGCTACGACGAGTAAAGTTAGCGCGCACGCCAAATGTAAGCCAGTCGGTGAGGTCAGAGCGCAAGTTTACCGTAAGATTATAACGGTTAAGCTTTGCCGGATTTATTTTCATAACATCCTGTTTATAGTTGTAACCCATGTCAACATAATAGGATGTCCTGCCGCTTGAGCCGCTTACAGAAATATCATGGCTTGACGATGGAGCAGCACTGTCGTACCATATGCCTTCAATATCATAATCTGCATAATAGTATGGCTGCCCGTTTATAAACCTATAGTCACCAACATTATTATCATCCACATAGGGGGTCATCTGAGAATAGCCTTTTTTTCCGCCTCCATTCTGTTCCTTCCATTTTAAAGCGTATGGCAACAACTGGTCAAAATACATTCCGAAAAGTTCCACAGAACCGCTTCCTTTCCTAGACTTGGCTTGCAACGCTGCTGTAAGTTGGGTCGGCACGTCGGGAAAGCTGGGAAGTATAGTAGCTTTGTCCCAGGCAAAATATCCGTTGTATTTCACAGAAACTTTGTCTCCCTTGGCTGCTTGTTTAGTTGTAACGAGAATAACACCGAAAGCTGCCCGGCTTCCATAAATTGACGAAGAGGCAGCATCCTTCAATACAGAAATTGATGCTATATCATTGGCGTTTATCATAGACAAGTCATCGATAGGCACGCCATCTACCACTATTAGTGGGCTAGAAGCCTGACCATTTGACAACGTTCCGAGCCCACGTATCCGTAGAGTTGGCTGCGAATCAATATCACCATTGCTATTCACCACCGAGAGTCCTGGCACTGCGCCTTGCAGCGCCTTTGCCACATCTTGCTCAGGACGTGAGGAAAGTGTTTTGTCCAGGTCTATACTGGCAACAGCTCCCGTAAGGTTTACTTTCTTTTGACGTCCATAGCCAACCACAACAAGCTCATCCAGCTGCGCATTGTCGTCTTCCATCATTACGTTCATGCCCTGAGAGGCTACAATATTAACAGTCTTGTAACCTATATATGAAATGCGAAGAGGAGCATTTGCCTCGACATCAAGTTCAAAATTGCCGTCGACATTGGTTACAGTACCCTTTGTCGTACCTATTTCCTGTACGGTTGCCCCTATTATAGGCTCGCCAAATGAATCTGTTACATGCCCTTTTATCACTGTGTTCTTTTGAGTAACATGTTGCGGCAAGCGGTTCGCCCAAAGGTTGCCGCCATACAACACTGACGACATAAGTAGTACTCCACAAAGAGCCACTTTCTTGTTCATATAGCTTTTCTTTTTTGATGTTAAGAATTCAACGTGTATCCAATAAAGACTCAACGTGTAATTTTTTTAGTTCTAGACAGATGCAAATTCTTTATTACTAGGAATCAAATCATCTGCCGTTTCCTTCTTTCGCCTTTTAACGCTGTGAGAAGGCTATATTTAGAATTCCTTTGCAAAATTATGTAAAAAAAGCGAAAGAAAGAAGTAGGATTAATGATTTGACCTAAAAAGAACCTATAAACAACCTCCTAGTACGTTGTTAAAGAACAATAATCAGTAAATTGTATACAAGTTGTCTTGTAAAACAGTTGTACCTTTGCCTTCAGTAAAACGATCAAGAATTATCATAAAAAGTAAATGAAATATATGTGGTCTATCGTATTCGGAGTGTTGCCTTTTGCTGGACTTGCCTACGCCATGTGGCACATTTGGTTAATATTACCTTTGGGCAATGTATGGAAAAGTTTGACGATAACACTTTTCGTCATGGCTTTCTTCACTATGTTTCTTAATTTTTCAAAGACCATAGACCACATGCCTCTCAGCCTTGCCTCTGTAGTCTATGAGGTTGGAAATACGGCCATATTTGTGCTTCTGTACCTTGTGATGTTGTTTCTCGCACTGGATCTTGGACGCTTATGCCATATCGTTCCACGCCAATGGCTGCACTCTAACCTTTATTCCTCATTGGCCATTCTTATATTCATGGTAGCGATATTTACATATGGCAACATAAACTACAGGAATAAAGTGCGGCAACCTCTCACGCTCAGCTCCAATGGGAAATTGAAACGCGACATAAAGATTGTCCTTATCAGCGACCTTCATCTTGGATACCACAACCGCCGAAGCGAGCTGCATCGCTGGGTTGACATGATAAACTCCGAGAAGCCGGACCTCATTCTTATCGGTGGTGATATAATTGACATGAGTTTACGCCCTCTTATCGAGGACAATGACGCTGAAGAGCTAAAGCGTTTCAATGCTCCAGTCTACGCTTGCTTAGGCAATCACGAATACTATTGTGGCGACAAGCTTGCCGAACGATTTTATAAAGAAGCACGAATAACCCTTCTGCGTGACAGTATCGCCGTTGCATGCGGCATAAACATAATAGGACGCGACGACCGCAGCAACCCACACAGGAAAAATCTTGCCGCTATTGTAAAGAAGTCCCCACTTGAAGGGCGCTTCACAATCCTCCTTGACCATCAGCCATACCATCTAGAGCAAGCCGAACGCCAGGGAATAGACTTCCAATTCAGTGGACACACCCACCACGGTCAGGTTTGGCCTATCTCTTGGATTACAGAGTTGATATACGAAGATGCATTCGGTTCTCTGACGAAAGGACACACACAATATTACGTTTCTTCCGGTCTTGGCATTTGGGGCGGCAAATTCCGCATAGGGACTCGTTCGGAATATGTCGTAGCCACGATTCGGAAATAAGCCTTTTGCCTCAACAAACTTTTTGCTGTCAATCTTTCATGGCAAAGCGTTGCTCTGCCAACTGCTCATATTTCGTACCCTTTTTCCCATAGTTTGCGAAAGGAAAGATACTGATTCCGCCACGTGGTTTAAACAATCCCGTAACCTCTATATAGCGCGGCTTCATGAGCTTTATCAGGTCTTTCATTATTATATTGACACAATCCTCATGGAAATCCCCATGATTGCGAAAACTGAAGAGATAGAGTTTCAGACTTTTACTCTCCACCATTTTTACATCCGGGATATACTTTATTATTATCTCGCCGAAGTCCGGCTGTCCTGTAATGGGGCAAAGCGTTGTAAATTCGGGGCAGTTGAACTGCACCCAATAGTCGTTTTCCTGATGTTTGTTCTCGAATGTTTCCAACACTTCAGGGTCATAGTCCATTCTATATTCTGTCTTCTTTCCTAGAGCCTGCAGGCCTTCGTCTTGTCTGTTCTCGCTATTTGTCATAATTGCCTTTTGTTATCCTTTTTAAATATTGAATATTTTCCACACGGTATAGTCGACATTGTTGTCGTATTCGTCGCTTCCCTCAATTTTCTTTGTCTTGTTTACCACACGGATTGTGAGAGGTAAAACAACAATCTCATAAAGTGTCTTAAGTATCACTTGGGAAATGATAAGCGATGGTATCTCCTTCCATGGCACGACTCCACCAAGAGCTAGGGGAAAGAAGATAATAGAGTCGGCAGTTTCTCCGAATACCGTACTTAAAATGGCGCGCCAAGCAAACTTTCGCCCGCCGTGTGCTATCTTCATCCTGCTCATTACGTATGCATTGATAAAACTTCCGAAAAGGAATGCCACAAATGAAGAGGCGGCAATGCGTGGTGCCAATCCGAATACTGCATGGAACCCCTTATCATTATCCCAAAAAGGTGCTCCAGGAATGGCGTCTGCCAATGCTCCAAAGGCAACAAACAGAAAATTCATAAAGAATCCCACCCATATAAGAAGCCTCGCCTTACGGTATCCCCACACCTCACACACACAGTCGTTGATGATATATGACACGGGGAAAACTAGCAATCCGCCAGTAACGTTCAGCCATCCTATGGCTATCTGCTTTGTTTCAAGAACGTTTGCCGTTATCAAGCAAACGCAGAAGAGTATACTGAAAAGCATAAACAGTACGCTCACTTTATTTTCTTTGCTGTTCATAATCTTGTTTTGTTTAGGCCCCAGCTAATAAAGCCAAGGGCCACGGAGGTTTATCAAGCACTCGCTAATTTCACATCCTGTTTGGATGTTTTTCTAAATTGGACTGCAAAGTTAACAAATAATCATAATAAAACGAGAAAAACTGAAGCAAACATTTTTTGAAAGGCAATTGTATCCCTAATTCAGATACCTCGCAAAAAAGTTACAAAGCCACGGAAGCTGCGTCTAATATTATAAATAAATAATGTAAAAGTGTTATGATAAAGACAAACATATTACTCTTTTCAGCTTTAGCTCTGCTTGCCGTTTCTTCCCAAGCCAGTACAGTGCAGCAACAACACGATTGGGAAAACCAGTATGTCCTTGCAAAGAACCGCATGCCTTCACGCTCTTCCTTTACCCCCTACCTCAATACTAAAGGAGACAGAAGCGTTTCGCTTGACGGGCAATGGAAATTCAACTGGACAAAGACACCGCAAGAACAGCCTGAAGATTTCTTTAAACCTACATTTGACGACTCGGCATGGAAAACATTCTCCGTGCCCGGCGACTGGGAAACGAACGGCTACGGAACGCCAATTTACAGCAGTTCGGGCTACACTTTCAAGATTGACCCACCGTATGTAATGAAAGAGCCTAAAAAAACTTATACTGCCTACACAGAACGCAACCCCACTGGATGCTACCGCCGCTCATTCACATTACCAAAAGACTGGGAAGGAAAGGAAATATTCATTCATTTCGGAGCTGTTTCCAGTGCATTCTATGTCTATGTGAACGGACATGAGATTGGATACTCACAGGGAAGCATGGAGCCTGCCGAGTTCGACATAACCCAATACGCAAGAACTGGAGAAAACATCATTGCACTGAAAGTGATGAAATATAGCGACGGCAGCTATCTTGAAGATCAAGACATGTGGCGAATAGCCGGCATTCACCGCAGCGTTGAACTGTATTCCACTCCAAAGATACGCATCTCAGACTTCGGATACCGCACGGAGCTTGACTCTTTGTGCCAAAACGCACAACTTATCGTGGACCCTAAGCTTAGCGTTTTCGAGGCAGAACGCGGCACAGGCTACAGGATTGAAGCCATGCTCTACGACGCACAAGGAAAGGCTATGCTTGACTCTGTTCTATGGCATGCCGCAGAACCGATGCTTAACCTTGAACGTAAGGGAAAAATCCTGAACCAACGAAACCCGCAACGAGGCTACGCCCCATACGGATGGCTAAAAGCTACCGTCAACAATCCTATGAAATGGGATGCAGAACATCCGTATCTATACACGCTGAAACTGGCTTTAAAAGACAGCACAGGAGCGGTTGTGGAGCGTGCCGAAACGAAAGTCGGTTTCCGAAAGATTGAGATAAAAGACGGGATGATGCTCGTCAACGGCAAGCAAGTGCGCCTGCGGGGAGTGAACCGCCACGAAATGGATCCCGAAACGGGGCATGTAATGACTGAAGAGCGCATGCTTCAGGACATAAAGCTGCTTAAACAATGTAACATAAACGCTGTGCGCACTTGCCATTACCCTAACACTCCTCGTTGGTATGAGCTTTGCGATGAATACGGCATATATGTAATGGACGAAGTCGACCTCGAAGAACATGGACTGCGCGGCACTTTAGCTAGCGACGCCACATGGGCTGCCGCATTTATCGACCGCACACAACGCTGCGTAATGCGCGACCGCAACCATCCCTGCGTGGTATTTTGGTCATTGGGCAACGAATCTGGATGGGGACCGAACTTTGCAATGACAAGCGCATGGGTTCATGAATACGACCCCACACGCCCCGTTCACTACGAAGGGGCACAAGGCGACGACAACTGCGACCCGAAGTATGTGGATGTCATCAGCCGCTTCTATCCCCGCGTGCAGGATGAATATCTTAATCCCGGCGTGAAAGACAATAATATGGAGCGTCCTGAGAATGCACGCTGGGAACGTCTGTTGAGCATTGCACAGAAGACAACAGACAACAGGCCGGTGCTTACAAGCGAATATGCCCATGCTATGGGAAATGCCCTTGGGAATTTCAACACATACTGGGATGAGATTTACAGTCACAAGCGCATGCTTGGCGGATTTATATGGGAATGGGCTGATGAAGGCATTTTCAAGAAGCGCGATGACGGCAAGACGATGGTTGCTTATGGCGGCGACTTCGGAGATGTGCCCAACCTTAAGGCTTTTTGCGTGAAAGGTATCGTTTCAAGCGACAGAAAGGCTACACCGAAATATGAAGAAGTAAAACAAGTTTACGCTCCTATACGATTAAGTCTTGACGGCAACAAGATTTCGGTCAAGATGCTCGACAATTTTACCAGCGCAAGTGACTACCGCTTTATTTATCGAATTACGGAGAATGGCAAGCTGACAAAGAAAGGCGAGATAAAGAATTTTACTCTGCCAACAATGAAATACGACAGCAACGCCGACGTGCGTCTTGACATAAGCGTGCAACTCTGCAATGACAAGCCTTGGGCTAAAGCCGGACACGAAGTGCGACATGAGCAGTTTGTCATCAACGACCGCCTTGCCACCGCCTTCCGCCCTGCAAAGCAAAAGGTGACAAAGCGCACCGATGTGGATAAAGCCAAGGAGTGGTTCAGCATGGTCAAGCCTCATTTCTACCGCGCTCCTCTTGACAACGACAAAGGCTTCGGCAACTGGATTGCCAAAGACTGGGCTAACAACCACCTGGACAAGCCACAAACAAATGTGCTTAAGCCTTTGACTGCGGTTGAGAATGCAGACGGAACAGTTACGGTTACAACATCGCAAGAGTGCATCTACACTAATGGGAAAGTTGTATGCGACTACAAATACACGATGGACGGGAACGGAAACGTTGAGTTCCATGCAGTATATACGCCAAGTGGACAGTTACCACCGTTGCCTTGCGTCGGAAACACCTTTGTTCTTGACAAAAGTCTGCGCAACCTTTCGTGGTACGGCCGCGGCATACAGGACAGCTATGTAGACCGTCTTGAAGCAACGTCGGTAAACCTATGGAAGAACACCGTTGACAATGAATATGTCCATTATCCTCGTCCACAGTTCAGCGGCAACCATGAACAGACTGCCACGCTCTCGCTAACTGACAACAAGGGGAAAGGATATACAGTAAGTAGTCTCACGCAACCTTTCTCCTTCTCTGCCCTACCCTATTCGCAGGAGCAACTCTCAACAGTTGCCCACGACTGCGACCTTGTGGCCGAAGAGAATGTTTTTCTTAACATAGACGCAGCCATGATGGGACTGGGCAACAGCAGTTGCGGTCCGGGCGTACTAACGAAATATTCCGTAGAGCAGAAAGAATATTCCTTAGACTTGTTCTTCCAACGAAAATAGGAAATGCAGTAAAACCTGATGTAACATCAACGCATAACCAGCGAAACAGCCTTCTTCATCCCCTGCACCTCAGCTGAGAAACGCACCTTTCCCGCATTGTTCCCAGCGCGCAGGATGACGAGGGCTGTTCCGTTATGCAGATGAATGCGTGGAACGGTGTTTATCTCGTGGTTCTGCATGTCGCCATTGTCCACTGCCACTATCCGCGCATCTCCCTCCACGCTAAACTCAGCCTGCAGGTTGCAGCTTGCGTCGGTGCGCCCTTTGCTGTCAATGGCCCGCACTCTTATATGCTGCAAGTCCATACCATCGGCAGACCATTCTGCGTTATCTGGCTCTAACCGCAATGCCACAGCCGAACCCGGCGTTTCATTTTTATGGCGCGCCACTATTTTGCCCCCACTACGTGCCACGGCCTCCAGCGTTCCTTTCTCATACTGAACATTATCCCAACGGATGCGGTTTCGGCTAGCAACATCGGTTTTATTATTTTTCTGCGTGCCAAGGCTTTTTCCGTTGAGCAACAGTTCTACTTCGTCTGCATTGGTATAAGTAAATACGGTGTACTTACGTCCTTGTTCCAACATCCATACATCGGTCTGTTGCATACCGTTCATCTTTACTCCGTTCCACTCGTCACCTTCTGAAGTTTGGCTTACAATACCTATATGCACAGTCGGAGCATCGGTGAACATTGATTTCAGCAGCCATGCCCGTGGTTTAGGTTGAAGTGAAATGTCGAAGACTCCGTCAGTCCAGCCTTTTGCCGGCCATCCCCGCGACTCTCCGATATAGTCAATCATGCCCCAATAGGCAAGTCCAATAACCTTATCGAGATTCATCCCATAGAAATTCGTGCCCATCATCGGCAAGTTTGCCTCACTTTGATAGAAGTTCATATAAGGAAACCGCTTGGCATCACCGGGGAAATACATGTATCGGTAATTATACGCCTGAATGTCCGTTATCCGAGCAAGCGTACATGGGATGCTGTCTGTCTCGAAAGCACGCCCCTGCGGATGCATTGCCACGGTTACGGGGCGGGAGGTATCGTAATGACGCAACAGTTCTCGCTGAAGGCGGAATGGCGTAACGCCATAGTCGCCGAAGGGAAGGTTGGAATATTTCTGCAATTCATTGCCAAGACTCCACATTATGACCGACGGATGGTTGCGGTGAGCACTTACCCATTCTGGTATGTCATTCTGCCAAAGGGCGGTCCATTCTGTCTTGCCGCCAGCGTATTGTTTCAGCCACTTGTCGTAAAGCTCGTCAACAACCAGCATGCCATACTTGTCGGCTAGTTTATACAGGTCGTCACTGTATGGGTTATGCGATGTACGGATATGATTAAAACCGAATTCCTTGAGCAATTGTATGCGCTTCTCTATAGCACGTGGATAGGCTGCTGCACCCAAAGCTCCGAGAGAATGGTGATTGGCTATTCCCTTTAGCAATATTTTCTTGCCATTCAGCTTGAAACCGTAGTCTGGCGAGTAGTCTAATGTGCGTATGCCAAAAGCTTCAGATGCCATATCGAGCACCGAGCCGTCTGCCGAGAGCAGGGTTACTACTGCCGTGTATAGGTAAGGACTATCGCAACTCCACAGATGCGGTTGTTGTACGCGCAGCGTATCGAGTTGGAAGATACGCTGACGACGCCGGTCTTTGTCGAATTTGTTTACACAAGAAGCCACTTCCTTGCCGAAAGTGTCTAGAATTGAAAGTCCGATGAGCGCAAAAGGCTGCTTACGGTCTTTTATGTAAGCCTCCGCTTCTACTGCCACACTACCGTCAAGAGCAGTGTTTATACGCAGCGGATGGCGCACAAAATAGTTGTCATGCGGCATTGTTATCAGCCTTACACCGCGATACAGTCCGCCTCCAGTGTACCATCTGGAGTTGTCCGGCTTTTGGGTGTCTGCCTTTACAAGAAGGATATTTTCTTTGTCCCACAGAATTTTGTCGGTTATGTCTATGCCAAAGCCCACATAACCATAATCGGTACCGCCAATGCGCTGCCCATTCAGATACACATCTCCCGTAAGCATTATGCCACCAAAGTCTAGCACTATCCGTTTGCCGCGCCATGACGGCATGGGGCGCAATGTTTTTTTGTACCACCCCACTCCCATTTCCTTAAAGCCACGCGCTGACAAACGGCTTTTTGTGTATGCTGACGCATCGGAAAGGTTGGGGCATTCCTCTGGCGTAGGCGCTACCCAGGGTTGTGATATTTGGAAGTCGTGTGGTAGATCCACCGCCTCTGCATTGGCAGAAAAGACGGAATCGCCACGTTGAAACTGCCATCCGAAATTTAATGACACCGTATCGCGCACCGTCTCGCTCTCTGAAACAGCGGCAAATGATGGCATCGACGTAAATGAAAACATTGCCAAACAGAATGTTCTGATGCAGCACTTAACAACACTTTGCCTCATAATCGATTTTTTATGCGTATTAGATTTTCTTTAATAACCAGGAACACGATCAGTTAACCTTCGCCATGTTTTGTCCTGCCACGAAGCCTGTGGTCCATGCCGCTTGCAGATTGAAACCTCCGGTAACGGCATCTATGTCGAGCACTTCACCCGCAAAGAACAATCCGGGCAATATTTTGCTTTCCATCGTGGCGAGATTGACATCAGACAAAGACACTCCGCCACACGTAACGAATTCTTCTTTAAATGCCGCACGGCCTGTCATCTGATAAGAATCATTTGTTAGCGTATTCACAAGCCGGCTTATGCCTTTCTTGCCAAGCTCGCCCCACTTCCTGTCGGGTTGGCTTCCAGCACGAACCAGGAGATGACACCACAACCGGGAAGGGAGGTCAAAGGGGCGAACGGACGAGAGTTGCTTTTGAGTATTGCCGGATGCCATTTCACGAACACAACGCTCTACCTCTGAAGCAACTGGTTCACCTGTCCAGTTGACCGACACTACTGCCTTATAGCCACATTCATGCAAGTAGCGGGCGGCATGCGATGATAACTTAAGTATAGCCGGGCCGCTCATCCCCCAATGGGTTATGAGCAAAGGGCCGCATGCCTTATATTTTGTTGAAGGTATAGACGTTATTGCATGCTCAACGACTGTGCCCATAAGCTTTTTCAACTGACTGTCTGCCATACAGAAAGTGAAGAGAGACGGCACGGGCGACTCTATGCTATGGCCCGTGGCTGCAAGATAACGCAACCCTTCTTTGCGCGGATGACCGCCCGTCGTGATTGCCACGCGGTGGAAGGTCTTCGTTTCCCCGCCTGCTTCCGTATGAAAAGTCAGTGAGATAAGAGAATCTTCCCGCGGGCTTATTGACGTTAGCCTGCGGCCTGTTTTCAGCTTTACGCCGAGTTGCTTAGCAAGAGAAGTAAGACATAAGATGATTGACCGGGCATCTTGCGAACGCGGAAATACGCATTGGTCGTCTTGAGCCACAAGCGGCACACCGTTCTGCTCAAACCAGTCATATAGATCGGTGTGGCTAAAATGCTTCAGCAGCCGTTTCATCACCTGATGACCACGCGGATAAACCTGTCGTAGGTCTGTGACTTCCGCAAATGTATTGGTAAGATTGCACCTCCCTCCACCAGTAACGGCAACTTTTGCAAGTGGGCGTACATGCTTTTCAAAAATAGTTACGTCAGCTTCCGGCATTTGGCGCTTTGCCTCTATAGCGGCAAAAAAGCCTGCCGCACCGCCGCCAACCACTGCTATCTGAAGAGTTTTTTCCATCAAATTCGTTTTGTTTCTGCAAATATAGCGAAAGAATACCAATCAAGCATCAGGTTGACACTGCACAATTATGGTTCATTCTGAAAATTCAGCAGGTAATTAGATTAGCTTTTTCAGTAATTGTGGTACATTGGGTTTCTGATTTATTGTATAACTTTGCACTTGAAAAAACAATACTCTCCACCTCAACAAACTGTCAACGGCGGAGCGAATAAACGACAAGCAAAACGATGCAACTTATAAAAGACAAGCAATTTGGCGGAGAACGCCCGCTCTTCGCCTCACATGACCTACATCTTGACAACGTAATCATCACGGATGGCGAATCTGCAATAAAGGAATGTAGCAACATCCGCGCCACGAACTGCCGCTTTGAGGGCAATTACCCTTTTTGGCATGTTCACGGATTTGAAATAGAAAACTGCTATTTTGCAGTGGGAGGCCGCTCTGCATTATGGTATTGCGACAACCTGAAGATGAGCGACACCGTGATTGATGCCCCAAAAATGTTCCGCGAGATGAGCACTATGAAGCTGAAAAACATCAGAATGAACGATGCTGACGAAGTGTTCTGGCGGTGCAACGATATTCATGCGGAAAAATTAGAACTGCGAGGCGGCACTTATCCATTTATGTTCAGCCACGACATTTTCATAGATGGACTGGATAGCGACAGTAAGTATGTTTTCCAGTATGTGAAGGACGTGGAAATACACAACGCACGGATAACGACTAAGGATGCTTTCTGGGAAGTGGAAAACGTTACCGTGTATGACTCGGAGCTTAACGGGGAATATCTTGGATGGCATTCAAGAAATTTGCGCCTCGTGAACTGCCACATAACTGGCGAACAGCCGTTATGCTATGCACAGGACCTTGTGCTTGAAAACTGTACCTTCGGCGAAGACTGCGACAGAGCCTTTGAATATTCAACGGTTGTTGCCGACATTAAAGGAAGCATTACCAACATCAAAAATCCAGCCTCCGGGCATATTGTGGCAGACAAAATAGGATCGGTAACTATTGACGCCAATATCAAGAAGCCTGCAAACAGCATTATCGAAGAAAGGAAGGCATAGATGAAATACGACTTCGACAAAATTACACAACGACGAGGCACTAATTCATACAAGTGGGACAGCTGCAAAAATGACGGCGTGCTGCCGATGTGGGTTGCCGACATGGACTTTGAAACGGCTCCCGCCATCATTGATGCACTGAAGAAGCGCATGGAACACGGCTGTTTCGGCTATACATACGTGCCAGATGAATATTACGAGGCTGTTATCTCTTGGTTTTACAACCGCCATAATTGGGAAATACAAAAAGACTGGTTCATATATACATCCGGTGTCGTGCCTGCTATTTCTGCCATAATAAAAGCCTTGGCGAAAGAAGGCGACAGGGTCTTGACTCTTACTCCCGTTTACAACTGTTTCTTTTCTTCAATACGGAACAATGGTTGCCTGTTGGAGAGTTGTCCGCTGGTATACAAAGACAACACCTTCAGCATTGACTTTGATGACCTGGAGCGACGCGCTGCCAAACCATCAGTAAGCGTCATGTTGCTTTGTAACCCGCATAACCCGTCTGGTCGCGTGTGGACTAAGGAGGAGCTTACCCGCATCGGAGAAATCTGTATCAGGAATAATGTGACTGTAGTGTCAGACGAGATACACTGCGAGTTAGTGCATCCGGGCTTCAGCTACACGCCCTTTGCGTCCATTTCCGAGGAGTTTCTGCATCATAGTGTCACGTGCATTTCTCCAAGCAAGGCTTTCAACATTGCAGGTCTGCAGATTGCAAACATCATTGCTGAAGACAAAGACATTCGACGCCGCATCGACAAGGCGATAAACATCAACGAAGTGTGTGACGTCAACCCGTTCGGCGTCCTTGCAACCATTGCGGCGTACCGTGAAGGAGGTGAATGGCTGGACAAACTGGTAGAGTATATCCATGGCAACTATACATTCTTCAGCAATTACTGCAAGGAACATTTTCCGATGTTCCCAGTGGCGCCACTAGAAGGCACTTATCTTGCATGGATGGACTGCAGAAAATTAAACAAAGCTTCTGAACAAATCGAAGATGAACTTATTGAAGAAGCAGGGCTTTGGCTTAATGCCGGTTCGATGTATGGTGCCGAAGGCGAAGGTTTCATGCGCTGGAATCTGGCATGCCCACGCAGTAGCGTAGAAGAAGGGCTACGGCGCTTCGGCAAATATCTTCAGGCAAAAGGATACTAAAACTTCCCGCAATTGTCGCTTGGACTATTGCGGGAAGTTTTTTTGATACAGTATTCTGTTTTTTATTATTCAGAAATTCTCACTGGACCAAGGAGACCTGCAGGAAGAAGCTCCTTGCTTTCTTTCCGATACTTACCGTTCGTCCATATTCCTCCGAACGGAGCCTTGCCCTCATCGCTTCCCTGAAGAGCATTCGCCCACGTGTTTACAACCACAATGCGCAGAGCATTATTGCCTTTCTTCAAGGCTGCAGTTATATCTACGCGGTATGGTGCGTGCCAGGCTGTGGAAAGTCGTTGTCCGTTCACATAGACTGTTGCCATATTCTCCACCCGTCCAAGGTCAAGCACGACTGTTTGTCCTTTTTTAGGCAAAGACTTACAACGGAAGGACGTTTCATACACGGCATGACCCGAATAGTAACGAATGTCGTTGTCGGAAGAAAATGTTGTCCAATCAGTAAGTTGCTTCATTTCAACCGTGCGATTGGTGTTTTCAAAAGTAACCTTCCAAGGTGCACTATCGAGCGTGCGCATAGGCTTTTCGGCTTGCAATGCAGTAAAATCCCCCTTGGGCGCAAGAAGTTCATCGCTCACTTTCTCGTCAGAGAACACGCAGAACACGGCATCACCGCTATGCAACGATATACTGTCTACAGAGTTCCATGCCGTTATTTTCCCATCATAAGCATTTGCAAGGTAGGCATAAGACCGAGTATCACGGAATTTCGGCAAGAAACGCTTTGTAACGGAACTTTGGTTCGTAAGGAAATAGATATCCGCATCATTGGAATTACGATGTGTAAAATCTATTCCTTCCGGAAGTTGTGCGTCTGGATGAATTCCTAGTGAAGAAAGGCTATGCTCATTCCACACCGTCTTAATTACAGGCACGCCAAGGTTTGCTATACTGTCAATGACATTCCAGCAGTCTATGGTTCTGTCTGGATTCATCGGCCGCGCCTGTGGAACGACAAGCACTTTATATTCTGTTCCATTCCTTGTAATGAGACTTGCTTTTCCTTTTTTTCCATCTGCATCACTGCGGCGTTCAACTATGCATCCGTCCAATACGTCATGATTAAAAGAATCATAACGATAGCCGGAAAGGGCATTTACCCAATCATCCGCCTTGGTCATGTTCTTTGTATGTGTCACTCCAACAGGACTAACCTCAAGAGGCTGACCTATATTCGCCTTGCGCTCGGCTTCATCTTTAAGCATCTTGGCAGAGAACAAACCTGGAAGCGTTGAAGTAAGACGCTCTGGCAGCACTGCTCTGCTTGGAATCTCGTCACCAGTAAATACGGCAATGTCAGAAACTGGCTTTCCATACTGCAATAAGGCTTGGGAACGTGCTATATAATCAGTGAAAGCCGGCATCTCTGGCCACCAAGTATTATCACGCTGAAAGAAAGTTCCAATGCCATCAAGCGTCATACCGGGCTTCTTGTCGGTAAAAGGATTGTGGGTATTCACATGAAAAACAATGCTATTTATACCCGTGGCATAATTATGGTCAAGCAATTTCTTTAGCATGCCGGGGTGTTCGTCCCATGTTCCACGCACTTCGGTAAATCCCTCGGCTTGGATTATGTTCTTTCCGTAAATGTGTGCACCGCTAACTGCGTCAAGCATATCGTTAAGTTTGTCGTGCGTAGGACTATTTAGCCAGAATTCACCCATGGGGTAGTCGGCAAACTGATAATGCCGAAGGCCATCGCTCACCATAGTAGGCGCAACACATTCGGTTGACAGTTGGCAATTGTATTCATCCGCCAAGTTACGTACCTCTGTAAAGAAGACATCATTGATCATGTCGGCGATTGTTTTTCTGATGTCGCGCATCACTCGTTCAGAAGTTTCGGAATCTTTCAAAGGCACACCTGCGTACAAAAGCAGCCACGGGCGCAAGTCGTACCCACGCCTCTTCTTGAATTCATCCAAAAAGTTATTGCTCCAGTTTTGACTTCCTGCCTCCCAACTATCCACATGAAGGCGCGTAAGAACTCGTCTTGCCACATTCTCAGGTGCACTGCGATATATTTCGGCAAACCAATTCTTGAATTGTTTCCTTACTGCCTCTGCTGAGAACTTGTCACATTCAAGCCCCCTTCCGCCTCCGCCGGTGGCATTTGTATGTCCTGTTGACGTATGTCCGATGCGCACAATATGCCATTTTCCCTTAGGAAGAGTGAATTTTGTGTTGGAAAGCACTTTGTCTGTAACGTCTATCACGCTTTCTACAGGCACACAATCTGGCTTTTCTATAGGAAATGCCTTGGATACGCGCCATACGACGCCTGATTTTCCTTCATATCCGTCAACGACAGGTTCTGAACTCAGTTGCAGTTCACTGATCTTCAGTGTTGGTTTCCATTTTGCCGCGTCCATATCTTCGCTACCCGGCTCACTTCCATTAGGAGACCAGCTAAATTTGAAATAGCGCGCCGTTGTTGCCGGTATAGAATACGTTGCCGCAGCATCAGTATTCTGCCATCCCTGACGCGCTGGAGCTATTTCACGTACAAAAGAGTAGTTCTTTCCGTCTGAAGAGGCATAGACTTTAAGACGATGAGCCTGATAGTTGTTTCCGCCTGTAACGATTTTAACACTACGCAGAGTGAATGGTTCGTCGTAAGTCATCACTATGTCTGACGCCTTTGTAGCCTTGAAAGGGAATGTTACCGACGGAGTCGGCGTGCGCCAATCTGCTTTCTCCGCGGGATAGGCAAACGCCGCCACGTCCTTATAATAGCCACAATTCACCCCATCCGGCTGTGGCAAACGAAGCATAGCACGCTCGGAAGAATTGAATTTTCCCCCAGAAACAATAGTGTCACTCCATACTATGCGTTGCATCGACTCCTCTGGCTTTATCCATGGGCCGCCGGCAAGTGCAAAACCGTCGCTGAAATGTATACCCATCTCCAAGCCAAGGCTATCGGCAGTACTGAACACCGTATCCATCCGCTTCCACCATTCTTGTGAAAGTTGCTCGGAATTACCCCCTAGTCCGCGGCCGTCGGCTGCGGACTTTATCGGCATGAGATAAAAACCTGTAATTCCTGCCTCTTTCATTGCGTGCAAATCCATTTTTATGCCAGCATCGCTTACATTTCCGTACATCCAATACCAGAAAGTCCAAGGATAAGCCTTCTTCTTTGGGTTGGAAAATTGCTCATACCAAGGCTTTACAGCTTGATTGGCAAAGGTTGATCCCGGCATAGCCAAGGCCGCGGCTATCATTGCGGGTAAAAGGTATTTTGTATTCATTATTTGTCTGAGTGGAATATTACAGGAATATGCTGCTGTTTTTATTCAAAGCGCAAAGTTACTTCCCCGGTATGTTGGCCATTTGCCCATACAGGTTGTGCAGAAGGGCCATTGAGGTCAGTGGTATTTACCTTGTTTCTTACTGCAGGAATTACTTGCATCAAACTAATTCCCGTTTCAGGAAGGGTATAAAGCAATTGGTCACGTCCGTCACGTGGCTGGAATACTCCGACAAAGTCTTTGTCTGTTCCTGGCAGCAAGGTGATATTGCCTGTCTTTGTCTGAAGTTTCATCCACTGAACCCCAGCGAAATAGCCCTTAAACTCAGGATATTCGAAGCTCTCGCCTGGTACAGGATCATTATAGTCGTTGCTCCATATGCCGAGTTGCGGACCATGCATACGGTTTTTCCATACGCGGTAAGGACCGTTTCCAAGCCATTCTTTATGGAGAACATCACCTTCAGGAAGACTAAACTTGACCCCCATAAGATCAACGACGCCATTGAAGACATATTGATAAACGAGACGCGCTCCTCCATCTGGGGCGATGTGCCATTCTGCCTTCTGCAAAGAACCCAACTTATAGGTGGATGTCACAACGAGAGTGTCGGAAGCACCTTCTGTTACTGTCATTTTGTCGAAAGTTCCCTGCTCGGCATATTCCGTATATGTAGTCTTTTTCTTTTCTGCCTGTTCATCGTCATGGTTATAGAACTGGTCGAAAGAGCGGTCGCTACGGCGATAAGCGAAGAACTTAGGTCCATCGGAAAATTTGTAAGCACCTTTCTTTGTTGTAACACTCTGCAGTGTACCGTCTTTTTCATTGAATGTATACGTCACGTTGCCGGCTTTAACAGTATTGCCAGTCATTTGTGGACGTGAACTTGCCGTCATTTTTTTAGATTGCAGTTTTTCAGCATCTTTGAGCTTGAACACCCATGTAAAGAGTTCCTCTCCATACTGATCCGTAGCCTTCAGTTTCAATGCGCTTGCCTCACTTGGTGCTGCTGGTATTGTTATCGTTCCTTTTGAATCGGCTGCAACATCTGCTCCCTTCAAAGTGCCACTTTTCAATGTACGCTGGCTGGCATCTGAAGTGTATTGAACATAGTTATAATCAAAAGTCACGCCTTTTAGTGAAAGGAAGTTATAGCGGTTTTCTACATTTAGCGTTCCATTGAAATTAGCGGGCATAGAAACCTGTACCGGACACCACACCTGTTTTACGGTATAGTAGCTGCCTTCTTTTTCGTGATGCGGCCCAACGATACCGTCGGCGCCATAGTTTCCAACGTTATCTATCATTCCGTTCATGTCTACGCGCTTCACCCCTTCATCAACAAGTGCCCAAATGAAACCTCCGGCACAACGTGGCCATTGGCGCATAAGTTCCCAATAGTCGTATAGCCCGGCTCCTGCTCCACCATCATAAAGGGCATGAAGAAATTCCGTCGGCATGAATATTTCCGGCTTGCGCATATATTCTTCACTCTCTCCATAGGAACGGTAGTGCATTGTTTCGTAACCGTTAAAATTGCCCTGCGGATGCAATACGGGACGCCGCTGCACATCCCACTTGTGGAACTCGCCGTCCAATTCAGTGTTCCAGCCTTTTTCGTTTCCGTTGCTCCACCATATTATTGAAGGATGGTTAACATCGCGCGTAACCATCTCTTTAATAAGTTTTTGGCCGTTAATTGTTTCATGATGACCGTGCCAACCGCTAAGTTCGTCCATTACATACAAACCAAGACTGTCACAGATGTCATAAAATTCCGGGTCAGCAGGATAATGAGACAAGCGCACTGAGTTCATGTTCATGCTCTTCATCAGCTTGACATCCTCCAAGTTCTTTTCGTAAGACAACGTGCGACCTGTTTCTGGTCTGAAGCTATGGCGATTGACACCACGGATATTCACTTTCTTCCCATTTATATACAAGCCATCACTTGCGCGTGTCTCTATTGTTCTGAAGCCAAACTTATCTTTCTCCACGTGAAGCGTTTTGCCATCTTTGTCAACTAGAGCGAAATCCACCTTATAACGGTTAGGTGTCTCTGCCGTCCAAAGTTTGGGATTTGCCACATGTAACGATACATCGGCATGATCGCTGCCAGTTGCCACGGGCGTCAGATTTTCAGCTACCTTTTTACCGTTCATATCGCTTATGGTTGTCTTTACCTTAGCCCCTTCAATGGTGTGATTTAACAGGACATAAGCGTTGAAATTTCCATCTGCCGTAGCATTTATTGCTGTGCGTTCTATATTAAGTGCCGGTTTGCACACTATGAATACAGGGCGTATTATGCCACCGAAATTCCAGTAGTCAGCACGTCTCTCTGCCAAATTTACTCCAGCGTTTTCACTCTCTTTGCTAACAGTTACCTCCAGCAGATTCTTCTTATCCCCGAAAAACACACGATCTGTTACATCGTATGTTATTCGATAGAAAGCGCCCTGATGTTTCGAACCAGCCTTACGTTTGTTTATCTTTACCTCAGTATCAGTCATAGAGGCCTCGAAGACAAGTTCTATATGATGGTTTGCCCACTCCTTTGGAAGCGTAAACTCATATTTATACATACCCTTCTCATCTGCAATGCCGTCGGGGAAAGCTTTGCCATAGAACTTCATACCATATTGGTATGTGCCGAAGCCCTGCAATTCCCAGCAGGAGGGCACACCAATCTTTGTCCACTTTCCGGAGTTATTGCCACCCGTGCAGAAGAAGTCCCACTGCACCATGTCATCACACCCGTGTCCACTCAAATATTTGCGCTGAGTAGTCACGTCGTTGCCTGCTTGAGCTGTCAAGCTTGCAGCTAGCAGGAACAATGCTGATATCGTTGTCTTTTTCATATTTCTATTTTGCCTATAAAATTGACGGAGTTGAATAAAAATTGTAACCTACTGGCCGGTTATCCTTTCTGTGCCTATAACCAAAAGGAAATACTAGCCAAGATACATACATACCTTTTATTAAAACGATGAATTTTGCCAAGACAGAAGAAAAGCGTAACTTTGTCTGCAGTATGAACCACTGCGTTATAAAGAAGAAACAACAATTATGACCGAATTTGAAAAGATGCGCAGCAAACAACTCTATTCGTTTGCTGATGAAGAATGCGTGAAAAGCAACATGAATGCCAACGCTTTGTGTGCAAAGCTGCAGACTATGACATTGCAGTCGCCCGAATACAGACAAGTAATAGAGGCTCTCATTCCCGGACTGCCGGAAACATCATCCGTAAACCCACCTTTCCATTGTGATCACGGCAACGGCATCCGCATAGGCCACCATACTTTTCTAAACTACGATTGCCTTATGCTTGACGGGGCTTTGATTTCTATCGGCAACCACTGCAAGATTGGACCACGTTGCCAATTCTTCACGCCTCAACACCCTATCGACTGGCAAGAACGCATGCAGCCTGTTGAAACATGTCTGCCAATAACCATTGGCGACAACTGCTGGCTGGGCGGTGGTGTGACCGTATTGCCTGGCGTAACGATTGGGCCAAGATGCATCATTGCTGCAGGAAGTGTCGTCGTTCATGACATCCCCGCTGATTCGCTTGCCGCAGGAAATCCTGCCGTTGTAAAAAGGAAATTATAAGGCACGAACGTCCATAAAAATCTTCCCCACTCTATTCTTCCTTGATATTGAACCGGGCAACAAGCGGAAGATGGTCGCTGAAGCCACCCAAGTACCGGTATCCGTTATATGTACGATAAGGTTTCTTGCCTCCGTACTTGGTGTCTTCCTCAAGGAGAAATGGGGAATCATTAAGAATACATTCGGACAGCAACTGCAACATGGGCTTACTGACAAGAATATGGTCGATACTTTGCCACAGACCTTGATATTTGTAAGTACCCCTCGCGCCATTGGAGCCTTTCGCCCCTGCCGATACGTCTGTCAGCTCATGTTCTTTAAGATATATAAGGGAGGCATCTTTAGCCTCATCGTTGAAATCGCCAGATATTATTATCTTGGGGGCATTTCGTATCGCGCGTATGGAATCAACCGAGTGCATTAGTCTTTGCATAACTTGCATCCTATATTTACCCGTTACCCTCTTGCCAGCGAAGCGACTTGGCGCATGAAGAACAAAGACATGAAGCGTATCGCCACTGATTATTTCCCCTTGAGCATACAATATATCACGCGTGGGACGCATACCTTCAAGTGTTGGTACACGTAACGAATAAGATGAAATGAGCCGGAAAGTCATTGGCGAATAGAGCAGAGCCACGTCAATTCCACGAACATCCGGGGAATTTGTCATTACATATTCGTAACGGGCGTTGCGCAACAAAGAACGATGCGCCAGGTAGTGCATTACGGTATCGTTCTCTACCTCACAGAGAGCGACAAGATCCGGCACGGTTTCTATACCATTAGACTGCACAGCGCTACAAGAGAGTATTTCCTTTGAGATATTTCTCAGTTTCTTCCAATAACGGTTAGCGTTCCAATGCCGAATGCTTTCTGCCGTGTACTCCACATCCTGCTTAAGACTATCATGCTGACAGTCAAAGAAATTCTCACAGTTCAACTGCACGAAAGTAAAAATGCCTAGCAGAAGTGAAGCTATCATATACATTTACTTTATAGTCAAAGTATCTTCTCCATTACAATATCACAACGCTCATACATCTTGCCTTTAAGCGGAACTTCCTTGAAGCCAAGACTGCGATAAAGGGCTATGGAGGCATGCAGACGAGTGTTCCCCTCAAGGTATATACGCTTCACCCCATGACGAGCAGCATAATTCAATAGACTTTTTCCTAGCATGCTGCCAATATGCTGTCCCTGATACTTGGGCGAAACAGCCATTTTAGCAAGCTCATAAGAATCTGACTCCGGATGATTTTTCAAGGCACAGCACCCTGCTGGCGTTCCATCATCGGCTAGAGCAATGAAAATCTGTCCTCCATCTGCTATAATTCTGTCTACATGTTTGAACGTGTCCTTGTCCGACTCCTCTATACGGAAGTATGTTTCTATCCATTCCCTATTTAGGGAGACGAAAGAATCACGATATTCTGGAGAATATATTACTATTTTTGGCATGGCTCTAATATGAAATACGTTTGTAGTTTACGACATATGTTACGAAAAAACCGTTGCAACGATTTTGCGTTCCCCACCATAGTTTCGGAACTCACACAGATATATTCCCTGCCACGTGCCTAGATTAAGTCTGCCATCAGTGATTGGTATTGTGAGACTAACCCCAAACAATGAGCTTTTTGCATGTGCCGGCATATCGTCAGCCCCTTCCAACGTATGGCCGTAATAGGGTTCATTCTCCTTTACCATACGGTTGAGGATCTTTTCCATATCACTTCGCACATCAGGATCAGCATTTTCGTTAATTGAAAGCGCACAGGATGTGTGTTGAACAAATAGGTTCAGCAGTCCTTCCTTAGGCAACGGTGAGGGCAAATGCTGCAATATCTCTCTTGTCACGAGATGGCATCCACGGCGTTTCGCCGTGAGCCGAAATATAATTTGGCGTATCATTTTCTTTTAAACGTTTTTATAAAAACATTCTTTACATGCTCTTCCTAGTTGAATCAAAAACCAGTTCTCTTTCTAATTCAACCTTGGCTAAGGTATAAAGTATTTTTTTTACAGCAAAGAGTTAACTAAAAATAAATGCAGGCAAAATGCTCTAAAATATTTTATTCTGTAACACGTTAGCTACTTATCTCTGATTTATCGTCAGAAATGTATAAATTTGCAATTTATAACGATACATATTCAAACATTTGCTACGACAGAACTAATCTTATGCTTTCCAAAAACGATGAAAATTGGCGCAAGAAATATCTTGCCCTGCGCTCTTTTGTTGCAGAGAACGGACGGTTGCCGGACAAAAGAATTATAGAGAACAGAGGACTTCTGAACTGGTGGAAATACAACAAGAAATGCTTTAAGGCGGGCACTCTTTGCGAAGAGAAACGCATACTTATAGAGAATCTGAAGATTAAGCTCTCTGACAAGTCTACCTGAAAACAACTAATTCAGTTCCTTCCCTATCTCTTTTGCGGCTACAGCTACAGCTACGCATAGAGGTAGAGCAAAAACATATTGAGGTATCTGCTCTAAATTGAAATTCAACAAGCCACGTTCCACAAGCATCACTAAGTTTATCAGTACCTGTTTGGCATAAACAGGTATGCTTTGCAATACGCCTGAAGCACACAACATTGCGAGACCTATCAAGCTGCAGATGGCCGTCCATACACGCGACACTGCAGTTATGCGGCGTTCATGCCGATCAACAAGTCGTTCTGCCACTTTACGCGAAAAATCCCTATCAGAGATTTCAAGATTTCGCGCATCAGAAAAGAACTGCTGAAGGATTGTATCGTTATCTTTTCCCATATCCATTTTCAGTTAGATATTCGATTAACTTTTGCTTTCCACGCGACAGGTGTGACTTCACCGTGCCTTTCGGCATACCCGTTATTGCGGCTATGGCATCAATAGGCTGCCCGTCTATCAGTTGTAACGTTATGCAAGTGCGTTCATCTGCTTTCAATTGAGCAAGCGCCTTCAGTATGTCAAGGCTAATAGCACAGTCGGAGACATCGGCAACAGTAAGCTTTTCACTAAGCTTATCAACGTCACACGTTTCATGATGCGAGCGCCCATAGTCAAAATGCACGTTGTATGCAATGCGCATAATCCAAGTTTGAAAAGAGGACAAGCCACGGAATTTTCTAATATTAGTGTAAGCTTTTATAAAAGCCTCCTGCGCCAAGTCGTCAGCCAACGGTTTATCGCCCAATGTCAACGTGAGAAGGAAACGCCGCACCGGTGACTGATATTTGCGCAACAAGGTGTCGAATGCACGTTTGTTGCCAAATACAGCCACTTGGGTAACGAGAGATATATCATTATTCATTCTATGCGGCATTTTTCTTTATGCAAAGCTATATAATTCTCACTGTTTTTGGAAGGCTACTTACACGAATTACTCCGCATCGGAAACGTCAGCGTTGTCAACATCGCCTTCTTTCTTGCGCTTGTTGCCCCAATAGTCTATGCAGAACTGCCCGCACCCGTAGAATGCTACGAGAAATCCGATACCAATTCCTAGGGAAAAGTCAAGAAACATACACATAACGGCAATTCCAGCACCAAGGAATATCTTGAGTATGCCCTTTTCCCAAAGCTTCTTTTTAGGATGAACTGAAGAGTTATTGCCAAGCAAGTCATCCGGTATCGGCTGGCCTCCCTTCAGAGCTAGCTCTGCCAACTTTATTTTCTGTTGGCGCGATTTTACTATCAAGTAGACTATAAGTGCAACAATTCCTACGGGAGCGAGGAAACATGTTATCGCTATTACACATACCGGAACTAAGGCTTCTGCCAATATTTCCTTAACATCTTTAGGAGAAGTTGTGGTTATGTGCATATTCATCGCCTGGGAAAGACTGTCAGCGACGTTCGCTGTGTCTGTTGTGTCAGAGAATGCGACCATTGCCGTTGTATCTTTTGCATGAGCTGCCGTTTTAACTGTGTCCTTACCTTTTGCTACATTCGTTGTTGTCTTGGCAGAATGGCGTCTATGGTGAGACACTGCTGTTGCAGGCACCGAGGCGGTAAGCATGATACCTGCCATAATTGCGAAGAGAATACGTTTCATATTGATGTCGTTTTTATGATTATTGTTTTATTTGTCTTTCATCTGTTAGACGTATCTACATACACAAAAGGTTGCAACAGTACGCATTTTTTCATTTTCCTACGCTTTGCAGAAACATCCCCGCACGGATAATATCATAAGCCCACGGCCTTTTCAACAAGACTCCACATGCAAAAAAAGAAAGATGGCGGGCGGAGTTTCTTTCCGCTTCACCATCTTTCCAACATTTATTATGCAATTACAATTCTGTCACGCTATTTTGAAACATTATCCGGGTTCTGTTCCAAAGCTTTGTTGCTGTCAAGGTCGCTCTTAGGTATCTTGAAAAGATATGTCTTCTGTGGCTTGAAAACAATTTCCTCATTCATATAAGTAATACCAAGAGCCTTGGTTTCGCTACATTTCTTTGTCGCAAAGTCTGCAAGTTTGTCCTTTCGCAACTCATCGAAGAATACTTTTCCTTCGCCTACGAATTCATAACGGCGCTGGTTAAGTATGTCGTTATCCATGTCTGCCTGCGATGTTCCGCTTGGTAGGCTTGCCAATCCGGCACGGTTTCTCACAAGGTTAAGTTCGTTGATACCGTCGCCTGCACTAAGCAAGTTGGCAGCCTCAGCATAATTGAGAAGCACTTCAGAATAGCGCAATATTGGGAAATTGGCACTTGGCATCATGAGACTATAGTCGGTACGGTTGTCAAAATACTTGCAGTTGAACACGGCACGCATTTCGGCAGGGCGGTCGTTCCAAGCCTTAGGCTCCCATGAAAGGGTATTAACATTGTATCGGCATGGCTGAGATGACAGGCTCTTTGCATCTTCGCCGCACAAACCTTCAAAGTAAGAGAGCATAGCGTTGGCACGTTTGTCTCCGTTCTGAACCATTTCTTTGTAGAGAAGTCCCGATACGCCGAAACGGGCATACTGATAACATCCCATGTAAGCGTTGTTTGTGCGTCCAAGACCAAAACGTATGTGCATACAGTTGCTCTGACCTGCCTGCGGTGAATACTGCAGCTCGAATACCGATTCCTTGCAATTCTTTGCATTGGCATTGAACCAATAGAAGTTATCTGTGAATTCAGGCATCAGGCTATACACTTGCGACTGTATGACCTTTGAACTATATTCCTTAGAAAGTTTCAGATCTTCGGCATTGTTATTGTTCATTGTGGCCCTGTAGAGGTAAACTTCTCCCAGTGCTGCCTGTGCTGCGCCCTTTGAAATGCGCCATACGTCATATCCAGATGTGCCTCTCGTAGGCAGACTTTCTTCTGCCAGCTTTAGGTCTTCTATCACACGTTGGTAAGTTTCTTCCAACGTTGCACGTGGAATCTCCAAATTCTCCACACCATTTGTATATGTCGTTGTTACGGGCACTGCACCATAGAGCCTCAACAAGTGGAAATAAGTATATCCGCGAAGGAAATACGCCTGTCCCTTTATCCAGTTCTTACTCTGGTCGCTCATCTTCACACCGTCTATGCGGCCAAGCACTACATTAGCCCTATTGATACATTCATATCCGTATCCCCATATTTTCATCACTCCGCCCACGGTTTCACTGTTGGCATAGCTCCACTGTGAGAATTCGTGCATATTGTCTTTGTTGTATGTAGGCCATCCCTGCTCTGTCAGCATCTCTATCTCGGCAAGATACAGGGCATTGTTACCTGAATACAAGCGGCGGAAGCGGTTATATGTTCCGATAAGTGCAGTCTGAACCTCATCTTCCGTTTTATAATATGAATTAGGGTCAATGAATGTATATGGATTTTCGTCAAGGTCGCTGCAGCTTTCAAACGTAAGCCCCGTTGCGGCAACCGACATCATGGCTATTCCTGCCATCAAATATTTTAATGCTTTCATCTTGTTTCCTTTAATAATAGTGGTTAGAACTTGATATTTACGCCAAACATAACAGTCTTTCCATATGGATTGGAAACGTCACCGTTTTCAGGATTGTAACCGATGTGATTGGCTGAGGTCACGAAGTTCTGCAAGTTAACGTTAAACACAAGACTCTTTATTAAGTCTGTCTTGATAAGCTTAGAGAAGTCATAGCTCAACTGGATGTTCTTCAAGATGAAATACGACCAGTCTGCATTGGTACGGTCTGACAATACTACGCCCTTAGCACCAACAGCAGGTGCTGTTCCCGTGGGGTTGCTTTCGCTCCACATGGCATGGTATCCATCTTTTGAAGGAACACCGAGCTGATTTTTTACGTTGTTGTCAACCCACATAGCGTAGTTTCCTGTATCTTGGAAACCGATTGCCCATTTTGAGCCGTTGTTGTAATAGTTTTCCGAACCAGACATGGAAGCGTATTTCCATGCACCTTGACCGTAAACTTGCAGTTTGAATTCCTTCCACTGCACACCAACATTGAAACCGTAGAAATATTTTGGTTCAATGCTTCCTATACATTTTGTGTCTTCGATAGAAAGTTTTCCGTCCCCGTTGACATCCTCATACATCTCTGAGCCAATGCCTACAGTTCCTTTCAATGCCGGAATCTTTTCCAAATATGCATCCAGATCAGCCTGAGACTTAATTATGCCTGTTGAGTGGTAAGCATAAACTCCATTCACGGGCTGGCCTACCTCAAGTACACGTGCAAGACCTGATGATGCGGTGCCGTCATACACTGTTATGCGGTCTGCACCGTCATATAGCTTCTTAATCTTGTTTGTATTGTATGTGATATTTCCTCCTATGGTCACCTTCCAGTCGCGTGTTCTATAGACATCTGCACTTGCAGAAAACTCGATACCATGATTACTAACCTTGCCTACGTTGCTCAGCACAGAGGAATAGCCCGATGTTGATGGTATGGGCACTGTATAAAGCAGGTCTTTTGTCTGACGGTTATAGTAGTCGAAGTTCAAGTAAACGCGGTCGAAGAGAGTAAGATCGAAGCCGGCATCAAACTGATTCGTGCTCTCCCACTTCAATTTTGAATTGCCTACCTCCTCATAGAAGCCAGTTATAGAACTTGTCCCGTCGGAATAATTGGCGTTGGATGTGGATGTAGCCAATCTTGCCAACGACTGATAGTTACCTATTTCCTGGTTACCGGTAACACCATAACTTGCACGTATCTTCAAGTCAGTAATAACCTTGTTGCCCTTCAAGAAGTTTTCCTCAGAAGCGCGCCATGCAATACCTACTGATGGGAACGTTCCCCATTTGCTGTCTGAGCCGAAGCGTGAAGAACCGTCGAAACGGATTGTTGCAGTCAGCATATAACGGTCTTTATATGCGTATGTTCCACGTGCAGTCCAAGAAATCAGCTTATTGCTATATCTGTCGCTTGCCACCTTGATGGATGCTTGGTCAGCACCAGAAAAATCATAGGCTCCAAGTGCATCATTGGAGAAGTTGCCAGACATTTGGGAATATCTGTATTTATAGTCCTGCCATGAGTAAACACCGGTCAGCGACATACGGTGGTCACCCCACTGATTGCTATAAGTCAAGATATTATCCATAAGTCTAGACTCCTGTCTTGCCCATTTGTGCAAGCCCGAACTAGTTGTCGTACCTGCTTGTATACCCTTAGCCGTCTGCGATGACAGGAACTGATAACGGTTGGAGTTCTTTACATCATAACCTATATTCAGACGATAATTGAAGTGTTCTGAAAAATTCACCTGCGCAAAGAAATTTCCGATGAAACGAAGGTTCTTCACGTTATCGTTTGTTGCATCCATATCGGCAAACGGGTTGAACACCTCTCCGTGCTGGATTATGTTATAGCTACCATCGTCATTCTTTGGCATATCCGTTGGCCAACCAGAACGGAAGATATCGTTTGTAACCGGATTGGTCAAGATATCTTGCCTTGACGTGGTAAGTTGCATATTGGAACCAATAGAGAACCACTTGTTGAATTTATGATCTAGATTTGAGTGGAGACTGAATTTCTCATATCCTTGACAGTCAAGAAGGCCGTCTTGGTTATAGTATCCGGCAGAGAACATATACTTTGTGTCACCGGACATGCCGTCGAGCGTCAGCCCATAGTCCTGGGTCAGAGCAGAACTCTTTATCACACCTTTCTGCCAGTCGTAGAATTGTCCTGTGTAACCGCTTGGGAAAGGTTTTGCACTTCCTTGCGCCTCATTTGCAGCGTTGATGTAATCAATAAATTCCTGGCCTGTGATTGTATCAATCAAGCGAGAACGCATCTGCACACCAAGGTTAGCATGAACAGAGATATTGTGTTTGCCTTTTGAACCTTTCTTTGTGGTAATCATAACAACGCCATTTGCACCACGCGAACCATATATAGCAGTGGCTGAAGCGTCTTTTAAAACCTCCATTGACTCAATGTCGGCAGGGTTTATGTCGTTCATATCGCCATCTGTCAAAGCGAAGCCATCAACAACATACAGAGGATCTGTGCCTGCATTGATTGAAGCAGAACCGCGAATTCGCAACGTTGGTGCCTCACCAGGCTGATTATTGGTAAATACCGCTACACCTGTAGACTTTCCTTGAAGGGCTTCAATGGGGTTTGCCGCCATTACGGATGTTATAGCATCGTTACGCAGCGAAGTGGTTGAGCCGGTAAGATCACTCTTCTTCATTGTTCCGTAACCTACAACCACAATCTCGTCCATCATATCATTGTCCTCAACGAGTTGAATGTTGTAGTTTCCGCCAGGTGTAACCTTTACTGTCTGTGACTTAAAGCCAACATAAGAAAATTGCAGCGTAGTTCCACCTTTAACAATAATATCAAACTGACCGTCCATGTTTGTTATTACGCCCTGTTTCTGGTTGTCTGAAGGCACAACGCTCACGCCGATAAGTGGATCGCCGTTACTATCGCGCACAACGCCGCGCACATGTGTACTTTTAGTTTGTTGTTGTGGAAGTGGTGAAGGCGTAGCCGACTGTGCAGCATAAGCCGTTCCAGCTAAGGAGCTCAATGTTAGTGCTGCTGTCGCCAAACCCAACATTGCGCGTTCATTAAATTTATTCATAAGCTATTCGTGTTCATTAAGCTCACTTATCCACAAATGTGAACAGAAGTGGCTGCAGTTAAAGATCTCGGTACTAGTGTATTATTTCTTTCTTCCTGTTATTAGATTCACATTTATGACGACATTACCGCAATATTGTAACATCCTTTGTCAAAAAATATTTCTATTGTGATTACAATTAACACCGCCTCTACGTTCAAGAATAGACCACATATAATAATTATTTCCATGAAAAGAACACTACTCACCTTTTTTTGCTTCACACTCTTGCTATTCAGAATAGGCAAAGCCGATGCGCAGACTTTGCCTTCACTACAAGACTATACTGTTTCTTGGGATACACAAAGTCTCAACAGCTCTGAATCTATGCCATGCGGGGGCGGAGAAACTGGTATGAACGTATGGTGCGAGAATGGAGACATTCTTTTCTACTTCGCACGCAGCAGCGCTTTCGATGAAAACAACGCTCTGCTAAAACTTGGACGCATACGGCTACAACTTCCCGAAGCTAACTTCAACAACGTTTTTCGGCAGGAACTGACTCTTTCTGATGGATGCATACGGATTTACGGTGACAACAACACCATTGTCACCATTTGGGCAGATGTATATCACCCTGTAATCCACATGGAAGTTAAGAGTGACAGAACATTGACGCCTACTCTTTATTATGAAAACTGGCGATGTAAGGACTACGCCTTGGCGGGGGAAGATGCCCACCTATGTGGACTCAAGGGTACAAAAGATAGCATATTCATTTATCCTGACACAGTCTCATTTAACGGAAACGACATTCTATTCTATCACCGTAACCGTAACGATTTCATTTTTCAGAAGACTGTTGAATGTGAAGAGTTGCAAGATATTAAAAATCAGTTATGGAATCCTGTAAAGAATCGGACATTCGGTGGTATTGTAAGCGCTCCCGGATTAGTTCCTGCGGGAACAGGAAACGGGCATTATATAGACACAAATTATAAGTCATGGAAACTTGTAGCTGCTTCCCCACAAAAAAGCTTTGATATTACAATAACCACCCACATAGCCCAAACCGGAACCATTGAAGAATGGCATAGTAAGCTGAAATCAATACAACAGAGACAGATGCAGTCAACTCTCTCTGACCGCAAGGCTACACGTCTATGGTGGAAGAACTTTTGGCAGCGTAGCTATGTTTTTATGAACAGTAAAACAGATTCTACATCTATACAACTAGGACGCAACTACCAACTTTTCAGGTATATGCTTGCATGTAATGCTTATGGCGACACCCCGACAAAATTCAACGGTTCGCTATTTACATTCGACCCTAGCTTAGTTAAACCAAAGCGTAAGCTCTCACCTGATTTCCGACAATGGGGAGGTGCATCAATGACGGCACAAAACCAAAGGCTCGTTTATTGGCCAATGTTGAAATCTGGCGACTGGGATATGATGGACTCACAGTTTTCTTACTATCTGCGCATGTTGGATAATGTAAAGCTAATGACCCGTTCCTATTGGAATCACCCTGGAGCATGCTTCACAGAGCAGATTGAAAATTTCGGATTGCCCGTTGCATACAGCTACGGAATGGAATGGCGCAATGAAATGACACCCCGAGGAAAACAAGCTAACGCATATTGCGAATATCTGTGGGACACGGTTATGGATTTCTGTCTCATGATGATACGCACCAACACATACGAGGGGCGAGACATCAAAAAATATATTCCTTTCATTGAAGAATGCCTAACTTTTTTTGATGAGCACTACCGCATGTTTGCCTTACAACGCACGGTGCAACCTTTCGACCGTAAAAAACACTATGTTTTCTACCCCGGAACAGCTGGTGAAACATACAAGATGGCAACAAACTCAACGCAGACTATTGCTGCACTTACAACAGTATTGAACGAATTGTTGGCATTGCCGCAGAAAATATTGACAACACAACAAAGAGAAAAATTTACAGAAATGCTCTCGCACATGCCACCACTACCAATGAGACAGATGCAAGGGCACACCGTCATAGCACCGGCACAATCGTTCGAAAGACTTATGAACGTGGAAATAAATCAATTATATCCTGTGTTTCCATACGACATGTATGGTTTAGGACGTAAGGATCTTGAATTAGCACGCGACACGTGGCGCTACGGCATTGACCAGCCCAAGTGGCAGAAAAATCGCCACGAATCATGGCATCAGGATGCTATCTTCTGTGCAAGGCTTGGCCTGCTGCCCGAAACACGTGACCTCGTACGGAGAAAACTTCAAAACGGGAAGCATCGGTTTCCCGCATTCTTCGGTCCTGGCCACGACTGGACTCCCGACCACAACTGGGGTGGAACAGGAATGATTGCACTTCAGGAAATGTTGATGCAAAATGTGGGAGACAGTATTCTTCTACTGCCATGCTGGCCTAAGGAATGGGATGTTAGTTTCAAACTACATGCCCCAAAACAGACAACAATTGAATGTGTATACCGCAACGGAAAGATTGAAGAACTTAAAGTAACCCCTCAAAGCAGGGCAAAAGACATAGTTACTGCATTAGAAGAATGGCATATAGCAGATACTCTGACGGCTCAACGCTGCCAAACGCTTGACGATGATTGGGAATTTTCAATTGGCGGACAACCTGTAAAGCACGTAAATCTTCCACATACATGGAATGCGGAAGACTCACAAGAAAGCACATCAAAAGACGAAAACGGATACACATACAAACGAGACTGCGGTACATACCTACGCTCTTTACTCATCCCATCGGGATGGCAAGGAACGAAACGTGTATTCGTACGTTTCAAAGCCGCTTCGCAAGTTGCTAGGGTTTATCTAAATAATAAACATATAGCTGAACACAAAGGTGCTTTCACCGCATTTTGCGTTGAGCTTACCGATTATCTTGAATACGGAAAAGAAAATATCTTGCGCATCGACGTTGACAATAGTTGGCGAGCTGATGTGCCTCCGCTTTCTGGAGGCTTTGCCGTAATGGGCGGATTGTATCGCGGTGCTGAACTTCTCGTTACTGACCTTCTCTGTATTTCACCATTACACTATGCCTCAAACGGCATATACGCAGATGCGTCTACAAACGGGAAAGTTAAAGTTAGGACACATGTAGACTTCGGAAAATACTGCAACGGGAAGATGACTACAACCGTGCCACAGACTCCTGCAACACTTACTACTACCATATATGCCCCTGACGGCAATATTGTTGCGTCAAAGGCGCAACAAGTAACCTGCGAAAGCGGCAGTGACAACATTTTCGAGACTGTTCTTAACGTCAAGGAGCCCAAATTGTGGAATGGGATAAAGTCACCTACATTGTATACTTTAGAAGTTAAGGTTAATGCAAACAATAACAACACCGACATCTCAAGAGAATATGAAGACAGACAAACCGTGTTGTTCGGATTCCGCCATGTTTCTCTTGATAAAGAACGAGGTTTCCTTCTTAACGGAGTAGAATATCCTGTTCATGGTGTTGCGCGCCATCAAGATGCCTACGGCAAAGGATGGGCTCTTACACACGATGAGAACCTTAACGATATGAAAATTATGCAACGCATGGGAGTTACTGCCATTCGCATGGCACATTATCCACAAAGCGCAGATATTCACCACATAGCAGACTCTTTGGGAATACTGGTATGGAACGAAGTGCCTCTAGTAAACGAAGTAAGGAATTCTTATGGATTCAATGAAAATGCATGCCAACAGATGCTGGAAATGGTTCACCAACTGTACAATAATCCATCAGTATGTTGGTGGGGACTGTTCAATGAAATTGACTATCCGGAAACGTCCTTTCCCAATACCATATTCCATCAGTTGAATAACATAGCTCACAAATATGGAGGCAATAGACTCACGGCATCGGCTAGCAACAAAGGGAAACGATATTATAACAAGATTGCTGACGCTCCGGCATGGAACAATTACCCAGGATGGTACTGGATGCTCCGCTGGCCTAAAGAAGAAGGAAATGACGGCACTGTTGATGACTTCGGCAAATGGATTGACTTCCGCAGCGAAGAACTTGACGGTAGGCGTTTTGCGATAAGCGAATATGGAGCTGGAGGAAATCCGACGCAACATATGGAAGGCGAACTGCCACGACAGATGAGAGAAACTATGAACAGTGCGTACCATCCAGAGGAATGGCAAAAACATGTGCACGAGGAGACATGGCGCACTATTAAGGAACATGAAAAACAACTTTGGGGCTCATTCATTTGGGCAATGTTCGATTTTATTGTTCCTAACTGGAGTGAAGGAGGAATGCGTAACATCAATACCAAAGGTCTAGTTTCACATGACAGAAAAACATTCAAAGACTCATACTTCTTCTACAAAGCAAACTGGAATAACGAGCCGATGACCTATATCACTTCACGCCGTATGAACAAAAGACACAACGAACTACAGGAAGTAAAGGTATACTCTAACTGCGAAACTGTTACTCTATACATAAACGGAAAGAAGCACTCCACGATAAAACCCGACAATTTAAAACGGTGCATCTTTGATAAAGTAAGACTAAAAGTCGGAGAAAATATTATCTTTGTTGAAGGAAATGCAAAAAACAAGAAAATAAAAGATTCATGCATATGGACTTTAGAAAAATGACTTGGCACATTGCTGCCTTAATATCTTTGATAACTGTATATCCCACCGTCTGTCTTGCGCAGTATGAAAGGAACTGTGTAAAACGCGATTTCATGGACTATTACAACAACGCCAACTACGATGAAAGTAAAGTTCCCAAATACACGTTACCCGATGCTCTGCTTTGTTTAGACGGTACACATATTAATGATACAACACTATGGGAAGAAAAACGACGTCCGGAGTTAATACAACTATTTACTGAATTCATGTATGGAAAATATCCATCAGTAGACACCACATTCTCTGCGAAACTGCAAGGAGCAGATAGGTCATTGAAAGGTATGAATGCCACACGCCGCGACATTATGCTACATCTTACCAACAATGGTCCCGACGTAAAGCTTACCATAGTGTGGAGAAACAATGGGAAACGCACTATAGCACAGAAGACAATACTAGGCCTCTCGTTTATACCTATTGACTCTATTTTCTGTACCCATCATAACGGGGGACGTCCCAAAGGGGCTGAAGCTTGGAATGTTGAAGCAATACTAGAACAAGGCTTTGCTTTCGCTGTTTTCCAATATACCGAAGCTGAAATCGACAAAGCAAAAGATGATTTCAAATCTAGTGCTTTACACAAACACTATTACAAAAAAGGACAGACATATCCCTTGCCTGATGAATGGGGAGCTATAGCATGTTGGGCATGGACTGCTAGCAGAGCTGTTGATGCAATGGAATTATTGGCACGTGATGTGGTTAAAGTAAATGCCATAACAATAATGGGACATTCTCGTTTAGGCAAAACTGCACTATGGGCTGGCGCAACAGACAAACGCTTTCACGCCGTGGTAGCAGTAAACTCAGGCTGTTGCGGAGCGGCTTTGTCAAGAAGATGTTTTGGTGAAACTGTAGAATGTGTCAATGAATTTTGCAGTCATTGGTTCTGTGGAAACTTTAAACAGTTTAGTCATAGAGAGAAATACCTACCATTTGACCAGCATGAGCTAATTGCCTTACTCGCTCCGCGGCAAATAATAGCGATCAGCGGAATAGAAGATCTGTGGGCTGATCCCAAAGGCGAAGAGTTTGGGTGTCTAATGGCACGTCCCATTTATGAGCTCTATGGCAAAACAGACAAGCTTATATACAAGCTACGCGAAGGACCACACGCTGTATTGAAAGAAGACTGGAACTTTATTTTACGGCATTTGGAATAATAATATGGTAGAGAAGCACGAATGATGCTATTTTCTCAATAGGTTGTCGTTTGTCAGAACTAATAGAAGAACAAGATCCCACCGACTTTGCGTCCTTCATCCGTTACAAGGGCATCCACTACACGGCGGACAGTCTGGATGAGTTTTTCAAGCAAGTAGATGAAATAAAGGAGATAGCGAAATGAAAAAGTCCCCAATGCAAAAAAAACATTGAGGACCATTGTCAAATTAAATAAGCTATTTACAACTTATCAGCCGTCATGCGAAGACGGTTTGCTATATCAACGAGCGCTCCCTTAAGAGTTTCCCTGTCGATGTCGTTGAAATCGTCGGGTTTGCCGTTGTTGGTTCCGCTGAATTTATGATACAGCCAACTGCGTGACTTGCCAAAGTAATTTTGTGCAAGATATGCCCAGTTAATGTCTTCATAGACCGTGGCCAACACTTGGCGTACGGTAGTTTGTTGTTTCATTACAGATACTTCCATAAATCTATTTTTAAGCCTTCCCTTTCTCAGCAAGAGAGGGATGGGTAGTTAATTGCCTAATAATAATTTTCTCATTCATCCATTAGTTCGTAAACCAAGTCAAGGATGGTAATTTCCAAATTTCTTTTGCCGTTTGGATAGGCTTTTCTGTAGTTTCTGATACATGCGATCAAGTCTTTTTCTTTTTCCGTTAAATCTTCTAATTCCATAAGTTGTTGTTATTTATATTTGACATTGCAAAGATAATCACCTTTTGCGTATTGCCCAAATATTTTTGATATAAAATCATCTTTTGAGTATTATCTATTATTTACAGCTATTTGCCCAAGAGTATAAGACGCTAGCCCTCATAGCGCCTGCCGTGGGGAGGCGGCACCGCCGCCGTGGGGCGCAAGCCCCTTATCCCCTCTTTGTTTTGTTGTACCTCTCCTCTAAATCCTTCTCCAAGAACAAAGGATAAAGGAAAGAGAAGAAAGAAGAAAAGGTAAGTCAACTAAGCGTGTAAAAACGTTTGTTTGGCTTTAGGGCTGTTCTGACATTTACGTATTTGCGAGCTTCCATGTTTCCTTGAGCGGAAAATGTGTAAGGAAATTAAGGGGAAAATGGCTAAAAACTTGGAATATACGCTAAAATTAAGAATATCTTTTTTGAAAAGAATGAATGAGTATCAAAAACACGGACAAGAAAAATACAAAATCTTTTGCGCGTGCATGCGTACATTTTAATGCAACCAACATTAACCAGAAGCTGGAAAGGAAATGAAAAACACTTAAAACGGAATGCAAAAAAAATGGTTGTACTCGTCCTAGGGACAAAGTTGCCAAACGTATTTAAAGCCAAATACTTGTAAAATCTTTACAACGTAGACAAGTCTACGAAAAATAAATGAGCAATCAACATAGTATGGTAAAAGTGGCATTTGAAAGATGAGGTTATTGTGCCACGACTAAGGGAAATGTGGGAAATTTCGAAAAATAGCGTAGGTTGGAACACCACAGAATGGAAGGCGGGCAAAGGTTATCTTTGGGCATAATTACAAAAGGCTAAAAATAAAAAAAATACAAAAGGTAATTATAAAAGAAAAGATAATTATAGAAGTAAAGATTATTATAAAAGATTATGCGAGAACTTAATTATTACATACGACAAGATCTAACTGTTTGTCCAATGTATGCCGGTAGGCCAATGTGGATTGCTACGGCGGCAATGTTGGCGGCAAGTGTCGCTTCTTCTCTTATTGGTGGATCTAAAGCGAAAAAGGCGGCAAAGAAAGCAGCACAAGAAAACGCCTACAGAACAAACGCTGAAAAGACATGGTACGAAAAAGAGTATAACACGGACTACTTGGATACCAAGGCAGGGCAGAACCTGTTAAGGAAAGCGCAAGAGACGCAAGACAAATATATCAAAAAAGCTCAGGGAGCGGCAGCGGTTACTGGTGGTACAGATGCAAGCGTAGCGATGGCAAAGGAACAAGCAAACAAAGTGGTGGGCGATACCATTGCGGATATAGGCGCACAGGATACGAAAAGGAAGCAACAAGTTGCAGACCAGCATCGGAAAAACGTGAATCAGTTGAGCCAAGAGAGACAGCAGATAGAGCAAAGTAAAGCGGAAGCCACAACCCAGGCGGCACAAAACATGTCTAACGCTTTCGCTTCTGCAGCTATGAGCCGAATGGGGTCACAATCAAACGGTGTTAAAGCACAAGATACCAATAACATAGGTAAGACGCCATCTTCAACTGATAACACAATGATAACACAAAACCACGTTTGGGACGAGAACAATGTGCCCTCTCTGGATAAAGCGGTAGGTATATCGAAGAGTAAAGAACGGTATATGTAGCCATGGTGGGAGCGAACTGGCGCGGGCACAAATGTGGTGTAGGCAAGAGGGACGGTATGGCTGGTGCAAGGCAAACACGACCACAGACCCCCACCCCCGTTGACCACCGGCGGAAATTATAGTAGAATAATACATAAATAAAAATCCCAATCCCCCCATACCCCTGTTTTCAAAATGCGGTTTTCCGATTTTCCCCACCCTCAAAAAATCGAAAAGTGTTAAAAGTATTAACAATAGAAGAATATGTATTATGACAATAGATAAGGACATGTCAAAGAGCGAGAATGTAGAATTGATGCAGTCAGTACAGGTGTTTAAGGATGCCTTGTTGGGCGAACAAACAAAAAAGATAAAACGGCTTGAAAGGAAGATAGCCAGGTTGAGAAAGGTAGTCAAGTCGAAGAATATCGTAATAGAAGATGCGGGCAAAGAGTTGGCGGCAAAGAATACACTGCTTGAAGACATTCGGGAAAGATATGCTGATAAAGTTGTAGACGAAGTAAACATGTCGGCTTTGAGGAGTGCGGAGAAAGCTTTGCAGGAAAAGGAAGAAACCATTGCATATTTGCGAAATGGAATAGAAAGTCTTTATGACCAGGTTCATGGTACCCCAATTCTTAAGATGAAAGACCGAAAGGAAACGGATTTGTCGGAGAAGAAGAAAAAGTTGTTGGGTGATTTTCTAAGAAGTAAAACTTGTAAGGATATAATATACTTCGTAAGTTTTTCCAAGCACGCAAGCAGTTGATTATCAATACGCTTTTGCGAAAACGTAGCCTTCGCGTAACAAACATGCACCAAAATTTCAGAAAATATCTCAAACGAAGGAGACAACAAGGCGATTTTGGTGCAAATCAAGGAAAACA
>CAVAAS010000021.1:0-47326 GCA_963586715.1 Barnesiella intestinihominis
AATAAAGAAGGGTGCCCAGTGGGACTCGAACCCACGACATTCAGAACCACAATCTGACGCTCTAACCAACTGAACTATGGGCACCATATTTGCCTTACTTATTGTTCTAAAGCGATTGCAAAGGTACGCGATTTATTTGAAGTTACCAAATAAATCGCGCTTTTTTTATTCTTTTTATTTGCTTTTTGCTGGAGTCTGTTGAGTTGCTGCTCCTTGTGCGCCTTGTTGCTGACTTGCTGGAGCCTGTGCTCCCTGCTGTTGTGCTGCTGGAGTCGTTGTTTGTCCAGCTCCGAATCCCTGTTGATTATTTGGATTTGCTTGTGGAGCTTCTGTCTGATTTTCCATTACACTCTTGGATGCTGTAGACTCTGGTGCTGTATATGCGCATACAATGCTGAATACAACTAGTGCGATAGCTAAGCCCCATGTGGCTTTTTCTATGAAGTCTGTAGTTTTACGCACACCCATAATCTGGTTGGATGAAGAGAAGTTTGATGCCAAACCGCCGCCTTTTGATTCTTGAATAAGCACTATGCCAATCATAAGTATTGCGGCCAAGACAATAAGAATTAGAAATAATGTGTACATTTTTCTTTCGTTATTTGTATTTATTGTTTATTATTAATTTCTCAAGAAAACGTATTTGATCTGCAAAGTAAACATTTTTTTTCGGATAATTCAAATTTAATCGTTTAATAATTTCCAAAGCTTTTGAATATTGTCCTTGTTTGATGTAAATTCTTGCCAACGTTTCTGTGAAGACTCCTTCATCTCCTTCTTTTTCTTCGGTTTTGTTGCCTTCAAGTGGAGGAGGGCTGTCTGGGGCATCGCTTAATTCTATCTTTCCACCTTCATTGTTTATAAAATTGTCGATGAGGTCTTGCCCCTTCATTGTCGGGCTGTTATTATTGCTTACGCTACTTCCATAATTGTCTTCCTCACTTTCTGTTTCCATGAGATACGACACGTAGTCGATGGCTGCATCTGCAGGTGTTGGCTTACGCTTTTGTCGTTCTTGCCCCGAAAATTCTTTGTCCTCAGGTATCGTTTCGAGGAACTGGTCGATAAGTGAGATAGTGCGGTTTTCAATTTTTGCGGCATTGTGATATTTTTTCTGCATGCTTTCATCATTGTTGCGCAGTTTATAGTGTGCTGCTTCAACAAGTTTGAAGATAACTTTGCGGTCGGTGAAGAAAATGGCTGCTTTGCGCAGTTCTTCATCGAATGATGGACTATGCAGAATATACAGGTTTTGCAGCATCAATAGCCTTGCCGTCTGATAGTAAGGATACAAGGCAACGAGGGAACGCAAGTCATATAGCGTTTCCTTGTCCATTAGTTCAGGATGTTTTATCAGTTGCCCAAGATCCATTTGCTTCTATTTCTGTTTTTGCGTGCCGTTTGGACGCAACTTATTTGTATTATATTTATTGCTATAATTCTCTTTTTACCAATTTGCAACGGTAGCGTTGAATATTTGGTCGGTTATATCTTTTACCATCTGTGTAACACATTCTTCCTGTACGGAACTGAGAGATTGACGACTGTCGTAGGTTGTAGTGGCAGTGAACTGTCGTTCAAAGTCTTCGCTATGGTTTGTGTTATTTGTAAATCTTACGTTAACACTCATTGATAGCTCCACCTGTGCAGATGCTCCTTGTGCCGTAACTGCTTTATTGCGTTGAGAGTATTGTGTTATCTCGCCTTCAATTTTAAGGTCTCCGTCGCGCTTTACTTGTATGAGTTTCGTGTGATTGGCAAATTGGTCTTTCAGCTGATTGTTGAAAATGCTTGCCATCGGTCCCCAGACATAGCTTGACCGTATTGGAAAATCCGTTATTTGTATGGACTTTGTTTTGTTGTAGTCAATACTTGCACCATTGAACTTATACGACACACTACAACTTGTGGCAACCAACAATATAGCCAAGATAATGGTTGCGGCAATTGTCTTTATTGTGTGAGTGCTATGTGATATTTTTTTCTTGGTTTTCAAATCCATCCGTTATCCAAGTGTTGTTTCTTATTTGTTGCTTCAATCGTTTTCTTTTGTCCCTTCTTTTCCGTACTGTCGCAGTTTCCGGTAAAGTGTGCGGTCGGAAATCCCTAATTCTTTAGCAGCCTTTTTTCTGTTTCCGCCGCTTTTTTCTAGAGCTTTTTCTAACATTATACGGCTGACATCTTCAAGGTTGAGACTTTCTGGTTCCGAGATTTCCTCTGCTACGGCATCTTGTACTGATGTTTCAATGCGTTGTGATGGTCGTATTGGCTGTGTGTCCATCTGCGGTGTAGACATTCCGGTATTTCCCATAGGAATCAATGCCGTCATGTTATTCTCTTGACTGTATGCTTTGATTTGCGCCTGTTGACCATTTCCTGTCAGTGTCTTCTTTTTAAGTTCTTCCACCTCCTGTTTTAGCTTAGCCACGTTTCCGCGCAGTTCGTATAAGATTTTGTATAGCAGGTCGCGTTCGTTTTCATATGAGTATTGTGCACTGTTTCCACTAGCCTGGTTGTTCAGTGCTACAAGTTGCGTTGTTTCCTGATCTTCTGGAATGTATTGTGTTAGGGTCTTGGCTGTAATGACGCGTTCTTTGGCAAGTACGGACATTTGTTCCGTTATATTTTTAAGTTGCCGAATGTTGCCGGGCCATTTATATTTGAGCATTATTTTTTCAGCGTCTTGGTCAAGTGATATCTTCTGAAGCTTGTATTTGTCTTGCATTTGCATGGCAAAATGCTTGAAAAGCAAGAGTATGTCAGACCCTCTGTCGCGCAATGGAGGCATTTGAATGGGGACAGCGTTCAAACGGTAGTATAAATCCTCGCGGAATTTACCTTCGCTGATAGCTTTCCTCATGTTTACGTTTGTTGCTGCAACAATTCTAACGTCAGTTTTCAGGACTTTCTGTCCACCTACACGTATATATTCTCCCGTTTCAAGTACGCGTAGAAGTCGAGCTTGCGTGGAAAGTGGGAGTTCGCCAACTTCATCAAGGAAAATAGTTCCTTTGTTAGCCACTCCGAAATATCCTTCGCTTTCTCCTATTGCTCCAGTAAATGCACCTTTTTCATGGCCAAACAATTCGCTATCTATAGTTCCTTCAGGTATGGAACCACAGTTTATGGCAAAGTATTTTTCTCTTTTTCTTGGTGAATTGTCGTGGATTATGCGTGGAATTATCTCTTTTCCGACACCGCTTTCTCCGATTATGAGCACCGACAAATCTATTGGAGCCACTTTTAAGGCGACGTCCAATGCGCGATTTAGTGAGTCACAGTTGCCCACAACTTTATAGCGCAATTTTATTTCTTGAAGATTTGCTGTATTCATATCTTTATTATAAAGCCTTTATGTCTTTTCCCTTTAAAGGGTAACTTGTCTACAAATTTACGGAATTATCTTTTTTCAGATGGCGATTCCGCTTGTTTTTTTATTTGTTATCGGTTTGTCTATTGCGTTCAGCCTTTATCAGAAGTAATCCGATTGCAGTCCATATAAGTTCTCTAAGCCTAACAATCAGGGCAACAAAGATACCGCTGCTAGCAGCCATTGCCAGTCCTGAAGCAGAAATCATGAATCCCCCTTCGCGTCCCCCTAGTTGCAATGGAATAAAGAAAAGCAGATTAGCAAACAATGACGTGAATGCCAATATGATAACGCAAGAGAAAAAATCAACATGCGGTGACAACACAAGGAGTACAAACATTATTTCAAGGCTAGATATAAACCGGCACCCTAGTTCAAGCAGTACGGCAGAAACGAACGTTGCAGGGTTCTGCTTGTGAAGAGCCGCAATCTGTATATCAATGTTCTCAAGACTTTCCTTATTATTGTCTATCATATTTTGTGCCCATTTCCCTATCAATGGAATGTGGCTGAGCCAGCGTGCAAGTCTTACAGCCATGCCTTTTTTGTAACCTTTCATGAAGAACCATATTCCAAGTAGGCAGAATAAAACCGTAAGCCCGACTATTATGCCTGTAGTTGGTGTTACATGATGTGTCAGTACAAACAGGATGGCAGAAATGAACCAAAACCAGAAGTGGCTGAATATATGGGTCATAACATAGAGAATGACTGAAGATGATGCTCTTTCTGTGCCAATTTTCGGTGCGAGAGCCATTATTCTATATGCTTCTCCGCCCATCAGTCCACCCGGTGTAGCGTAATTCAAGGCAAAACCAGACACAGTTATTTTGTATAACCATATAAAGCTGAATGGTGATCTGTCATTTCCTGTGCCGCTTTGTCTGATTATAATGTACCATGCAAGGGTGTTGATGGCATAAAGTCCTAACCATAGTGCTACCACTGCAAAGAACCAATATCCGGCTCTTTGCAGTCCGTTCCATACTTCGTTGAAATCCAACTGCGTAACCATAATGGCTAAAACGACAATGCCGAAGATGAAAAAAAAGTTTTGGTATTTTTTGCTCATCCGTCTCTCTTGCTTCCTTTTAAACTTTGTGGTCTTTATTGTTCTGTTGCAGGCTTATTCTTAGTCTTTTGTACTGCAAAACGCACTTTCTCGCTGTCATCTCTGCGTTCATGATAGAGCTTTTTGAGCGGGTTCTGCAGGTGCTCGTCAAAATTTATTCTGTTTCTATATATATCTATGGCTGTATATATAGCTTGTCGGAACGATGTCTCATCGGCTTCACCTTTTCCTGCTATTTCATATGCAGTGCCGTGATCAGGAGAAGTCCTTATAATGTCAAGACCGGCGGTGATGTTTACACCATCGTTACCAACAATAGTTTTAAAAGGAGCGAGGCCTTGGTCGTGATACATCGCCAATACACCATCGAAAGCCGTGTATTGTCCTTGCCCAAAGAACCCGTCAGCAGGGAATGGACCGAATACATCAATACCGGAAGTTTCTAATTCTTCCATTGCAGGCTTTATAGCAAGGACTTCTTCATTGCCTATCATTCCAGCGTCACCCGCATGTGGATTCAATGCAAGTATAGCAATTCTAGGTTTGGAAATATTGAAATCGCGACGCAATGCGCTATCGAAAATAGTACATTTCTTAACGATTGCTTCTTTTGTCACAGCCGAAGCAACTTCACTTATAGGTAAATGGGTTGTAACAAGTGCAACTCGCAATCTGTTCCCTGCCAAAATCATGAGGGCTTCCTTGTCGTTACCCATACGTTGCTGTATGTATTCTGTGTGTCCGCAGAAGTTGAAGGTGTCACATTGTATGTTGTTTTTGTTGATAGGTGCTGTTACTAGCACGTCATACCCGTTTTTTTTGTAATCCTCCATTGCTCTTTCCAAAGCTTTCAGGGCAGCTGTTCCTGCTTCTTTTGAAGGGTGTCCTAGATCAACCTTTACGTCTTCGTCGAAGGTTGCAAGCAAGTTTACTTTTCCGTCCTGTGCCTCCTCAACATTGTTTATTATAGTGAAATTAGCTTGTATGCCTAGAGCATTGCGGTGATAGGCGGCAACTTTTGGTGATCCGTAGACTATTGGTGTGCAAAGTTCAAGCATGGCTTGCTCTGCAAAAGTCTTGAAGATCACTTCGTAACCTATTCCGTTCGTGTCGCCGTGGGTTATGGCGACTCTTATCTTTTTTTCTTCCATTTATCTTAATATAATAGTGGTATGTTCCTTAAAGGGTCTGTTATTGAAAATCCGTTACTTTATGTACGTTTTATTTCTGCGATTCTTTCATCTTCGTGCTTAGAAGTCCGCATGCAGCCCAAATATCCTGCCCGCGGCTTGCACGTATAGTAGTGAATACACCATGCTTTGTAAGATAGTCGCGGAATGAAGCCATTTTTTCATCGCTTGCTCCGTGCAGGTCGACTCCTGGAATTTGGTGAAAGCGTATGAGGTTAACGCGACATTCCAGTCCTTCCACAAGCCGTACTATTTCTCTTGCGTGAACCATAGAGTCGTTAATTCCGCCAAATACGATGTATTCGAAAGATAACCTGCGCTGATGTGTGAAATCGTATTGGTGCATTAGGGCAACAACGTCTTTAATTGACATGCCTTTTTCTGCGGGCATAAGAGTTGCACGTTGTTCCGGTATTGGCGAATGCATGCTTATTGCAACATGACAATCGCTTTCATCAAGAAATCTTTTCAGCTTGTTCTTAACCCCCACGCTACTTACCGTAATGCGTTTGGGGCTCCATCCAAAGCCATAATCCGCAGTAAGAATCTCTGTAGTACGCAAGACATTGTCCAAGTTGTCCATAGGTTCTCCTTGCCCCATGAAGACAATGTTTGTGAGTTTTTCCCGCTCCGGCAGAGAATATATTTGGTTTAGAATGTCGACAGCCGTCAAGTTGCCTTCAAACCCCTGTTTTCCTGTCTGGCAGAACAAGCAGTTCATCTTGCATCCCACCTGTGATGAGACACAAAGCGTTGCGCGGTCACCGTCAGGAATATATACGGTTTCAACGAATTTTCCCGCAGCAGTGGGGAAGAGGTATTTTTTTGTTCCGTCAACAGACTTTTGGCATTCTATCGGTTGCATTGCACCGATGCAAAATTTTTCTTTGAGCTGTTCTCTGTTTTTTTTCGAGATGTTTGTCATCTCGTCAATATCTTTCACTCCCTCTTTGCCGTATAACCATTTGGCAATTTGCCCTCCTGAAAAAGCCGGCATGCCCAATTCTTTGACTGCTTCTTTAAGTTCAGCCAATGTCTGTGCCATTAAGGGAACTTTATTCTTGTTCATTTTCTTATGCGAATTTTCCAAATTGCAAAATTACGAATATTTTTTGAGGTCAACAAACTTATTGTTCCGATAACGTTCTTGGCGGCGCTTTTTGATATCCCCGTTTGGCGGAAAGAATAAAAAGTTGTAACTTCGCATATTGAATGTGGGTCTAAGAACGTATTGTGAAAGCGTTGAAGTGCAATTTTTGAAACATTATTTGAAAAGTTGCATGGTATTTTGATTTAACCACGTGTAAAATATGAAAAAGATACATCTAGTTTCTGCGGTGTTTGCGTTAGTTGCTTTTTCTAGTGCTGTTGCCGGCAATGTTCGAACTGTGAGATTACGACTTGTTGAGACAAGTGATATCCACGGAAGTTTTTTCCCTTATAATTATGTTGAGCGAAAATCGGCTCGCGGTTCCATGGCGAGAATAAGCTCTTATGTAGAAAAGTTACGTAGTGAGTACGGGGAAAACTTGATAATTCTGGATAATGGTGATATAATGCAAGGGCAACCAATAAACTATTATTCAAACTATGTTGCCAAGTCTGATACTAATATAGTAGCTAAGGTCTTGAATTTTATGCGTTATGACGCAGCGGCTTTTGGTAATCACGACATTGAAACCGGTCATTCTGTCTATGATAAGATGGTTGGCGAATTGCAATGCCCTATGCTTGCCGCAAATGTCATAGACAGTGCAACGGGTAAACCTTATGCAACTCCTTACAAAATATTTGTGAGAGACTGTGTAAAGATTGCCGTCTTGGGCTTGTTGACACCGGCAATCCCCAATTGGCTTGACCCAAAGTTGTGGCAAGGCATGCGTTTTGAACCAATAGAAGAGTCCGCACGCAAGTGGATGAATATAATAAAGGAAAAAGAAAGTCCGGATATTGTTGTTGGACTTTTTCATTCAGGTTGGGACGGAGGAATTGTTACTCCACAATATAAGGAGAACGCAGCGCGTGCTACAGCAGAGAATGTTGACGGATTTGATGTGGTATTCTTCGGCCACGACCACCGTAAGCGTAAGGCCATAGTAAAAAGTCCTTCCGGGCTTGATGTCTTGTGCTTAGACCCGACGAACAATGCCTTGAACGTTTCAGATGTGTCGGCAGAGCTTACAGTGGAGGATGGAAAGGTCACAGGCAAAAAAATAGTTGGAGAAATCCGTGATATAACCGAAGAAAAAATAGATGAATCCTTCATGAAACGTTTCGGTAAAGAAACGGAAGAAATAGAAAAATATGTCAGTTCCAGCATAGGTGAGGCTTCTGAAGAACTGTCCACCCGCGACTGTTTCTTTGGCAATTCTTCTTTTACGGATATAGTGCTCAATATGGAATTGGAAATAACAGGAGCTGACGTGGCGTTCAATGCTCCACTACAGTTTGATGCAAAACTGGCAAAAGGTCCGATTCTTATGGGAGACATGTTCAAGCTTTACAGGTTTGAAAATAAATTATGCGTCTTGCGTATGACGGGTGAAGAGATACGTAAACATCTTGAGATGAGTTATGATCAATGGGTCAATACGATGAAGACGGAAAGCGACCACATAATGTTGCTAAACGATGAAAATGCAACAGATATGCAGCGCTTTGGCTTTAAATACTTCACGTTCAATTTTGATTCCGCGGCAGGTATCGATTACGAAGTTGACGTTACGAAGCCTAACGGGCAGAAAGTAAAAATTCTCAGAATGTCAAACGGAAAAGCTTTTGACCCGAAGAAAACATACCGCGTAGCAATGAATAGCTATCGTGCAAACGGAGGAGGTGAATTGCTGACAAGGGGAGCAGGAATAAGCCATGAAGAATTGTCTAACCGTAAGGAATTTGAGAGTGATAAAGATTTGCGTCAGTATCTTGCCGAATACATTCAACGAAAAGGTGCCATAGGCAACACTCCGAACAGTAATTGGTGCTTTGTACCAAAGAAATGGGCCAAATCTGCATCGGAGCGCGACCGAAAGCTTATTTTCAGGGAATAGCACAAACATTGTCAGGCAATAGGCTTCAATGTTTGTGTATATAAGCAATGTAAACACATAAACACATGGAAAATTTTTATTTTGTCTTCTGCAAAGGAGACATAATGTTGGAGAAATATTCTGACGGGACGTATGGCATACCTAAGGCGGAAAACCCTCCGACACCTGTTCCTACGTGGGCAAATGTGATGGGAATAGGCGAATTGAATGGACATCCTGTTAAAGCATACAGTATAGACACGCCATCTATTGACGCACGTTATGAAATGTGTGGCTTGCGTAACAGTTATTATAAGCTGTCACGTGAATTTTATCTCAAGGCAGGAAAGTGTGCAGAATTGCTCTATTGGAATCAGAACACAAAGTTTTGTGGCGTTTGTGGCGCTCCAATGGAAATGCACACTGAAATAAGCAAGAGATGTACCTGTTGCGGCAAAGAAGTATGGCCACAGTTGGCAACAGCCGTTATTGTGCTTGTTCATCGCGGCGATGAAGTATTGCTTGTCCATGCCCGGAATTTCAAATCAAATTTTATGGGACTAGTGGCAGGATTTGTTGAGACAGGAGAGACGCTTGAAGAGGCAGTTCATAGAGAAGTGAAAGAAGAAACAAACCTTGAGATTACCAATCTAACGTACTTTGGCAGTCAGCCGTGGCCATATCCCTGTGGACTTATGGTTGGATTTAACGCTGATTATGTTAGTGGCGAAATAAAACTTCAAACATCTGAACTGGCTAGAGGAGCCTGGTTCCGCAAGGACAACTTGCCAACAATTCCCGAAAAGCTAAGTATTGCTCGCATGCTAATCGATGCATGGTTGGAGAAAAGCAAGTAAAATTAAACTTTTGACAATATATAAATATGATTTCCCAAATAGATTGTTTCCTTCCTTGCGCAAGCATCGAAGCGGTTTCCTCAACGCTTGAACAGTTAAGAGAGTGTAGAGCCGTGAAACACATAAACCTGCTTGTGTCTGAAGAATTGGCTGAAACAGCGCCCGTTCCCGAAGGTTGCACAATGATTGTCGTAGACAGCATGCAGTCAAGTGAGGCGTTGGCTAGCATTGCCGATAACCTTCATTGTCCTTATGCAATGTTATATACAAAGTCATCCCCTCTAACCTTGGGACTTTATGCTTTGCGCCGAATGGTGCGTGTGGCAAATGATACAGGAGCGGCAATGGTTTACAGCGATCATTATTCTGTTGAGAATGGAGAAACCAAGGCCCATCCGGTAATAGATTATCAAGAGGGCAGCCTGCGTGATGATTTTGATTTCGGAAGTGTGCTGCTTATAAAAAGTGAATTGATACGCCAATATGCCGCAAATAACGCAGATGCCGCATACAAATATGCAGCACTTTATGATTTGCGTCTGTTCTTGAGCCGTAACGGGAGTATCATGCATCTTGACGAATATCTTTACACAGAGGAAGAGCTGGATACAAGAGCCAGTGGAGAGAAACAGTTTGACTATGTAAATCCGCGTAACCGTGAGGTTCAGATAGAAATGGAGAAGGTCGTAACAAAGCACCTGCAGGAAACGGGAGGCTTTGTAGACACAGCGTTCTATGAAACTCCTGATTTCGGCGAGCAGAACTTTGAGATAGAGGCTTCGGTAATCATACCGGTAAGAAATCGTGAAAAGACGATTTGTGATGCCGTTGATAGCGCATTGGCTCAGAAAACAAAGTTTAAGTATAATGTTATCGTTGTTGATAATCATTCAACCGACAATACTACTGCTCTACTTCAGGCATATACAGCAAGAAAAGCTTCTCCAAACAATGCTCAGCTCGTTCATATAATTCCCGATAGAAACGACCTCGGAATAGGTGGATGTTGGAATGTTGCCGTGAATGACGTTCGTTGCGGGCGTTTCGCCGTGCAGCTTGACAGTGACGACCTTTATTCTTCAGACAATACATTGCAGACTATTGTTGATGAGTTCTATAAACAGCGGGCAGCAATGATAATAGGAAGTTACCGTATGTGCGACTTCAACCTAAACACATTGCCCCCCGGATTGATAGACCATGCGGAATGGACCGACGATAATGGCTGCAATAATGCCTTGCGCATAAACGGACTTGGCGCTCCGCGCGCTTTCTTTACTCCTTTGCTGCGGCAGTTGCAGTTCCCAAACACTAGTTATGGCGAAGACTATGCCATGGCTCTGGCTTTCAGCCGCCGCTATAAAATAGGGCGTATCTTTACAGAACTCTATCTCTGCCGCAGATGGGGAGGCAACAGCGATGCTGCGCTAGACATTGCTAAGGTCAATGCCAACAACTTGTATAAAGACCGCTTGCGGACCATTGAGCTTAAGGCACGTCAGCAACAGGCAAAAGGATTGGGGAACATCATGGATGACAGTTCGCTGCATCGCTTTTTCAACAGGCAACTTGAGCAGTGGGAAGAGGCGCGCAATCGTTTCCGCGACCTTCACAATGTCAAGCAACGTGCACTCCCTTTGGAGGGGATCACATTTATGGCCCAGTTCAATCCGGCGCGTATCGTTTCGACAGGAGCGTCAATAGACAAGAAAAGCATAGAAAAGAGACCTTGCTTTTTGTGTGAAAAGAACAGGCCAGAACAACAGATGACAAAGGTGATAGACAAGAACTTCGAGATACTTGTAAATCCGTATCCTATTCTTCCTACGCATTATACCATACCAATGCGCCGGCATCAGCCACAGGCTATATACCATAACTATGTGGAGATATATCAGATACTGACAGAGTATCCTGAGTTGATGGTGTTTTATAATGGTCCTAAATGTGGTGCATCTGCTCCAGACCATTGCCATTTTCAAGCAGGAACAAGCGGTATCCTCCCATTGCAGATTGCTTGGCAAAGACTTTGTCGCAGTGTAACTGAAATATATTCCAGCTCACATGGCGACACTATTTCCGTCATTGACAATTATCCTTCGCCGGCTCTCGTGTTGCGTGCCAAGAGCCAAAAGACAGGTGTGGAACTCTTCAAAAATATCTATAAGGCATTGCCCGTACACAAAGGTGACACGGAGCCGATGATGAATCTCGTATGTTGGCGTATGGGAGAAACGTTTGTTACCGTTGTGTTCCCTCGTGCTAAACATCGTCCTGACTGCTATCCTGGAATCGGAAACCTGCCGGAAGAGGATGAGTTGATGGTAAGTCCTGGTGCTCTTGATATGGCGGGAATGATAATAACGCCACGGAAGGAAGATTTTGAGAAAATAACTTCTGCCAGAGCCGTCGCCATCATTCGTGAGGTAAGCCTTAGTCCTGAAGACTTTGCAGCCGTGACAGATGCGATAAAAGACAATTTCCGTAAGGCTTCGGCCGTTAACGTGATATGTCCTAAACACCATGAACCCAATGTTAATGTGGGCATAGTCAGTGCACAAAAGATAGAATTCTCGCTTAATGGCGAATATATGGCAAAAGGTGAGAGCATAAAAGGTAAACAGACCGTGGAGTTTTCCGAAGGCGGAATCCTATGGAACGGCAACCGTTACCGTGAGCTTTCATTTGTTCCAAAGACAAATCAAGCTTCATTCTCGCTCTTTGATGTAACAATAGGTGTCAATTTCCATTGGGAAAGAAAAGAAACACAAACATTCCTTGGGGAGTTGCGCCTTGTTGTTGAGGCAGGAAAAATTTGCGCCATTAACAGTTTGCCAGTGGAAAATTATTTGGAAAGTGTTATTTCCAGCGAGATGAGCGCAACATCAAGCTTGGAACTTCTTAAAGCGCATGCAGTAATATCACGTTCATGGCTTTTGGCACAGATAAAGAAGCGGCTGGATGTTGCGGAACAGGGCAACAGCTTCTTCTCGTTTGTGAAGAAGGATGACTCTCTCATTCGCTGGTATGACCGCGAAGACCACACCATATTTGATGTTTGTGCCGATGACCATTGTCAGCGTTATCAGGGCATAACAAAAGAAACTTCCAGTCATGTTGCCGAAGCCGTGCGCTTGACTAAGGGGCAGATATTGATGAGTGAGAATGACATCTGTGATGCCCGTTTCTCCAAATGCTGCGGTGGCGTAACCGAAGAGTTCCAATATTGCTGGGAGAATCTGCCCAAACCATACCTCGTTGCAGTGAGGGATACGGCAGAGGGCATGGCGGTTTCTGGTGGAAACATGCCTGATCTATCATGCGAGGAGGAGGCTGAGAAGTGGATTCGCTCAGTACCTGAGAGCTTCTGCAACACCTCCGACAAGACTGTCCTTTCGCAGGTGCTTAACGATTACGACCAGGAAACAGCCGATTTCTACAGGTGGCATGTAGTCTTGTCGCAAGAGAAAGTAAAACAACTTCTCGCAGACAAGTTGAAACTGGAACTTGGGAGCATTCTTGAACTTAAGGCATTGGAACGTGGGGCCAGTGGTAGAATATGCAAATTGCAGATAGTTGGAACACAACGTACGTTCACTATTGGCAAGGAACTTGAGATACGGCGTGCCTTGAGCGATACGCATCTATACAGTTCCGCATTCGTAGTAGATCGTCAGAATGTGGGAAGTGACGGAGTGCCCGAAAGCTTCCTGCTAACGGGTGCCGGCTGGGGACATGGCGTAGGCCTTTGTCAGATTGGTGCAGCCGTTATGGGCGAGAAAGGTTTTAAATACAACGAGATACTACTTCACTACTATCGCAATGCGGAAATAAAGAAAATCTATTGATAATCTATATATAATATAATAAGGTGTAGCAGGAATATGCTATAATGCAGATAGAAAATGACTCAGAAAAATCATACAATTAGAAAAAAGTCGCCGTGGGCATGGATACCCACTTTGTATTTTGCCGAAGGATTGCCCAACGCTATAGTTACGGGGCTGTCGGTAGTAATGTATATGCAGATGGGCTTGACAGACACGGAGGTAGGTCTTTTCACCGGTTGGCTCGCTCTTCCATGGGTGTTGAAGCCGTTGTGGAGTCCGTTCATAGACTTGCTGAAAACAAAGCGATGGTGGGTTCTCACCATGCAGCTGCTTATCGGCAGCGCATTGGCAGGGATAGCATTTTCTATACCAACGCCCTTCTGGTTTCAAGCCACCATGTGCCTGTTCTTCATTATAGCTTTTGCAAGTGCCACACATGATGTTGCTGCAGACGGTTTCTATATGATAGAACTGGATGAGCACAACCAGACTATGTATGTCGGGCTGCGTAACACATTCTATCGCCTTGCAGTAATATTTGTCAACGGCTTGCTCGTTTCGCTTGCCGGTGTATTGCAGGTGCTTTTCCGCAATCAGATAAAATTCTCTTGGGCGTTGATATTCTATGGTCTTGCGGGGTTGGTGCTCGGTTTGTGGCTTTTGCATACGCGAACCATGCCCAGACCAAATGATGACTGCCAAGAAAGCCGAACAGTGTCGGAGGTTTTCCATGAAACGAAGATGATGTTCGTTAAATTCTTCTGCAAGTTCCGCCTTGTTGAAACAATTTGCGTTATGCTTTTCCTTCTGTTTTATCGATTTCCCGAGGCGTTGCTAAATACAATGACAAAGACTTTCATCATGCGCCCCAATTCTCAGGGAGGTCTTGGCCTTTCGCCACAGGAATACGGGTTGGCAAACGGTACGGTAGGACTGATTGGTCTTTTGCTGGGCGGCATAATCGGTGGCTATTTGGTAAGCCGCGACGGAATGAAGAAGTGGTTATGGCCAATGGTCTGCGCCATTACGTTGCCGGATGTAGTGTATATCTATCTGGCTTACTCGCTTAATTCAAATCTTTTCGTCGTTTCGTCTTGTCTTTTTGTGGAGCAGTTTGGTTACGGACTAGGCTTTACCGTTCTTACGCTTTACATGCTTTTCTATTCTCAAGGGCGTTTCAAGACTTCACACTATTCCATTTGTACGGGTATCTCATATTTCGGTCTTATGTTGCCAAGTATGCTTTCCGGTTATCTTAAGGATTTCCTTGGCTACCGGCATTTCTTCATATTCGTTATGGTGAGCTGTGTAATAACGTTTCTCGTAACGGCTTTCCTGCGTATAGACCCGAATTTCGGAAAGGAGACTGGGGAGGCGAGCGAATAGTTGCTGAGACTCTTGTAAAATATTCGGCTTTAAGCATTGCGACTTTAATTCTTTATGCCTAATTTTGCAAAGGAGAAAAACTGATAGGCGGGTTCTGTAAATTGCCTTTGAAGGATTTTTTTGATTTCAGCCGAGCAGGTTTCACTTGCTTTCGAAGGAGCATACGGGCTATGCGACTGAGGAAGGAAGGGAAAGATGCCGGATAAAAACAAAAAGCCACAAAGAGTAATCCGTCTAAAATACCAAATACTAGTGCGTGGGATTTATAGGACACGCCTATAAATAAGCTTGCGTGAAGTCGTTTGCGCAGCTTGACAATAAATTGAAGCTATTCCTTTGTGATATGAAGAATGCCTGTAAACTTTTAAATCTTTCAGCTTTAGCTGTTGTCGCTTTGCTTGTTATAATATTGTGCGGCTGCCATAAGCGACCATACCTTATTGGAATATCACAATGTGCCGACGATGTTTGGCATCGGAAGCTTACGAGTGAATTTCTCATGATGGGGTATGCCAACGATTCTGTGCGCGTCGCACTGAAGTCCTCGCGTGAGGACGCTAGCTTGCAGGCGGCTCAGATAGACAGTCTGGTGGCTCAGAACGTTGATTTGCTAGTCGTTTCTCCTAACAATCTCGATGCGTTGACACCTGCAATAGAACGTGCTTATGCCAAGGGAATACCTGTGGTTCTTTACGACCGTCGCATCAATTCAGACAAATTCACGGCTTTCATAGGCAGTGACAACTATTCCATAGGCTATCAACTCGGAGATTTTATCGCCCATAAACTTAACGGGAAGGGGAAAGTTGTAGAGGTATTGGGGCAGAGAAATTCTTCTTCCTCTTTCGACCGGCACAAGGGCTTCCTGGCTTCCTTGCGGAAATATGCTGACGTGGAGGTTGCTGATACGGCTTTTGCCTATAATTGGGAGCGTGATGGCGGTGAGGCTGCAATGGAAAGGATGCTTGGTAGGACAGAAAACTTTGACTATGTCTTTGCTCATAACGACCGTATGGCATACGGCGTTTACCAAGTATTAAAGCGGCATGACTTGGTGGGAAAAGTAAAAATCGTGGGCGTAGACGGTCTTCCTGGAAAGGATGGCGGACTGGAATGTGTGGATAAAGGAATGTTTGAAGCCTCATATCTTAACCCCACAAGCGGTGAAGACATCATGCGCTTGGCAATGAGTATTCTGAAAGGGCAGAAGTTTGAGCGTATAAACAAGATTCCGGCAACGATAATAACGAAAGACAACGCCCATCTCACCATTATGGCGATGAAAAGCACCAACAATCAACGTTCTGTAATGGAGAAACTTAACGCAAAGGTAGACAAATATCAACGGGATGAGACATTTCACGAAACGCTGGTGTGGATTGTCATAGCGCTCCTTCTGCTTATTGGTGTAATTTATAAGTCTTATAAGATTTACTCGGCAAAGTTCCGTTCGTTTGGAGCTCCTGTTGAAGACAAACGCAAGTTGACAAGCGAACAAATTGCGCAGCGTTCAGAAGACGTAGCGGCAGAGAATACAAATAATAATGTCAACCCGCTTGATGAAAACAATGATGCTCTAACTGCAGCAGACAAGGAATTCGTCAGTCGTCTACGTGATATAGTAATGGAAAATATGGGCAACAGTGAATTTGGCGTTGAGGCTATGGGGCGAGAGATGGGCTTTTCGCGTGTGCAACTCTATAGAAAGGTGAAAGCCGTCACGGGACTTTCCGTTGTTGATATGTTGCGTAAATCCCGTCTGCAGCGTGGCATGACATTGCTTAGGCAAACAGACAAGAGTATTGCCGAGATAGCTTACGAAGTGGGCTTCTCTTCGCCATCTTACTTTACCAAGTGCTTTAAAGATGAATATGGCATGTTGCCATGTGATATACGACAGACAGTTTTATAGGAAAAATCCCTAAAATATAGCCATTTTTATACATAAAAGGCTGATTTTAAAGCTATTTGCTGGTTTAAACCCGCAATACTCTTTTTCGTTCATTAAATGCAATATATGTTGTAATGAACGATTTTTATTATAAAATGAACACAATTTTATATTTCTCATGCAGGATAGTAACTAATTTTGCAGCAGAAAAAAAGATTGTAGATACATGGCTTTCATAATCTGTGAAGACGTGATGCCAGAAAAGCTTGACCCTTCGGCAAGGAGTATTGCCATTTAGTTGGCAAAAACTTTAATGATGCTGCAATATTTTTAAGGTATACCCAGTTTAACAAATAGAATATTGTCAACTGTTGCCGAGGGTCTTTCGCAAATTAGCCAGCCGAAGACTGCTTGTAACGCTTCGTGCATGAGGCAGTCAAATGGCGGGCAAGAGAGATAGAACTTCATACGAAAATAGAAAAATTGAGATTTAAAAGTTTATAAAGGTTTGCAAATAGGATTAGTTGATAAGGAAAAAAGTATTGTATTTCAGGTATAATGTAAAAAAGTAGGCAAACGCTGTTATTTTCAATAGGTAAACACAAACATAACCTTATTAAAAGAAGTGTCCCGGTATGCAGAGTGCATAACCGGGACTTTGCTTTTTTGTTGTGGGCATCTTGCCGCTTGCGTAGAAAAGCCCGCGGGAAAAAGATGCTTTGGAAGCGGGCTTGGCACAGGAAGCCCGTTTTGTTTCAAGCGGAATGATGCAGGATATTCTTGAGGGATGCAAAGGAATCAGTTGGTGAAAGTATTGGGTAAAGCTTGAAAAAAAGACATACATAAATTTGTCGTATCCTTTCAAAATGTCTAATTTTGCGCAATAAATATAACAATTTTGAGACATGAATAAGCGAAACCTCTTTCTTGCGGCTTGTGGCCTTACTGCTTTATCAGCTACGGCGCAGGTTAGCTATCCCGAAACTAGAAAGTGTGACACGGTTGACACCTATTTCGGCACACGTGTGCCCGACCCATACAGGTGGCTTGAAGACGACACCAGTTCTGAAACGGCTGAATGGGTAAACAAACAGACAAAGGTTACATCAGATTATATGTCGAAAATACCTTTCCGCAACAAGCTTTTGCAGCGTTTGCGCCAGGTTTCCAACTACGAGAAGATTGGTACGCCTTTTTCTGAACACGGAAAATGGTATGTTTATCGCAACAACGGACTGCAAAACCAGTATGTCCTCTATACAATGGACAAACTTGGTGGAGAAGAAAAGGTTTTTCTTGACCCCAATACGCTGAGTACCGACGGAACAGTGGCTCTCAAATCGGTGCGTTTCTCTCATGACGGACGATATGCCGCCTATGTTATCTCGCGCAACGGCAGCGACTGGCAGGAGATTTACGTGCGTGATGTGGCTACAGGCAAAGACCTTGCTGACCATCTCGGGTGGTGTAAGTTCAGCGATGCCACTTGGCGGGGCGACGGTTTTTATTATATGGCTTACGATGCTCCCGAGGAAGGGCACGAGACTTCGGCAAAAAACGAAGTGGCAAAGATTTATTATCATAAGATAGGCACGCCGCAGAGTGCTGACCGCCTCTTCTATCAGGATCCAGCGCATCCGCAACGTTTCAACAACGTTGGGGTGAACAACGAGGAGACCGTTATGTATCTATATTCAAGCGGTTGGACATCAGGCAATACTCTCGCGGTAAGAGATCTTCGTCAGCCAGATTCGCAGTTCATAAGCATGACACCAGATGCGGAGTCCGTTTGCGGTGTTGTGGAAACCTTTGGTGATAGCATCTATATCCTTACTAATGCCGGAGCGCCACGCTATCGACTAATGGTTGCCGACGTGAAGAATCCGGGTTTCAAGGACTGGAAAGAAGTTGTTGCAGAATGTGACGATGTGCTGGAAGACGTGTCTTTTGCCAACGGTAAAATGTACCTTACGTATATGAAAGACAACTGCAGTCGCATTGAGGAATGCGACTTATCGGGACAATCACGGCGCACTGTAGAATTGCCAGGCGTGGGCACTGCCTCTCTTTCTGCCAAGCCATCGCAGAAGGAAGTCTTCTATAGCTTCACGTCATACACCGTGCCTTCGAGCGTTTACATGTATGATTCTGCAACAAGTAGCAGTAGGCTTTGGGCAGCCCCAAAGGTGAACTTCAATCTGAAGGCGTACACAACAGAGATGGTTTTCTATACAACTAAGGACGGAAAGAAAGCCCCTATCTTCCTTACCTATAAGAAAGGAATGAAACGCAACGGCAAGGCACCCTTATTGCTATACGGATATGGTGGCTTCAACGTTACTTACACACCGTCTTTCTCAGCATCGCGCATCCCGTTCCTTGAGAATGGCGGCATTTATGCCTATGCTGTGTTGAGAGGTGGCGGTGAATATGGTGAGGAATGGCACCAGGCTGGAACAAAGATGAACAAGCAGAACGTGTTTGACGATTTCATTTCTGCAGCCGAATACGCAATAAACCAGAAATACACCTCGAAGGATCGGCTTGCCATAATGGGCGGAAGTAATGGCGGACTGCTCGTGGGAGCTTGTCTGACACAACGTCCAGACCTTTATAAAGTATGTATTGCGGAGGTGGGAGTAATGGACATGTTACGCTACCATCGCTTCACGATAGGGTGGAACTGGGCTCCGGATTACGGAACTTCAGCTGACAGTAAGGAGATGTTCGACTATCTGCATGCCTATTCGCCGCTGCATTCTCTGCGTGAGGGTACGGCATATCCCGCAACACTCATTACCACTGCAGACCATGACGACCGCGTTGTTCCTGCACATTCATTTAAGTTTGCGGCACGCATGCAGGAATGTCAGGCCGGGAAAGCACCGGTGCTTATACGTATAGACAAGAATGCTGGTCATGGGGGCGGAAAGCCACTGTCGAAGCAGTTGGAAGAAACCGCCGATATCTACAGTTTCATCCTCTATAATATGGGGCTGAAATATTGATAGAGAAAAGAATCATTCACGCCTGCCGGAAAGAAACATAACCGGCAGGCGTGAATGTCTTTGCAAAAACGTAGTAAAATTGTTGGAATTTTATTGTAAAATACGGGTGTTTGGCGTAAATTTGCAATAAAAAGGTAGCATGTGTAAAAAAAGCTATAGCAATAAAGCTTGTTTTTAGTAAATATGTAAGTGTAAGGTGAAGTTTAAAGGAACGCCCGATGCGCTATATTTATCTTTTCTTGTTAGAAATCATATACACACTTAGAACTATAAATCAATAGACGTATGAAAAAAATTTATCTGTATGCGTTTTCTGCATCGGCAGCCTTTGCCTTGTTGGGCGGTGTCGAAGCGAATGCACAAAGTGGGCAGCCACACACGCTTACGGCAGAGAGTGTTTACCGTAACGTAAAGCTAAACTGGAAAAAACCAACCGAGAAGATAACACTGCAATGGCACGACGGTGAAGACTATAATGGCATAGACGGAAAGACGCACGACCCTGAGGGCGCTGTTGAATTTCAGGTTGCAAGCCGTTTCACTGCGTCGGAGCTGACAAATTATGCAGGATTGAAGGTTGATAGTATCGGATATTTTGAATACCGTGAAGTATATAAGGTAAGTGTCCTTATATATGAAGACGGAAAAGTGGTTTGCGAGAAAGAGGCAAATCTCGAAGGATTCAATAAAAGTGCATGGCGCTTTGTCAAACTCGACGAGCCGTATGTCATTCCTGAAGGCAAAACCGTAATGTTTGCAGTTAAGTTTACAGCCGGAACAAACATGAGCTTTGTTGCCAACTGCGACAGAACGGCAACAATAGGCAAGGGAAATTTGTATTCTTACGACGGAAAAGAATGGGCTTCAGACGCTCCTGGCGATTTTCTTATAACAGCTTGTCTGCACAATGACGCAACAGACATTCCCGATGGATACAACGTCTATCGTGACGGACAAAAGGTTAACGAAGAACTTATACCAGATACAACGGCATACGCACTTGCAGATGAACCGGAGGGCGAACATGTGTATTCTGTTTCTGCTCAGTATGGTAATGATGAAAAGAAATCATACGGAGTCACCGCTTCGCCAATATCGGCTTCAAATGTGTTGCCACCAGTGGCAACCGTTTTGGCAGAAGTGGACAACCTTGCAGGAACAATAAAATGGCAAGCTCCCTTGAAGCGAGGCAGTGAAATGACATGGTCTAACAAAGAATATAACCAGGCAATCGGCGGAACTAGCAAAACATCTCCTGTAGTATGGATAAAGCAAGACTTTTCTGCAGACGATATGGCTGCGTTCCCCAATAATCAGATAACGGCAATTAATGCGTTTGTCGGCCCTGAAGGTGGCATTACTGACGTTACCATGTTTGTAATGAAGGACGGGGCGATAGACTACTTTGAGAATATTTCTGCTGATTCCGTTTCTGCAATAAAAGCAAACGAGTGGAATAAATTTGTGCTGTCTGCACCATACAAGATGGAGCTAGGCAACGCTTACGCTTTCGGCATCTGCTATAAGCATACAGCAAGCCTCCATCCCGTGGGGGTTGACACAGGTGAAGCTGTGAACTCAAAAGGAAACGTTTTCTCTGTATCGTCAATATCATCCAAAGGCTTCAACCAGACTAAGCCAACATGGAAGACTTTAGCTTCGGGCGGCATTTCCGGAAACTTCATGCTTACTGCCGATGTGGAAGCGTTGAGCGACGATGCCTCTGCCGAACAGAAGATTACGGCATATGACGTTTATCGTGACGGTAAAAAAATAGCAGCAGATGTTGAAGGAACAAGCTATACGGACAATGTAGACAATCTTGGTCTTTATGTTTATGAGGTTGTGGCAAAAAATTCTGCAAGTAAGAAAAGTGTGCCGATGGCTCTTAACGTAACATATTCTTTGCCTGCTGAATACGCAGCACCTACAATTCTTGACAAAGAACAGGACGGAAAGAAAATCAGTTTCGACTGGAGTTCATCTGCATATCAGATGCAACATTACGGAACGGCAAAAGTAATGACAGGCTTCGACGAAGACATGTCGCTCATGTATGGCGCAAAATTCACTAAAGAGGAGCTTGCTGACTATGCCGGATATAAGATGCGTTCAATAAAGTTCGCCATAGGAGCCAATATCGGAGCCTTTAAAACAGAAATACGTACCTCCGACAATGAAGTGCTTTATTCCAAGGAATACGCAGAAGGAGATATAGAACCTGGATATATTTATCAAGTAACATTTGATAAGGACGAGCAATTTACACTGCCTTCAGGAAAGGATTTATATCTTGTTTACAATGCAACACTTCCAGGAGGGACCAAAGCTATTATCCTTGACGGCGGACCTGCCGTTGACGGCGGCGCTATGGTAAGTCTTACCGGCGGCTCGTCTTGGATGAAGATGGGCACCATCGCTTCTGAACTGAAGGACTACAATATAGTGATTAGCGCTTTGGCTGTTGCACAAGCTGCTGGTGATAATGCACAGGTGAAGGCCGTAGAATTTGGTGGCACAAAGGCTGGGGGAACGATAAACCTTGCTGACCTGAAGACAATCTCAATGGGAACAGTGGATCGTGAGGTTCTTGAAAGCGAAGCAAACGGGGTTGAAGCAGACAAACCTGCATTGAAGTCTCAGGAGAAAACGGCAGAAAAACCGCAACCGGCATGTTTCCGTATTTACCGCAACGGGGAACTGGTAACTGAGACGGAGAATACTAATTTTGAGGAGACGCTCGATCGTTACGGAGTGTTCGACTATTATGTTACGACGGTGTATAGTAATGGTTGGGAGTCACCCGCTAGTACAGTGCTGAATTTCAGAAATACGATACGCCAGAGCACTGCCGCTCCATACAATCTGGAGGGTAAGGAAAGCGGAACAACGCTGAAACTTTCATGGAAGGCAGCAACGGCATCACCGGAACTTACTTATCAGCAGGGAGAAAAAGATACCAATGTAGGTATGACTTCCTCAAATCCGGAAGGTTATCATGCTATAAAATTTACCGCTGACGAGATGAAAGACAAAATTGGCGAGAAGATAGCACATGTAAAGTTCAAACTTGCCGCTGCAGACAAGATCACTTCTGCTTCAGTTTTCGTTATGTATGGTGAGAACATCATGCGTGAACAGGAAATTACGTTAGACAGTTTGAAGGACGGATGGAACGATGTTGCCTTGAATGTCCCCGTGGAAATAGTTTCCGGGCAGGACATTGGCGTTGGCTATCACATCACTTATCCAAAGGGGCAGAAGCCTTGTGTTTGCGATGATGGGGTAGCTATAAGTGGATATGGCGACCTCATTTCTTCAAGTGCCACTCCGGGATATTGGTACTCGCTGGCTACAAAATTCAAGATTGACCACAATTGGCGTATTTCTGCTGTATTGCAGAAGGCTGATGCCGTAGTTAAGCGTGCTGCAGCAGCTGAAGAAGAGAGTGATACGACGTACAACGTTTATCGCGATGGCAACTTAATCGCTTCTGGCATTCAAGGATTGAGCTATGACGTTGTTGCCGCAGAGTCCGGTAAGTATACAGTAACGGAAATTGTAGGCAATAAAGAGAGCAATGAATCCAACGCAGTTGAATATATCGCAACGACGGGAATATCCAATGTCTCTGGCGAGGCAAGATTATCTGACGGAAAAGTTTTCAGCATTGACGGTTCGTTACTTGGAAATAGTTCAGAGATAGACAAACTTCCAGCTGGTGTATATATTATCAATGGAAAGAAAATCGTAAAATAGAGTATTGGATATAATATTCTGTTTGGCTAGTTAGCTGCACATCCTGATGGCATATTTGCCAACTGGATGTGCAGTTTTTTTTATTGGCATGGGCTACTTTGTCATTTTGCCAATGTATATCCATGCGTTTTTTCGCATGTTGTTTAAAGAGATGATGCAAAAGCCTGTTTTTGTGTCAAACGTGTTTCAAATACGTTGCGGTGAATTGTAATATAAATGAAACATCTGTTTAAAGTGCTTGTAATATGGCTTTTCTACTTTTGCAGCGGGTTAGGCAAAGTGGCTTTCAGCGAAAACGCTTGAAGGTAACGGTTACAAGAATAAAAACATCAAAAACAATAAGTTCATTTATGGAAACAATTTATTTTGTGATAGTCGGATTCCTGCTGTTGCTGGCGGTATTCGACTTGTTTGTGGGAGTGAGCAACGATGCTGTGAACTTCCTTCAGAGTGCCATCGGCGCAAAGGTGGCGAAATTCCGAACAGTACTCGTCATTGCATCCTTAGGAGTATTGATTGGTGCTGTGATGAGTGCCGGAATGATGGATGTGGCCCGTCATGGTATTCTTCAGCCGGAAAACTACTCGTTTGCCGAGGTCATGACGATTTTCCTTGCAGTCATGGTGACAGATGTTGTCATACTTGACATATTCAACACCTTAGGAATGCCTACATCAACCACAGTATCGTTAGTCTTCGAGCTGCTTGGAGCGACATTCATTCTCGCACTCTTCAAAATGGCTGGCGACCCCTCGCTTGGCTTTACTGACCTGATGAACTCGAGCAAGGCTCTTAGTGTTATAATCGCTATCTTTGTTTCGGTAGCTATTGCCTTCTTCTTCGGAACAATAGTTATGTGGGTTTCGCGTCTTGTCTTCACGTTCAACTACACAAAGCACCTGCGCTATTCTATTGCAATATTCGGAGGTATAGCATTCACGGCATTAGCCTATTTCATATTTATAAAGGGGCTTGGCGGTTCGCCTTTCATTGGTGATGATGTAAAGCAATGGATAGAAGACAACACTTCCATGCTTCTTGTTGTTGTATTCATAGCTTCTACGATACTTAACGAAGTGTTGCATCTGATGCATGTAAACGTGTTTAAGATTGTTGTGCTGTTGGGAACATTTGCCTTGGCAATGGCTTTTGCCGGCAACGACCTCGTAAACTTCATTGGTGTTCCGCTTGCAGGACTTGATTCTCTGCAGGACTTCCTTGCCAACGGCAACGGCGACTATAATGGCTTTATGATGACATCGCTGATGAGTTCAGCAAAGAGTCCTATACTGTATCTCCTTTTGGCTGGTATAATAATGATAGTTGCAATGGCAACTTCAAAGAAAGCGCAGAATGTGGTTAAGACTAGCGTTGACCTTAGCCGCCAGGATGAAGGCGACGAGATGTTCGGTTCTTCTCGTGTGGCTCGCTCTATCGTGCGTGCAGTACAGGATATGGGTAACACCGTTGCTAGGATTATACCAAATTCTTCAACAAAATGGATTGACAGTCGCTTCAACAAGGAGGAGGCAATATTGGCTGACGGAGCGGCTTTCGATGAGGTTCGTGCTGCAGTAAACCTTGTTCTTGCAGCAATGCTTATCATTATCGGTACAAACTACAAGTTGCCATTGTCAACTACCTACGTTACATTTATGGTGGCTATGGGTTCATCGCTTGCAGACAAGGCTTGGAGCCGCGACAGCGCCGTATTCCGTGTGACAGGTGTGCTCTCTGTTATTGGTGGATGGTTCGTTACTGCTGGTGTTGCCTTTGCTGCAGCTGCACTTGTCTGCACTCTAATGCATTTTGGAGGCTTCCCTATAATGATAGCCTTCATGGTTTTGGATGTATACCTGTTGTGGCGTAGCGGTCAGGCTTACAAAAAGAAACAGGCAAGTGAGAGTAAGGATGATGTCTTCCAGCTGATGATGCGCACACGCGACAAGGAAATCGTCTGGGATTTGCTCCGAAAGCACGTAAGCCGCACGCAGAGTTTCGTAACTCGCTTTACTGCGGATGAATTCAACAAGATTATCGACGGCCTTAGCAACGAACGTCTGAAGGAACTGCGCTCTTGCTTTAAGGATGTGAACGGCGAACGCGATACTCTGAAGAAGATTCGTAGACAGGAGTTCCTTGCCATGCGGCGCATCCCTGAGACGATAGCTTTGGAAAGAAACACGTGGTTCCATCTTGGGGCGAACTGCAATCAGCAATACATGTATTGTTTGCGCCGTATGCTTGACCCGATAAAGGAACATATTGACAACAATTTCCAGCCGATGCCGAAGGAATATATCGCAGAGTTTGAAGATGTGCGCCGAAGAATGAACGAGTTGATGAGCCATACCGAACAGATGATTTCTACTAACCGCTATGACTTGTATCGTGACACACTGACTATTGCAGACGAGTGCAAGGATGAGCTCTCAGAACTTCGTCTCCGCCATATTAACCGCATGCAGCAGGATGTTAATGCTGCCCAGAACTTGAAGGTTTCTATCCTTTATCTTAATATCCTTCAGGAGAGCCAAGAGCTAATAAGCATTATGCGTCATCAGTTGCGTGCCGCTAGGAAATTCCTTGACGAGAATGCCTAAGAATGGGAATGCTACAAAAATAAACTAATGACACAATAAATAAAGAACGTCAACTGAACCATTTCAGTTGATGTTCTTTATTGGTTTTTTAAACTTCTTCGTCAATAAAATAGCGCGGACGCTGTTTTACTTCGGTGTAAATCTTGCCTATATACAGACCAACGAGGCCGATTGATGTTAGGATGCCCCCGCCGATAAGCCAAAGTGACACTAAAATAGATGTCCATCCTTGTATCGTTTCTCCTAAAATGTATTTAACTATTGAGAAAACAATCATGCAAAGGGATATCAAAGTCATTGCTATGCCAATGAATGTCACGAACTTAAGCGGTGCAACAGAAAAGGAGGTTATTCCATCGAAGGCGAAAGAGAGCATCTTTTTTAAAGGATATTTTGATTCGCCAGCTTCACGAGCTTTACGGTCGTAGTAAACGAATCCCTCGTTGAAACCCAGTTTGCGCACTATTCCGCGAAGGAATAGGTTACGTTCGCGGTATTGCAGAAGGGCTTTCACGGCGCGGTTGCTCATCATGCGGAAGTCAGCGTGGTTGTAAAGCATGTCCTTGTCTGCGCTCTGCATAAGCTTATAGAAGAGTAGGGCGGTTGAACGCTTGAAAAAACTGTCCGTTTCCCGTTCTTTACGGACGCCATAGATTATGTCTTTACCCTGTTGCAGCTGCTTAACCATATCAAGAATAGTGTTCTCGTCATCTTGAAGGTCTGCATCAATGCTTACAGTTGCATCGCATTTGTCTGCCGAATATTCCAGTCCTGCCCACAATGCGTTTTGGTGACCGCTATTATGTGCCAGCTTAATACCGCTAACATATGAATATTGCTTTGAGGCTTCTTTTATCATAGACCATGTTGCATCTTTGCTTCCGTCGTCAACTAGCAACAATTGAACGTCTGCCTCCGTTTCTTTCTTAATTTTTGCAGCCAGTTGTCCCAAGACGTTAATGGTTTTAGTTAGGACTTCTTGCTCATTGTAGCATGGGATAATGATGTTAATCTTCATAGCACATTATATTTTAGTTCCGTGTGACTTTGAATCAAACGTAGGTTATTTCAGTATTATTTCAACAGGACAATGATCAGAACCGAATATTTCGTTGTGAATTTCTGCACTTTTCAGTCTTTCGGCAAGGCGGTTTGAAACGATAAAGTAGTCAATGCGCCATCCCGCATTCTTCTCCCGTGCATGAAAACGGTAGGACCACCATGAGTAAGCCCCTTCTTGGTCAGGGTGAAAGAAGCGGAACGTATCAGTAAATCCGCTGTTGAGCAATTCGCTCATCTTGCCTCTTTCTTCATCTGTAAATCCTGCATTTTTGCGGTTTGTCTTAGGATTCTTGAGGTCAATCTCCTTGTGTGCAACATTCATGTCGCCGCATATTATAACAGGCTTCGTCTTGTCAAGTTCCTTAACATATGAGCGGAAAGCGTCTTCCCACTGCATGCGGTAGTCAAGCCTTCTCAATCCGTCTTGTGAGTTTGGGACATATACTGTAATAAGGTAGAAATCTTGCATTTCCAGCGTTATCACTCGTCCTTCGTGGTCATGCTCTTCTATGCCTAGCCCATAGCTAATGCTTAAAGGCTTATGGCGTGAATATATTGCAGTGCCAGAATATCCTTTTTTTTCGGCAAAGTTCCAATATGATTCGTAGCCATCAAACTCCAAATCCAACTGGCCTTGTTGCATTTTTGTTTCTTGCAGGCAGAAAAAGTCTGCATCCAGTTGCTTGAAAGTCTCGCTGAATCCTTTTGTCTGACAGGCGCGTAGACCATTTACATTCCATGATATCAGTTTCATAAAGCGTGTAGTTTTGTTTGCCATCCAATGTGCCAAACTCTTTCTTTGTGTTTCATCCAAACTGTTACCGTTGTCTGTTAGTAGAGCGTGGCTATGTATCTAAATAAACAAGGGCGGGCTTTCATATTAGCCCGCCCTAATTATTGATGATGATATTACTGATTTAAAAACATTGCATTCTTAAAACTTTGCCATTTTTATGGCATCAATGGCACATTCATCGCCTTTGTTGCCATATTTGCCACCACATCTGTCTTTAGCTTGTTGCAAGTCAAGGGTAGTTAGCAAACCATATATAACTGGAATTTCACTTTTTGCGTTGAGACGAGCAATGCCATAAGTGACGCCTTGGCAAATGTAATCAAAATGTGGCGTTTCGCCTTTTATGACGCTTCCTAGAATTATTATGGCATCATATCCTCCGTTAAGTGTCATTTGGTGGGCTCCGTAGATTAGCTCGAAACTTCCAGGAACAGTCTTAACGTGTATGTTCTCTGGCAGTGCGCCGTGCTTCTCAAGCGTGGTCATGCAACCATCAAGCAAAGCACCTGTTATTTCTGGATTCCATTCTGCTACGACAATACCGAAACACATGTTGCTTGCATCCGGCACTTTGTCGAATTCGTAAGACGAAAGGTTGTGTAATGCTGTAGCCATTATTTTGCGGAAACTCGTTCTATGTACTTGTCAATATCCTGTGAAGCGGCAGAGTTTACATACTTTTTCTTGATGTCCTGATAAATCTGCAGGGCCTCATCGTTTTTGTTTTGGCTTTCAAGTATTTCTGCTGCCTGAATGAGAAATGTTGGCGAGAGGCTGTTGTTTGCATCGTCGGTTGCTTCGCTATCAGCCATCTTTGCTGCTTTTTTCAAAGCGTCAACAGCTTTGTCAAGTTGCTTTACGTGAGTATATGCGTTTCCTAGGGCTGCAACAGCAGCAGGGCTGATCATCTCATCATCTGCAGGCGAATAGCTTTCAAGATATTTTACTGCGTCGTTCCATTTGTCAAGATTTGCAAGGCAAAGGCCGGCATATAGATTTGCGAGATTTGCAGCGTCAGTGCCACTATAGTCTGAAGTTATTGCTTTAAATCCTTTATATCCTGCTCCGTCGCCGTTTAATGCTTTGTCAAACTGCTGGTTTGCGAAGTAATCTTGACCTTTTGCCAATGCTGTGCTTGCTTCTTCAGCGCGCGGTGCTGCATAGTATGTTTTATACATCAAGTAGCCTCCGATAATAACTATTACTGCAACAATTGCACCGATAATGATTTTCTTGTTCTTCAGAAACACGGTTTCCTTGCCGTTTAATGCGTTTTCTTCTTTTTGCGCATTCTTCTTTTCAAGTGATCCTGCCATTTTTATGTTATTCGTTTATTTATTCGCGTTATTTCATAAAGCGTGGCAAAATTACGCAAATAATCTCACATATTGAAATTTATGGTTGTTTTTTTTATTTCTTGCTGTTTAATCGCTAACTTTGCAGTTGACAAATTGGAAAAAAGCATAAGAACGGGTATATGTATCTGAAGAAAATTTCGATTATCGGCTATAAGAACATTATCGAGTCAACACTCTCGCTCTCGCCGGGAATTAACTGTTTTATTGGTCGAAACGGCGAGGGGAAGACGAATTTCTTGGATGCGGTCTATTATTTGTCTTTTTGTAAAAGTTCCACATGTCCCGTTGATTCTCAGATTATAAGGCATGAGGCTGATTTCTGCGTGCTTGACGGGTTGTATGTTTCCGATGACGGAACGGAAGAGAACGTCTATTGCGGTATAAAGCGCGGGGTAAAAAAACGTTTCCGTAGAAATAAAAAAGACTATAAGCGTCTTTCTGAACATATCGGGCTTATACCGCTCATAATGATATCGCCTTATGATTCTTATCTTATTGAAGGAGGAAGCGAGGAGCGCCGCAGACTGATGGATATCGTCGTTTCGCAGACGGATGGCTCATACATTGCTGCATTAAATCGCTACAATAAGGCTCTTCAACAGCGCAACACCTTGCTGAAGCAAGAAACGGAACCAGACCCAATGCTTCTTGATATATGGGAAGAGCAGATGGCTGTGGAGGGCGAACTCATTTATTCAAAGCGTAAGAAATTCGTGGAAAGCCTTATTCCTCAGTTTCAGAAATTCTATTCCTGCATTTCCGGCGGAAGCGAAAACGTTAGTCTTGATTACGTTTCGCATTGCCAACGCGGTCCTCTTCTTGATATTATCCGTCGTGACAGGGCGAAAGACAGGGCGGTAGGCTATTCACTCCACGGTGTCCATCGCGATGACTTTGAGATGTTGCTTGACGGTTATCCAATGAAGCGGGTGGGGAGTCAAGGGCAAAACAAGACTTTTGTCGTTGCTTTGAAATTGGCTCAGTTTGATTACCTTTCTTCCTTTTCTTCCCAGCCGGGCGTGAAGCCGATATTGTTGCTTGACGATGTGTTCGACAAACTTGACGCCGGGAGAGTGGAGCAAATAGTGCGTCTTGTTTCAGGGGACGCTTTCGGTCAGATTTTCATAACGGATACAAACAGGGAACATCTTGACCAGATTCTGAAAAATGCAAATTCAGAGTATCGGATCTTTAATGTTGAGGGCGGAAAGATTGTTTGATATATTCCATTCCGTGTAATTTTGTAGAGCTGAAGATTATGTTTAGGAAAAATGTAAAAGACCTTTCGGATGTACTAAATGTCTGTATGCGGCGCAATGGCCTTGAGACGCCACTGCTGCAGAGGCGGCTTGTTGATGCCTGGGAGAGTGTTGTCGGATCGGGTGTTGCGGCATACACCGGTGAAAAGTTCATAAAAAACCAAACTCTTTTTGTGAAAATAAAGAATCCGGCTCTTCGTTGCGATATGGATATGATGAAGTCTGCTATTGTACGCAAGCTGAACGATAAGGTTGGCTCAATGGTTATTTCAGACCTTAGGCTCTATTGACACTACAGTGTCCATGCGTATGTCATGTATGTCCGTGGGCACTTTATCGAAAAGTTGGAAATGGAAGCAAACACCAACCTTGAAAATTCGTGAGGCAAGCGTTAAAAATCTGTCATAGTAGCCTTTCCCGCGTCCCAAGCGGTTGCCTTGTCTATCGAAGCCCATGCCTGGTATTATCATGACATCAATTTCTTCCACGTTGTTGAAGGCTTTGCCTACAGGTTCCATTATGTTGAATTTGCCAATCTGAAGGTCATTGTCGCTTTCATACAGGCGAAGCACCATCTCTGTGCCGCTGACAACTGCAGGCAACAGTATTTTCTTACCCATTTCTTTGAGAGTTTTTATCATTTCATGGGTGTCAACTTCATCCGGCAAGGAACAATATAGCATTACGGTGCGGGCTTTCTGCACTTGAGGCAAACGTAGAATTTTGTAAGCAATCTGTCTTGACCACGTCTTAAGCTCTCTTTCCGAATAAAGGCTCTTGCGCCTTCTGACAATTTCCCTCAGTTCCTTTTTTGTCGGCATACCTGTATGAAGTATTCTTGGTGCGTGTGCGATATGCAGTTCTTGCTATTTCTTCTTCCGTTTTTCAGCCTTTCCTTTCTGCGGCTCTGTCTTTTGCACTTTATTCTCAGCTTTTTTCGGGAATGAGGCATTGTTGCGGAACACTTCAAGGGCGGCCTTTATGACGTTGTCGTCTTGATTGTAATATTGTGTCCATGCATTCTCGTTAAGAATGTTGTATATAATACGACCGTTTATTGAGCGTTCCAACAGATTGTGCGATTTCTTTATCATAAGATTTCTGCGCTGCAGTCCGTTTTTGTTTGCAAATGTCGCGAACTTGTCCACGGTGTTCTGTTTCTTCAGATACTCTGCCAATTCCATCATCTCCTTGTACGAGCTGAGTTTCGTGCGGTTGTTGTCGGTGTATACGAAAGCATATTGCAGAATAAGTCCGCTGAGAGAGGCTTCCTTGAAGTAAGAAGTCATGCCAAGAGTGTCTTCGGGAACGAAGATATCCGGCGTGATTCCACCACCTCCGTAAACGGTTCTTCCGATACTAGTATGGTAGGCAGGTCCCGTATGTTTTATGCTATCTTGAGAGAAGAACTCGCCGTGCTTGTATCTAGTCATAAGGTCTTCTTCGTAGTCGATGTTGTCTCCCGAAGTGTAAGGCTTTTGTATGCAGCGTCCTGAAGGCGTGTAGTAGCGTGCAATGGTCAGGCGCACGAGACTACCGTCGGGGAATTCCATTTGCTTCTGTACCAATCCCTTACCAAAAGACCTGCGCCCGATTATCGTGCCGCGGTCGTTGTCTTGTATTGCACCAGCGAAGATTTCAGAGGCAGAAGCCGAGCCCTCGTTTATAAGTACCACGAGTGGTATGTTCTGATAGCTTCCCGTGCCATCGCTGCGGTATTCTACGCGAGGCGATTTTCTGCCTTCCGTATATACAATCAGCTTGTTTTTTGGCAGGAATTCCTTTATCATCTGTACGGCAGATTCCAAGTATCCGCCGGTGTTGTCGCGGAGGTCAATCACTAACTTGCTGAAACCTTCCTGTGAAAGCTCGGCAAGCGCAACGAGAAGCTCGGCGTAGGTGTTCTCACCGAAGTTCTTTATTTTTATATAGCCAGTCTCATTGTCGAGCATGTAGACGGATGTGATGCTTTTTTGAGGAATATCGGCGCGTGTTATGGTGATTTTCTTCACGTTTTTCTGACCGTAACGCATCACTCCGACAGTAACTTTCGTTCCTTTCTTGCCTTTAAGACGTTTCATTGCCTCGTTGTTGGTTACAATTTTCCCAACGAAAGGTTTGCCGTCCACGCTGACGATTTTGTCTCCCGCCAATACTCCAACCTGTTCCGCCGGCCCGTTTTCAATAACGTTCTGCACGTGTATCGTATCTTCGCGTATAACGAATTCAACCCCAATGCCAGAGAACGAGGCTTTCAGGTCGTCAGCAGCCTTCTGTGCGTCTTCCGCCGATATATATACAGAGTGTGGATCAAGGTCAGCCAAGATTTGTGGGATAGCCTTGTCTACAAGCGAATCCAAATTCACATCGTCAACGTATTGGTCGTCTATGATATGGAGAAGATTGTTAAGTCTATTGCTTCCTGAATTTATGATATTTAGCCTGTTTCCAGAGAAGTGATTAGCATAGAATGTGCCGATTACGACCCCAATTACTGTGCATACTGCCATGAGCAGTGGCGTAAGGCGGTTTGGCCTGTTTTGTTTCATATATAAAAAGGTTATGGTGCGTTATCTTTTTCGCGCGCCGGTTAGTCGTCGTTTCCGATATTGTTTGGGCTCACGCTATCTGGATTGAGATAAATTACCTCTATGTTTGCTTTCCTTAGCAGTTCAAGTCCGTCTGTAAGGCGGTATTCCTTTGCATAAACCACGCGCTTTATGCCAGCTTGAATGATGAGCTTGGCACATTCTATGCACGGGGAGTCTGTTACGTAGAGCGTTGCTCCGTCGCTGTTGTTGGAACTTCTTGCCAGTTTCGTTATGGCATTTGCTTCAGCGTGGAGGACATACGGGTAGGTTACGTTGGAGTCGTCTTCGCAAATGTTGTCGAAACCGCTTGGCGTACCGTTGTATCCGTCGCTGATTATCATCTTGTCTTTTACGACAAGGCAACCGACTTGACGGCGTTTACAATAGCTGTTTTCAGACCATATCTTTGCCATGCGTAGGTATCTGAGGTCAAGTTTTAGTTGTTTATCCATAACTTTACTTTGGCTTGTCGTGTCATAATCGTATTTTAGCGCCCCCGTTGCAGTGAAAACCCCGCATGTTTAATTTCGTTTCCCCGTGGGGATATTGTTTTGTTGTCGCGGGCTTTTTCCAAGGACTCAGCGTTACTTCACTTTCTTTATTCCGTTTCGCTCTAAAAGAGCATCTATTGTAGGCTCTCCACCGCGGAAGCGTTTGTATAGAGTCATCGGATGTTCTGTTCCGCCTTTTGAAAGGATGTTGTCGCGGAAGCTCTGTGCTGTGGCTCTGTCGAATATCCCGTTGCGCTTGAAAACACTGAAAGCGTCGGCGTCAAGCACCTCTGCCCATTTGTAACTGTAGTAGCCTGCAGCGTATCCGCCGGACATGATATGGCTGAACTGCACGGTCATGCAGGTGTCTGGCAGTTGCTTCATGATCATTGCCCGTTTCCATGCTTCCTTTTCAAAGGGTATTATATCGCTGGTAAATGGTTCTTTTGTTGTGTAGTATGCCATGTCGAGGAGTCCGAAACTTACCTGTCTCATGCATCCGTACGCCACCATGAAGTTCCTGCTCTCTTGGATACGGTCTATCAATTCATCGGGAAGCGGCTCTCCAGTCTTGTAATGCACAGCGAAAGTGCGCAGGAAATCCTTCTCCACGGCGTAGTTTTCCATGAATTGCGATGGCAGTTCCACAAAATCCCACCACACGTTCGTTCCAGAGAGGCTCTCAAAACGTGTGTTGGCGAACATGCCATGAAGCGAGTGGCCAAATTCATGCAGGAATGTTTCCACTTCGCCAAGCGTAAGCAAAGCCGGCTTTTCTTCTGTTGGTTTTGTCAGGTTCATAACCACGCTAACGTGGGGGCGCACGTTCTTTCCTTTGCGGTCAATCCACTGCCCCTGGTATTCTGTCATCCATGCCCCGCCTTGTTTCCCCTTGCGGGGGTGGAAATCTGCATAGAATACGGCAAGGTATGAACCGTCTTGGTCGAATACTTCATATGCTTTCACGTCGGGATGATAAACGGGAATGTCCTTGTTCTCCTTGAAGGTTATGCCATAAAGCTTGTTGGCAAGGCCGAAAACGCCATCAATAACTTTGCTCAATTCAAAATATGGGCGGAGCATCTCGGCATCAAGGTTAAACTTCTCCAGCTGCAGTTTATGTGAATAGAAGCTAAAGTCCCAAGGTTGCAGTTCGAAGTCGCTGCCTTCTGTCTGTTTAGCCTTTTTTTCTATTTCCTCAACTTCGTTAATTGCTGCAGGCTTGTAGGCGTCTATGAGCTGGTTGAGCAAGAGGTAAACATTGTCTGCCGTGCTTGCCATACGGTTTTTCAAGACATAGTCGGCATACGTGTCAAAGCCAAGTAGCTGTGCTATTTCGCGGCGAAGGTTGACAATCTTCTTGCATATTTCAAGATTGTTCTCTGGATTGTCGTGCGTACAAACTGTGTTGCGTTCCATATAAAGGCGGCGTCGCAGTTCGCGCAGGGTGGAGTAGGTGAGGAAAGGGCTGTAGCTTGGATAATCCAGCGTGAATACCCATCCTTCTTTGCCGTGCTCCTTTGCCGCCATGGCAGCGGCTTCGCGTGCGGTGTCGGGCAGTCCGTCAAGTTCTTTCTCGTCTGTTATGTTTAGTGTAAAGGCTTTGTTCTCTTTTAAAAGGTTCTGCGAGAACTGCAGTGAGAGCATGCTGGCCTCCTCTGTAAGCTGGCGTAATTTTTCTTTGTCGCTGTCGCTTAGAAGAGCACCGCTCCTAACGAATCCATCGTAACTTTCGTCCAACAGACGCTGTTCTTCCGGTGTCAGTTCGCGATGCTTGTCGTGTACTGCTTTAATCCGTTCAAACAATTTCTTGTTCAGGCGTACATCATTGGCGTGTTTTGTTAATATTGGCTGCAGTTTTTGCGCCAAAGCGTCAAGCTCGTCGTTGGTTTCTGCGCTTAGCAGATTGGAAAACACCGTTGAAACGCGCGACAATAGATCGTAATAGCCCTCTTTGTCTTCATCGGTGTTGATGATAGTGTTGTCGAATGTCGGTTCGGCAGGATTGTTAACTGTCTTTTCTATTTGTTCATTGTCGCGGCGTATACCTTCCATGAAGGCTTCTTCGTAGTCTTCCAGACGTATACGGTCAAAAGGAACCGTGTCGTGTGGTGTGTTGTATGGTTCAAAAAAAGGATTCTTGCGTGCTTCGTTCTCTGTTTTTTCCATTTGCATACTTGTTGCTTCTTTTTTGCGCAAAAAATAGATTCTGCGCAGTATTTTACTACAAATGCAAAGGTAGCTAATTTATTCTTTTTATTTATTAAGGTGAACCTACATTTAACACAATTAAACCATAGCTTTTTCTTTCATAAAAAAAGGATTCCACGACTCTTGCGCTCGCTTGCGTCCGTCGTAGAATCCCGTTGTCAATAAAAAGTAAAACTACAAACTAGGATTATTTATGTTTATTCAAATAAAAAAGTCACCATCCGTGATACGGATCATATTCGTTCGCTGCGTCACTGCCGTAGCCTTCTTCCTCATCATCCCATAAGTTGGGGTTCTGTTTGTGGGACTTTGAGTCTGCCCAGTTGTCTTGCGAACCGGCTAATATTGCTGTTTCTTGCATCATTGTTATTTTTTTTGCGCAAGGTTTTGTATATGTCTTTTTTGTCATGGCTAGTTTTTGTTAAAGTCCTCCCGCCACATTCCGCATGGGAGTCGGGCGTTGCCGTTTCTGTGACGGGAGAACATTGTTAAACAATTAAGAATTCTTTATTTTCTTCCCGTTCAGAAGATATATCCCATGTGGAAGGGTTACGTTTTGTATGTCTCCAGCTTTTAGGTTAAATGTACCTACGGTCAGTCCGTTCATTGTGCGTATAACGAGTGTCATGTCCTTGTCTGCCGTTATTGTCATCGTTCCGCCGAGGGCTTCAACACTGAAGGGCTCATTGTTTTGCCTATTGCCAATTTCGCTTATGCCATCGGTTTCCGAACCGGGTTCTGTGGAGATGTTTATTATGCGCATGGCGGTCATGTTGCCCTCGCAAGTGTAGTATGAGCGGAAGGGGAGAATGTTTACTGCAGAGAACCGCCCGTCAAGGTTAAGCGACGAAACAAACATGTCTTTGTTAAAGTAGAAGATACCGTCTGCTTTATTTACTGCCATTCCGGAGAACGAACCGCAGTGTTCAAGCGTAGCACTTTCTTCGCCGATTGTTGCCGTTACGGTTTCGCCTTTCATAAGCGGGTTCTCAGCCGAAACAGGGGTCTTCATGATCGTGGAGCCTTTCTGCCGTAGTGTGAACAGCGTTTTGCCATCAGAGCCAGCGTCCTGTATCTTGTCGATACCAACGAGGTATGGTGTATTAGAACGTGTGGTCATTTCACCTGTGAATGGCGAGAAGTGACCGTCAACTTGATAGTCTTGGTCGTTGGTCATCTGCTTGTTGTCGAGCGCATTGTTCGCGTTCATCGTGTAGAACGTGAATGATGTGTTGTCTTGCAAGTTCTCATACTGTCCGCTTTCCTTGTCAATGGCAACAGTAAACGGTAGGATAAGCGATACCCACTTGCGCGTAGCATGGTTTAAGGTAACCTTGCGTGTGTACGTCACTTCGTTTGCAGCATCCATTCTTATGTCGTAGGGAGCGAAGAAAGGCTGCTGGTCTGTGAGCACTACGTCGTTGTCTGAAACAAAGTCGTCGCCTGTTATTGATAGCGTTGCCAGGTTCTGTGACGTGTAAGTCACGCCTTTCGGCAGATAAACAATGGCGTTCTGGCCAATCATTGACTGCAAGTCTTCCATCTTGCCCATTTCTCCTCCTTGCTTGTCATAGAGTATAGTCTTCAGGTTGCTTGCGTCTACATAAAGAATATGCTTGCTGTCTACTGGAGCTCCTGTTACATGGTTGTTAATGTCGGAAGCAATTTTGTCGGTCAGCTGCTTGACATACGCATATCCCGTTTGGGAATCAACAGCATCGCCGGAAGTTGTTTTTAGCGAAACCTTAGCACCGACGTAAGCATTGCCGTCATAACCAGATGGCGTCATTGCGCTATTGTAAACAGTTGTGTAGGTTATGGCAGGAACATAGTCTTCAGTCTTAAGTTTTATTTCACTGCTGTAGTAAGCATAGTAAGCATGGCGTGGAGCCGTTGTGGGGGCGATATTGTAGCGTGTTTCATCGCATATTACGAGATAACACGGACGGTATGCATCACCGTTGCTGATAGTTACATCATTCCATGTACCGCCTTGTGTGGCATAAGCGTCATTTGAATAACGCAGTTCCTCATAGAAGAACGAACTGCTGCCCGTTGTGCCAGCTTTGAACTCGCTGGAGTTATTGCATGTAAAGGCTTTGTTTCCAGCTACGGCTACGGCAATTTTCTTAGTATAGTCGTAGTCTGCTGCCTCGCTGCGGTGACCTTGCAGGTTTTCATCTATAACGTTGTAATAGTCAGACTTTACGAAATGGTAGCGTGATTTTTCGCCCACTGTTCCAAAGTCTCCGTATGTCTCATCCGCTTTCTTGCTGTGGAGTGCTTCAAAGAGGAACTGAAGATTGTCTGTTCCAAAGCTTTGCGGAACGGAGAAATCGATTTTTCCGTTCGTACCTAGTGTAAAATCGTCGGCAAGATATTGGTTTGTGAGTCGCGTCTCACCGGAAGGTTGTTTACAAACAACGTCCATCTTGTCAATATACGGGTTGAGCGCTTCCAATTGCAACTCAATATTTACATATGCAAGCTCCTCTTCACCAAGGCCTTCAACCTGGAATTTAATGGCATCGTTGTTTAAATCGTCAATAGAAAGCTCGGCTGTTGACGTTTCGTCAGTGATATTCGCTTCCTGTGCAACGCTTTCGCCTTTGCGGTCGTATAGCTTTATCTTAAAGGCTTCACTGGATTTATGCTCTATGCCTTTTAAAATCGCATAGGATGAGCCGTTGTTGTAGCATCCGGTTGTGCCATCAAATGAAATGAAGTAGGTCGTTCTTGAATGGGTTGTGTACAGATTTTTTCCGTCAGTGTAATATTTACAGGCATCACCCGATGAGGTTGTGGTAGAAAGTGTATACGACCAATAACAGAATCCACTTGACACTTTAGAATAAAGGTATGTTGTTTTATTTCCAGACTTGCAGTACACTTTTTTATCCGTGCCGTAAGTCCATGCCACCTTAGTTGTTGTGAAGGTTAAATCGGAGTTCATGTATTTCCCATTTCCGTCGGTTATATAAATATCTTCTCCGGCCCTTATATCAGAAACTAAAGAGTTTGTAGCAATAAGTTTTGCACCAACGATGCGATATCCCACAGGGATGGCATTACCATTCTGCGTCGTTGCCTCAGTGGGAGCTTCTAGATAATAGGTGTTGTCTTTTAGTCCTACTAATGTAAGCGCGTTGGATGTTGTGCTTGTTACAATGCTTTTGTCGCCCTCTGTATAAGGCTTAGCCTTTCCGTCGCTTATTCCTGCGTTGTCGTATAGCGTGAAGTCGGCCAAGAGATCCTTGACGTTCTGGTAATTGTATTTATAAGATGTGTATGTGTTTTCTGTTGATTTCTCTATTTTACCAAGGTCTATCCGGTGGGTAGCGAAAGGAAGTGTTATGCAACTTGTTGCAGAAGTGAATTTTTCTACATCGGGATTAAGCGTAACCCCGAACTTCGAAGTACATTCAAATGTTACGACAAACGACTTTATCGTGGCATAAGCTAAGTCTTGCCCGTCATGAATCTGTTTGAAGTAAAGAATATTTCCCATGTCCCCCTCTGAGATGGAAGTGCGTGTAATGGTATATGTCTTGCTGGAATTTCGGGAAATGGTTACCGAAGCGTTGGTCGTTGAAAAGTTGGAGTCCATTTCTCTAAGTACACAACCTACGCCGTCTGAATATGATAACAATATCTTGTAGCTAGTAAAGCGGTATCCTTTGGGTAAAGAAAGGGTCATGTGGTTGTTTACTTCCGCGCCGGAAGCAATGATAAGCGTACCGTTGGATGTGTCGGCTTTTATGTTGTTTGCATGTGTTGCCATGAGTCCGTTGTCCGTTATGGTGGACTCGTCTGAACAAAGCAGCGTTAGCGGTAGCTGGTTGTGTATCCATGCACCTCCGTATCCGTTCATGTGCAACTCAGAATTATAGCTCTTGGCTGAAACAACGTTGCCCGTTGTCGGACTTATGCTGACGGTCTGTGCCGAAAGAGTCATGCCGCTGACAAGCATGACAGCCAGCAATAGAATTTTTTTACAATAGTTTTCAATCTTGTTCATAAGCGTTAGTTTAATTTTTTGTTATAGTTTTCTTATTCTATGTTTTACTTTTGTGCTTTGCAAGCAATCAAGTTATGGTGTTGATATTCGTAGGTAAAGTGTTTAGTTCTTATGTCCTTTATAGCTTGATATGCTTTTCTAGTATATTAACTAAGAAAAATCCCGACCAGTTCTTTCAACAGTTCCCTTTAACTCCGTTGTTATAACATCTTCAATCCATTAACTCTTTCTCATCTAAGCTTCATTTCTTTTCGGCAAAGTAACGCCGTAAGAAAACAATTAACATACTTTTCTGTCGTCTCTATCATCGGTCTTGTCCGGTTTGCCTCTTTCCTACTTTTTATTTTGTAGTGAAAAAGGCAATCATTGGTCGCCGTTTCCAGAGCTGGTCGGGTAGTCTAGTTATTATATTTTAATGTCGTTAAAAGTCTGCCTCTGTTTGATAAACTTCAGCCACCTTTTTAGTTGTTTCGTCGTCTTTTAGTTTTCTGATGCAAATTTATCTTTTTCTTGTAATACAAAAAAGAAAAAATCGCAATGCATGTAACAGATATGATATTACATTTGTAGCATTGTAACAATTTTCGACTGTCTCGTTGCGACATACAATCTGTCGCTAAATGCAGCTTACTCTGTCGTTTACATATTGTTTTCAATAACGTATTGCCTTATTGATAATGTGCATGTCACATTATTGCAACGTTCTTTACAACAGTTATATACGGGCATGTATCTTGATATTGCCGGATATGGGTAATTTGTAAAAATGAGAAATGCAGTAAATGGATGGAATTTAACAAAGGGGAAACAGAAAAACATGTTAAGCTTTTCTAATGAAGGATTTTATGTGGGCTAAAAATTTCAGTTCTCCACAAAGAATTGGTAAATTTGCACAACAATAGGAAAATGTTCAATGAATATCTAATAGAACTATTTGTAGTCCTTTATGGGAGAGCACAGACTAAACACAAGAAAATCTAACGCCTAATGAGAAAATTCATCAACATATTGATAATTGTTCTATGTGTTGTAGCGATGTCTTTATCGTGTACATCCACTGAACAAGAGAAAAATGGTATGCCAACGGGCAAGGAAACCACGGCAACATACGAATATATAAAGAAAATAAGCATGGTGCAACCACAAAAGGCCATGCGTTTGTTGGAGATTGCAGAGAAGAAGCATACAATGAGCAGTATCGACGTTAATATGCTTCGAAGTATAGTTTACAATAACTCAACACAAGAATACCTCAAGGCTGCGCAATGTGCTGAGAAAGCCTTGGCAGATTCGCATATTGACAGTTATCCACAAAAGAAAGAGAAGCTCCTTTATCTTTTGTCGTCGTTGTATTACGAATGTGGAGAATATTCAAAATGTCTGGATACGGCAGATAAAGGTATCGTAATAGCAAGTAAACAAAATAACCGGCATCTCACAGCACTTTTCCTTATGACGATTGCGCAATGCCATAGTGAGGTTGGAAATACTGGTCATGCAATAAATGCCTACAACCGTTGTCTGGATATTTTGCATGATGGGGAGAAGACAGAAAAGAACTGGAACATTTGGAATGATATCGTAATGGCATATGCCATGAAAGTCAATCTGCTTGTAGATCTTGGCGAGTATCAGGCAGCCATCGGCATAAGGGATGATTATGAAAAGGCATTGCGGGAAATGAAAAAATACCCGGCGGATGTAGACGGCGGAAACGACATCGCTGATGCAAGTTTCTTTTCACTTTATTCTGTAGCTTATGAAAAATTAGGACGCCACAAGGAAGGACGTGATATGTTTGACAAACTTTCACAAACACGTACTGCTACAACTACACAAGGGGCATCGCACGTTGTACCATATTTGCTGCTGACTGGCAATTACAATGAGGCTCTTAAGAGAACTCTTGAGGAGGAGAGTGCCTTTGTAAAGAGCGGCAGGGATACCATAAATTTCTATTTTTCTCACATGTTGCTGATGAATAAGGCTCGCGCACAACAGGCAATAGGCAATTATAAGGGAGCTATTTCCACGGCAATGCGCGCTTATACGTTGGCAGACTCACTCGGAAGGCGTATGAAAGCTCAAAATGCAACATGGATTTCCGAGAAATTGGGTAAAAAAATAATGAGTCTTTATATTGACAAGAAGGAGCATGAATTGGAAATCAATAAGTGGATTATAATATGTCTCACGCTTGCTGTTATATCTTGCATCTCGCTTATTGTGAGAATACGCTATGATAATAAGATTATACGTAAGAAAAATGCTGCAGCCACGCGCCTTGTGGATGAACTTACTGAATATAAAGAGAAACTCTTTATGGTTATCGAGCGCAAGGGTGGAACGCCTCCGCTGGATAAAGCACAGGACCTTGATGAAAATCCACGGGATAGGGCTGTCTTTGGAAAGATTGAAAAGATAATTTTCAACAACAAAATGTTTTTGCAGCCGAAGCTTACAAGACAACAGGTGGCTGATAGAGCAGGTGTCAGTCTTGGCCGCTTCAACACGTTGTTTGCCAGATATTCTACAATGTCTTTTGTTAACTATATAAATAACCTCCGCATTGAATATGCAGCTAAGCTGTTAAAAGAGAAGAACAATTATTCTATTGAGGCAATAGCGCATGAATGTGGCTTGCCGGTCCGCCAAACTTTCTATCGTTTGTTTACCAAACGATATGGCATAACGCCTGCGGAATACAGAAACAGTATAGAATATGACAAAGGAACGGATTAGAGTAGTTGCTCCAATTTCAAGACTATTATTTTTTCGCGCTTTGTCAAAATTAACCTTTCCGCTTCCATGCGTTTAAGTTCACGTGAGACGTTAAGACGGCTTTCGCTTATTTCGTGACCTAGTCTTACCATGTCAATGTTTACGATTTTGTATCCTGCAGGGCGTATGCTGTGGTCTGCAATAAACATGGCTATCTTTCTTCTTATGTCTGAGGGCCTGTGACGCCACGGAATGTGCTGCATGCGTTGTGTTTGCGTGCAGAGTATATTTAAGAAATTAAGCCTGAATACTTCTGAATTTGTTGTGAGTTTTGTTATTTCACTCTTTGCGATGCTTAGCAGTTGGCAGTCGGTCGCTGCTGTAAATCTTGCAGAATAGCGTTGGGTCAATCCGAAAAGCCTTTCCGGTTGCAGTACGCATGGCACAGTAATCTTTTCAACGACGTTAAAACCCCGGTCGTCAGAATAAGTCTGAGCTTCAGCTTCTCCTTTTAATACGAAGATGAGTCCAGCTACATTCTTACCTTCATGCACTATACACTCCCCTTTCGCTACTTTAGAGAAGCCGAGGCGTGTGTGGGCAATGATTTCGTCAAATTCAGAAGAACTCATGCCCTGAAAGAGTGGAAGGTGCGACAGTAGACTATAAGGGTTCATTACTTGTCAAGAATGAATTTACCTTTCATGGAAGGTGAGAACCATACTGCATTGTTACCTTTCGCGTCCGAATAAATGAAATATGCCATAAGTTCAGGGTGTTTTTCAAGGACTTTCTTTGCTTTTTCAAGTCCAAGCACCATGAATGAAGTGGCATAAGCGTCTGCCGTGGCGCATTTGTCTGCAAGAACTGTCGCAGAAAGGATATTATGCTGTACTGGTTCGCCTGTCTTGGGGTCAATGGTATGTGCGTATTTCTTACCGTTTTTATAGTAGAAATTCCGGTAGTTGCCACTTGTAGCCATGGCTTTGTCTGTTACGTTAAGTACGGTCTGCATTTCTCCCCCAACGCTTAACGAGTCGTCTGTTGGCTTTGTAACACCAATTTTCCACGGCATGCGTTGGTCATTTACTCCACATGTCACTATTTCACCGCCAATTTCAACCATATAATTCTTTATGCCTTTATCTGACAGAAACTTGGCAACAACATCGCAGCCGTACCCCTTGGCGATTGCCGAGCAGTCAAGCATTACATTTGGGCTTTGTTTGATTAGTTTATCTCCTGTCAGTTTTACTTTGTGGAAGCCAACAATATTGCGAAGACTGTCTAATTGGCTTTTGTCGGGCATCTTGCCATTTTTGAAACCGAAGCCCCATGCGTTTACCATAGGGGCAACTGTAATGTCGAACGCACCTTCTGTCTCTTTAGAAACTTCTTGCGCAAGATTGAATACCTCCCGAAACATATCATCAGTATTGCTACTCTTGTTGCTGTTTATCTGGGATATTACAGATTGAGGGTTGAATGTAGAAAGCGAATTGTCTACTTTTTTTAATTCTGCTTCTATTTCTTTCTGTAAATCTTGATCGCTTTGATAGGAAATATTGTATATCGTGCCAAATACAAAGCCTGTGTTTTTTATGAACGGGGTGTTGCGTTGGCGTGAAACCACAAGGGCTGTTGCTATTACAATTACTGACAAAACCGCAAGCTGGAGATATTTTCTTCTTTTCTTCATAATATGTGATTAGGTTGTTGCGTTATGTATTATTGTCTTTAAAAAGATAAGTGATTTTCTTCTCGCAATTAAATGTCAAGCGAAATGTTGAACAATGCGCCAAAGGCTGTCGTTCCGGTTTTTCCGTAGCCAGGAACGTACCACGATTTTCCTAGTTCTCCTTCGTTTGCGGAGAGGCGCTGCTTGTATCTGACATACCATCCCAAATGAAATGGCCCGGCAATCTTTACATCAACCCCTACGCCAGCTTCCAACCAATGGTAATTACATTTCATTCCTTTCGCTTCATATGCTGTTGTTCCTCCCCAAGTTGGGTCTTCAACGCCAGGGGAAGTCAGGTCGTACTTATAGGATGTGAAACCGTATCGTGCCCCGACATAAAGACGATAAATATCGTGTTTGTTCTTTAATACGTTGAAGTCTGCGCCCAAACGGAAGAATGGTGCATTTGTCTTATATGTTAGTTTTGTTGTTTCTTCCGTGTGGTCAGCCTTTCCGTAGCCTATTTCAACAACAGGGAAATACTTGTCGCGCAGGTTTATATGCAGGGCGGCTTCGTATTGCCCGTAGTCACCAAGAACATTCATCACAGGACCGACAACATCAACAGAAACGGAAAATCCGTGAAAAAGCGCCACAGTATCTTTCTCTGCCGCTTTTTCTTTAATGTTATGGCTTTGTGCCATTGCAGTCTGTGTGTTCGAAAATATGACAAGTACAAAGAGTATTCTTGTCAAGCGAAGCGTAAGCTGTCTAATGGCGTGGGGCAAAGTATATGTAGAAGTGTTTCTTTGTAGTGTCATAGTCAACTGCGTTTGTGTTTATAACCACCGAATCAATAGCATTGTGCGTTGAACTTACGCTCGTGAGCGTGTGAAAATACGACGGTGTACAGTCTGTAGATTCAAAATGCATATAGTCTTCTTTGTTAACTGTGACAGTATCCAATGTAGAAGAGCCAAGAGAATCTGCCAATTCCACAAAAAAAACATCGGAATGCTGGGCGTTGCTGATTGGCAAAGAGAACTGTGTAACGTTCACATCCTTGTTTATGATTACAGTATCGCTTCCGTCTGTGCGGTTCGTGGATATTGTCATGAATAGTTTCATCGTGTCAACATTATGTTCCGCTGTCTGCAAGATATAGTTCGTGTATACTCTATTGTTAAGCGGACAGTCAATGCTTGAACATGCTGTTAGGATAACGATAGAAAACAATAAAAGAGGTTTAATCTTTTTATTACTTGATATCATATTTCCTGTTCTACTTGATAGTCGTTTCTTGTTGAAGAGCTACGGCTGATGAGGTCACCAAGGAAGCCAGCCAGAAAGAGCTGAGTACCAATAAGCATCATTGTAAGTGATATGTAGAAGTAAGGTGATGATGTTATCAGTCTTTGCGGTATGCCACTTGCCAAACAATAAAGTTTGTCCACGCCAAGGAAAAATGCAGAGAGGAAGCCTATTAAAAACATCATTGTGCCGAGAAATCCGAATACGTGCATTGGCTTGCGTCCGAAACTGCTCAAGAACCATAGAGTTATAAGGTCCAAATATCCGTTGAAGAACCTGTTCCACCCCATAAACTTAGACTTCCCGAACTTTCTTGCCTGGTGATGCACTGGCTTTTCGCCAATTTTGTCAAATCCTGCGTTCTTTGCTAAATAAGGTATATAACGGTGCATTTCACCATAAACCTCTATGTTCTTCACAACGTCCTTTCTGTATGCCTTAAGTCCGCAGTTGAAATCGTGTAGATTATGTATGCCGCTCACTTTACGTGCTGTGGCGTTGAATAGCTTAGTAGGAATGGTCTTGGACAGAGGGTCGCCTTGTTTGCGGTTTTGCTTATAGCCGGACACCAAGTCAAAGCCGTCTTCTGTGATCATTCGGTACAGCTCAGGTATTTCGTCAGGAGAGTCTTGCAAATCAGCGTCCATTGTTATGATCACGTCTCCTTGAGCTTTGTTAAAGCCACAGTAAAGGGCTGGACTCTTGCCGTAGTTGCGGCGGAACTTAATGCCTTTTACTTGTTTATGGTCGTTTGCCAACTGTTGTATTACATTCCATGATTTGTCGGTGGAGCCGTCGTTGACGAAGATTACTTCATAAGAGAATCCTTTGCTTTTCATAACACGCTCTATCCAGGAGTAGAGCTCAGGCAACGATTCTTCTTCGTTGTATAGTGGAATAACTACTGAAATATCCATATTATAATTGTCTTGAATGTCGCATCTTTTTGCATTCTTTTTATTGAAAAAGTTGCTATATGCGGAGATTATTTGTTCTTTTTATGTGTCTTTTTCCGTTCTCTTTTTTTGATATCATGCTAGATCAATGGGCTTTCCTCATTAGGGCACCTACTGGAATACTGATAATTATCGCAAGAATAACGTTTAGTGTGAGAAACTGGAATGCTATTTCTATTGGTTTCATACTAGCCATCGTTGTCTGGAGTATGTTGATCATTTCTTTCGCATCCATGCCATATGCATCTTTTACCACGGCAATGTATTCAGGAGTAGAAAGCATTGTAATGTATTGGTTCATTAGATAACCTTGGTCCATGAACTGAAAATACACGTATTGCGCCACAGCCAATAAAAGAGAAGCGTAGAAATAAGTTAGTATAGAATAGGCTGTTGCTTTTCCGAACGTTATTAAGCCACCTAAAGTATAGTCGCGAAACTTGCGCAACCTCAAGAAACCAACAATGACGGAAGACAATCCCAATGCGAACGCTGCAAAACCTAATAGGGGGGAACTGAACTCTCCGACAAAGCAAGCAAAACTGGCAATCCATAAACCACCCATTATGGCTCCGTCTATGCGCGCAAAGGCTGTGAATTGGCGGAATTCATCGCCATTTGTAATATTGTTCATATTGTTTGTTACTGCTTTATGTGACTGCAAAAGTACACATTATATATTATATATGGGGCTTGAGTATTGTTTTTTTTGATTTTTCTGATAAAAACTTTGGCAGATTAATAAAAAACGTTACCTTTGCATCCGCAAAAGTTAATGGGCTTTAGTAAAAGCCTGCAAAAGATGGGTAAGTCTTATACGGTCAGCTCCCTTCGAATCCTCCAGGACGGGAACGTAGCAAAGGTAGTTGGTTGTAG
>CAVAAS010000022.1:0-45844 GCA_963586715.1 Barnesiella intestinihominis
CAGTAAGTTACAGCCTGTGGTAGAGTGGTGTAAAATCCTGCCTCCGCAACCAATAAATGGTGAAACAAGTTGAACGGCAACAAGTTTCACCATTTTTCATTTCTCTTTTCTCAAGCACAATTTTCATTGCAAACGGTTTCAGAATGCGCCACATGCAAGGAAGCAACGCTTCGGAAGCCGTGGTATGAAAGTTTTTATTTGGCTGTTTGTCATATTTTATTTAATTTTGCCATTTAAAATACAAAGTATAATTTTCGATTCCATTACGATAACGAAACAACATATAAAGAAAAGCAAGATAAAATGATGACAGCAAATGAAATCCGCGACTCGTTTAAAAAATTTTTCGAGTCAAAAGGACACACTATCGTGCCGTCAGCGCCCATGGTCATAAAAGATGACCCGACACTAATGTTCACGAATGCAGGCATGAATCAGTGGAAAGACATTATCCTTGGCACACGCGACCCGGAACCACGCCGCCGCGCTGACACACAAAAATGTTTGCGTGTGAGCGGTAAGCACAACGACCTTGAAGAGGTTGGCCACGACACATACCACCACACCATGTTCGAGATGCTCGGAAACTGGAGCTTTGGCGACTATTTCAAGGAGGGAGCCATAGACTACGCTTGGGAATATCTAGTAGACGTACTGCACCTTGACCCCAAAGACCTATACGTAACGGTATTTGAAGGTTCACCGGAAGAAAATCTGAGCCGCGACGACGAGGCTGCCGGTTACTGGCTAAAACATGTGCCTGCCGACCATATCATCAACGGCAACAAGCACGACAACTTCTGGGAAATGGGCGATACCGGTCCTTGTGGCCCTTGCTCTGAAATACATCTCGATTCGCGCACGCCAGAAGAAAAGGCAAAGACACCTGGTCGCGAGCTGGTTAACAAAGACGACCCTCAGGTTATTGAAATATGGAACATCGTCTTCATGCAGTTCAACCGCAAAGCTGACGGTTCGCTCTCTCCACTTTCCATGAACGTTATCGACACGGGAATGGGCTTTGAACGCCTTGTACGTGCGCTGCAAGGCAAACATTCAAACTATGATACTGACATTTTCCAGCCAATAATAAAAGAAATTTCTACAATTTCCGGTTTGGAATATGGCAAGACCGAAGAGATAGACGTTGCTATGCGTGTTGTTGCCGACCACTTGCGCGCCGTATCATTCTCAATTGCCGACGGCCAGTTGCCCAGCAATGCAAAGGCTGGATACGTTATACGCCGAATATTACGCCGTGCTGTGCGCTATGCCTATACGTTCCTCGGACAGAAAGAGTCGTTCCTGTTCAAGCTCGTACCTGTTTTGGTGCGCGAGATGGGCGAAGCTTTCCCTGAACTTACCGCACAGCGCGAGCTTATAACGAAGGTTATCAAGGAAGAGGAGGAATCATTCCTACGCACATTGTCAAACGGTATCAACATGCTCAGCACTGCTATTGAGGAAGTTAAGGCAGCGCAAAAGACAGAACTCGACGGAACACAGGCTTTCCGCCTTTTCGATACCTACGGCTTCCCGCTTGACCTTACGGAACTTATCTGCCGAGAAAGCGGCATTACCGTAGACGAAAAGCAGTTTGAAGCAGAAATGCAGAAACAGAAAGAGCGTGCCCGCAATGCAGCTGCCGTTGAGAACGGCGACTGGATTGATGTTAATCCAGGCGAACAGAAGTTCGTAGGCTATGACTATACTGAGTACGAATGCCATATTCTTCGTTATCGCAAAGTTACCCAAAAGAAGAGTTCCTACTATGAACTTGTGCTTGACAACACTCCTTTCTACGGAGAAATGGGCGGCCAGGTAGGTGATACAGGCGTACTTGTAAGCGAAAACGAGACAATTAACGTCATAGACACCAAGCGCGAGAACAATCAGTCGGTACACATCGTAAAGGAATTGCCTAAAGAAATTGAAGCAGACTTTATGGCATGCGTTGATACCGACAAGCGTGAAGCAAGCGCAGCCAACCACTCTGCCACCCATCTTCTCGACTATGCACTGAAGCAAGTGCTCGGAGATCATGTTGAGCAAAAGGGTTCATACGTATCCCCAGACACCTTACGTTTCGACTTCTCGCATTTTCAGAAAGTCACTGACGAGGAGATAAGAAAGGTAGAACGCCTGGTCAATGACATGATACGTCAGGATATCCCACTCCAAGACCACCGCGACGTGCCAATTGAGGAGGCAAAGAAGCTCGGAGCCATTGCCTTGTTCGGAGAAAAGTACGGCGATAAGGTTAGAGTTGTGCAGTTTGGACCAAGCGTTGAATTCTGTGGTGGTATACACGCCAAGAGTACTGGATGCATTGGCATGGTTAAAATAGTATCAGAAAGCAGTGTCGCTGCAGGAATCCGCCGAATCGAAGCAAAAACCGGCGCAGAGTGCGAGCAGATGATGTACGACTTGGAAGACGGAATGAAAGCCATCCGTGCCCTATTCCACAACGCTAAAGATCTTCAGACTGTCATCGGCAAGTATATCGAGGAGCATGACACGATGAAAAAAGACATTGAGCGCTTCCAAGCTGAAGCTGTAGAACGTGCAAAAGAGCGTTTGCTCAACCAGTCGCGCGACATAAACGGCATAAAAGTAGTGAGTGCCGTTCTCCCCATAGCGCCCGAAGCTGCAAAAGACTTGGCGTTCAAACTGCGCGCGGCACATCCCGAAGGCTTGCTCTGCGCCATCGGAAGCAAACACGGCGACAAACCTTTGCTTACAGTAATTGCCAGCGATGACCTTGTGAGCGACCATGGATTTAACGCAGGCAAGGTGATACGTGAAGCGGCAAAGCTTATCCAAGGCGGTGGCGGCGGACAACCGCATTTTGCAACAGCTGGAGGAAAGAACATTGACGGGCTTTCTGCCGCAGTGGACAAGGTTGTAGAACTTGCAGCGCTCTAACAATCTTTATTGAATACGGCAAACCAAAAATAAGCCGGATACAAAGAAAAAAAATATAAGAGAAAAGCACAGAATCAAGAATGGGTTCTGTGCTTTTCTCTTATATGTAATGGTGCATTTTCCGATTTTATTTCAGAAAGACTCCCATTGAGGAAAATTCTATTTCCTGTAATATGACTTTATACCGTCTTTGAAACGCAACCGTAAACTATCCTTCATCATGAGCACAATCTCAACCGTGTCACGTTGAGGCTTAAGCTTTTTACGTTTTTTGTTGCCTATTTCTATTGTCCCTTCCGTTAAAACAAGTTTACCATTCAGAATATTCCATTCCTTATAATATTTAACTTGGGGATAAACGACCGGGTTCTCACCTGTCAAGCTTGTTTCTTCATGATGTACGCCTACAGGCTCCATTGTAAATTGTTTCTTAATTTTAAATCCCTGCTCACGCGGAACCATCAGTGTTTGCATAAGAGAATCACGTTCATGGTCGGGTTTTGGTTTTCCTGGAGCAGCCCCAGCAGGACGCTTCCGCATCTGCGGCAAAACTTTGTACACCCATGTTCCCTTTAACTCATCAAGATCTATTACAATATCTGCCACTTTTGGATTTTCTTTATTGGCAACAATGGCAAGCTGATCGCCTATTTTTGGACGTCCGAACACATTGTGATATCGCATAGCCTGAATGACGTTATACGAAACAGGGTCACTACAATCTGTCGGCAGCAAGACAATGACAGAGTCGGTGCAGCCTTCACATGCAAGACCATATATTGTAGAGTCACCTTTCAAACGTGTTTCGGTAATTTGACTGGTAGTAGACTTATCCCCTACCCCTTTCGCCGGATCGCCGCTGCCGCTGCAACCTGCCACTATCATTGCTGTCGCCATTACGACAACGGGAAATATTTTTTTTAAATTCATACAGTGTTATTGTTGTTAATCCAGGTTGCCATTATTGCTCAAACGGCAACCTTTGGTTAGGCAAAGATAATTCAATTAAAGCTAAGCGCAAAGAATATCAAAAGTTTTTTCCATCACGGAAGTGACGTACAAGAAAAGCCATACACAAACAGACGTTCAACATTCTCAATCTACTGCATTCTGCGATTATTTTTCGTTTTTTTTTCACCAAAGCATGTAATTCGATATTTTTATCTAAATTTGCATTAGGATAAGACAAAAGGGAAATTGGAAACAAAAAGGACTTTTAGCTTTGCGGCAAAGCTCATTCTGCCCGTCGTTCTTGGCGGATTCATATTATATTGGATGTACCGCGACTTTGATTTCAAGCGTATCCAGGATGTCATGCTATACGACATGAACTGGACTTGGATGCTTGTTTCACTACCTTTCGGCGTTACTGCTCAGATTTTCCGCGGGGTGCGTTGGCGTCAGACGCTGGAACCTGTTGGCGAAAAGCCAAGACTGTCCACGTGTGTCAATTCCATCTTTATGTCTTACGCTGCAAGTCTTCTCATTCCGCGCATTGGGGAGTTCACTCGCTGCGGAGTGCTTAGCAAATGCGACGGGGTTTCATTTCCTAAAGCATTGGGAACTGTCGTTACGGAACGGGCTATCGACACATTGCTCGTTATGATTATCACCGGACTAACGCTTTTAGCACAGATGCGCATCTTCAACAGCTTTTTCAGCAGCACGGGAACCAGTATGGAAACCATATTAAGCAAATTCACCGCCACGGGCTATATTGTTACCGCAATATGCGCAGTAGCGGTAATCGTGTTGCTCCACTTTCTGCTCAAACGCCTTTCCATATATAAAAAGGTTAAGTCTACGCTCAACTCTGTTTGGCAAGGCATGGCATCGCTGAAGGGTGTAAGGAATATGCCTCTGTTCATTGCCTTGACACTAGGAATATGGATAAGCTACTTCTTGCACTATTACCTTACATTTTTCTGCTTTGATTTTACGTCAAAATTGGGATTGATGTGCGGAGTGGCTACATTTGTGGTAGGAAGCATCGCCGTTGTAGTGCCAACCCCAAACGGTGCTGGACCTTGGCACTTTGCTGTAAAGACAATGCTGCTCCTTTACGGTGCAACAATTGCGGCTGGCAACACGTTAACGGCAGAAGAAGCACTATCATTCGTGCTTATAGTACATACAGTACAGACAATGCTTGTTATATTACTCGGCATACATGCCTCAATATGGACAGCAATGGCAAAGCGAATTCCCAAATTTCCATCAGAAGAAACACGTATATAGTAATCGGCAAAACAAAGTTTACGTTACGTGTTCTTGGGCACAGAATAATAAGGACAGACAAAAATGAACATGTCTAAAAGATATTTACTTAAAAAATCAAGACTATGAGTGAAATCAGAAACCTTAAACCAGAGAGTCTCTGGAGAAACTTTGATGAGCTGACGCAGGTGCCGCGCCCATCAGGACATTTGGAAAAAGTGCAGCAATTCCTTCTTGACTTCGCAAAGCGGGTGGGTGTTGAGGCGTTCCAAGACCCGGCACGCAACATTGTCATGCGCAAACCGGCAACAGAAGGCATGGAAAACCGCAAAACAGTCATACTTCAAGCACACATGGACATGGTGCCTCAGAAGGAACTAAGCAGCAAACACGATTTTGAAAACGACCCTATCCAGACTTGGATTGACGGAGAATGGGTTAAGGCCAAAGGCACTACCCTCGGAGCCGACGACGGTATTGGAGTTGCTGCCATAATGGCTATAATGGAAGACAAGACTTTGAAGCACGGTCCCATTGAGGCTCTTATCACAGCCGACGAGGAAACAGGTATGTATGGCGCAAATGACCTTCCGGAAGGAGAGCTGACTGGCGAAATTCTACTGAATCTCGATACTGAAGACGAGGGTGAGCTCGTTATAGGTAGTGCAGGTGGTGTTGATATTACCGCTACTCTTGACTATAAGGAAGTTGAAACGGACAAGACAGACGTTGCTGTTGCCGTTACAGTAAAGGGATTGAAAGGCGGACACTCAGGACTTGAAATCGGACTTGGACGGGCAAATGCCAACAAACTGCTTGTACGCATTGTCCGTGAAGCTATAGAAAATGACGAAGCCCGACTTTCTTCATGGCACGGCGGCAACATGCGCAATGCGATACCGTTTGAAGCAACAGCTGTGCTTACCATGCCTGAAGAAAACAAGGAAGATTTCCTTGCTATGGTGGAAGACTACAAAGAAAATTTCAACACGGAATTCCATGGAATAGAAGACGAAATTCTTGTAGAGACTGCAGATGTTGAACTTCCCGCCATGGAGGTTCCTGAAGAAATACAAGACAATATTGTTGATGCCCTTTACGCTGCCCACAATGGCGTATGGCGTTACATTCCGTCAATCCCTGATATTGTTGAAACATCTTCCAACCTTGCTATCGTTGACATTGAGGGTGGCAAAGCTGCCATTAAGATTCTTGCTCGCAGTTCAAGTGAATCTGTAAAAGCCGAAATAGGCAATTCATTGGCAAGTTGCTTCAGCATGGCTGGAATGAAGGTTGAATTCAGCGGTGAATACGGTGGTTGGGATCCAAACCCCGACAGTGAGCTGCTCAAAGCCATGCGCAAGCAGTATGAAGAGCTGTTCGGCACGGAAGCAAAGGTGCTTGTTGTGCACGCCGGACTAGAGTGTAGCATTATTCTAAGCAAGTATCCGGGTCTGGATATCTGCTCTTTCGGACCAACACTCCGCTCACCTCACACTCCAAACGAGCGCTGCCTTTGGGCTACAGTACCCAAATTCTGGGATTTGCTTACAAAGACGCTTGAAAACATTCCTGAGAAATAGTCATCATTTAATCTGAATTCTGAACATTGCGCAAAGGACTATATTTTTTTGCGTAATGTTTCAGAATTTTTATGCGAGAGAATATACAATTAAGCAAGGAGCCGCATTGCAAATAGTCATAGACTGTAACAATGCGGCTCCTTGCTTCTTTATGATTTCCACCTCCACTTTTTAAGGCGGGTTCTCAAGTGCAGATGCGACAACACATAGGTTAGATGAGTCAGAGGCAAAGACTTTCCGGCAACAATAAGTATCACTGCACTAAGAATAAGCAGTATTCCTATTGCTAATCTTAACGTAAAAGCTTCGCCAAATACAAAGATACCTATACATACTGCGGTGATTGGCTCCAAAGCCCCCATTACGGCTGTTGGCGTACTGCCTACATTGTGTACGGCAATTACCATTAGTATGAGCGAAACAACCGTGGGAAAAACTGCAAGAATCAGAGCATAAATCCACATCATCGGCGAGGTTAGCGGCATGAGCTGGGCGTTTGAACCGAAAAGTGAGTATACATAAATCATCACAGTACCAGTCAAAAGCACATAAAATGTCAGCTTAACCGACGACATCAGCAGTTGCGACTTGTTAACAATTATGATGTAAACAGCATAAGTCAGCGACGAGACCATAACGAGCGCCACGCCAACGGCAGACAATGTAACGCCGTCGCCACCTTTATATAGCAAAGAGATGCCGAAGAGTGCCAGCAAAATGGATATTGCCGTCACGGGCGTAACACGCTCCTTGAAGAACATAGCCATCATTACTGCCACCATCACAGGATAGACAAAGAGCAATGTTGAGGCAATGCCCGCATCCATGAAATTGAAACTGCAGTAAAGAGTAAGCGAAGATAGAGCCATCAGAACTCCAAGAACGGAAAGAATGGCAAACTCTTTACGTGTTACAGCAAACGATTTCTTCTGCACAAGCATGATGACTGCCAATATTGCCGTTGCCAATCCATAGCGATAGAAGATAACGCTATTGGCATTCATGCCGTCAGCATACAGGTTAAGGGCTCCAAGCGGATTAGTGCCATAGCTTATAGCGGCAAGAATTCCACAGATAGACCCTTTTACTTTAGATGTCATTCTTTGTTATCCTTTCTATTGTTAGCCTCCATTAACCTCTCGATGTCTTCTTTCTCGCCAACGACCCAAATGGAATCACCAGCAGCAAAGCGGTGCGATGGTGCCAGAGCAGAGAGCGTTTCCTGGTCTTCCTCCAGGCCTACAGCCATACAGTTGTACTGATCGCGTATGCCACTCTCTGAAAGTGTATTGCCAACGAACTGCCCATTTGCCCCAATAGTCATCTGACGAAGTTTCATTTCGCGCTTTTCCAAGTCGGGATCTTCAGGATGCAGTTCCCCTTGCAGGGCTTTGCTGAAGGCTGTCAGCTGGTCATCGCTTCCAATAGCCTGTATTTTGTCTCCAGGAAAAACCATATTGTCGCCGCTAGGTATGTTTATTCGTTGCGTTCCGCGCAGGATACTGCTAACGTTAACGCCAAACTTTTCCCTTAATCCAAGCTCCATTAGCGTTTTCCCCGCCCAAAGAGAATCTTCCGGCACTTGAAAATCGGAGATATGAATATCCCTATCCAACAAATGCCCGGCGTAGAGAGGTTTCTTCTGCCCGTAGACTTGCGCCTGGATGTCTTTTGAATGAAGGTTCATAAGGAACATTCTTTCCATGCGGATGCTCCTTTTCTTTAACCAGCGTGAGAAGATCATGAGCGTTACAGCCACTACTGCAATAACAATCATCAGGGCATGCGTGAAACGTGTCAGGTAGTTGCATATATAGAAGATAAAGCCCATGGCAATGAGGAAACGCACTATTATTGTTGCCGCCAGTGGCGCACGGTTCAGTTTATTCTCATTCCATAGTTGCTTGAACTCCTCGCTATGGTTTTTCTTCATAACCATAGCACGCAAGAAAGGCGCAATAAACGCCACTGTGAGCAAGCCACACAATGCGTTTGCCCACCAATGCGGCAGCAGCTGGCGGAAGAAAAGAAGTGTAAAACCAAACATAATTGCAATAACGGCAACTGAAAGTATCGAGTAAATCACCGTTATCCTAAGCATCTGCATAAGGAGTTTTCGCCAGTTGCCTTGCGGAGCTGACGAAGGACGGCTCAATGCAAAATCGTTAAGCATATGGATAATGTTCTTCGGCAAGTGCTTCTCCATATTGTTGTAGCATGGAGTTGACAGGCGTATCATGTATGGTGTCAGGAAAGTGGTAATGACAGAAACGGCAACAACCACAGGATAAAGGAAATCTCCTATGACTCCTAACGAAAGTCCCAAAGAGGCAATGATGAAAGAGAACTCGCCAATCTGTGCCATTGAGAAGCCACATTGCATGGCAGACTTTAGCGACTGCCCGCTTATCAAGAAGCCGAATGTTCCGAATATTGCCTGGCCAAAAAGAATTGTAAGCACGAGTATGACAATAGGTCCGCTATACTGCAACAATATCTGTGGGTCAACGAGCATACCTACGGAGACGAAGAATACAGCTCCGAACAGGTTCTTAACAGGTTCCACCAGTTTTATTATCTTTTCAGCCTCAACTGTTTCCGCCAATATAGAGCCCATGACAAACGCGCCGAAGGCACTGCTGAAGCCAACCTTCGTGGAAATGACTGCCATGGCACAGCATAGTCCGAGAGCGACAATGAGCAAAGTCTCACTGTTGATAAGTTTTCTTGACGAGCGTAGAAGCCAAGGTATGGCAAAAATACCGACCACGAACCAAAGAATCAAGAAAAATCCTATGCGCAGCACGCTCTGCAGCATCTGGCCGCCGTTAGGATTAGCCCCAGAAGCAATTGCCGAGAGCATCACCATCATCACGATTGCCAACATATCCTCAAGGATAAGCACGCTCATCACCATTCCCGCAAAACGCTGCTGCCGGAGGCCCAGATCGTCGAATGCCTTATAGATAATCGTAGTGGAGCTCATTGCTAGCATTCCGCCAAGGAAAATGCAGTTCATGCGGTTCCATCCAAAGGCGTGGCCCACGGTCATACCCAACACCATCATGCAGAACACGATGGAACAGGTGGCGATGAAAGGCGCGGAACCCATCTTGAGAATCTTCTTGAACGAGAAGTCAAGACCGAGCGAAAACAGTAGGAACATCACGCCAATGTCAGCCCATGTCTGTATGTTGGCCGTATCTACGACCGACATGATATAGGGCATTTTCGGACTGACCAAGAAGCCTGCCACCACGTATCCCAACACTAGCGGCTGCTTCATCCATTTGAATATGATTGTAACGACTCCCGCCACCACAAGGATGAGGGCGAGGTCGTTGATCAAGCTTGGTAATTCACTCATAGGCTTAGTCGTTGTAACCGGCTGTTAGTTCGCAGATCTTCACTACTACTTGCATTGCTTTTTCCATTACCTGCACACTGACAAACTCGTAAGGCCCGTGGAAATTCACGCCGCCGGCAAAGATATTGGGGCAAGGAAGCCCCTTGAACGAGAGCTGCGCTCCATCGGTACCACCGCGTATCGGCTCTACCTTTGGCGGCACGCCACATGTTTCCATAGCCTTGAGCACTATGTCTATAACGTGCATGTTGGGGTCTATCTTCTCCTTCATGTTGTAATACTGGTCGTTCACGGCTATTTCCACCGTTCCCTCACCGTATTTTTTATTCATAGCCTCAGCCTGAGCAACTATAAACCTCTTGCGTTCTTCGAATTTCTTGCGGTCGTGGTCGCGTATGATATAGGAAAGGCGAGCATTCTCTATGCCAGAATCTATTCCGAGCAAGTGATAGAATCCTTGGTAGCCGTCGGTAGTTTCAGGAGTCTCGTCGTTTGGCATTGATGTGGCAAACTCTGCCGCCAACATATTGGCGTTTATCATTTTTCCCTTGGCATATCCAGGATGTACGCTCACGCCATGAATGTGCACTTTTGCCGAAGCAGCATTGAAATTCTCGTATTCCAGGTCGCCAAGGTCGCCGCCATCCATTGTATACGCCCACTGACATCCGAATTTCTCCACGTCAAAGTGATGCGCTCCCATGCCTATTTCTTCGTCAGGATTGAAGGCTATGCGTATATCGCCGTGCTTCACCTCGTCATGGTCGCGGAGCCAGCACATAGCCTGTACGATTTCTGCTATTCCGGCCTTGTCGTCTGCTCCGAGAAGAGTATGTCCGTCGGTAACAATAAGGTCTTCTCCTTTATGAGCAAGCAGCTCTGGGAATTTTTTCGGCGACGAAACGATTCCTTCCGAGAGGACGATGTCTCCTCCGTCATAGTTTTCCACTATGCGTGGCTTTACATCCTTGCCGCTACAGTCGGGCGACGTATCGTAATGGCTTATGAATCCTATCGTAGGTATGTCTTTTTTTGTATTTGCCTTTAGCGTTGCGTAGATGTATCCCATGTCGTCCATCTCAACATCATCAAAGCCTTCGGCCTTAAGCTCATCGCGAAGGTATGCTGCGAAGATGAGTTGTTTGCTTGTGCTCGGCACTGTCTCGCTCTCTTCCGAAGACTGTGTGTCAAATTTGACGTAGTTCAGGAATCTTTCCGTTATGTTCATATCATTATTGTTTTAGGGTTTCCGTTTCGTTTCTCTTATACCTTTTACCTTTTCCGTTGGATAAGAGACATATTTATCAGCAAAGTTATAAAAGAAGAATGACAATGACAAGAGGTTGCCGCAAACTTTCTTTTATACTTATAAAATCTTCGCCTTTTAAGTAGTGCGACCTGTATTATTATGCCGCGGGGATAAATTTGGAAGCCCGCGGGGTTCTATAGAAGTCCGTGCGGACTTTTGCATCCATCACCGCCGGATTTCTTCCCCGAACAAGACAAAGAGGCTCACTCTGCCGGCAACGTGCCATTGCAGAATGAGCCTCATCTATTTTTTTCTGTAGCCTGCACAGATTTTTTGCGCAGCCTTTACTTCTTCCAATTGTCTGTGCGGAACGAGCTTACTGGCAGTCCGTCGCAGAACAAGTCGCCGTCTGCCCAATCCTTGAACGCATAGCGAACAGCCACAGGCTTCTTCACTTCTTCGCTCTTGACGTAGAGTTTTGACCGTTCTATCCACGCTTTGGCAGGATGGAACACGCTGTCTGCTCCTGCTACCTCAAAGAGTTCGCTCTTTAGCCCGTTCTTTCCATAGAGCCACATGCCGGCACGTTCGAAGGTTACCACGGCGGTATCGTTGCGGAACTCAACATCCTTATAGTAAGCGCTTTGCGAAGTGAGCCCTTTAACGCCATAAGTCTTGTCTAGAGCCAGCAATGCCAGCCTCATCCCCGCGAGTTCTTTTGCGCGTGGGTGTATGCCGTATTCTAGTCCGGCGTCCATAAGCACTGCCATCCCTACGTTGTTGTTCATCAGTTCTGCCTTTTGCTGTTGCTCACGCAAGAAAGCACTGTTGTAATGTCCCCATTTTATAAGACTATAGTCGTAGGGAGCTATCTGACAATAATAGAATGGGAAGTCTCCTTGCTTCCACTCTTCGCGCCATCCCTTTATCATCCGCGAAAAGAGGTCGGCGTAATAGCTTGAACGTGACACGTTCTCTTCACCCTGATACCATATCACACCTCTCATAGCCATCCCGATAATGGGGTTAAGCATGCCGTTATAGAGAACTGTGGCGGTGCGGTTTGGCGACTTTATCGTCTTCTGTGATGTTGGCAACCCTATCTGTGGGAATGCCTTCAGCCAGTCTCTGTTCATCCATGCCTCGCATGACGAACCGCCCCACGCCACGACAACAAGTCCTACCGGCACGTTAAGCATGCGGCGCAACTCGCGCCCGAAATAGTATGCCGTTGCGCTGAAATCACGCACTGCCTGAGGATTGGCCTCTTTCCATGAGCCTGTTATGGTATCAATTGGGGCATATCGGCTTGTGCGCTTGGCGGTGAAAAGCCTCATCTGCGTGTCGGAACTGTGAAGAATGTCCTCCACGGCACCATCAACCGGCTGGTTCTTGAATCCTTTCATCGGCATCTCCATGTTGCTTTGACCAGAACATACCCACAACTCGCCGATAAGGATATTGGTAAGTTCTGTCTTTTCGCCGTCATTGAGCGTAATTGTATATGGTCCTCCGGCAGAAGGAGTGTCAAACGATGTTTTCCACTGTCCGTTGCCATCGGCTTTCACCTGTTGAGTCTTTTTGTTCCACGAAGTTGTTATGCGCACTGTGGCATTTGCCTTCGCCCCACCCCACATATTGGCCGTTGTCTGCTGTTGCATAACCATGCCCGACGCGAAGATTGAGGGCAGCGTCACCTTTGCCTGCACCGTGGCAACGGCAAGGGCAAGGATTGGAAGAATAATTTTTTTCATATTTATAGGTGTTTTTTATGATAGACTAAACAAACGGGAGTGCGTGGACACATGATACAACGCCGCACGCTCTCCCATAATAACTGCAAAAGTAGCATAAAAGTTATAGATAAAAGAATTTACTAGCGAAATTTATATTTTATTGGGACATAGCCAAAAATGCACTAACTTTGCATGCAAAAGGTTCACTACGCCTCACGGACGTTGGCATAACGCCCGTGCATATAAGCTATCCAATACTGCAAAAACACTAATGAACATCAAGCAATATACTGAGAGAATACACAGAATTAACGGTTTTCCACTACACAGTCCCAACCCTTTTAGAAGGGGGCAAAACAATAGAGGGCGTCTTGTCTTAGCCGCAGCACTAATCCTTTTCTGCATTTTTGCAGCGGTGTTCGTATTCACACCCGGAAGGAGGGCTACACGCAACATATTGGTTGAGAGCGGAAAGCATACTGCTATTGACGACATGCTCTCTTCGCTTAACGTAACATCCATAGCGCAAGACAGCAAAAAGCTTATATGGATTGGCACTTCGGCGGGCATCAACATATACGACGGACAGAGGTTCATACAATTTTTCCACGACTCAAAAGACCCGACTGCCCTGCCCGATGATTACATCAACACGCTGTTCCTTGACCGCAAGGGCAGAATGTGGATTGGAACGCAAAACGGGCTGGCTCGCTACATTGGGGGGTATAGATTCAAACGCTATCATCTGCAATCGTCCAACACAAATATCTTGTGGATTAAAGACGGGCAAATGGATGGCGAAGTGAGGGTTGGAAACGGGAAAGAGGTGTTCTGCATCACAGAGTCTGACATCGTAAAGGAAAACGGGGCTGACAAATACAAAGAGGCCGAAAAGAAAAAGGCTATCGCAAAGACTTTGGCCGCCTTTCCCGACAATTTGCTTATAAAACCACGTGAACTGGCTTCTGTCACGTTCGTCGACAATGCTGGAAATCTGTGGATTGGATACCGCAATGCGGGGTATCAAGTAATGTCTGCCAACATAGCGGATTTCAAAAAAGCCAACGACAACCCTTTGGCAAAGGAAACTGAAGGACGCGACATTACGTGCATGAAAACTGTGGGCCACTATCTGCTGGCTGGAACTACCCTGCGCTTGTATACTTACGACACACAGACACACGCCATAAGCCAAGCTTTCTATAAACAACTTTTCAACGAGCCACAGGAGTTGCGTGGCATCGTAAAACTTAACGACAGAAATTATTGGCTCATCGGCAACAGAAAAATTCTGGAATGTACTGTGGGCAACTCTATGAGCGCAACACCAAAAACGGTTTATTCAATTTCTGAAGACAAGACGCTTGGCTCTGGAACTTGCATCGGCCACAATCTGTTTGTAAGCTGCAACAACAGACACTTGATTCGCTGCGATGCAACGACAGGGCACACCGATTCAATAAAAATAAGCTGCAAATGGTATGACAACGAGACGCAGCTGACATCAACAAACGACGGCAAAGTGCTGCTCTTTATGAAAGACATGCACATTGCACTTCTCGACCCAACGACACTGAATCTGACGGAAATAAAGACACACGGCGAGCCTGACTATGGAAACATCGACGCCGCATTCGCCTTGCAGGATTCGCGCGGCACCGTTTGGCTGGGCACAAAACGCTACGGACTATACCGCATGGATATGCATACGGGCGGCATAACGAGGATGGACTTCCTGAATGATGTGCACATACAGGGGCTTGCCGAAGACTACAACCGCAATATTTGGATTACAACTCTAAAAGATGCTGTCTGCTATCTGCCACAAACGGGCGAAGCTTCAATGAACAGCCTTGTTTCTTCCAGCAAGAACCACACGAAAACCCAGTTCTTCGACAACTCTATCACCATAGCTCCCAACGGTAACGTCGTTATCGGCAGCTCTGACGGATGCGAATTTCTTCCCGCTGACATTGAGTTAAAGACAAAAAACGCCAGGAAACAAAAACAGGGGCTTTTAGTCTACGCCATAAATATACAGACTTCCGGTGGACAACAGCTGACTGCTCGCGAAAATACAAGAAACGGACAAGCATTCACGCTGGCCAACGACGAAAACTCCATTGAATTTATGTACTTCCGCCCGAACTATAGTCAAACTTCCTCACTTATGTACCAATACAAACTGGAGGGGTATGATACAGAATGGCATGAAGCTACATATCAGCACTCTGCAAGCTACAACAACCTACCGGAAGGGAAATACAAATTCAGACTGCGCCTGACGGCTTCGCCGCAACTGCCGCCTGTAGAGGAAACAACTGTAAACGTAAAGATAATGCCCAGTCCATGGAACTGCGCTGCCGCGTGGCTTCTGTATGCAATATGCTGCGGACTGGTTCTTTACTACATAAACTCACTCTATCTGCGCATCCGGGCTAACCAGCTATTGCTTGAACAGGAAAAAAACGAACGCGAACGCGAAAAGCAGGCAAAGGAGATGAACATGAGTTTCTTTGCAAACATATCTCACGAATTCCGCAATCCGATAACAATAATTGCCGGACCATTGATACAACTCTCTGCCAACGAGTCGCTTCCGCAGCACGTTAAAACTACATTGCAGCGTATCTGTATGAGCGTCAACAGGATGTTGAGACTTATCGACCAGATGCTTGACTTCAATCAGCTTGAAACAGACGCACTACGCCTGAAAGTGAGCAAGACGAACATTGAGGAAAACTTGGAACGTCTGACTGCCGCATTCATTGAATCTGCCAACGTCAGAGGAATAAACTTTGAAGTAAAATGCGGCAACGACATCGGAGAGAAATGGATTGACACAGACAAATTTGAAAAAATCATAAGCAATCTCTTCACTAATGCCCTTAAACATACGCCTGACAATGGAAATATCTCTATCATGGCAAGGACGGAGCAAGAAGAAACAAGGGAGTTCCTTGTGGTTAACGTAACAAACAGCGGTTCGCACATTGAGGAAGAGCGAATGCCTGACGTATTCAAACGTTACTATCAGCTTGCCGACTCGAAAGGAAGCCACCGCTACGGATGGGGGACGGGCATTGGACTGTATTACGTAAAGCGGCTTGTTGGCTTGCACCACGGGAGCATTGGCGTAAAGAACATTACGAAAGAATGTGGTGGCGGCGTGTCGTTCCTCTTCCGACTGCCATGCTGCAAGGATGCATTCAGCGACAATGAACTATGTGAGACGAAGTCTGAAGTGTTGCAAATCCCGATAACGTATGCATCAACAGACGGCAAAGCAACAAGTGGCAATGCTGACGAGAATTTAGACCGCGGTGGAACAACAGAGAAAAAGCGTAAAAAAATTCTCATTGTTGACGACGACATTGACGTTGCGCAGTATATACGCTCAATCTTCTGCAGCAGATATACTGTAGAAAACCGTTATTCGGCAGAAACAGCCCTAAGCGACATTGCAGAAATTGCACCGGACATTATTCTCAGCGACATTATCATGGGCAAGATGTCTGGCTATGATTTTTGCAAAGAACTGAAATCCAACCTCATGACATGCCACATTCCCGTTGTTATGATAACGGCGAAATCAAACATTGACGAGCAGATAAGAGGGCTGAGGCTAGGGGCTGTCGGGTACGTAACCAAACCTTTCGACCCGGAATATCTTCAAGCCGTGGTTGAAACGCAACTGGAAAACGTCAATACCATACGCCGGCGACTTGGAGAAAGCACCGAGACGGAAGAACTCTCTGATGCTCTATCGGAAGAAGACCGCCGTTTCATGGACGAGCTATACCGCTTGATGGGAAAGAGGGCTGCAGAGATGGAACTGAACGTTCAGACTATCTGCCACGATCTGCTCATCAGTCAAAGTAAATTCAACTATAAATTGAAAGAACTCACCGGAGACACTCCTGGAGTATTCTTCAGAAAATACAAACTGAACAAAGCGGCAAAGTATCTAAAAGACGGGAAAATGACTATCTCTGAAATTGCCATAGCTACGGGATTCGCCACAGCCGCACATTTTTCCGTGGCTTTCAAAAAGCAATTCGGCGTGTCGCCTAGCGAATATTAGGCAGAGACAGCATTGTCTTTTCTGACAGACAAAAGAAAAAAGCGGCCACCGGGGATGAACAATCACACCCGATGGCCTAACACAGAATTATAACTAAACCTATTTCTGTCTTATAATTTATTCACACTACATTTCGTCTTATCTACTTTCCAATCCGCAATTCTGTCTCTCTTTACAATATTACCTTCAACAATATATCACATTACTTCTTAAAAACGTTACCTGAAATACAATTTTTCACCTTATTATATATATAACGCCTTATATATTCATTTGCAAGTTGCTGGTTAGAATATGCCCAGCATGAAGTGGTAAACATAACTTATGCCCAATCCGGCAATGGAGGCCGTTATAACATGAACCATTCCGGGCAACATAAACGAGTGGTTGAGCAGATATTTTCCTATAACCGTTGTACCAGAGCGGTCGAAGTTCACCGTGGCAATGTCAGAAGGATAGTTAGGTATAAAGAAATACCCGTAGACTGAAGGCATAACGCCCAGCAATATCCAACCTTCTATGCCAAGAGAATAAGCCAATGGCAACATCGCTACTACTACAGCTCCCTGAGAATTGATGAGAACAGAGACGAAGAAGAAAGCTAATGCTATTGTCCAAGGATAAGCCTTAACAAGGTCTGCCAACATAAGCTGAATCTCTGCCTCGTAATTTGAGAAGAACGTGTCGCTCATCCAAGCAATACCATAGATTGCAACCACGGCAACCATTCCGTTTTGCCATACTGCTCCGCCAACAGCAGCCTTTGCCTTTGCCTTACAGAACAGGATCATCAGGGCTGCGGCCGTTATCATAGTTATCTGTATAAGTATGTTCATAGCCAGAGGCTTGCTCACAACATGAGTAACACCCGCCATTACAACACCTGCTTTAGCCAGCTGTTTTGCCGTTTCAACCGTTCCGTCGGGAAGAGTAACCGTGGCTGGACCACCTTTTATCACCTGAACCGTATCGTATGACGGAAGGAGATTTATTCCCATCATGCTACAAATGGAAATAATTACAATGACTACAAGCGCAAAAAGGAATATGTATACGGCACGTTTGCTTTCGGGGGCTATTTTCTTGTCAAGTGTAGTTGCTGTATTTCCGTAAATGTATTCCCGCTGCACTGGGTCTTTAATTTTAGCAAGAAACTTTGGGTCTTTGTCAAGATCAAGGCCTCTATGCCAACTTACGGCTACGGCCATAAGTATACCAATGATACATGCCGGAATGGTTACAAGCAGAATCTGCACATTGCTTACCTGAAATCCGTTGTCGATACTTATAGTTGAAAAAGCTACGACGGCAGCGGCAATAGGCGAACACGTAATGCCTATCTGTGAAGCGATGCTTGCAATGCCGCAAGGGCGCTCGGGACGTATGCCCTTCTTCAACGCAATATCACAAATAATCGGCATAAGGGTATATACAACGTGGCCCGTTCCGACTAGCATCGTAAGGATAAAAGTTGTAAAAGGCGCAAGTATTGTTATACGTTCAGGATGCTTGCGAAGCAAACGCTCGGCTATCTGTATCATCCAATCCATACCCCCTGAAGCTTGAAGCATGCCGGCACAAGTTACGGCGGCTATGATAATATAAATAACGTCCGTTGGCGGTTCACCCGGTTTCATCTGGAAACCAAATACTAAGATTGCTAAACCAATGCCGGAAATGGCACCAAGAGCAAGCGAGCCATAACGGGCTCCAATCCAAAGAGCTACCAAAACGACCAGTAACTCTACTATCATTAATAATGTCATAGGTTTGTTGTTTGTTTTTTATTCTGTTTTTCTGCCGGCAAAGTTAAGAGTTGAGTAAAAAATCCCCTTTCGTTTTTTTGCATTCAAATTTCGTTTTTCTTCAAAACAACTGAAAAACAATATTATACACTGCTAAACTTAACTTAAAAACCGCTTTAATGATAATAATAATTTGGGCGCTTCAGTTTTATTTAATAATTTTGCACACACAAAACAGTATGTGCAAGACTGCAAAACAGCTATAATAAGTTCAAAAATACAATCATGTCAATATCCAAAACAAGACAAAAGCTAGTTGATGTCGCCCGTCAATTGTTTGCTCGCAACGGGCTTGAGAACACAACGATGAACGATATCGCCTTGGCTTCCGGTAAAGGCAGGCGCACGCTGTATACCTATTTTAAAAGCAAAGAGGACATTTATTATGCCGTTATCGAAGGTGAGTTGGAGCGTTTATCGGACAAACTTGACGAAGTGGCTGCGAAAAACATACGGCCACAAGACAAGATTATAGAGCTTATCTACACACACCTTAACATGATCAAGGAGACTGTTGTAAGGAATGGCAACTTGCGTGCAGCGTTCTTCCGCAACATTTGGATGGTTGAAAAGGTGAGAAAGAACTTTGATGAAGATGAAATTGAACTTTTCCGCAACGTCTATAACGATGGTAAACGCGCCGGAGAATTTGATATAGACAACGTAGATCTCGTGGCTGACATAACGCATTATTGTATAAAAGGTCTAGAAGTGCCATATATATGCGGAAGGCTTGGTCACGGCATTACACCGGAAGCCAGCAAGCCTCTCGTGGCAAAGGTGGTTTACGGCGCGTTGGGAAAGATCACAACAAAACAGACCGACTAAAGACAACTGAACAAAAATAACCAAAAACCAATAACACAACATGGGATTATTAACAGGTAAGACCGCCATCGTAACAGGGGCGGCACGCGGCATCGGAAAGGCTGTCGCAATGAAATTCGCTTCAGAAGGAGCAAACATCGCATTCACCGACCTCGTTCTCAACGACGATATGGCTGCAGGACTGGAGGCAACACGTAAAGAAATTGAAGCTCTCGGAGTTACATGTCGCGCTTACGCTGGCAATGCTGCAGACTTCGAAGAAACAGAAAAGACAGTTAAGCAGATTAAGGAAGACTTTGGCACAATAGACATCTTGGTTAACAATGCCGGAATCACAAAAGACGGTCTCATGCTCCGCATGAGTGAAGCACAATGGGACGCTGTGCTTAATGTAAATCTAAAGTCTGCCTTCAACTTTATCCATGCCTGTGCACCTATAATGCTTCGTCAACGTGGCGGTTCAATCATAAACATGGCATCTGTAGTAGGCGTACACGGAAATGCAGGACAGTGCAACTACGCTGCATCAAAGGCTGGAATGATTGCATTGGCAAAGAGTATTGCACAGGAACTTGGTCCTAAGGGAATACGTGCTAACGCTGTAGCTCCTGGTTTCATTGAAACAGCAATGACAGCCCAGCTCCCTGAAGACATCCGTAAGGACTGGATGAAAAAGATTCCACTTCGTCGTGGCGGTCAAACCGAGGACATAGCAAATGTATGTCTGTTCTTGGCTTCAGACATGTCTAGCTATGTTAGCGGACAAGTCATTCAAATTGATGGCGGAATGAACATGTAAGCCGCAAACTTACCAGTAAAGATAAGACAAAGAGACCATACACCATCAGAGCACACAACGCCATGCTAAAGGCCAGTTGATGTTGCCTCTGATGGTGTTCTCATTAGTAATAGTCACAACACCTTATATAATATTAATAGAATGAATGTCGTTTACGAAGACAACCACATAATCATTGTCAACAAAGAAAGCGGTGAGATTGTACAGGGAGACAAGACTGGCGACAAGCCACTAAGCGAGACTGTGAAAGAATACATAAAGGAAGCATACGCAAAGCCGGGCAATGTATTTCTTGGAGTCGTACACAGACTTGACCGACCTGTAAGCGGGCTTGTCGTATTCGCCCGGACATCAAAAGCGCTGTCGCGACTAAACGACATGTTCCGCAAAGGAGACATACACAAGACCTACTGGGCTTTAACACGCACATGCCCCAGTAAACAAGAAGGAACAATTGAAAGCTGGCTCGTCAGAAACGAGAAGCAAAACAAGAGTTACTCTTATGAAACAGAAAAGCCAAACGCAAAGAAGGCAATTCTGAAATACAAAGTTATCGGAAGGTCAGACAATTATACGCTTATAGAAGTGCACCTGTTAACCGGTCGCCACCACCAAATACGTTGCCAGCTGGCAAGTATAGGCTGTCCGATAAAGGGAGATTTAAAATATGGCGCGAAGAGAAGCAACCCAGACGGAAGCATTTCACTATTGTCGCGCCGCGTAGAATTTGTACACCCTGTATCAAAGCAGCCTATTGTAGCAGAAGCTCCATTACCAAATGCACCAGAATGGAAAGCTTTTGCAGGGAGTCTATAATTCAGACAAGCCTTTGAATATAGCCTAAATGATACAAAAGAATATTGAATAATCATTAAACAGCATATACAATACAGAGAAATGGCAGTATATTTGCCGCAGCAAATAATACGGAATAAAAGAACTTACAAACAAAAAAACAAAGAATTATGTCAACAACCATCATTGTAATCATTGCTATTATAGTAATCGCTATATGGCTTGTCAGCATTTACAACAATCTTGTAAAGCTCCGCAATAACCGCGAAAACGCATTTGCAAACATAGACGTGCAACTAAAACAACGTTACGACCTGATACCGCAGTTGGTGGCCACGGTGAAAGGATATGCCACGCATGAAAAGGAAACTCTTCAGCGCGTTACCGATGCCCGTACAGCCGCAATGGGAGCTGTAACAATAAACGATAAGGTGAAAGCCGACAACATGCTTTCAAACGCGCTGGCTGGTCTGAAGGTTTCTGTTGAGGCATACCCTGAACTAAAAGCCAACCAGAACTTTATCCAACTTCAGAACGAAATTTCTGATATTGAGAACAAGTTGGCTGCCGTACGCCGTTTCTTCAATTCTGCAACACGTGAACTAAACAACGCTGTGGAAACGTTCCCATCCAACATTTTTGCAAAGATGTTTGGCTTCAGCCGCCAGCCTATGTTCGAAGTGCCGCAAGAAAGCCGTGCTGCAATGGACAAAGCTCCAGAAATAAACTTCAACTAAAAAAGTATAAGCCATAACATTCACTTATGCAATACGTAGGAATGCAAACGCAAATCAGCCGCAACAACCGTATGACGGTCTTGTTGCTGCTGATGTTTCCAGCAATTATTCTCGGAGTAGTATGGGCTTTTATCGCCCTTGTCAATTATTTCGGCAACGGATACTATAACCAATATGGTGAGATCGTGCACCAAATGGATGCAGACACCGTGAACTACTACTTCATGCAATGCTTGCCTTGGGTCATTGGAGGCGTTGGCGTTTGGTTCATAATTGCCTACTTATGCAATTCTTCCATGGTGAAAGCAGCAACGGGAGCACACTCTATTTCACGTAGAGAGAACCCTCGCATTTATAACATCGTGGAGAACCTTTGCATGACAGCAGGAATGGACATGCCAAAAATAAACGTTGTAGACGATCCGCAACTCAATGCTTTTGCCAGTGGCATTGACAAAAGCAGCTATACCGTAACGGTTACGACCGGACTTATGGAGCTTCTTGATGACGATGAGCTGGCGGGTGTAATCGGGCACGAGCTTACTCACATACGCAATCACGACACTCGGCTACTTATAACAAGCATTATCTTTGTCGGAATCATATCTACTGTTATGAGCATGGTTGTGCAAATGATATACAACGCCATGATATTTGGTGGAGGTAGCGGCAGTTGGCAAATGCGCGACAGCGATGACGACAACAGAGATAGCCGCAACAGCGGTCTTAGTATTATAGTTGTCCTCATCATAGGCTATGTTCTTTGTGCCATTGCCTATTTGTTCACTATGCTTACCCGCTTTGCAATAAGCCGTAAACGCGAATATATGGCAGATGCAGGCGGTGCTGAGCTATGCGGCAATCCCCTCGCTCTAGCCTCTGCCCTGCGCAAAATCAGCGGTGACCCTGGGCTTCAGAACGTTGGACGCGATGATATTGCCCAGCTATTCATAATACATCCGCAAAATCTCTCTGCGAGTGGAGCGTTGAATTTCATGTCTTCGCTTTTCAGCACTCACCCAGACACACGCAAAAGGATAGAAATTCTTGAACAGTTCTAAGAAATTGGCAAAGCGGACGTCACTTCATAATAAAAAGAACTGACAGTCAAATGTTTTTAAGGCAGTAACTTTTACAAACCGTCTTAAATCATTAACTTTGCAAGCAACTTGCCACCTGTGCACCTTTCGGCATATTTTTCGCCAAAGGCCGCACAGGGCATTTTACGAATAAATCTGAAGATCTTGAAACTCTCTTATTCTTTACCGACAATTCTCTGCCTCTGTTTCACAACAGCCCAATCTCATGCCACAGATACGGCACGAGCTGATTCCTCCCGTGTGCTTGAAAACGTGGTTTGCGTCGGCGAAAGACCTCATTATCTCACCCCAAGCCAAACAATTTCGGGAGCAACGCTACAAAACCTTTCCACTACATCCGTAGCTGACGCACTGAAATATTTTTCTGGCGTACAAATAAAAGACTATGGCGGATTGGGCGGATTGAAAACTGTCAACGTCCGTTCACTCGGTTCCCAGCATGTTGGTGTATATCTCGATGGCATCCGTATAACAAATGCCCAAAATGGACAGGTAGACTTAGGCAAATATTCTCTGTCGAACATGGAAAGTGTTTCGCTCTATAATGCCAACAAAAACGAACGTCTGCAGTCCGCTTCCGAATATGCCTCGGCGGCAACTGTCTATATGCAGACAAAACGACCGGACAGAACATCTTTCAATGTGGAATACGGCAACGGATCTTTCGGTTTGAACAAGGTCAAGGCGTACTTCTCACTGAAAAACTTGCTTTTTGTAGACGCGGAATACCAGCATACTGACGGAGACTACAAATTTCGCTTCCATTCAGAATCGGAAGACACTGTGGGCAAACGCCACAATTCAGATATATCTTTCTACCGCTTGGAGGCGGCAGGCTTCTACAAAGGCTTCACGACACACGTTTATTACTATAATTCACGTCGCGGTCTTCCCGGTCCTGTTATCAGAAGGCTCTCGGATCAGTGGGATTCCACCGACCGCCAATGGGATCAAAACTTCTTTGTTCAATCTTCATACAAGAAGATTTGGGAAAAATTCGGCTTGCGTGCGAATATAAAGTACTCATACGACTATCTCCACTACGTTCAAGACCCATCAACAAACGCCGCCACAATGTACTGCAACAACCGATATGCGCAGCAAGACCTGTACGCATCCGTTGCAGGTTCATTCAATACACGCTATATCTCCATTACGGCTAGTACGGATTTAAGATGGTCTGACCTTGACTGCAACGTCTATAAGTTCAGCTACGTTTACAGAATAGACTCAAAGTCGCTGGTATCTGTCATCGGCTTCTACAAGGGTTTCGAAGCAAACGTGGCACTTCTCTACACCAATGTGCAAGACCACACCCGTAACAGTGCAGGTCCGCTAAGCCGTTTCACGCCAATGTACCTGTTGTCATATAAGGTTAACGACTGGATATTCCGCGCCTATCACAAGCGTATGTTCCGCGCTCCGACTTTAAACGACCTGTATTATACATTGGTTGGCAGCACAGACCTAAAGCCGGAATATACATCTCAGTGGGATGCCGGAATAGACTATCGCGGCAAAAACCTACACTTTGCCATTGATGCCTACTATAATAACATTGAAGACAAGATTGTTGCCATACCGATGAAGTGCCAGTTCCGATGGTCAATGGTCAACTTCGGGAAGGTAAAGTCAGCTGGTCTGTCGCTCTCAGGCGGTTATAACGGTCAATGGGGCAAGTTCTCTCTTTCTTCGAATGCCAACTACACGTGCCAGCAAGACCGGGACTTTTCAATGCCTGATGACCCGGAATATAAACACTACATACCATATTCGCCATTACATTCCGGCTCACTAATACTTGACTTGGGCTACGATTCATACTCACTTTGCACATCTTTTTTATATACAGGCGAACGGTTCGCACTTGTTTCAAACAACAAAGACGACCTTCTTAGCGACTGGTATACCATAGACCTCAAGCTTAACAAACGATTCAAGCTGAAGGGCAATAAGGTAATTCAAGCAACAATAGAGTGCAACAACCTTACCGATTCGCGACATGAAGTGGTAAAACGCTACCCCATGCCGGGAAGGAACTGGAAATGCACGCTAAAGTTCGAACTTTAAGTCTGTGCCTTTATAAAAGAAGAACGATATATAAATGCAACATTCGCAATGTTAAGAAACAAAGATACTTGGACCATCCTTTCCTTTTTCTGCACGCTAGCCCTATTTATTTCGTGCTCTTTAGAACCAGCCGACGTGGTTCAGCCACCATCCCCCACGCAGTCTGGCGACAAACTCATCGTGCTCTGCGAAGGACTTTGGGGCATGGACAATTCAACAATAAGCTTCATTGATAACGGAACCCTTACAAACCGGTGGTTTAGAGAGAACAATCCTGGCAAGAAACTTGGCGATACAGGTAACGATATCCTGCAAATAAACGATACGCTGATTGCCATAAGCGTGAACTGGTCAAATATCATTCAGTATATATACCCTGACGGAAGAGCAATAACAGCAACGGAGAATATCCCGAACAACCGACGGCTTGCCACAGACGGAGAACGCTATCTATATTGTACTTCATACGCTAACAACGGTTATGTTGCGAAAATTGATTTGACAACGAAAGAAATCGTTGACACATGCCATGTGGGTTACGAGCCAGAAGGCATTGCCTACTACAAAGGACGGCTCTTTGTTGCCAATACCGGAGGCTACTCTTTCCAAGAAGGCCACGACTACGAATCAACGGTTTCCGTGATTGACGCTCAAACAATGCGCGAGCTGAAACGTATTGACACGGGATGCATAAACCTTTATGGCGAGATGTCACAATGCGGACAGTTCATTTGTATAAATTCTGCTGGCGACTACTACGACATTAAGCCCCACACGGTTGTTATGAACATGGCGAGCGAAGAATTCAAGGTTTATGATTTTCCCGCTACATACAACTGCACTTACGGCAACAAGTTCTATGTTATTGGTTCGGAATTCTCCTATAACAGCGGTGAGGCTGGTGGCTACACTTATACGGTTCATACCATTGACCTCCCTACCCTTGAGGAAAGCGAAGGGCTTGGCGCGTACCAACCGATTGTAGATACGATAGACAAGATGCAATCGCCGTACGGTATATATATAAGTCCTTACTCCGGACACATGTATGTTGCCGACGCACGCAGTTATGCAACAAACGGATATGTCTATGAATTCAACCCTTTAGACAACACAATACTGAAATACAACATTATAGGGCTGAACCCTGGACACATGGTTGCCCTGAGTCCATCGTCTCAAACACCGAAAAAGGCGAAATGAAGAAGTAAAGATATACGCTGCATTCAACTGACATGGGATAAAAAGAAGAAACAACCGCAACTTAAAAATCCCCATTTAAAGGATAATTTTTTATACATCCATGAGGTAAATGCCAGCAAAAGAAATAGGTTCTGGTGAAGCACAGTAGCTGAGAGGGAAGTTTCCTGCAAACGGGACACAGCATCGACTGCGGTGATTGCCTATCGGATCCGATAAGAAGAAAGCCATTCCGTCTACGACACAACGGGAGAAGGCATCGGAATCTTAAGCATAAGTCCGAAAACCTGCCAGAACAATGTTAAACAATGCCCATTCGATGATGGGTTAAACAAAGAAAAACGATGAAGAAACTTCTGTTTCTTGCCGCACTCTTGTCAACGGGTGTGGCAGGGTTGTCGGTGGCCGACAACCCAAGCAATGCATTGAATGCCGTGTGTGTAACCCTCAAGTCTGGCGATGCCAAGTACGTTGCTTTCACCGATAAGCCTGTTATTCAGGCTATCAACGGTGAGTTGCAAGTTACAGGCCAAGAAGAAAACACCCAATTGGTTGTTGCGCCATTCACCGATGTAGACGTGATAACTGCCGTTTACCACGACTTCACGACCGATAACATTGAAAATATTTCTAGCGAAACGGGGCGCGAAGTTAAAGCAGTCTACGACCTTTCGGGAAAACAGGTAAAGAAAATCCTTCCCGGACAGGTTTATCTTATTAAATTTACTGATGGTTCCACACTTAAAACGGCAAAATAAACATGAAAAAGATTCTATCTCTTGCTACCTTGGCAACGGTAGCCATTCAACTTTCCGCACAGACAGCATTCACAATCGAGGCTAACGACACCACTTACTCGTTTCCGCTAACCTCAAAGATTACCATTACCGACAACGAAATTTGGAATTCTGATGCTGAGAAAGAGAAATACGCGTTTAAATCTAACTATTCACGCCTCGTTGCCGACTTCCAAAGTTCGTTCGCTACCGCCACTCAACAGTCGGAAACTGGCGTTGAGAGCTACGGTGCCCCCCGCCTTATCGGTGACTATCTGTGGGAACTGGATTTCACGACAAACGAATATAAGCGTGTGCAGCTGATGGTTAAGGCCTACACTTCTGCCACAGACGACTGTAACCCGCGGAATGTGCTTGCCAACAAGAGCAACACGCAGGAAAACCTTGGAAGTTGCAACGCAGAAGGCGAGACAGGAAATTATTTCCGCATAGCCACCTATGGGAAAGACGGCCATTGGGCATGGATTTACAATGAGCTTACAAACACTTACGCCATTGTAAACCGCGATGCACAGAAGCAATTGGCGTTGGATCTCAGTTCTCTTGCTGCAAAAGTCGATGAGACAGCGGCAAAAGACCTTAACATTGACAACATTTCCGGCAAGTGGAAGTTCAAGGCTCTTGTTGATGACGGCAAGGGTGGGCAAAAAGACACCTTGATTGAATGGAGATTGAAAGCAGAACCCTTTACCGACAGATATTGGACCGTTGACGGCATCCCTTATAAGTCAGGGACTGGGCGCGTAACAGTGACTTACAATAACTATGACATTCTCGGCATGTTCCCCGATGAAGCAGACAAAGCGATGGGGCATGACTGGGATTTCCACTTCACAGAAGACGGACTTAGCGGAGAAGACTTCGAGTGGCATTTGAAATCCGTTGAAGAAAACACAAAAGACTCGCTTTACACTAATTATCCCGACTTCAAGATTCAAGACCGCAACACTCTTGTTTCCACCAACGGAATGACATATACGATGTGGAAAAAGACGTATGACAGCGATGGAAAACACCTCACTGTAACAAGTCAATTCACTGTTCCTGCTGGTACAACAATGCGCCGTTCATCAACCTACCCCAACGATGTGGTAACGGTTCTCCACGACACCGTGTATGTAACCAAGCACGACACTGTATATATAGAGAAGCACGACACTGTTGACATCAAGAAGCTTTCAGCAGAAGAACTTGTTGCAGCCGGCAAACATGCTGCTGAAATTCTCAACGGGACAACGCATCTATATGAATTTGCCTCAGACAACGAGTTCAAGGAGTATGCCTCTTATTATAAACAGGCAACAGAAATCACCGATACTACCGTTACGGATACGGAAGATTGGCAAACAGCCATTGAGCAGCTACGCAAAGTGGCTACAGCCTATGGCTACTACAGTCAGAAATTGATGAAGCCTGCATCAACTGGCAAATACTTGTATCTCGGACAGGGAGGCTTTAATACCGCACAAGCATTCAATCAGAATTTCACGATGAAAATTTCGGAAAGCACTTCTGTTAACGGCTTCGTTAAACAAAACAGCGGCTATATTGCATACGCAAAGACCGACGTTGACGTGAACGACACTACGGCTTTTGCCAATATGTTCACGAAATATATGAACAGGAACGCATGTTTCGATGGTCTTCAAAAGGTTGACCTGTATGTAATCTATAATCCGTCAGTAGAAGGCAAGGAATACTTCCCTATTTATCTTGCAGAAGGCAACAGTATGACCATAGAACAGTGGAAAGGCAACACTGCCAACAACTATGCTACCCTTGAAGAAGCAATACAACACTTCGGCCAAAGCACAGCCAACATGGCAGAGCGTGCTTGGATAAAGGTCAACTACGATGATGAGGGCGCACGCACGCAAATTGCAAGCGGCAGTGATGACTTCCCAGATTTGTCGGCTTATAGCGACTTTGAAGTAATTACCACCTGTGAAAACTACCTGCCCGGTGGAATAGTCACGCCTGGAGTATCTGTTGACACTACCACTATGCCTCTCACATACAGCAAAGACGGAGAGACATGCGATTTCTCTGGCGCAATGTTCCTGAAGGCAAAGAATGCTGAAGGCGATAAGGTTGTCATTGTAGTTTGGAAATTAACTACTGGCAAATACTACGCCTTTGCTTATGAACTCGCAGAATAGGAAAAAGAACTGACACGAACAATGAAAAAGATCTTTCTTTCAATGTTGCTCGTCCTCACTGCTGTCGTCACGGAAGCACAGAATGTGTTTTCCGTTGACGACGGCAACGGGCACTACAACATCCCGATTGGAGCAGAGATCCGCGTGAATGCCGACAATGGTTTCACGCTAAGTCTCGACAAAAAGGACTATCTGTTCAGTCTAAACTCCAAGATTACTCCTGCCGAAGGTAAGGCTAAACTTCCCATTTGTCTGAAGAACAACACTTGGAAACTGGGCCTTTGTTCCATAACATCTGCCTCTGCTGGAATTTTCTCACGAAGCGATTACGCTTTCACCTGGCAAGACGACTATATTAACGATGGATCGTATGGAGTGTCGGGCACGGTTATCGATACTGTTCGCAACGTCAGCATGGTGGATGCTTGGCATAAATATTACGGAAAGACGGTCGACATGATTTTTCTCAAAGTGGCAACGGGCGAAACCGGCTACTACAGTATTCCGTCAGACACGCTCTGTGGTTATAAGCAAACCGCTCACGTGGGAAAAATAGCAGTAATTATTATCAGTTATGCCACTGATGCAGAAACGGGCGAAGTGGCAAACAATGCCGTGGGCGTGAGACATTGGATTTCTCAGCTGAGGACTTATACTGGCATAAGCGGCAAGACATACCAATCTAGCGGCTATGTGATGTATTTTGACGACCTTGAAACAGCAAAGGACGTGGCTTTGAACACGGACAACTTCTCTCGCAGTTCTGACAGCTACGGTTTGTCGGCACCAACGTGGAACTATCTCACGGCAGGCTCAACGTTCAGAGAAGAATCCATATACAACAGCAATGTTCTCAAGCCTTTCAAGGTTGACATACGCACGAACAAAAGTCCGGCAAAGCCTACGCAGAAGAACTTAACAGACAGCGTGGCATGGCGTTTTGACAGTCCTGACCCTGAAAGTGCTATAGTGAACTATCACTACACCGCCACCGACTCAACAGCAAAGTTCCAGTATCCGGAGCTGAAGTCGGGCTCTAACGACAAAGCCGAACCGTATTCGCTAAGCGAAAACAACACTTGGATGGGCGCTACCTGCCTGTATCTCGTGCCAAGCAACGGAATTACATTCTCAAAGTACCGCAAATTCGACGGATACATACACGTTTCGATGGTCGACGGCGCAGAATACCGCAAGCACTTCAGCATAAACAAAAATGGAATCATCAATGTTGACGGAGAATGGGAGCAGACAAAGGAACATTCCCTTAATGTAACAACAAGCCTCAAGAACGAAGACAACGGCGAGCCACAGTATTTCAACCTCAAGTTCATGGCATTACGCATGGGAAGCGGTAACGGACTGGAGAAGAACGTGCTCACCTACGATGAAGCGCATGCCTTTGAAGCCGACCCGGAAAACAGCGTCACTACTCCTTTCGTGCCGCGATTGTGGACATACGTGCCTTATAGCTGCACGGGGATAACGCCAAAACACATCATGCACCGCTGCAACTACTCGTTCCTATGCGAAAATGCATACTATCTAAGCGAGGAAATGCAGCAGAAAGGTGTTGTCTTGAAGCTTGCCGACGACGTGAAGGGTCTTTATTATGAGGATAACTACCGCTATTGGATGTTTACCGACGACGAAGGCCACATCGTTGCATACACACTGCACAACACTGGAACAATGTCTGCGCTGGAATGGTTTGAATAATGTATATAAATAAGAAAATAAAAATTAGCAACGCATGAAGAAAACTCTATTTTTGGCAGTAGCAATCTTTGCCGCATTGACCGTATCTGCACAGAGCCATAAATTCAAGGTCGTTGAACTGCATCAGGCACCGGGGCAGTTTATAAACGAACTGCCCTATGCCGACGAGGAAACTTCACAGGAAGAAGTATGCGCCAACGCACAAGACCAACTTGAAAACGGCGCTCTTATCTCGCTTGGCACATACGGTGGATACATAACAGTGAAGTTCGACCAACCCGTAGAGAACAAGGTTGGCAACGACATCCTCATAAAAGGCAACGGCTTCTATGCCAATTCGGACCCCGTTTATGGCGACAAAACAATCGGAGGAAGCATTGAGCCGGGCATTGTCTACGTGGGTGTAGGTTCTGACCCCGCAACGGCAGACTGGTATGAACTGGCGGGATCGGAGTATTTCAACAGCGAAGTTCACGACTTCTCCATAAAATACTTCAAGCCGGAAAGCGAAGTGACATCAAACAACTACATCCGTTGGGAATGTTCTTGGACAGATGCCGACGGGACAAAGCGCGACTCTACTGGCTACCACGCAAAAAACAGCTTCCATGACCAAAGCTACTGGCCGAAATACGAGGACAAAGATGAGCTGACCTTCAGCGGCGGACGACTGCCCAACAACGCTATCGACCAAAGCGGCAAGGGAACTTACTGGGTTCAGTACCGCTACTCTGCCGACAGCTACGGCTATGTTGATGCTTGCCCGGCAAACGACAGCCTTTATTCTTCGTTTGACATAAGCTGGGCGGTTGACAGCGAGGGGTGCCCCGTGGCGTTGGACAAGGTTGACTTTGTGCGTGTGGCAACAGGCATATTCCAATACTGCGGATGGCTTGGCGAAACGAGCACTGAAGTGGCTGACTTTGCCGACCTTCACCAACTCCCAAACTATGACAACAAGCCATATATCATAACGCCACGCCCTAATCCCAACGAGCCTTCGGGAATACACTCAACACAAACCGTGCGCATTGTGGGCGACAAGAACTACTATAACACGCTGGGGCAAAAGGTTGACAAACTCATAAAAGGTAAAATCTATATCCACAACGGCAAGAAAATCATCTATTAGACGCCATGAGGCGGACTAGCTCATGCTCCATCCGCCTGAAAACCAATATCTTTAATGGTTGCAGAAAACAGGAAAGTCAGCTAAAATCGCCAATCCGGAATTCTGCAACCTTTGCTTTTTTGAACTGTCTAAAAACTGTTTAGCTACGTTAAGAAAGCCCATAAAAGGATGGTTCAGGAGCGGAAAACTTGCGTATGTCAATTATTATTACTACTTTTGCAACCGAATTAAGAAACGGCGCGGTGGCTTACGCATTGTTCAAGCCATATTTGTCGCCACGTGATTAACTGGTATTCAGGAACAACAAGGCATCATTTATTGCCCTAATCGCAGTTGTTTTCCGTGGGTTTCTATTTACTTTTTATCGTAATAACAGGGAACTTTTGTATTGTTCGGTTATTTACGGCCCAGATACCATAAACAACAAGTTATGAAGTTTTTAAAAAAGACGAGAATTGTATTAGTAGTATTATTCATGTGTCTGCCGTTTGCAGTGTATGCCAGCGACGATACGCAACCAACAAACAACGACTTTGACTGGGAGCCTGTGATGAACGCCATCATCCAGGTGGAAAGTGGCGGCAACGCCAAGGCCGTAAGCGGCAACTCCTGCGGAGCCATGCAGATTACTCCCATCTGCGTTGCACAATGCAACATTATTCTTAAGGCACGCAAGAGCAAAAAGAGATATTCTCTTAAAGATCGCTTCAACACGGCCAAATCCAAAGAGATGTTTATCCTCATGCAATCGTTCTACAACTTGGAGAATAACATCGAGAAAGCCATACGTTCATGGAACGGAGGCATGCGCTATTCCATTAAAGGAACACAACGTTATTACGACAAGGTTATGTCGTATCTTAGGAAATAAAACTGGAAAGTGGGGCTAGCCCCGACAGAAATTCCGGCTTAAGCCACACTAAAACGACAACATGCCGCAGTTCGGTTAAATACCAAGCTGCGGCATGTTTGTTTTTTGCCCGCGGGCTAACGCAAAAAAGTCTTGCACTTTCAAGACAAACGCCGCACGATTATACACAAAAGGCCGTGGGCTCGTGAAACGAGGCAACTTTAATAGTTTCAGATTTTGAACTTATGACAATTTGCATTACATTTGCACTAGGTAGAAAACTCACCGCAACAAGGTGTGCGCTATGCGGAGACTGACTTTACGCCCATGCATATATGCAACACGAAGAAAGCGGATTTCCCACTAAGAAGAAATGAACAAATCCACAAAAAGAGCAATAAAATGGAGCGCAACTGCCGTTGCCTCCCCTTTCATACTTTTCATTCTGTTAGCTTTTGCACTATATCTGCCCCCATTGCAGAACCTTGCCATACACAAGGTTGCCGACTATGCATCAAAACAAACGGGCATGCAGATTGGAGTTGGGCACGTTTGTCTTGAATTTCCGCTTGACTTGGGCATAGAAGACTTCTGCATGATTAAGCAAAACGACTCGCTGCCGCAAGTGAAAGACACGGTTGCCGACATCAAGAAGCTTGTGGTCAGTATAAAATTGCTGCCATTGCTCAGTCAACAAGTGGAGATTGACGAATTCGACCTGCAGGGAGTGAAGATGAACACCACCGACTTTATCCACGAGGCGCGCATAAAAGGCACGGTTGGCAGATTGGCTTTCCAAAGCCACGGCATTGACTGGGGAAAACAAGTCGTTAAGGTTGACGCGGCTACATTGCACGATGCCAACATAAACGTGGAACTGAGCGATACTGTTCCGCCTGACACTTCATCAACACCCACATACTGGAAAATCAATGTAGGCAAGCTAAACATAGCAAAAACACGTGCCACAATCCACATGCCGGGAGACACACTGCAGATTGCCGCATACTTGGGCAAGGCTTCTGCCAGAGAAGGGTATTTTGACCTTTACAAGAATGCATACAGAGTTGCCAATTTTGAACTTGCCGACGGCTCCATTGCATACGACAATAACTTCAAAACCCACACTAAGGGCATTATTGACCCTAACCATATCTTGCTGACGGAAGTGAACATCGGCTTGGACTCCGTATATTACGAAGCACCGACAACTCAAGTCAACGTGCGCCATTGTTCGTTTAAGGAAAAGCAGGGGTTGCAACTGGCTGACCTTACGGGGCCTGTGCGTATGGACTCGCTTCAGCTGAAACTGCCAAAGCTGGCAGTGCGCACGCCAGACTCATGGCTGAAAGCTGACTTGACAATGGATCTTAATGCCTTCAGCGACAGTTGCCCTGGAAAAATTTTCCTTACGGCAAACGCCCAGATTGCAAAACGTGACATTTTGCCGTTTTTGCAGGACATGCCGGCTGCTTTTCGCCGCCAATGGCCTGAAAAACCCCTTTCGTTAAACACAAAACTCTCTGGCAACATGCAGCGCATGGATATACAGCTGCTCAACATCCTGCTGCCTTCTGTTCTAAAGCTTAATGCAAGCGGATTTGCTGCCGGCTTTACTGACATAAACCGCATGAGAGCTGACATGAAAATAAACGCCACTCTATATAACGGCAACTTGGTTACTGCCTTTGTTGGCAGGCAAAACATGGGGGGAGCCGTAATACCCAAGGGTATTTCTGTGGCTGGAAAAGTTAAAACTGGCGGTGGGCAACGCTATATTGCCGACCTGACCATGAGCGAAGGCGGGGGAACTCTGAAAGCAAACGGCTCCTTCGACCTGAAGAGGATGGCATATAAGGCGAACATAAAAGCAAACAATCTGAAGATACACCACTTCATGCCTTCGCTTGGCATGAAGGATTTCACGGGCAGCCTTGCACTGGGGGGTAGCGGAACTGACCCGTTTGCAAAGGGGATGACGGTTGACGCTAGTGCCGACATACAGAAATTCATATATGACAAATACAATCTTTCGGGCATTTCGGCGGACGCAAAACTTAAGAACGGCTTGCTGAATGCCACGGTTAACAGCCGCAACAAGCTGCTTGACGGCAAGGTATCTGTCGACGGGCTCGTGGGAAAAAAGAAAATTGACGCCACTTTCGCTGCCGACATAAACAGCATCGACCTCTATGCCATGGGGGTTACGCAGAAGCCGCTTAAGGCTTCGCTTTGCTGCCACTTTGATGTTATGACGGACATGAAGAGGACATACATGCTTAGAGGCGGAACGAGCGATGTTACTATCCTTGACTCTGCAAGGACTTACCGCCCCGTGAACATTGACCTCGACATTCTTACAAATAACGACACTACACGCGCACTCGTTGACTGCGGCGACTTCTATCTGAATATGAACGCCAGCGGAGGATACGAAAGGATCTTGGAGAAAGCTTCGGCTTTTGGCACACAGCTTTCTGAAGGTCTTAAAAAACGCCGTATAGATTATGTCGCTCTCAGACAGGCTCTGCCGAATGCGGAAATTAGGATGCAGGCAGGAAAAGACAATATATTCAGCCGTTTCATGCAGTATTGCGGTTATACATTCAGCAGTATTGACATGAACCTGAATTCTTCTGATGCATCGGGGCTTAATGGCTCGTTGGAACTATACGAACTTGTGGCTGAGGGCGTGAAACTTGACACTGTTCGCTTTAACATCGTTTCGGATTCTGTGAACTGCACGTACAACGCCCGGGTGAAAAATGCGAAAGACAACCCGCAATACGTTTTCAATGCCTTGGTTGACGGATACCTGATGGAGCGCGGATCGGGACTGAACGTAGCTGTCTACGATGCTAACGACAAGCTTGGCATAAAGCTCGGTGCGACAGCTGAACTGGAAGACACGGGGGCTAGACTCCACTTGCTGACTGACGACATAATTCTTGGCTACAAAAAATTCAAAGCCAACGATGATAACTACCTGTTCCTTGCCGATGACAGTCGCTTATCTGCGAAATTACAACTTACTGCGCCCGACGGAACGGGACTGCACGTGTATACCGACGATGACAACACGGAAGCCTTGCAGGACGTAACGCTGAGCATGAACAATTTCGACCTTTCGAAAGTGACATCCGTACTGCCCTACTTCCCTGTTGTTACCGGCACGATGAACGGTGACTTCCATGCCATACAGACTGCCGACCAACTGACACTATCGTCAACTCTGTCGGTCAACAAGATGACTTACGAAGGGTGCTCAATGGGCGACGTAAGCACAGAATTCGTTTACATGCCCCGCTCTGACGGCAGCCACTATGTTGACGCTATGCTATACAGCGACGGTAATCAAGTTGGCACGCTTGTGGGCACATACCACACCGAGGGGAAAGGGGTGCTTGACGCAACAATGCAGCTCGACAAGCTACCGCTTTCCATTGTGAACGGATTTATTCCGGAACAGCTCTTCGGCTTCAAAGGATACGCTGACGGAAAAATTGCTATACGCGGAGCTTTGGACAAGCCGCAAGTGAACGGAGAAATTTATCTTGACTCAACGTATATCGTCAGCGTTCCATATGGTGTTGAGCTGAGAGTGGGCAGCGACCCTGTGAGGATACAAGACAGTAAGCTGCTCTTTGAGAACTTCGAAGTATACTCGCACAACGACAATCCACTTGACATCTACGGCGACATTGACTTTACGGACCTCAACGACATGAGCATGGACCTGCGCATGAGAGCGGAGAACTATCAGCTTATCAATGCCAAAGAAAACTACCGCAGCGTGGCTTACGGCAAAGCCTTCATCGATTTCTTTGGATTTATCAGAGGAAAGCTTAACAATCTCACGATGAGAGGGAAGCTTAACGTTCTCGGCTCCACGGATGTGGCGTACATTCTGAGAGACTCTCCGCTGACAACTGACAATCAAATGGACGAACTTGTAAAGTTTACCAATCTTACCGACACTACTCAGCAAAGCGTTGACCGGCCGGAGCTTACCGGTTTCGACATGGATGTGCAAGTAAGCGTGGACGAAGGAGCGAGAGTTATGTGCTATCTCAATTCTGATCACTCTAACTACGTTGACCTTATGGGCGGCGGAGACCTGAGAATGACATACGATCCGCTGAACGAACTGCGCATTACCGGTAAATATACGCTGAACAACGGGGAGATGAAATACGCCTTGCCAGTGATTCCGCTTAAGACTTTCAACATTGAAAACGGCAGTTACATCGAGTTTACCGGCGACATCATGAACCCGAAACTGAACATCACCGCGACGGAAGAAACGAAAGCTACGGTGGGATCAGACGGGCAACAGGGACGAACTGTTACCTTCACATGCGGAGTTGTTATAACAAAGACACTCAACGACATGGGACTGGAATTCACTCTTGACGCCCCGGAAGATATGTCGCTGCACAACGAGCTGCAGGCTATGAGCATGGAACAACGTGGAAAACTGGCGGTGACGATGCTGACCACGGGCATGTATCTTGCCGATGGCAACACTAGCGGATTTTCGATGAACAGCGCACTGAGCACCTTCCTGCAGAGCGAGATAAACAACATCACGGGAAATGCCTTGCGAACACTCGACCTCAGCGTGGGCATAGACAACACTACCGATGGTAACGGGTCGATGCACACCGACTATTCCTTTAAATTCTCAAAACGATTCTGGAACAACAGACTTAAGATTATCGTTGGCGGAAAGGTTTCGACGGGGGCAGAACAACCAGGACAAAACCAATCGTTCTTCGACAACGTTACGTTTGAATACCGTCTTGGTGACACATCGAACAAATACCTGAACCTTTTCTATGACAACAACTCGTATGACTGGCTTGAGGGCACGACACAGGAATTCGGAGTAGGCTTCACATGGAGAAGGACTATGCAAAGTCTAAAAGAAATTTTCTCTTCTTCGAAGAACAAGAAGCAGCAGGTGCCGCAGAAAAAAACTGAAAATACAAAGTCTGCCGCAACGGAGACGGAAACAATTGTCATTAACAAACAGACAAAACAATGAAACTTTACAATATAGCAGCAAGAAACATACTGGTCTTAATTGGCACAATTGCCTTAGCGGCATGCTCTTCAACAAGCAGCGTGCCCGAGGGTGACCGCCTTTTCACTGGGCTAAAAGCCATTGACTACAAGGTTGAAGACAAGAATGACAACTTCTATACGACTCAGGAAGAAGTGGAAGCTGCTCTCGCAACCGCACCTAACGGTGCTTTCTTCGGCAGTTCATATCACAGGTTTCTGCCTTACAAGCTATGGATATGGAACGCCTTCTCTGGTTCAAAGGGGAAAGTGGCACAGTGGTTCTCTAAGACTTTCGGCAAAGAGCCGGTGCTTATGAGCTGGGTAAACCCTGACTTGAGAGCATCCGTAGCGCAATCGGTATTGAGAAACCACGGATATCTTGGGTCAAATGTTGCATATCAAGTTTTACAACAGAAGAATCCAAAGACGGCAAAGATTAAATACACGGTGGATATGAACCACCTTACAACTGTTGACACACTGGAATATGTGAACTTTCCACCCGTAGCCGACAGTATCATAATGGCTACACAAAAAGAGGCCCTCATACACAAGGATTCACCTTTTGCCGTTTCGCTTCTTGATGCTGAGCGCACACGTATAGCAAACCTGTTCAAAAACAACGGATATTACTACTATCAAGCGGCATACGCCTCGTATCTTGCCGACACACTGGCTGTGCCTGGCAAGGCAAAGCTAAGACTTCAACTTGCTGACAGTATTCCGGACAAGGCTAAACACAAATGGTATATCGGTAAACTAAAGGTGAATATCATGCGGGAATTTATGGAAGAGCTAAAAGACTCTTTCGTTTACCGCCGACTATACCTTGGCTTCAACGGAAAGAAGCCGCCTATCCGCGCACGCGTTCTTCTGAGACATCTGCGACTTTTGCCGAAACAAATGTACAGTTACGATGCCTACGAAGAAAGTCTGGACAGGCTCAACAATTCTGGCCAGTATTCAACGGTGCAGTTCTCGTTTCAACCGCAAAATACTTCTGCCCTTTGCGACACGTTGGACATGACGGTAAACTGTATTCTGAACAAGCCTTATGAAGCTTACATTGAGACTAACTATAGCAATAAGATAAACGGAAAGACGGGGCCTGAGCTTGTTCTTGGTTTGAAGAAGCTGAACGCCTTCCGCGGCGGCGAGGTTGTTGACCTGAACCTGCACGGTTCTTATGAATGGGAAACAGGAAGCAGACCGAACGGAAAGTCGGGAGACATGAATTCTTATGAATACGGTGCTGACCTAAGCATAAAATTTCCACGAATGATTGCCCCATTCATTAAACCACACCGCTACTACGTTACACCTTCCACGACAGCAAAAGTATCAATGAACGTTATGAACAGACCGGGATACTTCAAAATGCATAATGCTTCAGGCGAGTGGACTTACAAATGGCAAAACACTGAGAAGACAAAGCATGAGTTTTGTCCGCTTATCCTACAATATCAATATCTGAACTATACCACTCATAAATTTGACTCCATAATGGAGGCGAACCCTTATCTGCAGGCTACGATGCAGAACGTGTTCATACCAAAAATGAAATACACGTTCACATACACCAGTCCCCTATCCTACCGCAACCCTATCTACTGGAACGTGAGTGTATCTGAAGCTGGAAATATCCTTTCTCTAGGATATCTTGCGGCTGGACGGAAATGGAACGAAGACGGAAAAACGCTCTTTAAGAACGCTTACGCTCAGTTCTTGAAAATAGAGAGCGACTTCACCAAAACTTGGGCGATAGGACTAAAGTCGCAACTCGTGGGACACATTAGTGCCGGCGCAATATGGGGATACGGAAACGGCAAACGTACTCCTTACAGTGAGCAGTTTTATGTGGGTGGTGCCAACAGCGTAAGAGCCTTTGCTGCGCGTAGTCTCGGTCCGGGCGCATACAGGTCTACTTCTGCCGGGGCTTCATACATAGACCAAACGGGCGACCTTAAATTTCAAGGCAACCTGGAATATCGCTTCAACTTCTTCGGAAATCTTTACGGAGCTGTATTTCTTGATGTGGGAAACGTTTGGTCTTTACAGGAAAATGACTCACGCGAAAATTCAAAGTTCAAGTTTAGCAATGCCTTCGACCAACTTGCCACAGGAACGGGCGTTGGTGTAAGATACGACCTTGAGTTTCTCGTGCTACGTCTTGACTGGGGAGTTGGCATACACCTACCTTACGATACGGGAAAAAGCGGCTACTATAACATTCCACGCTTCGGCGACGGACAAAGTCTTCACCTTGCTGTAGGTTTCCCATTCTAACAAACGGAATATTAACAGAAAACGACCTATAAATCATATAATGGATACACAACAACTGTCTTTAACAAAGAAAACAATCGTTGGCATACAGTTCCTTTTTGTCGCCTTTGGCGCAACGGTTCTTGTGCCACTACTTATTGGCATTAACCCTGCCACGGCTCTTTTCACGGCTGGAATAGGTACCTTGCTCTTCCATCTTGTTACAAAAGGTAAGGTTCCGATATTCCTCGGCAGCTCTTTTGCGTTCATCGCCCCCATCATAGAGGCTTCAAGACAATGGGGACTTGAAGGTACGCTGGCTGGTTTGGCTAGCGTTTCACTAGTTTATTTTATAATGAGTGCCTTAGTAAAATGGCAAGGCAAGAAGCTTCTTGACCAACTTTTTCCACCTGTGGTGATAGGACCGGCTATAATACTCATAGGATTGTCTCTTTCCGGTAGTGCTGTAAACATGGCAAAAGAAAGTTGGTTGTTGGCTTTCATCTCGCTGGCAACGGCAATACTGGTTTTAACGTTCTGCAAGGGGTTGATGAAACTGGTGCCTATTATAACAGGAGTAGTAACCGGATATATTGCTGCCCTAGCCTTAGGCAAGATTGATTTCACTGGAGTAACTTCTGCCGCATGGATTTCAATGCCTGTTTCGTTAGGAACATTCAGCAATTTCCAATGGCAACCGTTTTTTTATATGCTGCCCGTAGCCATAGCTCCTGTACTTGAACATATCGGAGACGTATATGTTGTTAGTGCTGTTGCTGAAAAAGATTTCGTGAAAGACCCTGGCATTCACCGCACCATGCTCGGCGACGGTATTGCATGCCTCGTCTCGGCTTTCCTAGGCGGGCCACCAGAAACAACTTATTCTGAAGTGACTGGAGCTATGTCTATAACGAAAGTTACGAGCCCGGCTGTAATCCGCATATCTGCAATTACTGCCATCGTATTCTCCATATGCGGGAAGCTGAGTGCATTATTGCAAAGTATTCCACAAGCCGTGCTAGGGGGCATAATGCTTCTGCTCTTCGGAACGATTGCGTCTGTAGGCATAAAAAATCTCATGCAGCACAAGGTTGACTTCAACGATACGCGCAACATAATAATTGTGTCTGTCATGCTCACCATGGGATTAGGCGGTGCGGTCCTTTCCTCGGGTAATTTCGCCATTTCTGGAATTGGACTGTCTGCTTTAGTTGGCGTTATCCTCAACCTAATACTGCCGAAAAGTAAAAAAAGAAGTAATGAGTAATTGTTTTTTTATTTACTCTTAGATGTTAGAAATGCCGCAGTAATTCATTTGTTCTATGAAATTTTTCATTATTGTCCCGATTTTATGGGGGACAATAATGGCTTTGTATATTATCATCATTTGTTAAGCTTTACTTAACCCAAAGGGCAGATACAGCATGAGAAGTGTCTGCCTTAACTTTTGGTATATCTAAATAATTTTATCGAACTGCAATTATTCACTCAATGCCTAAATGAGTTTTTCATGATGTGATGCAATTCAATATTATAGCCACATGGATAAGAGAGGGAATTACTGGACAAGTACACATGATTCTAGCTATAATGATGGGGTTAGTCGTATTCTTGACTGTCTTGAAACACTATAAAGACAAGGTAATAGAAGTCGTTATTATGGATGTTCTATACGCCCAGTTGCAGAACCTTAATAAAATAACATGAATTCAAGTGAACAGTGAACTTCTACTGCTCTCTTTAATGCGTTGCCCCATTTCAAGCCAAAATTACTTGAAACGGGGCAACTTTTTTTGACGTTCTTATCTTATCATTTAGCTTAAGAGTTACAACAGAAAAATTACTATACAATTTTATTGCTGTCCGCTAAAACTTTGAGATGCGGACTAAGCCGTCTTAGTTTTTAGCGGACAGCAATATTAGGAAATATTACTTTGAAGAAAAGTTTAATGGACTATTCTAATAAGTGCTTACACTTCACTCGCAAAGTATCAGCCCTATTGGTTATCTTTATTTAACTTACAGGAAGCTCATTCCCTGTTGTCATTCGGCTAATGTCTTATACTCGATAATTTGTACATCTGTGGTCACGTCGGCATCAAAGCCACACACGATAAGCACACAGTCTGTACCAGACGAGCTGGTGGAAACCTTGAAACTGTCTTTGCTGCCAGTCATTATATAATTGTCAGCATATCCGCTATAAGAAATACGGAGTAGCTCACGGGCAGCAAGTTTCTTGTCGCCATTGGAAAGGGCGAGATATTTCTCCCACACCTCCTTGGTCTGCGTAGTTACGATATATGGATCATCATTGGTTACTGTGGTCTTTACATCGCAACCGTCTGAATATGTATTCAGCACCTTGCAGGTTATCACGTTCTCCGATGGTGAAACGGATTCCGTGGAGAACTCCTTCTCATACAAACCGGTGGTGAATGTACCGTCGGCATTCATTCCAAAGCATACGGCAAAGTATATAGTGCCGGGAGTAAGGTTGGAAGAGGTGATGTCGCGCGTATCGGCAGTTTTTGTTCCCTGTACCAAAACGTAACCAAGCCATTCGCTAAGAGTAAAGCCTGACGTCTCTGCGTTGTACTTGATATACTCCAATTCCGCCGTCTGCAGGCTGCCATACTGGGAAATCATCTGCTCGCGTTCGCTCTCTGACACAACATTGTAGTAATACTTCACGGCATTGTCCTTTGGAGTAAAGGTAAGCGATGCGTAAGTCTTGGTGGTTTCGTTCACATTGATTGAGAACTCATCGTTCGCCTGCTTCTCCAAAGTTGTGGCTGTGGCGTGACTAAGCCCAGCGGCAACGCCTGTCTCATCGAACAACAGGGCGTAGATGTGGTATGTTGTGCCGGGATCAAGGTTAGGGATCTTGAAATAACGAGAGTCATCAAAACGGTCGTTGTATTTCTGCCATATCGCCGTGCGCTTCTCCTGCATAGTGCCGGTTAGTTCCTCTTTCTGTATACACATCAGCCAGAAGCTGCAACCTTCTGGTTTAGGGAAATCTATCGTCATCGACGATTCGGTGACGTCGCTCACCTGAATGTCCATCGACATGGGTGTAACCTCCTCTATCGTGATATCCTTTATGCTGCTGAGCAAATACGACAGGGAATCACCATCGCACATCTTTATCTTTAAGGCGTTGTCTACACTTTCCTGTGAGAAAGACGCTACGGAGAACAATGCAGCAACAATTATTGTCAATATCTTCTTCATCATATATGATTCTGTTTAAATGTTTATACAATATTGTCTACCCAAACTTAGAATCCACCTTCGGGGAGTACAAAGTCTATCATCACAGGCTCGGTAGTTGGTGCACCATAGGCATCCACACCTATTCCTATCGCATAGTATTTCTCGCCGCCTTTATTGGGTGAAAACTCCCAGTCCTGGCTACCGCTCTTGCTGTAGAGCGAATAGTCTGTGCCACTGTTAAGCAACCATTTCACAAGGTCTCCCGCCTTAAGATGCGGATCAACAAGTTCCGCACGCTGCACATTGACGAGGTATGTGTCATCGTTTGATGTTGTTGCTGTGACTACGACATCTCTCCAGGCGTTGGACTTGAGTTCCAAAGCTATAACATTTGAAGATGGCACAGGAGCTAGCGTCTTGACCTTGGTCGTCTGTATTGGCGTCACTAGTTCTCCGTCAAGTGTAACCCCGAAGGTAATGATCACTTGATCGGCATCCCAGAGAAGCGTCTTCTGGGTATTGTAGTCTGCCTCAGAATCGTAAGTGCCGGTCCTTGCGTCATATTGTATCTGATCTTGCCATGTCTGACCATAAATGTTACCCATCGCTTTCCAATACGATACGAAATGCTGGAACACATCTCCGTTGTTGTCGCCATCATCGCACCATTTATTGTACATCTCCAGTCCCGTTGTCTGCACAACGTACTTCACGTTTGGATCATTCTTGGGACTGACAACATAGTCAAGTGACGTGGTTGTAACGTTCTTTGCTTCAACGTTGAACGGGTCATCTTCAGCCTTGCCTGTACGCAGTTCCAGTTGACTGACTTCACTTGGGAGGCCATTGGAATCGTATGCCAACGCATAAACGACGTAATCTGTCTCGGGTGTGAGGAAATCCCATGCCTTCTTATAGGAAAAGACACTTTGCGCCTCTGCATGTTCTTCAATATACGTTTGGGGATCATTGACTTTCTGCGAAGCTGGTACACACACAGCCTTGAGACGAGACACATTTGGCTCTATGTCTAGGTTTACACCGAGCGAGGTAGAAGTGGCGTAACGCTCTGAAATATTTACCTTCACTTTACCTAACTTTACGAACCTCATATCCTTGACGTCCTCAGTTAGCATGTAAGTCTCTGCACCATTATTCTGCGATATTCTCAGTTTATAGCTCTGTGTCTGAGCTGTCATTGTCGCAGCAGTCAAGGCAACGATAAAAAAGAGTATATTCCTTTTCATAGTCTTACTTTCTGAATTTTAAAGTCGAACCATTAATCTTTAATACATAAACGCCTTTGACAAGCGAAGTGATATCAACAGCCTCGCCCTTCCAATTGCCGACGCTGTAAACCTTCTCACCAGAGAGATTGTAAACGGTTACATTGTAATGTTCTTTGGGGTCGTAACCGCTGATACGAATAACATCACTCCCTGGAGCAACGCTAATAGTAAGCTTTCCACCCGCAATCTTCATATTATCAATACCAGTGGAAGTATCGAAACTGATATTTACGATGTCACTAAAAGGGTATGAGTTAAACTCACTGTTTGTTTTATTTATCTTTAGATTCGCACCATCGAAAGTGATAGTCTCAACATCGTCAATCTTATAGGACTTGTTCCCTGACGAGAGTTTAATGGTTATCTCGTCTTGGGCAAAGCAACTCGTGAAAGCAGCCAAGCATGCTAACACCAATAATTTTCTTTTCTCCATATGTTTCAAAGTTTATTTTATGTGAGTTAAATATTGTCCAATAAATGTATTTCAAAAGGTCCACTGCAAATTCCTAAAGCACCATGTGTACATATAAATAAAGTATTGCACGACAATAAATAAGAATAATTAAAAAGAGTAACTTATTATAAGTACTGGCAAAGTTAAGTTATTATTGCATATCATACAAGCATTAAGAAAAAAAACATATTCTTCAAGACAACTATTCAAAAGAGTTATCAACATAATATCTATACCGATAAACACAAAAGAGCCTCCGAAGTAATATAAACTCTTAACTATTCGTATAAACACAAAAAAACCTCCGAAGTAATCCTTCGGAGGCTGTTCTCTTGCGGTTGTATTTCTTTTCCTTGCCGCTAAGAATGAAAAAAGGCGGTGACCTACTCTCCCGCATT
>CAVAAS010000023.1:0-43062 GCA_963586715.1 Barnesiella intestinihominis
AAGGTGTAAAGATTGTGGTTCTGAATGTCGTGGGTTCGAGTCCCACTGGGCACCCAAGCGGAAAATCCTGTAAATCAGTGGTTTTCCGTTTTTTTGTATGCTTTCGGCAGACAAAGGAAATGGGGCGGAAACGGCTGAAAACAAGGCGATTTGGCGATTTGTTTTCCTATTGTTTTCCCAAGATTTGACGCAATATGCTATCACGGGAAATGTCTTTGGTATAGTGGCGAAAGTAGACGAAAAAGGCTACAAGTAACCCGATTTTGTTTTCCTATTGTTTTCCCAAAACACAAAAAAAAAAAATATGGCTACATTCAAATATATGGTCAGGAAGGACAAGATGAGGGCAGACGGTACATGGAACGTTGTTATCCGTATGACCCATGAGAGGGCTGTGAGATACCTTCCGACGTCGATGTATGTTAAGAAAGCGGATTTGACGATTGCCTTCAAAATAAAGAACTATCAAGTCATTGACAGGTGCGAGGACATAATATCCTCTTACCGAAAAAAGTGCATGGAGCTGGACTTGGATGTTGTAAGCATAGACATTGACAAGGTTGCCGAATATCTGACGAGGAAGGAAGACGGCAGCAGTCCGTCATTTACCGACTTTGCCGAGAAATGGATTGAGGAGAAGGACATCAAGGGCAAGAAGAACTACAAAAGCGCATTGAAGGCTTTTCAGAGGTTTATGGGGCGGGATGGCATAAGATGTATGGACGTGACACAAAAGACGCTTACTGCCTTTGAGGAGAGCTTGAAGGACAAGGAAAGGGCGCGGTCGCTATACACTGGGGCGATAGTGCGAATGTTCAATGATGCAAGATTGTTCTTCAATGATGAGGATAACGGAATAACGGTAATAAGGCATAGCCTTGACAGATACCACGCTCCGAAACAGAACGTGGCGAAGAAACGTGCCTTGACGCTGGAGCAAATAAGAAAAATCTTTGCCTTGCCTTATGACGGGTTGAAGCCAAGGGGCAGGCAGAGCAGGCATGACTTGGCACTGGACTGCTTCCGTCTGTCGTTTGCGTTGATGGGGATGAACGCAGTAGACTTGTTCCAGGCTTGCGAGATGGAAGGCTGCACGATAATATACAACAGGGCGAAGACAAAGGACAGGAGGAGTGACGGTGCGGAGATGCGCGTGACTATCCAGCCGCACATAATGGCACAGGCAAGGAAATACCTTGACAAGGACGGGTATGTCTTCAACTTCCACCGTAGGTTCGGGAGTGCAACGGACTTTGGCAGGGCTTTGAATATCGGGCTAAAGGAGGTAGGACGGGAAATAGGTGTGGAAGGGTTGCAGTTTTATGCTGCGAGGCATAGCATGGCAACAATAGCGGTTAACGATGTGGGGATAAGCAAATATGTGGTTAACGACATGTTGTGTCATGTTGATGCTTCTTTGCGTATAACTGAGCTTTACATAAGGAAGGATTTTTCCGCAATCAATGAGGCGAACAAGCGGCTTCTTGATTACGTTCTTGGGGATATGCAAAAAGAAATCCCCGCCATACCGCATAAAGCATGACGGGGGCTGATAAAACCATTAAAACAAGAATATATGTAGTTAAGAAATTATCTTGGTTCTGATATTGTAGGCTTGCAGGGCGAGGACATCATCAATGACCGTGGAAAGGTGATAGGCGAAATCTTCCGTTGTGTCAAGACATTCGCTTTCGGTGGTGTCTTTCAGTTCTGCTTCAAAAAGTTCTTTTACTGCTTTGAGGTGCTTTAGCATCTGTTGTGTGCGTTCGCTGATGGTGATTGTCATTGTTTCCATTGTCGTAAGGTTTTTTAGTTATTTGTTGATGATGTTTGTTCTATAAGTGGCAGTATGCCGTGTTTCTTTAGTGTTTCGTAGAGGAAGAGCCGCCCTTTCTGCGTCCATTCCATGTATGAGCGTGCGCCAGTTGTCCCGTCGGCATGGGGATATGTGAATGTTTTAGACTGCACATATCCGTTGGAGATATATTTGGCGTATAGCACCCATGTCTGCCCGACCTTGCGTTGTATGTTAAAGTTACGCAGGAGTATGTTAAAGGCTTTTGCTGATTTGCCGTAGTCCTGTGCGATGATTGTTGTCTGCACGGTGTCTTTGCTTTGCAGTATGGCATCCACATAGGTGCATTTGGGCTTCATCTCCGTTACTGCGTTGTTGAGTTCGGAGATTTGCGCGTCTTTGGCTTCAATCTCTTCGGCTTGGCTTTGTGTTGTCTGCTCCAGCAGCCGCAGGCGTTCCTCATTGCGTTTTATTGTTTCGTCTGCGAGTTTCAGGGCGCGTGCCATAATCATTTCGGGCGTGTCGTTCTGCTGGGCGACGATGTAGCCGCCTTTTGTGCGGATTGCAGGCAGAATTTCGCCTGTTACCCATTTACGGAACGCTTTTGCTTTTGGTTTTCGGGAATCAAGTATAACATCATACAAGCCATCCTCATTGACAAAGTTTGCTAATTGGGTTCTATTTAATTCGTCTTGGATGGGGTACTTTGAAAGTACGTCATCTCCTAACCGCTGGCTTAACTTACTGGGATTAAGGGATAAAGCCTTACAAAGGTCTGCAAGACAGAATAATGGTTGTTCTTCTGTTCCCTTGATACGGATAGTACCAAATTCAGGATTTTGGAAAATCTCTAATTGATTCATTGCGATTATTTAGAACAAAAAAACTGCACTACGTGTTGTTCAAGTCTAATCGCATAAACTCCGAGGTGGTTTCCCATTCCCGACACGGTGCAGTAATTCTATATAAGATTACTTATACTCTTTGATATGACGATACAACAAACGCACCCCTAAACAGAAGATGCGGCATCATACCGCGATTATTTTTGAACACCGCAAAGTTAAGTAACCTTTTGCGATATTCCAAATATTTATCGGAATATTTTTTTTGCGCCCACATACTTTCATCTGTGCCGCCTTTTGTGCGGAGGCTTGGCAAGACCTCATAGAATACCCAGTCCTGGAATTTGCGGGCTGTCGGCTTGCGTGATTGGAAGATGCAACGATAGAGGTCGGGCTCAGTGACAAAATACATATCTTCCTCCTTGAAAGCACCCGTACCCTTGCCGTGGGAAATAATCTCTTTTGAGACCCCGATAATATCGGGGGCACAACCTGTACGTTTGATAACATCATTAACTCGCAACTCTAACGACTTGCATACATCTGCCAAACAAAACAAAGGTGCGCCCTCTTCATTTTGAATACACCGAAGCTCTCCAAACAAAGGAGAATTGAATTTTTCTACGTTCTTCATTTTCGGATTTATTTTGAACGTTAGTAATTATCGGGTTGATACACAAAAAGAGTGTATCGCTACCCTTTGTTCAATGCCAATCCGTGAAGGCACGCATACATCATTATAATATATGCAAGGGGCGATACACTGTATCTTATTTCCCAAAGAAGTCAAGGCATAAAAATGCCCCTCCAGTATGTGGAAGAGCCTCTGTACCCAACCACGGATTTTTATTTGAACACCGCAAAGTTAAGTAACCTTTTGCGATATTCCAAATATTTATCGGAATATTTTTTTGCGCCCACATACTTTCATCTGTAGCCGCCTTTTGTGCGGATTTCGTGGAGAATGGCTTTCACACCCTTCTTGAACTTCTTGGCGATGGGCTTACGGGAACGCATAAGTATTTCGTATAGTCCGTCCTCGGTTAAAAACCAAGTACCTTGACCACCACAAACATTGTTTGGATTGGTCATAAAGAACCTTTCATCATCATCTACTAATTTAACCATAGTAGATACGTCTGAATGTTCTATCCATTCTGCAACATCACTTGCACGAAACAATGGTTCTGCAACCGAACCCCAAACATCAATCTCCTTACCCAAGAAAGTTGATTTGTTGATAATTTTAATTTCTGTCATCTTTTTAGCATTTAATTTATAAGCAACAAAAAGCGGTCGCCTTATACGCTGCTAAAAAGATGATAGTCCACTCCGACAGAGCTTCGTTTTGTCTTACGTATAGGCGACCGTGTATTTGGTCAAGATGGGCATAAAAATATGCTCACTTGTGGATGAGCATTAACCGCTGCCCTGGCGTAATGGATTACCATCATCTTTTTAGCATTGCAAATGTACGACAATATCCATTACCTTGCAAGAGATTAGAGGTTTTTAACATCAGTGCGACGAAATAACTACGCCGTAAGCCTCCAGCCACTGAGAAGCGTGGGCTTTAAGGCTCTTGCCGCCTGCCTTGACTTCATCAAGAGTGGAAACAAAAGGCTGGTAAAGCTCGCTCTCTGTGGCAAGCATACCCATGTCGTAAAGGTCGGGAGCATAGGTGCAGCCAGCTTCAATGATTTTGTCGCGCAACTCGCCATAATCCTTGACAGAGCCTTCCGCAGCAGCGCAGTATACCTTGATTAACGCTTCATTGAACTTATTGTTGAGTTCGTCCGCTTTCTTGTTGATGGCTTCTTCTGACCAGTCCTTGAAAAATTCTGTTCTCATAATTGTAAATATTTTAGTTAATAAATAGGTTAAAAAAGAACGGTGCTATCAAGAAGGACAGCACCGCAGATTTTAGGCTTATTGGAAGAATTTAAGGACTTTCTTGTCAAGTTCCATCTTCTCGCAGACATAGCGTTTTGTCATTTCGACATTCGGGACATTGCCGTTCATGTGTCCCATCATGAGAGCTATCTGCTCCAGCGTTACGCCTTTGGCTGCAAGGTTTGTGGCGAAGCTCCTGCGCCCTGTGTGGGTGCTTACAAAGTGGTATTTCCGCCCTGCAAGCTCCTTGCCTGCCCGATAGACCTTAACCCAAGACACCACACCGCACCACTGGCATATCTCGCGCAGTGTCTTGTTGAAGCACCCAAGGTCAGGGTTGCGCGGTTCAAGCGGAGAACCCTTGACAAGATATTCAGGCAGAAGCCTGTGGACTGGCACAACGACCTCGGTATTTGTCTTGCTTGCTATGTAGCGCAAGAACGGCACACCGTCAATCTCCGTGATGTTCTCTGGCGACATACGCAAGCAGTCGCAGAACCTTGCACCCGTAAGGCACTCTATCATGAAGATGCGCTTGACCATGCGGCGGTAGACCGTGCGCGGATGGTAAGTGTGGATTTTCTCTATCTCCTGCATGGTGAGATAGGTTGATACAGACGGTACTTTCTTGGTGCGCATGATGCGCGTAAGGCTAAGAAAGTCGAGAGGTATGACCTTGTCCCTTCCGTATTCACGGATAAGCGCGGACATTTCCGCACATATCGTTTTTACGGAATTGGGGGAATAGCAATCTTCCAACTCCAAATGGAAGTCGCGGAGATTGTCTTCCGTGATATCCTCCCACTGGGGAACATGTCCTATCATGTCACGGAAGCGTGACAGTGGCTTAATGCGGTTAGGGTGTTTCCATATCCATGCGCCAGCAAATGTATGCCGCCACTCGTTGCCGTGATAGTTTTCAAAATAACCTTGACGGATGGCATTGTGGTATTTCTCCTGTTGAGGCTCGGACAACAAGTCCTCCCAACCCAGTTGTTTTGTTTCTTGTGTCATATTCAAAAGGTTTTAATGGTTAATGATTGTACGCAAAGTTACTAATATTACTTGATAACATAGCTGCTTTGCGTGGTTTTAACAAAGGTTTAACATCTTAGATGGGCAGAGATACGATGTACTGCTTTTGCTTGTGGCGCACACGGCTCTTGACGGTGAAACCACAGATGGTGCGGAGATAGGCAGCGGCATTGCCGATAAACGGCTCGTTGATGATGAGCGTTGGCATAATTATGCCTTCACGCTTGAATTGAAGGTAGGATGAAAACGTAAACGCGCTGTTTTCGTCGTGTATCATCTTCTCCCATATACTTTCGTCAAGCCAGTTGATAATATCGCCCTCTGGAGGGTTCTCCATTTCGATAAACCGCCTTGAACGAAGCAGTATCTTTGCTTCTGGCGGGTTCTCCATGAAGAAGTTCTCAACCAGTTCGTTAAGTTCTCCAGTGTCGAACGACTTTTTAACGATACCCTTCTTTTTCAAGATGTTGTCTGCGAAGATTACTTTTTTTGCCATATTCTAATGTTTTAAAAGTTAGTTTATAATTGTGCCTTGCGGCGTTTTAGGTTAAAACAAAAACAGGGACGCGCCTCACGGCGAACCCCTGACAAGTCTAAATAAATAAATATACATTATGTAATAATGCGAGGCAAAGATAACGATAAATATCCGACAGGGGACGGATTTAACTTACGTTAAGTTGACTGTGGTTACAGAGAAGTGGTGCGCTCTGACGACGTGTTGCGTGTCTTTACGGACATGATTAAAACAGTAAAGTGAACCTGAGCTATCCAGGTAATCACCTGCGAGAGCTCAGGTGATATGTACTGTTTTCCTAAACTGGTCGTCCTTGCGCACCTTTTCGGCTCGCAATAACCTAAGCACTGTCTCAAACGGTGTGTTGCATGGGTATATGTTTTTGATTAAAGTGTCGAGTATGACGGACTTTAACAGACACGTCGCTGTGGGATAACCCAGCGACGTATCTCGTTTGAGTCCGATTACGCTCGACATTATAAGTTCCCGTTCTTGACTGGTGCATGTTGCAATACATTTTGGTTTTATTTGTGAACACGCTCAAACGCTTTGTCGCATGGATATATTGTTCTGATATTACCAGTACGCAACGCGGGCAATCGTGGAAGCCCAGTGATTTCCCGCGTTATCATCCTACTGGTAATTAAACGTTGCGTCCTTGCGTGTTCTTGTTTTGGCTTGCGATAGCTTTGTTACACCGTCCGACGACATGGCACGTTGATGTAGTTTTCTGATTAGACACAGGGGTCGCCAGATGGCGACGCCGAAGAATTGGGCATGACAAGGCTTGATTCTCGGCGTCGACGTCTGGTTAGAAACCCTGTTTCATGAACTTTTGCCGCTCTACGGTGTGTTATGGCGTGCGCCATAATGAGGAACGTTACGGACTGGCACATATCTGTATTTCTTTGATTATGCCTGACTTAAGGAAGGCCCCTTGCTTTATATAGGCTATGAAGGAAGGTGCCTTCTTTGAGGCAGGAATATTAAATTTGTCCGTCCTGTTCCTTGTAACTGTGTACCCAGTATTGTTGCCGTTCATGGAGCTTTGCGCATATCTGTAATGTCTTGATAATATCCGGTGAGGATTGTCATCTCAAGCCGCAAGCCTGCGGCCTGAGATGATAAGTGTTTCCATACCGGATATTCAAACTTTGCTCCCCTTACGGCAATGCCCTGCGCTTGGCTACCAAAAAATCAGAGATTGGCTACCAAAGTGTTGTATGCAGCTTTGCGAGTAACCATCGCATTGCGTGCGCAACCGATTGACAGATAACCCTTGATTTCCTGTTCTGTCTTACCTCTGTTGGCTTTTACGTTTCTGCCGCGCCCACGGTCTATACAACCTATGGATTGTGTCTTAACGTAGCCAAGACCACCAACCTTTCTTTTTCCCGTCTTGACTGCACGGATGCAGTCCATAACAAAGGTGTTAAGGGTGGTGATGTCCTCTTTAACGTTAATGACAGGCAGTACCTGTGTAGCCCAAGAGAACTCTCCGCAGCCTTTGTAGAGGTAGCGGTTAACGGCGTTGATGGCTCTCGTCATTGTGGTGTCACGCTTCTTGATTGTCCTCTTCTCGATTTCCTTCTGAAAGGTCTTGATACGGGTTGAGGACAAAGAAATGTTGTGTCCCTTGATGGAATAGCCAAGGAACTTGAACCAGTGTGATGCGTCAAGATATTCAACTTTCTTTGGGTTGAGTTTCATCTGCATCTTGCCCAGTTCCTGTTCCATTATCTGCATTGCCTTTGCGTAATCCTCGCCAACAAAGAGAGTATCGTCAGAGTAGCGGACGTAATATCCGTTTAGTTCTGACAACTGCTCGTCTATATGGTAGAGGACAGCATCGGCAAGCCATGCCGCAACGCTGCAACCCTGTTTTAGGGATTGGTAGTTCTCGCAGAGGTTTCCGTCTGTATCAAAGAAAATGTCAGTATGATAGTAGTCACGGATAACATCGATCAGCTTAGACTTTCCCCATTTGGCTTCCACCTTGTCGAAACACTCGTCAATGTACATTAGTGGCACGCTGTCGAAATATTTTGACAGGTCGGATTTCCAACCGAGGATTGCGCCTTGTGTGGAGCAAATATTCTTTGACACCTCCTGCACCACACGTCCGCAACCGATACCTTTTTGGTATGATTTGCAGCGTGGATGCACCATTTCTGGCATCAGCTCAAAGAGAAGGTCGTTGGCAATGCTCAGTAATATTCTATCGCACGGCTCGTTTACATAGACGGTGCGGAAATCTCCGTTGTCCTTTGGTATGTGTGCCGTGTGCGGTGGCATAATTTTATATTTGCCATCACGAATACGCTGATACATTGCCATTCTCGCTTCTGGTGTTGTGAGCTGATACATTGTTGCTTTGTTCATGTCCTTGTCAATGCCCTTGTTAATGGCATATTGCCATCTTTCGGGCTCGAAGAACATTTGCAGGATTTTGTCTTCTTTCATAATTCTTGTTGTTTTAGGTTATTTGTGAAGCCTGTGGCGGTGTCGCTCCGCGTCGGTTCTTTTCCCTCACAGGCTTTAAAGTGACTATCGTTTCGTAAGTTCTTCCATTTCTGATATGGATATAACATCCTTGTACCATCCTCCTTTTGAAGGATAGTCGCAAGTATGTACGGCTTTGAACGGAGTGTATTCGCCATCCCGTTCATACAGGATAATTGCAGGGTGTTTGTAAATATAAAACGCCATTGAATGAATACCCATCCAAGCCCCTTTTGCCATTTCCTCCGAGAGCCATCCGCAATCTACAAAATACTTTGGCTCGCCTTTTACCAAGACTGCCACTACATAATGTTTTCTCATAATTCTAACGTTTTGGTTTTAGTAAGAGGGTGTTATTCCTCTTATTTGGCGAGCTAGTTCTGTGCGAAATCTTCTCGAACTTTTTTATAGATTTCGTCTGTCAGAAACAGGCTGAAATTAGACTCGCCACGAATCCAATGTTTCTCCTCGTAACATGGTGGAACCTTTATTCCTATCATTTGAAGGAAAGACAAGTCGGCGTTATTCTTGTGTTGTACGCCCACCCATCCGAGCTTACCATTGATAATGTACATTTCTCCGCTACCGTTCAATCTATAGTTGATGTGCCATACAATAGCTTCAACGATTCTTTCTTTTTCTGTCATACTCTTTATATTTTGGTTAATAGAAGGGGATTACTCCCCCGTTTTAGGTTAGAAGTGATAATCAAAGACAGAGCAAATGTAAAGCGTTGTGTTGTCTTCAAGTGTTTCAAGATAGGTTAGCAGTTCCTGAGTATAGACTGCATCATCGCCAGTCCATGCAGGAATACAAAACATTGTTTCGACTTCAAACGGCTTCTTCGCAGCGTATTCCAGTCGCCATGTGTCAGAAGAACCTTTGTAAATAATATCTATCAATGCTTTCTGCATCTGCTGATACCATTGTTTTTTGAAGCGTTTCAATGCGCTTTTGCCTCTGTATATAATTGTTTCGTTTTGTCCTGCGTCAAAAAGCAGATTAAACCATTCACAACTATAAAGAAGCTCAATGCGTTCTCTCCGTCTTTCACCTTCAAGTATCATGCAATAATCAATATTGCGGTTGTAAGTGAAGTTGTTCTCTGTTGCCCAATTTTCTTTTCTAATGGCTACGGGCTGTAATTCAAAAATTGTACTGTGCATATTCTTAATTTTTATTGGTTTAACATTGAAACGGTTACTATTTGTAACCGTCTTTTTAAGGCGAGTTAATTAAAATAATCGCAGATTGCAACCTTATTCCCTGAATGTATCAGTTTGGGAAGATAGCAATCAAGCATTGAGAAGCTGAACGATGCGCAGTCAATGGCTTCGCCTGTTTCAGTTTCTTCTTGCTCCTTTACAATGTGGCAAGCCTCAGAGGTTTTGCGTGCATCGTCATAGAAAGCGAAATAACTGTCGTTTCTACGAAATAGTAGCACAGGCTCTGGATGCTTCTGCTTCAAATCATTGTAAGTGTTGAGAAATTCTTTTGTAATCATATTCGTAAGTTTTTAGTTAAACAATAAGAACCAGTACAAATAATCGTACTGGCGTTTTGGCATTTAGTGTGCAGGGAAAATGATTTCTTCGCCTTCCTTTAAAGACCAACAAAGTTTGTTTTCTAACAGGCAATGCGTACAATTTCCCGTGCATAGCTTGGCACCGTCTTTCGCTGATGTCGAACCGTCAGGGAAAAGAGGATGCGCAGACGGGAAATTGTACGGGTTTGTCGTATCCAAGCCTTTCCAACCGCTGAAAATAATCTTTAAGTTGGACGGGATGGCGTTGCCGTTATTAACGTACCCGTTGACAACATGGAACATCTTGGTAAAGCACAGGAATTTTATATCTTTATGCTTTACCGCAATTTCCACCATCTTTGTAAGATATTTGGTAGACTTTATGTCCCCTCCAACGTGCCAACGAAAAGCACGTGGAGAATAGAACGTAAGCCACGCGTCAATTTCACGAAAATAACGCTCAGGGTCTGCCGAATATATCAGAGAATTAACGCTTCTTGCGCTCACTCCCTGCTTGTATATCATGTCATGGCGCAAGTCATAGCATGATTTTGCACAATGACTGCAATTACCGCAATCAATGACAGGCAACAACGAAATACTAGGAAGATTCCCCAGTTTCGTGTTTCCTTCTGATATACGGACATGCAGCCCGTCAATGGTGGGAATACTCTTGGTGTAATTCCTTAAAGCGTTTATCTTCCGCTTAAAGGATTGTTCACCAAGAACATAATAACTTGTTTTCATAATTCTAAAATTAAATGGTTTATGGTGGGCGTAGAGTCTTTGCAACTCTAATGACCGCTTTTACGGATGCGCCCTAACAACTATGCCGCTACAATGGAATTTTCTACGATAACCGCACATTCTTCAATGCTTTTATTTAGCATGGCGGCCGCTTTCTTTACGTCAAGAAGAACGGTTTTTATAAATGTGGGGTCTTCCTTCAAAGAGTTTAGCCAGCTCTTTAAATAAGCTGCGCTGTCTTCCTTGATATTCTTTGTTATTCCGTGACTGACGGAAACAAGTGCAGCGGTTAATTCCGCTACGAGTTCCTCTCGGGCATATGCCTCAGAACCGAACTTAGACGGCTTAATTCTGTTAAGCTGCGTTTCGTGTCCTGTGGAATGTGCCATCTCATGAAAGAGGTTGGAGTAAAAACTTTCTCCGTCCTTGAATTGCTCTTTCAGAGGAATGACAACTTTATTATTGCTAATGGAGAAATAAGCGGAATCCCCTGCCGTTAGTTCGATAGGACAAATCCACTTATTTTCCGTTATCATGTAATCAACAGGTTCAAAAGTAAACATGTCGGTTCTTGTTTCGGTGTGTACGTACTCCGATTTTATTTTTTCGTACATCTCTGGTTTAGCTTCCTCCATGTTTGTTTGGTCTATGTTGAACACACGGAAAACTTGCATCTTTGGGAAAACATAGAAGTTCTTTTTCTCGTCCTCGTCCAGCTTCTTGTAATCGCTGTAACTTATCTTTTCTTGTGTGTCTTTGTTGATACACGTAAAAGTAGTAAGCATAACGGGAAAAGAGTGTTCTCCCTTTTTTACTGTTACACGTTGTTCACCCTGTTTGTTGTCCTTGTTTAATCTTTGTACGCAATCAAACGTACAAAAACGCGGTATCTTGTAACCTTCTTTCTCACAGTGCATAAGAAGCATTAAAGCGTTCATGCCGTTGTAAGAACGTCCGTTCAAGTTCTTTGGCCAAGAGTTACACCCAGAGGAGAACCAAGGTTTTTGCCAGTTATCTTTTATCGTCTGAATTTTCTCAATCATCATTTCAGCAAAGAGATTAAGAGCCTTTTCGTCTGCGTGCATAGTTGTTGCTTGATAATTCTTTTTCATATTCTTTTTGTTTTAGGGTTTGTAAATAGAAAGCCACCACCGTAAGGCAGTGGCTTTGTTTTGGCTGTTACATCGTTTCACAAACGAAATACTTTACATGCTCGTTCTTTTCGCTTACTCTTAGAAGCTCCGCAAACGTTTCAGCTTGTTCTTGCTCCTCGAAACTTCTTGCAACTGTTGCTTCAAAGTTTCCAATCTGTTTTAATACGAAATACTTTTCCATTTGATATTATATTTACTGGTTTGCCTTATTGTTTTTGATATACTCCACAAGCGCGTTATATGTTTTGTCAAAAGCCTGTGGAAGGCAGGTGTAAAATTCAAAAGATTTCGTACTTATTACCTTTTCGTTAAGGTAAATAGTTACGTAGACAAACAAAGCCCCGTTTTGCGTGGGGCTTGTGCTGATAGATATTTTTCTATCTGCAAAGAAATCACGCTGCATTTCTTGAATCTTTGGCAATATTGTTTTACCTATGATTTCTCTTGCTCCACTCTGTTTCTTTTCGATTTCTTTCATAATTCATTTGTTTTTAAGGGTTAATTATCGTACTGCCTAAGATGTCAGGCAGCATTTAAGCATTTATCGTACTTATTCTTACTCCTCGTTAGGCATAGGAAAAAGTAAGTTTTCCAAGCGCAGCGCAGAACGGTACAATTCACGGAAAAACCACTTACCTATTATCGTACTACGCCAGAAATAACCCAGCGCAAGGATATAAAGGCAACCTATGCCCGTGCCTGTCACAGAACCACAAAGGACTAACAAACAAGGTAATAACTGAATAAACGCAAGCATCATTATAGTACTTGCGTAGATAATTTGTTGCTGTTTCATAATTCAAAAACTTTGGTTAATAATAGGAGCTGCGTAAATGTCTCCACTTACACAGCCATTGCCAGGAAGATACGCTCTCTTTGCGCACGCTTGACACCCACGGTACCGAATTGTACCGCTTCGTCTCCCTCTGGCCACTTGTCGGAATCCCGAAGGACACCGGCGGCTAACCGACCAGCGTTCACCGCACGTTTTCACGAGAATTATTCTCGCACGCTCACAGATTTCTCTATGCATATAGTTATACGTACAACTAATTACGTATTGCATTTCTTTTGGATATACCTCACACGGAATAAGCAATAACTATCCGCGAGTTATGATTTTAACCACATGGCTCACAACCGGAAGCCAAGCACGTTCGGAACTCGTCCACGTATGCCACACGATAGAATATGAATTATGATTTATTTTTCTTTCCTGTTTACCACTGCAAACAGTCTCAAAATTATACGGCTCATTGGGTTGAGGTCCTAGGTAGCTTTTATTCTTGTTTCCGCCCTGCGCTTGCTCTCTCCTCTGCCTTCCGTCGTGGCAAACACGTTCCGTAACTCTTACTTTCCGTGTCGCTCTGGTGCCTGTGCCGTGGCAAACACAACTTGTTTGCCCGTGCTTGAAAGAGTAGTCCGCAAGTCTTTCACCGACCGCAACGGCTACCTTTTTTGAATTTTCCACATATCGACGGGATTTTGTCCTCCGCCTGTCATTGCAGTTAGGTTTTCTCAAATCTGGCTGCAATGTTCGTTTGCCTATGTGCTTTGTTCTCTCACCTGTCACAACTGGCTGTGCTGCCAGTGTGTCCGTTACTTGAGATTTACGGGATGTCGGTTTAAACAGTCCTTAAAATTTGGATATAAAAAAGGTAGTGCAAAACGGCTGCACTACCTAATTTGTTTAATGTATGTAAGTGGGTATTACTTTACTTCTTTCCCTTTTTCTATTTTGTTTTTTGCTTCTTCTTCTGATAAAATACCTAAATCAACAAGCGAGTTTATTTGTTTTATTTCTTCCTCGCTCCATGCAGCAAATCTCTTTTCTTTTGCTTTTCTTGTCTCTTTCTTCTCGAAACGCTCGTTTATCTTACATACTAAACTAACTAAACGGGCGTCCGTGTCTATCAAGTTATGCGAAAGTAAAACATTTACTAATAAATCCTTATCTGTGTATTCAAAAGGAATATTACAACCCTTTATGCACTTACTTGCAGCCCTGAACGTTACACGTAAATTTACGCTTGCTAGTTCTTTATATTCCGTATCGTTATTGTAATACTGTAATTTGTAGTCCTCCACAGCTTTTACTAGTTTCTTATATTCCGTATCCTCGTTTAACTTTTTCGTTAAGCGTCTGGACGCTTCACCCATTGCACTAGCGTTCTTATCACTAACTACCAATTTTACTAATTCGTTTACTTTCTTGTTTAGTGTCTTTGCTTCCATAATGAATATTTATTTAATTAGACTTATATTTATTTCTTATACCCAAAGGTAGCAAGAATATAAAGCAGCACCTAATATAATTACATACATTAACACTTTTAATATATAACACAACTTGCACTATATCAATTACTTACACTATTGCATATATATTCATTGTTAACATATTACATACTTTTTCACAATTAAAGCCGTTTTGTAAAACCTTTTTCGTTAAATATTAACAAACTTTATTTAATTTATGTTTACTCCATGATGGACACATAAGTGTATTGTTACACTGTATCTTTATGCACATATTTATTCAAAGACAATTTGTTGATAATCAAGGGGTTACGACAAACTTACACACACGACAACAGGGTTGAAAAATTGGGTAAAAAATGTTTACAATTTCAAGGTTATACAATATAACATTGTTTAAGGTAAATAATTTTGACTTAAATAGTGTACGATATACACCCTCCCCCCCCCAAGGCGCAAAGTGTTGGGTGCCACGTCACTCCATCTAAAAATTTTTTCTGATTTTTTTTGGTTTTCTGATTTTTCCGTTTTGGTATTTTGTAAAGATAAAATCATTGGAAAATTAAGGTTGTGTGTGTGCATAAATATTCGGATTGGTTTTTGGTGTTGTGTTTAACTGAAATTAACATAATTTTGGTATTTTGGAAAATGTTGGAAAAAGGTACACTGATTGTATGTTTGTAGTGTATATTTATGTACGGTTTTACTGGGTTTGTGTATATTTATTGATGTAAGTTATTATCTTTGCAGAGTAAGGTCTGCGGAGTTTTGCGGTGGATATTGTTTTAAGGGTTCGTTTGAAATATGCACATCCCCGAAAACACTGGGCTGAAACATACATTTTTCGTACATTGTAGTGTATGATAAACGTGAATTATTGTGTTGTTGTTTGACGATAGCAAGGAATAAATGTTAAAATATAAGGAGTATAAGTTATGGAGATAGTTGATAATTGTGAATTATCGCAGTTTATGTATTATGTTTCTCGGACTACTGCGGACATAACGAGGACAAAGGATTGTCTGATGCAGATGTACAGATGGTTAAAGGACGGAGTTCCTATGTTTGCGTTGAAAGGCAATTTTCATAATAGTGAGATAGAGGATGCTTTTACGATGTTGGCAGACGGAGTGCGAGAGACGAGGGAGTTTATTGACGGAATGATACAGAGGGAGAAGAACGGCTGTGTGGGTTGCATGTACGGTAAGAGGGATGCAGACGGTTGTTCTTGTCTTAAAGGTTATGATACTACGATAGTGTGTAACGACTATATTCCCGACCGTTAATTGTAAACATGATGATATGAATGGAAGATTCGAGAAGTGGATGTATAAGCTATCACTATGTAGTGTACTGATATATGTCTTAGTCGGAAGTATTTACGCTTTCGGTATTAGCTTTATGAAAGGTGTATGTGTGTTGCTTGCAGGATTGTCTTTAATACCTATCTTGCTTGTTATATACAAGAGAATAACAGAAGATTTATAAATAGATATATGAGTAGAGGAAATGACGAGTATTCTGAAACGAGGATGGAAGGAGGGCTGGCGATAGAGCAGTTGCACAGCACCCTCTTGATGCTGTCGCGCGATACGCGGTTCGGCTTTGAATCTATGCGTTGCGACTGGGGGCCTTCCAACAGTGTGATGTTCAACAGGATGATGGTGATGTTCCGCAGGAGTTTGAGGGAGTTGGCGAAGGTTGCTCCTGTAAAGTATTACTGCGGGAACTACTATATGTTCAACGGTAAGATATACGAGGCAGTAAGGGAGACGGTGATAGTGCAGGCGTATCAGTTGTTGATAGAGGACATGATGATAGCTCCAGCGTTAAACAGGCCGTCAATATGCAAAGATGTGTTCCTGGAGACGATAAAGCTGTATAACATACTGAACCCGCAGTTTGACATAGTGGCCTTCACCAATGGTGTAGTGGACTTTGGTATGAAAGAGCCCCAGGCTATGCCCTTCTCCCCTTCTTACCATGTGACGTACTACCATCCGTATGAATATAACCCTGCTGCGCGTTGTGACAGATGGAGGAGCTTTCTTCATGAGGTGTTGCCCAACAAGGATGCGAGGAAGATATTGCAGATGTTCCTTGGTTTGGGACTGGTGCAGAGAGGAGACGCGTATAACAGGTATGAGGGGAAGGCGACAGCTAAGATAGAGCTGTGCCTTATAATGATAGGAGGCGGAAGCAACGGAAAGGGAGTAGTCTTTGAGGTAGCGACAGCGTTGTTCGGCAGGGACAGGATAACAGCTGTGGACTATCCCGAACTGACAGCAGGCGGCGATGAAGGGATGAGAAACAGGTACAGGATAAGGAACGCCATCTTCAACTGGTGCAGTGACGCCAACTACAAGAAGTTCGGTTCGGGCGATACAGGAATGTTCAAGAGGATAGTGAGCGGCGAGCCAGTGACGATGAGGGCGTTGGGGCAGAACGTGCTTGAATCAAAGACTCTGCCGTATATGATATTCCATTTGAACGCCACTCCAGAGATAAAGGACAGCGGCTTCGGCTTTATAAGGAGGATGCAGTATATCTGCTTTGACGTCACTATCCCGAAGGAGAAGCAGGACAAGGAGTTGGCGGCAAGGATAATAAGGGATGAGCTGCCAGGAGTGTTCAACTGGGTGCTGAGGGGAGCGAAAGAGCTAAGGGCGCGACGTTTCGTGTTCCCAGAGGACAAGAGATGCGAGTTCTATAAGAGCCTCGCCAATATGGATGCCAATCCTGTTGCCGTATGGATGGATAAGTACAATATACACCCAAGCAAGGAAGGCAAGGATGAGGTGCCAAGAGAAATTTCAGCCTCATGGCTGTATCAGATGTTCTGTCGGTTCTGCGAGGACAATGACAGAGAACCGTTGTCTGTACAGAAGTTCGGAAAGCAGTTCCATGAGAAGTTTAATTTCCGAAAAAGGCGAAGTTCGGGAGGCAATGTGTATATCATTTACGGAGCCAATGAAGATGATTTGGCAAGGCCGTACTACTTGTCAGAGGAAGACGGTTCAAAACCGTCGAGTGAGAGTTTTATAAAGGATGACGATTAAGGTAAAAGTTGAATAATAGTTAAAATAATTGGTGTATTATGAAATTAGAGTTTGGTAAGAAGGTAAGTGTAGGCAACTATTACATTTTGAAGTACGGCAAGCATTTGTCGAATAACGAGTTGAAGGAATTGCGCAAGAAGGAGCGCGTCCCGATGAATGTGCGCGAGTGTTTGCAAAGGCGCACCTTGCCATATATAAAGGTAAGCACTGTAAGCAACTCCTGGGCTGTAGAGTTCGTTATAGGGACAACGATGTATAACGCGCTGGATAACCTCCATGTGGTAATGGATGATGAAGGCAACAGATTGCTCTATGGCGTGGAGAAGAAGAATACGGAAGCGATATTCGTAAGCATGATGGCCGATACGACAACGGTAGGCGACTACGAATATCAAGTGGCAAAGATGAAGCTGTTGTCCGAATATCTTGACAGGGCAAGCAAGAAGAAGAACGGGGAAGCCGATGCAGGCAAGAGCGATAATGACATAAAGAAGGAAAGCGAGGACGCCGTGCAGGAAGTCATAGACAGAGACACGACAAAGGCAGTGTTGCTCCATGCGGCAGAGGAAATGAAGAAAGGAGACTGACGATGCAGGACGGAATAAGCAGGATAGTGTCAATCATAGAAGACAGGGCGTTGTGGGAAATCGGTCTGCGTATCATCATGGAGGCGGCAGAGACGAAAGAGCTGCCGACAGAGGCAAGTCTGCCAGTCTTTAGCGATGTTTTGACAAACGAGACCTTTATAGCGGTCTTGGAGAAGATAACGGGCAAGAAATACTAAAAAGAGCGATGCAAGGCACCGCTCCATTGTTAACCATTTAAAATTTTAGAATATGAACCACTCGAAAATGCGAAGAGTGAAACAATTATCTGTTGCAAAGGTATTCATTTAAGCCAAAGACGAAGCATCATCAATGCTTTTTAACACGATTTTAACCTTTCTTCTTGAAGTCCGCCTTTCCGCTCTTAAATAGCCGACATTCGCTGCAAGAGTTCGGGTAGTCTTCGGGAAGGAAGAAATGAACAGTCGTATCTTCCGTTTGCAGCTCATCCTGTTTGATGCGTGCATACTCCGCAATAAGGCGCGTCTGTTCCGTCCATTCCTTGGTACCCTCCTTCATCTTCTTTCTTGCGACAACGAGGTCAGTAAGGATTTGTTCCTTAGACGTAGCCTTAGCCAGTTCTTCGGGCGACAGCTTGTCCTCCATCGCCTTGCCTTGGATGTCCGCGATGCGTCTTTTGACAGAATCGAGAGATTCCAGCTTGTTCATTTCACGTTCCAGTTCCGCTTTGTTCCAGTTAAGGCCAGCCCCCTGGAACGCCACCATCCATGCGTCACGCTGCGACCATCCCGCCGCACGGAGGTCAGCATAGATAAGATATTCGGGCGATTTCATGCCATAGTTTTTCGCTTTTGTGCGAACAGCGACAGAAAGAGTATATCCTTGCATAATATTATTCCTTTTCGTAGACAAATTTAGTGTAACAAACACACGCAATATGGAAAGGTGGGTACGGGTCTCCGAATTTGTGGAGATATGAAGCCTCGTCATCGCATACTGCGCAAGGGTATGAGCTGGCGCGGTAAGAACGGAAGCCGACAGCACCGTTACTTTTGCCGTATTCCTGTTCCGCCAGCCCAAAGGCAAGAGATATGACCTGTGTAGCGTTACGGACGATATTCTCGTAAGCGTTTCGGTATATGCCTTTGCCATAGGACGGAGAAGATATGTTAATATCCTTGCGTTGCGCTTTAGTGACGACAGAAGCCTTGTAAGGGTTCTTGTAGCCTGTTCTGATAGCCGAGAGTAACTTGCTGTCGGAGTAGTTCATAAGCGTACCAGCCTTAATCATACGCACGATGTCCTCCGCGAAGTTGTTGAGATAGGCAATGTTCCGTTCTTCTATTGTCTTGCCGTATATATTGCCCGTGAGGAGCTTTGAAACGCCCTCTTGGGAAACGCCAAGGAGCTTGCAGGAAGTCTTGGCATACGCGTCGATATAGCGTTCAATATCCTGTCGTGCAGACTGTGCAATGGCGCGAGCCTCAGAAAGGAGTTTTTTCTCACGGCTAAGTTTCCCCTTGCTTTGGTATTTCTTCGCCTTAGATACGATCTGCTTCGCTTTTGGGAACAGAATTTTTTGTATATGCTGTTCCATGTTACGGATAGCCTGCAACCGTTTTGCGGTATAGTTGACAGCACGTTTACTCTCGTCCATCATAATAATGTTCTATTATTTATTCCAGTTTACACGGCCATCCCAATTTCGGTTTTTGTCATACTCTCTTCCCGACAGGTTGGGGCGTCCTTTCTTTCCGTGCCCAGTGTTGATGTCAGAGCCATTGCCATAGCCGCTGATTTTCGCCGTAGCTTTCTCCTCCTCGATAGCCTGTTCCGTCTGCGCGTCGAGCTTTTGCATTTCAAGAAGCAAATCGTCCTGCTGTTCCTCTTTCTTCTCACGCATGATACGGTCGAACTCGTCATTTTTGGAGAATTTGGAGTTACGCTCAGAAGCAGTCTGCTTAGAGAGGAAACCATTTTGTACGGCCTGCGCAAGGTTAGTGACAAGTTCCGTGTCGTTTTGGTGAATATACGGCTCCACCCAAGCGTTGACGGGCAGTTCCATCATAGAAGCCTGGCAGTTGTTCTCATATCCTATGCCATACTTGGCGATTTTCACCAAATCATCAAGGAACGGTTGCATATCCTGCGCATCGTTCATAGCGATTTCGATAGCAGGCGAGTAAAGGAGTTTTACAGCTACGCCAGGAAGGTCACCCGATTTCAGCTCAGGCGGTTTGACGGTAAAGGACAGCTCATAAATCAGTTCGTAAGCCTTGTTAAGCTGCGTAGCGAAAGCATCGGACGCATCCGTACCGTTGAGGAAGCCCGCCTCATTGTCCTTGTAGCGCATGGCGATAGACTTCACTGCGCCGTTCATATCGCCAGCAATCTGCACATCATCTCCATCGCCCTTGACATAGAATATAGGGAAGGCAAGGCTCTTGTTCGATTCAGAGAGATAGCTGAACGCCTCCTCATAGTCCTCAATGTTACGCTGTACAGGAGCCCAGCACGGCCCGTCGTCGTTGCGAGTATAGGCAACAGGGATGAACGGGAAACCATGTTCCTCAATAGACACCATTCCATAGCCGTTGATACCGAAAATATCCTTTATGACATCAAACACCTTGCTTCCTTTAAGACCACGCTTGTATCTGCGCATATATTTCTCGTCCCACACCTCGACCCATTCAGTACGCTTGGAACCGTCCTCATCGTAATCAAAGTATTTACGTGCAAAGAGTTTCAGTTTCCCTGTAATAGAATCAATGTGCGGATAAAGTTTGTCGCCATTCATGACAGAAACCGTCTTGGCCCCGAATTTCCCTTCTGAAATAAATCCAATGACAGCCGCTTCCGCGACAATCATACGAGCGCGTACAGCCTCATAGTGACGAATTTCCATATTGCCGAGCAGCCATCCCTTGCGGAAGATACCGAGCAGCCTTTGCATCTCCTCCTCTCTGTCAGAGATACCCTCAGCCAGCTCGAACTGCACATCATTGCCCGTAACATGGAGAGTATGCTTGTTGGCAATAAGCTGTTGGAAGGCAAATGCCGTGCGAGTGATAGGCTGTCGGCAGAACTGCGGTCCGTATTCGGGATGTGCAGGGTCATAGTCCGGGTTCTCCTTGATAACGTCGGGATAAGCCACAGAGTCAAAGATACGATGTGCGGTAGGATAGTATTCACGTAGAAAATCCTCCTGCGTCTTTACTTTTTTGTAAAGATAATCGTTAGGAGCCGTAACATTGTCGTTAACCGCCTTATACACTCCCCCATGCGCCATATATCCATAGGGACAGATTTCAAAGAACGGCTTTCTGACAAGAACCTCCTTGTAGTCAAGTTTATTCAAATCATCCATAATCCTTTTATCTTTTTATGTTCAGTTTTTTTAAGCGAGAAGATAATGACATAGAACCATGACTCGAAGAAGTCGGGCGAGTGCCCGACATATTTCTTCGCCATTTTCTTAGGAAGCAACCTAAATCCCCTGTCGTCACCACTTTCATCACGCCGCAGCATCTTACGCTCTTTAAGAAGAATCTGCCTAAGCGGTTGTTTCTCGAATCCGTTGCCAGAGTATTTTCTTTCGAGAAGAGCAGGGTCAATGGAAATAGTCCTGTCCTTAATCATCTTGTAGAAAAGCCAAGCGCACTGCGATTTCAAGTCTTTGTAAAGGAATTTTACCCCATCCGCTTCCCCCCTGTTCGCCGCGATGGGAGCCGCTTGGTTGTTGAACGGCACAGCATCAGGGAAGAATCCTTTAAGGTATTGTCCTATGCCCTGGAGGTCGTAAGTAAAGTTACGCTCTTCTACGCCCCACTCTTTCAGTTTAGCGTCAATGACAGAAGCCAGCGTTTTAGAATCAAGGCGAAGCACGATAAGGTCAACGCAGTGCCACCCAATCCAATGCCACATAACGAAGTTGTCGCCCCCCGTGAAGGCAATGTCGGCAGAAGCGCGGTGAACACCATCTCCGAGCTGTTCGGAGTTGTCGAATATAGCTTCAAGGTCTTCAATCTTCACCATGTCATCGCCCGCCGCCTTCCAGTTCCAGTTAGCTTCAAGGTCACGCATACGCTGTTCCTCATCCTGTTGTGCAAGGTTGGCGATGTAAGAAGCATCGGTAGAAATAAGTTTTATGTTCTCCGACACATCGGCACGTATGAATGTCGCCGACTTGATAAACATGTCAAGTTTAGAGTAGCCAAGTTCCGCATAGCTGTCCTTCCAAAGCGAATCAATGATACCCTTGCATTGCTTATATACTTCCTCGCGCGTGTCGCCCCAATAGATAGAATCGGGAGTATCTCCATCCATGAAGCAATAGCGTATAACGCCATCACGTTCAGGGATGATATAACCATCCTCGCCTACCCACCAGTCAATGAATTTGCGCACCCATGATTCAGGGTCAGGGTTACAAGTAATCCAAAATCGGTTACGGATATGCGATGCGTTTCGGTTGTTGGTGAGAAGATATTTGAATTTCTTGTATGGGCATTGTGTACCCTCATCAATACAGACATAGGCGAACTGGCGACCTTGGAAACGCGTTTTGAAATCAGCAAAAGCCCCAGCGTAGTACGAGAATTTAAGCCATCCTCCATTATTGAAGTTCCACGTCATGTCATTCTGCGACTTGTTGTATGTACCGAACTGGGCGAACAGCTTATAAGAATCCGTCACAAGTGACTGGAGGTCATCCTTCTCGTTACGCAAGATAGTAGCGTGAAAGTCAGGGTTCTTAATGTCTTTCAAAGCCTCCATGAGGGAAGAAAAGGACTTACTATTGTGTGTAACAATAAAGTCTTCAACCATAAACAAAGAGTTTGCGTTGTTTACTGCGATACAGCAGCACTCCTGTTCTCCAACGTACTCGAAATCTACTATTCTCCTACCAAGTTCGCTAACGCCTCCGTTGTATGCAGTGCAGAGTTCTTTCTTTCGTAAAAGACGGAACATTCTTTCCGAATTGTTCATTCTGATATAAACACCATAGTAGTTGCTTGCTTCAATTCTTTCACCTTCCTTTACATAATGGTTCTTGTACTTGTTTATAGTTGCGAGCCCTCCAAGGCTATTGACGAGGAACTTCACGTCCTTGGCAAGCTGTTCGCTAACGGTTGCAAAGGAGCAATGTCCTCGCTTGTCAACCGAGCCATCCGTATCCATCAATCCTTGAAGGATAGCCCATCTTGTTTCAAGTGTTCCGAACTTATAATAGTCGGGTATGAACTTAGAAAACGCATTGTGCCCATATAAATTCAGGCCGTCAAGGTCTTTTCTGAGTTCTTCGTCTTTTATTCTATAATCACAAGCGGCATTATTCTCTTTTTGAGCATAGTTACTCATGTTGATGCCTGCATTTTCAAATTCTTCAACAATCCCGATGTCTGCGCTGCACAACATGGCATCATAACTGCCAGCTTTTATATTATCGGTAATACATCCATCACCGAGGATTGCACCTATAACGTAAGGTGAGCTTGTCGGCTTGTATCTATGATTGCCCCCGCCTCGTGTAAACTTGACTGGTTGGCACAGAGGAACGAGCAGTCTTCCGTTCTTAACTTCTCCGCTTTTCTGTTTGTCAAGATGATCAACAATCATTTGTGTGGTCCACACGCGATAATCGTCAGAAAGGGACAATCCGTTGAGAACACGCTTTTTGCTTCTATAACAAGTTTTACGAATATTCCAAAGGTGGTCGTAAGAGGCGATAACCTCTGAACCATCCACGAACTTCAATTTGTACGCCGGTAGCTTACCGTGGTCTTTGCGGTAAACGACACGCTGCATGCCACCATCGGTGCCACTGATGATGTCTCCAGCCTTCAAGTCTCCGATTCTGCGATAGCCGAAAGGAGTTACTACCCTTGTGTTAACCAAAAGTGGTCCGCCGCGGCTTCCTCCCACAATCTTAATGTCTGCGTCAATGGAAAGCATACGTTCCTGTCCTCCGCGTTGTGCAATGATTTTCAGCTTGTCGGGATGCTTCTTGTCGGCATCGCGCAAGGACTGGATGTATTGCCACGAAAGGATAGGTTGTCCGTTATCATCAAGAAATTCTGTATATACCTCAGACATAAAGAATAATAATGCAATATTTATGCAAATATATAGAATATTTTCTTGTCTTATTGCATATTTATACATATATTTGCACGTATAATATTATATTTATGCAGAAGCACTGCAAAACAATCAATATTTATGGAAAGAGAAGAACTCTTAGGATTAGTGAATGAAGAGTTGGGAAATACCCAGCTAACGCTCAGTGAACAGACCATCAACGAAGAATTAGACGATTCGCTTGTGGACTTTGGCGAAGACGAGGAAGCAAATGCCAAGTTGGTAACCAGGATAGCAAGCCGTTTAAAACGCCTTGACGGGAATCTCCATGCCGATGTATCGAAGCAAGTCAACGAGTACAAGAAGCAATGGAAGGGCAAGCAACGCGAGACCGTCGTAAAGCCGCAAGGCCAGCAGGAAGAGAGCGACACCATCAAGCAGATGAGAGCAGAGTTGGACGCGTTGAAGGTCGAGAGCGAGACACGCAAGAAGACCGAGGCGAAGAACGCCGTGTTGGAAAGCGTAAAGAAAGGCTTACGCGAGAAGATGGAAAAGGGCGGCATGGAAGTAAACGGTTATTTTATGAGACATGCGGTCGGTTCCCTTGATGTTCCCGATGAAGGAGCGGACATAGACGCATTGGTGTCCGCAGCCGAGAAAGCCTACAATTCCGGTATGAAAGAAGCCGGACTGACCCCGAACCAAAAGCCCCGTTTCGGAAGTGGTGGAGGCAAGGGAAGCAATGCAGCCACCGATTTCTTTGCGAGAAAGGCGAAGAAAGAAGGATGGGGAAAGAAATAATTTTAAAGAGAGAACCTAAAAAAGAGAACGATGGGAAAATTTGGAATAGGCAACGCGTTTGGCAATGAAGCCGTTGAATGGAACAACGGCCAGAAACGTGTATGGCGTGAGATACGCCACCGTTTTCCGTCAGGTGGAACTTTCGCAGCCAGCGTATTGACCGCCAACAAAGGCAAGGTCATTCCAGCAGGCACACCAGTAATCTTTGACCAGTCAACTAAGGAACTGACCGTAGTGACAGGCACAGAGGAGACAGCGGTAACAGCGATAGACGGTTTCACCCAGGAAGATGTGTATGTAAAGGATGGTACGGTATCAGCTACCGCCACAGTGATTTATGATGGTGAGATATACGAGCCAGTATTGAAGGCCGCAGTCCTCGGCAAGAGCGACACAGCGTTGGCAGCAGTCAAGAAAGCCGCACCGTCAGGAATCAAGTTCGTACAGTAAAGAAAAGGAAAGGCAAAGAGAAATGAGAATCGAACCATTAGATTTTTACAAGTTGATAGAGCTTGGTCTTGGTGGTGCTTCATGGCAGCAATTCGTAGACCATTACCTTGAGAAATACGAAGGAATGGTAATTGACGGCTTTGAGTTCGCCCCCACCTCCATCAACTACACATGGCAGCAGTTGGTAGCCAGCACTACCGTAACAACGTTGCCTACATACGTAGACCCTGAATCACCAGGCTACGAGAAGCAGAGAGGTTCAGTAAAGGGAATGACGGGAAATATCCCGACGCAGAAAGCTTTCTATTCCTTGAACAGAACCATTGTGAGAGAGAAGATGCAGTTGGTACAGATGTTCGGCACAGCCGCATTGAACCAAGACATGCAGGATGTGTTCATGAACCTTCTTGACGAAAGTGTAGACGGTCTGATAAAAGGCTACTACAATTCTTTGACCAACCAGCGTATGCAGATTGTGTCAACAGGAAAGTTCAGCATAGACGTTACCAACAACCCCCGCGGTATCAAGGGTATCACCTTTGACTTCGGTATAGACAGCAGTCATTTCGACACGCTGACAGGTCAGAACAGATGGTGGACCAATGCAGACAAGAGTACAGAAGGCACCAGCTCCGACCCAATCCTCTATATGAAGACATGGGTAAAGAAAATCCGCAACACCTTCCACTACTACGGTCCGCTGACCATAGAAATGGCAAAGGAAACGCTCGATGCACTCGTTCAGCACAGCAAGGTGCTGACAAGAATCGGAAGGCTGCTCTACCCATTGTCAGCAACAGACGCAACAGGTGCTACCGCATTGCAGTACGCACAGAATCTCGACGACGAGGCATTAAAAGCCGCAATCACACGCCTTGTAGGTGTAGAGATAGTAAGCCGTGATTCCAAGGCGTTTGTAGATGACTGGAATACAGAAGACGGAACATTGACGCAGAAGCAGATAGAGAACTTCTCACTGACGAATATTGCCTTCATCCCGAAGGGAACAATCGGCAATATCCAGGGCGTGACACCATTGACAATGGGTTATGAGCCCGACAAGGTAGCGTTCTACGACAGCAACCGCCTTGTATTGACACAGAGAGCGAACCCCGAAACGCACTCAATCTATATTGAGTCAGAGGCAGCAGAGCTTTGTGTACCCAACTTGCCGAAGTATATGTTTATCTGTACAGTATCGGCATAAACGAGAGTTAGACAATGATTGTCAAGAAACGAGACGACAACGGAATATTCACTGTAATGGACTATTTGTCAGGCAAGGTGAAGTTTGGAGTGACGAAGCAGTCACTCCAGGCGCACCTCGCTGACAGAGGTCTTTCTCCCGACACCGCATATTCAGACTGCGACAAGACGGTACTGCGTTTATGCTATGCCGATGTGCTGAAATGGTTTATCGTAGGTGCGAGCAAGGTAAACAACACCTCCGACACAGACAACGGTTGGACCCATTCGGGCGGCGGCTATGAGCTGAGTGCCGATGATATAGCCGACATGAAGGCGATAGCCAACGGCATATACGCAGAGCTGGAACCCGAATCGCAGATAAAGCGCAAGAGCGTGTTCAAGCTGACGAGCCACGGCGTGATGCGAGCCAATACAACGTTAGACGGAGAATGTCTTGAAAGGTATAACCGATGATAGAAGATATAGAGAACGAGAGATACCCGCACGACATACAAATCGTGAGAGTGCTGCAAGGGAAAGGCGATGACGACAATCCCTATGCAGAAGATGATGCGCCCGTAGTGGACGCAGAAGATGTTCTCTATGAAGGGATAGGACGGATATATACCGACACGACAACGACAGGCGATGCCAATGTAGACGAGAACAAGCGCAAGGCAAGTATTCCAGTAAGGTATGACGAGTGGAGCAATGACGATTTTCCTCTTGACGGAGATTTAATCCGTTGCACGATAGGAAGCCATACGGAAGAAGGGATAGTCAAGGACTGCGAGGCAGACAACAACCATACGATAGTATATTGGAGTTTACGGAGGGTATGATATGCCAAGTTTAGAGAGCCAGTTTCAGAACATACAGAAGAAAATCCGACAGGAAGCGGTGACAAAGATGCAGGCGAAGATGGAACGCGCGGCAACCAAAACCATGTCTAAAGCAAAAGAGATGAAGGATTTTCATGATGTAACGGGAAACCTATATAAATCAATCGCCGCAGGAACGTTCTATAACGGCACCCTGATGTCAATACACCACACGCCAGGTCCAAACCCCACACGCCCGACCCTTGCCAAGGGAGAGAAATACGACTTGGAAAGATATTACAGCGGAACGCCAGTAACGCTGCTTGGTCGACCCTTTAGAGGCAAGACAGGCGCAGGAGGCGAGAACGGTGTAGAGAAAAGTGAAGAAGTGCTGTTTGAGAACGACGGTCTGTCACGCGGACGAGCAGATTTGACATGGCAGTTGAAGATAGTGGCAGGCGTAGACTACGCGAAGTATGTGGAAGCGATAGGCAAGCATGATGTACTGACCAGTTTGCGGGAATATCTCGCAAGATACTATAAGAGGATGTAGCAATGATGACAATAAGTTTACTATATAACGATATAGGCAAGGCGTTGAAAGGAGTATGCGACAAGATATACCCCAAGAACCGCCCATCGTCGGTAGACACGAAGATAAACAGCTACATAGTGGTCAGACTGCCATCGGGCATATACAACCAAGAGATAGGCTATGGTTACAACGACTTCACGACCACTGCACAGATAGAAGTCTATGTGCGGAACAAGACCACGGCAAAAAGTCCGAATGGCTTTGACGTAGCGACAACCAGCGACAAGGTGCAGCAAGTATTGGATAAATTCCCGATAGCAACGAAAAACATTATAGTGATGCGTCCCGTCGTAACGTTTCAGGCAGACGATGGTGACGGTTTCGATGTGACAATCATACAAGGAAAATTAAGAACGAAATAAACGAGAAATATTATGGCAGCAAAGACAAAACAAGAGTTGAAGGACGTATTCAACGGCGTATGCGACTTGTATTATCAGCAAGAAGAAGCCGACTTGTCGCAGGCAACAATCTCCCTTACTCCAGAGTTTGACCTCCCTGTAACTGTTGACACGTTGCAGATAACGCAGGACGATCCAACCATCAACCACTATAAGGTAATCGGTTTGGACGGAGACTGGACTTCAAGTTCAACGGCAGGCGACATGCAGGTACAGTTGACCGTACCAACAAAGAGCGAGGAAGTAATGAAGGTGTTCTATGGCACAAGTGCAGTATCAACCATTACAGGTGCGACCCTCACGACAGGTGACGAAGACCTTGACGGAACATACAAAGGCTATGCGCTGGAGTTGAAGAAGAAGAAGCTGACAGGCACCTTTATCCTTGTAGACGAGGAAAAGACCAACCTGTTTGTAATCACCAACCTTGCGCTTTATGCAAAGCCACTGTATGAGAATCCAGGCACAGAGCCATTTGCTATACAGTTGACAGGAGCGATAGAAGGTGCAGGCAAGAAGAGCTTCGCTTTCTTGAAGAAATCAGCATAGCTTTGATGTAACTTTTATATAACCTCATGATTGAATGGCGGCAGGCATGGAAAATGCCGTGTCGCCATTTTTATTTTATAAAGGCGATGGAAAAAGAGAAGAAGATAGAACAGCCAACGGCGCAGATGCAAGAGTTGTTGGATGATATATTGTCGGCAGAACCGACAGAGTTCATGTTCCGCGGCAAGCGCAGGAAGATGGGGTGGTTGAAGAACTACACCGTAAGACGTTTTACGCATGTCACGATGAAGGAGAAGAACGAAGAGAAGAAAGCGGTAAAGCTATGCTCCATATTGTTGCTTAACGATATGTGGAAGATACGCGCTTTCTATTGGGCATATTGGCGTTGGATGTATTATGTGAGTGACTTCAATATGGTAGAGTTGCTGAGCATAATGGATATAGCGAAAAAAAAAATTCCGTCGGCAGCCTCTATGCTGCTTACCATATTGACGACAGGGATGAGCGACCTGATGATGACGATGACGAAGAAGGAACGCGCAGCTATCCCAGCCGCACCACATGGGGAGCAGCCTACTCGTTAGCGGAGAAATTCCCCTTCTTGTTTGAGCGGAAGTTCGGTGTCAGGGCGTATGACTATTGGAACGGTTACACGATAGCACAGATAAACCTGATGGTAGCCGACCAGCCGTTGGTAGTCTATCCTAAGAATAAGGAAGCCAAGCCGACAAAGAAGAAGATGGACGATGCTTATGAGCGTTGGGCAGCAAGGAAGAAGGGCGAGCAGAGTATGTTAGGAAAGGAAGTGTCACTAAAGGATTTTTTAAAGTAAGAGGGTATGGCAGACGGTAATTTAGGGAGTTTGTGGTTTGATTTGAATGTCAAGACAAGTGAAGCCAAATCGAACTTAAAATCTTTGGCAATGGAGCTGTCTTTATTGAATTTAAAGACCGAGGCTGGAAAGAAAGCTGCCCAAGAATTATTTAGGGAGTTTAATTTCTTCCATAAGAACGAGATAGCGGAAGATTTTCATAATGTCGCTGCACAGATGGCGATACAGACGAGCGAAACGGGCAAGCTCAATGCTCGTTTAAAAGAGTTGGCTCAATTAAAAGCCGATATAGTTCGTCGGGATAAGGAGAGTGCCGAGCACGGCATGTTCAGTCAGATGCAGCAGGAAGCGGCACAGGCGCAGAAGCTGGCTCAACACTATACGGAGTTGTCGAAGCTAAAGGCAGATATGCTAGAGCGTGACAGGCAGAGTGCCGAGCACGGCATGTTCAGTCAGATGCAGCAGGAAGCGGCACAGGCGCAGAAGCTGGCTCAACACTATACGGAGTTGTCGAAGCTAAAGGCAGATATGCTAGAGCGTGACAGGCAGAGTGCCGAGCATGGCATGTTCAGTCAGATGCAGCAGGAAGCGGCACAGGCGCAGAAGCTGGCTCAACACTATACGGAGTTGTCGAAGCTAAAGGCAGATATGCTAGAGCGTGACAGGCAGAGTGCCGAGCATGGCATGTTCAGTCAGATGCAGCAGGAAGCGGAAGCATCGCAACAGTTGGCATCCCGTCTCAATGAGCTTGCGCGTTTAAAGGAAAACATCCTTGCCCGCGACAAGGAGCTGGAGGCGCACGGCAATTTTGTAGCGTTGGTAAATGAGGCAGAGGCGGCGCAAGCGTTGTCGCAAAGGGAGCGCGAACTGCTAAGTTTGAAGCAAGCTATCGTAAGGCGGAACGAAGAAATGATAGCCGCAGAAAACCGATTGGCAGAAGCGACGATGCGGGTTAACCAAGCCCGCAGAGAATCCGTAGCTTCATCGCGCCAGCATGCTGAGGCATTGTTGCGTGAGAGGGTGTCAGCATTAGAGAGCCAGCGTCAGCAGTTGCAGGGATTATTCTCCAACGGAAAGAACGTCCTTTCAGCAGAAGAATTACAGCAAGTCAGTGCAGCTTTTTCACGAATCACAAGTGAGTTGAATACGCTACGTAGCGCGATGCAGAATCTTAGTAGCTATTCTATCAAGGACATCTTCTCCATGAGTAGAGGCACAAGTGATTATAGCGTCATGATTGGCGATATGAGAACCGTGTTGAGGCAGAAGCAAGAGGCGATAGCGTTAGAGAGGAAGCACCAGCAAGAGGTGGCGAAGACAGCGGCGACGGTGCGCAATGACTTGGCGAAGGCTTTTGAACAGGCGAAGAATCATGCAGGGAGCATGAATGGGGCATTGCAGGACATGAAGTCCTTGTTGATGCAGGGAGGAATTGTTTACGGCGCGCAGCAGTTCTTGATGAGTATCATACAGACAGGCGGTGAGCTGGAGCGTCAGCATATCGCCTTGCAGAGCATCTTAGGCGACATGCAGAACGCCGATACGATGTTCGGTCAGATAAAGCAACTGGCGTTGGCAAGTCCGTTTACGTTCTCGGAGTTAAACAAGGACGTAAAGCAGTTGGCTGCATACGGAGTAGAGTACGATGCCCTTTACGACACGACAAAGCGTTTGGCAGACATGGCGTCAGGTTTGGGCGTATCGTTTGAACGTATCGCCTTGGCCTTTGGTCAGGTGCAAGCCCGTGGTTGGCTTGACGGAAAGGAATTGCGCCAAATATCTTATGCGGGTATTCCATTGCTCGACAAGTTAAGCGAGATGTACTCCAAGCGAGAAGGACAGAAGGTAACATCGAGCGAGGTAAAGACAAGGATAAGCAGCAGACAAGTCAGCTTTGAGGACGTAAAGAGCGTATTTTGGGACATGACCGATGCAGGAGGCCAGTTCTACAATATGCAGCAGACGTTGAGTGAAACGTTGTTGGGCCGTTACAACAAGTTGAAAGACGCGTGGGAAATCATGCTAAGTGACTTCGCCAGCGGAACGAGCAAGTCGGGACAGATGCTGATGGGCGTGCTAGACACGTTGACAAGCATAGTGCAGAGTATGCACACGTTAGGTCCTGTTTTGGCGGCGGCTTTCAGCGGTTTCGCGTTAAAGAAGCTGTTGACGATGCAAGGCGGAGGAATCTCCACCTTTCTGTCGGGCAAGGCAGACATGGCCAACACCTATGCACGGAAGTTGGCTTCAGGGCAACAGCTGACCCAGATAGAACGTAGCATCTTAGCCACAAAAAATCAGATAACGGGAGCCGATTTGCGTAGTCTTGCCGCTGCAAGGCAACTGACTGCGGCAGACTTGGATAGACTACGAGTAAGTGGAGCGATAACGGCAGAGCAGTATAACATATACAGAGCGTTAGTCCTGCAACAGACAGGTACAACGTCCCTTGGTGCAAGGATGAAGGCGATGTGGCTAACTTTAAAAAGCGTCAGCTTTAGCAGTATATGGACTAATTTCTCGGCAAGTGCCTTAGCCTCATTCAGGTTAATAGGAACAAGTGCCTTAGCCTCATTCAGGTTAATAGGAACAAGTGCCTTAGCCTCATTCAGGTTAATAGGAACAAGTGCCTTAGCCTCATTCAGGTTAATAGGAACAAGTGCCTTAGCCTCATTCAGGTTAATAGGAACAAGTGCCTTAGCCTCATTCAGGTTAATAGGAACAAGTGCCTTAGCCCTTGGCAAAAGTATATGGGCAGCGATAGGCGGCTTGCCAGGATTGCTGATAACAGGTTTTACGGTAGGTATCACTTACTTCATCAACAAGAGCCAAGAGTTGAAGCAAGAGATGGCGACCGTAGGCAACGAGCTAAAGGACCGATTGAAGAGCATACAGCAACTGCTGCGTGACACCCCAGCCTTCAAGATAATAACCGATGGCGACATAAAGGAGATAGACAACGCCATAGAGACCTATAAGGAGAAGCTAAAGCAGATAGCCCCCTATGATTACAGCAACCTCGTCATGAAAGCCGAGGAAAAGAAGAGCCATGAGGAGCGGCTTGCCTATTTGAGTGACGAGCTAAAGTTGATAGAGAGAGCCAACCAAATAACGCAGAACAAGCTAAGCAGCAAAGGCAATTATTCCGACTTGAAGGGTTTGTTGGAAGATATATCCCAAGAATACGACGGTGCTACGACAATGGCGTCGTATAAGACCAGTGTAGACGAAGAAAAACGCCGTTATACATACTATAAGCAGTCGAAATATGCGGGTGCTTCCTTAGACAATCTTACGAATAATTTACGCGACAAGATAGCGGAGATATTCGGTAATATAGGCAAGGACGAGAAAGCGCGTAGCGCAGCCAACCAAGCCATAAACAGCATCTTGGCGCAGATGGAGATGCCCGAAGACAAGGCAAACCTTATACGCGCAAGTGTCATGCAGTCGTTCGGTCTTGAAGACGGGTGGTTGAAAGACCAAGTAGGGCAGAAGATGTCAGAAATGATAAGCTCTGCCGCACCGTTGATAGCGAACAAGATACGCAGTGGCCAAACGCTGAATGACGCAGAAAAAGCCAAGGTGCATGAATTGATGGACGATGCCAAGCAACAGCTTATATACAAATATCCCGAAGTGGAAAGGACGTTGCAGAATCTGTTGGCGAACAGTCGGTTTGAAGCAGTTATAGACCTCGTTGTTCAGACATCGGGCAAGTTGGAAGGTGTGCAGAAGGTAATGTCAGAAAGGTTGGGCAACAAGCCTTATAATGACAAGACCAAAGAGAAGATGCTCGGTTATATCAACTCATGGGGCAAGACCGACAGTTGGTATGATGCGCGAAATAGCGCACAAAACGACATAAAAGCCTTATATAACAGTTACCAGTCAGCTATAAAGAGCAAGGCTCCCAAGGAAGATTTAGCACGGAGAAAGGAAGCACACGAAACGGCTGTAACGGCAGCTCGCGACCTGCTGAATTATGACTATAAAGGCAAAGATGCGAAAAGCAACAAAAAAGACAACACCAACGGCAAGAAGTATGATAAAGAGCTAAAGGAGTGGCAGTCAAGACTGGATGCCTATAAGTCAGCCCGTCAGACCTATCAGAAATGGAAGGAAGTGATGGGCAAGGAAGAAGCCAAGAAATCCGTAGCGGAACACTACGACAATATCGTGGGCCTTGACCTTGACAATTATGAAGCCGCTATACAGAAGCTGGAGAAAGAGTTAGATTTCAGCAAGACCCCCGAAAGGAAGAAAGCCCTGACCAGCTTGAAGAAAGAACTTGCCGACTGGCGGTTCAGTGAGATATTGAAGCCCGAATTTGACCGCGCCGCAGAAGTGTTCAGAGAAGCGTTGGAAAACGCGGTCAGCAGATTCAGCCTGTATGACGAGTTAAAGGAAAAGACAGGCGACAAGCGGTTTGCGATGAACGCCTTTAACGAGAACGGGCAAGTATGGACCGATGCAGCGAGAAACCTTGCGGCAGAATATGCGCAGAGGACAGGCAGGGATGCACGGGAAGATGCGCAAGCCCCCGATGCAGAGTTGGAAGAACTGCTGAAAAACCACGGCGGCGACCCGCAAAGCTATGAGCTGATAAAGCAGATAAAGAGCCTGCTGAGCAACAGCTTCCTTGACTATCTGAAACAGATAGCCGAGATGAGAGGTTCGGATAACTATTCGACCCTTGACGAACAACTGGAACAAGTAAACCAAAAGTATGCAAAGCTCATTGATGCGGCAATACAGCTCGGTGACAGCAGAGGACAGCGAATCCTTGAAAGCAAGCAAAAGAACGACAGGGCAGCAGCGACCTATAACGACTTCAAGAAAGGTACGGACTACGCTCAGTTCTTCTCAGCATCAATAAAGCGAGGCGTTACCTATCTGAAAGAGTTTGCCGAGATAGCGAAAGGCAAGCTGCGTACAGCCTTGGAAGAAGGCGGCATTACGGCAGAGGAATACGCCAGCGAGATAGCGAAGATAAACGACAGGATGCGCGATGTAGGCGACAATTTCAGCAAGTTCGGAGGCGGCGGTCTGAACAAGCTGACGTCAGGTCTGAAAGACATCGGCAAGCAGCAGAGCAGCGATGGCGTAAAGCAGTTCGAGAGCTACAAGCGAGCCTACGACCAAGCTCTGTCAATACAAGACCAGGCAGGCATGCAGTCGGCGCAGAACGGTATGGACGCAGCACAATCAATGATAAGCGGAGGCGAAGCCTTGTCGTCGGGCGCAGGAGAGATGGAAGGAGCGATAGCCATAGTCGACACCATCATCCACGGCATCAATGACATCGTGCAAGGGATGTATAACACCTTCCAGGACATCAAGGAAACGGCAGAAGCGTTGGGAACAGACACCGACAGCGACAGCTGGACCGATGCCAACACCTTCTTCAGCAGTTTCAGCAATGCCAGCAACTCCGCGACAAGCGGTTGGGATTCATTGAAAGAAGGTAATATCGGAGGTGTGATAAGCGGTGTTGTCGGTTCGTTTACAGGTTGGATAAAAGGCTTTGCGCAGGGACATGACCAAAAGTTAGACAATCAGATAAAGATAGCCGAGCGGCAGGAGAAACTGTTGCAAAACATATCGAATAACGTAGATGATGTAGTCAAGAATACGTTAGGCGGAATCTATGGCTACAAGATGTCAAGCTACACAAGGAGCGGCTTGCAAAAGTCTTACGAGAAGAGTGCGAAAGAAAACAAGATGTTCGGCCATTACACGATAAGCAAGACCGACAACGAGAACGACACGACAGCCGCGTTGAATAAAGCCTTGATGACAGGCGAGGCATACGACGCGCAACTCGCCTCCTTGATGGCGCAACGTGAAGAGATAGAAGCGAAGATAGGCTTGGAGAAAAGCAAGAAAAATTCAGATTCCGACAAGATAGCCGACTACGAGAAGGAGCAGGAAGATTTGCGTTTGCAGATAGAAAACTTCACTACAAGCTGGTTGTCAAGTAATTATGGCGTAGACCTAAAAAGTTGGGCAAGCGAGTTGACAGATGCTTTGGTAGAGGCATGGGCAACAGGCGAGGATGCGGCAGACGCCTATTTTGACACCGTTAACGACCTGATGAAAAGTCTTGCCAAGAAGATAATCTCGCAGAGCATCCTTGAAGCCAACTTAAAACCCGTATTGAACGAGTTTGAAAGCCTGCTGCAAGACAATAGCGGGAAGCTCGACAAGACTAGTCTTGACGGGATATGGAAGAAAGTTATGGAAGGCATGGATAGTGCAGTAGAGCAGACCGAGAGCTTTCTTGACTATGTTAAGTCGCAGGGCCTTGATTTGTCAGAGAACGGGAGCCTGTCGACAAGCAATTCCATAAAGAGCGTGACGGAAGAAACCGCCGACTTGCTCGCCAGCTATATCAACTCCATAAGACTTGACGTAAGCGTGAACAGAGCCAACTTGCAGACGATAACCAACGCAGTAACCAGTCTGCCCGAAATGAACACCATCGCCAAGTCGCAGTTGGCAGGCATGAACCAGTTGGTGTCATTGGCAGAGTACAGAAATGCGAAGTTGGATGCGATGTATGACTGGATGCGAGCGACGACAACAGGAACGAAGAAAATCTATATGGCATAAGTTATGATAATAGGAAAGTTGAAAGAGCGCAAGCTGTCGGGCAGGATGAAGAAAGAAGCGGTAGGCTTGGGCCTATGCGCACAATGGACTGGCGAGTGGAAAGACGGAAGCAGCAAAGACGAGATGGTGGAAAAGTTCGTAAAAGGGATAGATTTCTGCATCAAGCACAACTGGCCCTCGGTGGAGGTGATGAAGCGAGAGTTTGGTGACGTCATGCACAATCATGGTATCTATGCAGACGAAACGCTGCACAAAACAAATCCCGAAACTATGGTGCTGAACGGAAGGTGTGACGCATCGGTGACGAGCAAGGACTTTATTGTTTCCGACATCTATGTAAGACACACGTCAAAGATGAGGATGAAAGTCCGAGGACACGCCTATGTGCATGTAAGCGTTTATGACGATGCGCAAGTAGAGATAGACTGCCGAGAGGACGCAAAATGCTTTGTCTACCACTACGGAGGAAAGGTAACGGCAAGCGGAAAAGTCGTAGTTAGAGAACGGCAAAATGCGCAAGAAACGCCGCAAGAAAAATAAAGAACCCGACAAATCGCATATTTATACGAGTTATATGTATTTATATGCGATTTTTTTGTATTTTTGTTGCTATAAAAGGAGAAACGGCAATGAACCAATTTTATAAGATATACATGCAGAAAGAGGCAGAAAACGCCCCGTTGAAAGAGACGATATTAGACTGGGGCATTTACTGCAAGGACATACCGTTCAAGATGGTAGCAGAGGCAAAGTCGCTGACAGAAAGGGACTGGGCAGACGAGCAAGGAACAGACGTCTATGTACCCGAAAAGCTGATGATGAAAGGTTATACAATGACCATAACATTATGCTGCAAAGGAGACAAATTTTCTGCGAACACCGCGTTAAACGCTTTGATAGAGTACATGACAGGTGCGGACGGTAACGGTGTGTATATGAAGATGTACTGCGACTATACAAAGATAGGGCGCAGGCATATCCGCTTTGTATCGTTGGACGACAATGCCGAGCTTGTGAGAAATGACGAAGACGGAGACATATTGGTATTCAGCATAAAGGTAAGCGTTGACGACCCAGTGACAAGTATCACTCCGCAATATGAGAACAACGAAATAACAGGTCTTGCGTAATGGGAGAATGGAGCATATACCACAAGGACGGGACCGCGCTGAAAGACGCAAATGGCAAGAAAATAACCGTAAGGTCGCTGCAATATAGTGGCGAGTGGATGGGCGCGTGCAACGTAAGCGTAGACATAAAGAACGAAGCCCCTATAAATTTCAAGATAGGCGATTGGCTGCAATACAGGACAGAACGCTTTGAGATAAACTACGACCCAGGCAAGATAAAGTCATCAACCAAGAACACATCGGGCGAAGGCTTCAAGTATGAGAACGTGGTGTTCAACAGCATGGTAGACGAGCTTGTAAGGAGCGAGTTTCTCGATGTTGTGTTGTTTGACAACGAGCAGCATTATACCTCATTGCCCAAGTTCAGCTTCTATATAGACAGCCTTGACGACATAGCCGACAGACTGCAAGCCAACATGAATGAGCAGTATGGCGAAGGAGTGTGGCATTTCTATACAAGGAACAAGAGCAGGAGTACGGCACGCGGAGGTGCGGAAGCAGACTGGAATACCTATTACGGTGACGGGATTTCGGACAACGAGATAGAAAGCACAAGCATAACCGTAAGCAGTCAGAGCTGTTGGGACATACTGGGACAGGTGAACAGCCAGTTCGATGTGAATTTCATCGTAAGAGGGCGCAATGTCTATATCGGAACGACAGGTATAGTAGCCGACCATATCTTCAAATACGGATTAGGCAACGGCCTGTATGAGATAGAAGAAACCAGCAACAGCGACCAAAGTGTAATAACCCGCTTGCGGGCATACGGAAACACCACCAATCTGCCAACCCGTTACTATGCCGAGATGGGAGCCAAGTGCAAGGCAACCATAACCGAGATAAAGAAGAAAGACGCGAGCTACCGTTATGTAGAGTTCGTACTTGACATAGCTATGGGTGCAGCGATGTTCACGGAAACGCGCAAATACAAGACAAGCCAAGATGGAGAATGGACGACAGACACAGGGTCTTATGTAGTCAGAGTAACCATAGACGGAACATCAACGATAACAGGCTATATCAAGAAAGACAGTTCGGACGAAAGCAAGTGTGTATTCTATTCAGAGTATAGCAGCGAAGGGCTTGACACAGGCGATGAGACATCATCATCCGCGATGGATAGCTTTATAGCCAGCGTAGCGGGAAACGCAACATTATATTTCTCTTCGGGATATAGGAAGAACAAGTTCCCGTCGCAGAACATAGAGTACGGAAGCGACCTGCCCAACAATATGTCGATAACCACCTTGATGTTGCCAGGGTTCCCGAACAAATCATTGAAAGACTGGTGGGCGGCACAAGACGAAACGACAAAGGACCGCATCAACCCGACAGGACGGGAGATATACTTCTCGGAAGAACAATACAGGCCATACATAGAAAGTCCGAACAAGGACGAGATAGGCGTAAGACCAGCCAGTGTATTCTTTGACAACGACAATGAGAAAGAAGGCTTGAAAGACATCTACCCCACCATAGAAGAAATGAAGGTAGGCGATGTAAGGATAGACGAGATAGACACGGGTTCGGAAGAAAACGTGACAGACGACGGAGTGTTCAAGGACGGGCAAACCGTGCCGAATTTCGACATATATCTGAAAAAAGAAGTGAATTTCGACATCAAGACATTGATGAACGACGATTTTCAGGTAAACATGAAGGACGGAATGTGCGGAGGTCGCAGTTTCAATGTAGCCGCAGCGACAAAAGTAGATGACGGGCGATGGAAGTTGCGTTTGGAGAGAACGAAAGACAACGACCTTGAACTATATTTCCCCTATAAGGATTTCCCGATAAAGAGCGGCGACCATTTCGTTCTGACAGGCATAGAAATGCCCGAAGAATATGTGGAATACGCTTCAACCGAGTTGTTGCGCTACGCCATAGCGAAGCTGTTTGATAACGACTATACGCGAAAGACCTATACTCCGAAGGTAGACGAGATATTCATGGCGAGGAACCATGATGCTTTTGAGCAAGACGAAACAGGAACATTAAAGTCGTTGTATCTGACGATAAAGGAAGGTGACATACTGGAGTTCAAGGATGATGATTTAGACCTTGACACAAGGATAACCATCAGCAACTTGCAGATAAAGGAGCAGGACGGGAAGATACCGACCTACGAAGTAACGTTGAAGGAAGAAAAGGAAGTCAGCACCATAACAAGGTTGCAAAACCAAGTGTCGACCATTGTAAGCGGTTCGTGGGGCGATGGAGGCTTGACCAACGGACAGATAGACGGAATGATAGCCAGCCACGGGAAGAACCATTTTCTTTCAAAGACAGGCAAGGACACCGCACGCGGTTTGATAACCTTCTTGAAGGGCATTGCGTTGGGGACGAACTACGGGATAGATGAGGACGGAAGCGGCGAGTTGAACAAAATCGTTCTTTCTCTGCTGCAAAGCATGGACTATGACTATGCGGGGCAAGCAGGGTTCGGCTTTACACAGAGGGAGGACGGAAGATATAAGCTGTCGCTTACCGATTTGGAGGTATGGGGCAGAGCCGTGTTCCATGAACTGGAGATAAGGAAACTGAGCTACGTAGGCGGTAATTATATCTTCTCGCCAGCAGGGAGCAAGATAGTGTATGTCAAGAGTGGCGAAGGCAGTACGGTGTGGTCATATTACCGATGCTATTTCCTTTCTGACGACGGAACGACAGCCACGCAGAACATGTGGAAGGTGAACGACCTTGCGCTATGCGAGACCTTTGACATAGCGGAAGGTACGACGACGGACGCAGGGAACAAGAGATACTGGCGCAAGGTGGTAGCCGTATCAACGGAGAACGAGCAGATAACCGATGAGAGCGGGAATATCCTCTTTGGTGGTCAGAAGTTCGGGTATGTTGATTTGAGCATGGTAAGCGGCCAGTATGAGGCAGGCAGTGACGCGCCAGCCGCAGGAGACACCATCTGTTGCATGGGAAACACCACCGACCCCAGCAGACAACATGTCGTAGAAATAATGTCCGTTGGCGACATAGCACCAGCGTTCATCCAGTATGAAGGAATAAAGACTTTCACCCTACCCTCTCCCGTTATCCAGCTAAGCACAAAAGGCGGTAACAAGATAACAGGCGAGCTATACACCACAGACGGAAAAAACGTAAGAGAGAATATCGGCACGCTTGAAGAAGAAATGTCTGGCGTAAGCAACAGCGTTTCCGAGATAAAGCAAACGGCAGAGAAGTTGTCGTTGAAAGTGTCGAGAACGGCAGTGAGGGACAGGAACCTTATCGGCAATTCCTATGTAAATCTTGGAAGCACGTTGTATGGCTTCTGCTCTCGTGATGTAAAGTTGGAGCAAGGCAAGACCTATACTCTGAGCGTAAAAGGCAAGGTGATAGGAAGCGGCGGCGAGTTGAAGGTATATGTATATTCCGAAGATACCAGCGGCACATGGACTTGGAGCAAGAGCGTATCACTGACCAGTTCGGACGAAACGACAGGAAGCGTGACGTTTGACGATGTACCGTCTGACGGGACATATCATGTGCGGTGCTTCTCCTACCCTCAGACAAGCGGGAAGATGGTGTATGTGAAGTATATCCAGCTGGAGGAAGGCGAGGAAGCCACACCGTGGAGCATGAACGCCGGCGATGCAGCCGCAAACGGGAACATCTTGCCCGACATGAGCAATTTCTACTGGAACACGGAGAATGTGACGGAGAAAGACGGAGTGTTGCTGCCCGATGGGAAGAATTACCTCACATATTACGCAAAAAATACGGGAACATCAGAAACAGACGATATATGGATAGACGAGGATTTCTTCCATCCCGAAAGCGGCGCGAGCTATACCTTCTCTTTTTGGGCGAAAGGAACGGGAACGGTGTGCGCCCTGCTTGTAGACGGGTGCTGCCTTGCAATAACCAGCGAGGGCGAGACCAACGACAATGTAAACGGGATAGCCACCTTCGCCCTGACATCAGACTGGAAAAGGTATTGGGTAACATGGTCAAGCGGTGTGACCGACGGGACACCGAGAAGCGTTATCGCCTTGCGCGTCAACGCGGGGACGGAAGTAACCGCCGCAGGCTTCAAGTTGGAGCCATACGGAAGAATGACCGAATACACGCAGGACGAAGTGACCGCCACCGACCTACTTGCCACAGGCATAGACATAGAGAACAAGAAGATAACGGTAACAGCCGACAAGTTCATCATTCAGAACAACCAAGGAAGCAAGACGTTCAGTGTAGACGAGAATGGTCTTGTAACGATGAACCACATAGCCGTGGGCGGCATGATAAACAAGTGCGCCACAAATGTAACAACGGCGAACTTTGCCACCTTGTTTGACAGTTGGCAGGATATAGTAACGGAGCAATGGTACGGCAGGCCCAAGATAAGCTGGCTATACGGAATATATTACATCACACAGACAACAGGGAAGTCGCAGACGGATATGCCATTAACTTTGAATATGCCATCGGCATACGTCAACCCCGACGGGAAGTATTACGGTGATGTGTATGACGATGACGGAAACTTGTCAGAAAGTCTGTTGCGCGGTGTCCGCGCCCTTGTAGGCAACACGGTGCTGATATACAACGACAGCACGGAAGACATAGCTATAACGGGCATGAGCCCTTATTTCGTTGATGTGTGGGCAGACAGCAGTTCATCCAATGCCAAGACAACGGCATTGAAAGCAGCGTCCACCAGTTCTACGCAGAGCAAGGGCGATACCGCAACAGATGCGACAGACGGGATGGATAGTCCGATAGTAGACGGAGACATCAGTCCTACGGAGCGTTATGTAGGACGGAAGCGCAACGAGCTGACTGTAACGTTGAAAGGCGGCAAGCATCACTTTGTAAGCATGACCTGCGTCTGCGAGGTAGGCAACAAAGGATGGGAGAACATCTACTGGCTGGTAAATTATGGGGCTGGATTGAACTCATAGCTTGACGTTTTAGGCATTATGGGCGAGATGGGCATATTAGGCAATAAATAATATTTTAAAGGTATGAGAAAGATAAGGATAGGAAATGATATTTCGGTATCATGGGAAGTGAAGACGAGCGGCGAGGCACAGAGCCTTGAAAGTCGTCCGTTGCGCCTGTTTGTGCGCAGTGCCTACCGACGGGATGAGATAACCGATTTCACGGTAAGCGGTGCGGTTATTTCTTTCGTTTACGGTGCGGCGATGCAGAAGCATACTGGCGCATATTGCGTAGAGCTGCAAGATGAGACAGAAGGACAGAAGCGGACGATATGTGCCGACCTTGCCTTTACTCTTGTGGCGCATAGCTCTGAGGAGGACAGCGACGATGTGGAGTTCGGTGTTTACCTTGTGGAGTTGAAAAGCAATATCGTCGTTGCCCGTCCAGGGCAGAGCGCATACGAGGCATGGTTGGGACAAGGGCACACGGGAACGGAAGCCGACTTCATTGCATGGCTACGGGAGCCAGCGGAGACCGCAGCAAGCAAGGTAGACGAAACGCTTGCACTTGTAGGCAAGACCGTAGCACTGACACAAGAGGAGTATGATGCTTTGGTAGCCGCAGGAACGGTTGACGAGAACACCTACTACAATATCTTGGAGGAGGATTAACCATGATATACAAGGAAGGCAAGGAACTGTCGGCACGGTATTACGGCGCACGGGCAATAGCTGCGGTGTACTACGGAGCGAAAGTGGTGTGGGAAGCTGTCAGCTCTTGTTTTGGTAGCGGCATGTGGCTCGGCGATAGACCGTGGAGTGGTGTTGACGGATGGA
>CAVAAS010000024.1:0-40153 GCA_963586715.1 Barnesiella intestinihominis
CCCCACAGCGTTGCCCACCGCCATGAAGAGGAGGGCGAGGAGCAGGAGGGCGTGTTTCTTTATATATGATGTTCTCATAATTCGTTTCGTGGTTTGTTATTTTGTTATTTTCTTTCCGTTCACGATATATACACCTGCGGGGAGGGCGTCGAGGGATGTTGCCTGACTTCTTACCTTCTGTCCGGCGGTGTTGTAGACGTCGAACGTCATTGACCCCATGTCCTCAACAGACGTAATGCCATCGGTAGTGTCGTCGAGCATCCAGCCCGTAACCTTCGCTGTGGAGTTCTCGCTAGCGTTCGTGCTGTTGGTGAAGTAAGCGCGGAAGCCCTTCATCTCCATGTCGCTCGTAAGGTGGTAAACCTTATCCTTTCTCAATACGAACGAGCGGCTTGGCGCAGTAGTCTTGCAGAAGCTGCCAGTGAACGTCACGCCGTAGGTTGTTCCTTCATTAGCGTACGACTGCGACTGTGTCGTTGGCGAAGCAAGCAGAGATGTAACTCCAGTGAACTCATAGTAACCGTTGGTCTTATCTTTTGTAGGCTTGATGAGGTAAGGCTTGCCAGCTTCAGCTGCCGAAACTGTGGTGAATTTTACGTTGCTAGCGTCAAGCCCAGTAAATTCAGCCAGCATCACATCAGTACCGAACTGTGATGTTAGCTGCGCATTGTCGATGCTGAACGGAACGCAGAAAGAGTTCCAACTGTTCACAGTGAACGTGCGTCCCAGCTTAACCGTTGCGGAGGAAGCAATTTCGGTCTTTTGATTAGTGCTGTAAGCTTCGGCAGCATCCGTTTCATTGAGAGTGATGGTCACAGTTTGAATGTCGTCTTCCGCAACCAGCATCCATTGACCGTTGGTGAAAACAGTAGCCAATTTTAATGGTAAAGTTACCAAACCCTTATTAAGTATATCTGTCCAATACAGGAACATGCCAGCTCCCGCTTCGCGGTTGCGCACTCCCATGGTATATACATAAGTCTTTCCGCTAACGGCAGAGAACTGCCATTGGTCGTAATATCCCTGCTGGTTGTCGCCAAGGATAGGACTGTTCCATAAACTGGCGATAATCTTTTGGCCGTTGGCTTCAAGGGTAAAGAACGAAGCGTCCGCCGAGCTGCTCGTAGTGGTAGGCTGGTTGAGCGTAACCGCAAGATACGGCGTTCCGCCCAGTGTGAGGGAGCCGTCGGAGGCAGCGCTGAGATATTTCCCTTGTCCTACGTTGTAGAGATAGTAGGTCTCTCCGCTCGTCGGCTGGCTTCCAGTGGGCTGTTGTGCCATGATGGCGCAGCTAATGCCAAGGAGCAGGAGCGTAAGTGTGAATAGTCTCTTCATTGTTGTTTGTGATTTTGTTTTTTACTCATAAGTTGTTCTCTTGTTGTGTGGACAAAGCCCTCGCGGCATCAGTTGTCCCACAACCCATTGTTCCACTTGTCCTTCTTGGCATCGATATCATCGGGGTTGTCCTCGATAATGTCGCTTTTGCCCCAGATGGCTTCACTCTTATCCAACGGATCGTTTATCTGCAAGTTGTAGCGGTGCTCATTGCATTTCTCAAGGGAACCAGCCATGATCATGCAGTCATCCATGCGGATAAGCTCAGAAATTGGTTTGATGTAGTTCTTTTTTTTCTCCATATAATTTCTTTTTGTTTGTATTTCTCGTTTCAAGGCATTTAAAGCGGCAAATGTTCCAAACCCCATATAATGTAGAGGGCAAGGGAGACATGCCAAGTGATTGTACGCGCCCAATAAGTCTTCATCACGACTAAAAAACAGGTCAGCAATAAGTCAAGCGATAGAAATTGTGTGGAGAGAAGCCGATATCTCAAGTGTTTTCACGGCTAGTGTACCTAATATTCAATCAATAAACAATAATGCGGGCAAAGCTTACCAAAAACGTTCCGCCCATCGGCACGCCATTGCAGCGCGCATTATCAAATCTTATAGTTTCAAAACTTGTGCAAAAATAGTGTTAATTTTATAATTATCGTACGCTTTTTCATTAAAAGTACAAATACTTTCATCAAAATACTAAATTTATGGGGCGAAAAACAGAAAAGTTGAAAGAAGAAAGAGGAGAAAAGAGAAAAACATGTGTTGGAAGGACAAAATAAAAAAGCTATCTTTGCAAATGGATAGTCGGTAAGATGCCGACAGGAAAGTAACGAGAAAGGGCATTATCTATGGTTATTCACGACAGATACATACGCTTCGACTGGGCAGTGAAACGTCTGCTGCGCCAGAAGGCAAACTTCGGCGTGCTGGAGGGCTTCCTCACCGTATTCCTCGGTGAGAAGGTGGAGATTGTGGACATACTGGAAAGCGAGGCAAACCAACAGCGGGAGGACGACAAGTTCAACCGCGTGGACATAAAGGCACGCAACAGTAAGGGCGAGATAATAATCGTGGAGGTGCAGAACACAACCGAGGTGTTCTACCTGGAACGCATCCTCTACGGCGTGGCGAAAGCCATAACGGAGCACATCAACCTTGGCGACACCTACGAGGAAGTGAAGAAGGTCTACTCCATAAGCATCCTGTACTTCGACCTTGGGAAAGGCGATGACTATATATATAAAGGTCAGAACCACTTTGTTGGTCTGCACACCAACGACGAACTGAAGATAACCACGAAGGAGCGCGATACCATAGTACGCAAAGCCCCAGAAGAGGTGTTTCCCACCTATTACTTGATCCGCGTAAACAATTTCGACAAGGTGGCAGTCTCGCCCATGGAGGAATGGATGCGCTATCTGAAAGAAGGTTTTATCAGCGATGCGCCACAGGCTCCCGGACTGAAGGAGGCAAAGGAGAAGCTGCAATACTACACCATGAGCAAGGCGGAACGCTACGCCTACGACGAGCACATCAACGCCGTGATGATACAGAACGACGTTATCGGCAACGCCAAACGCGAAGGTCGTGCCGAAGGCAGGGCTGAAGGCAGAGCGGAGGGTAGAGCCGAAGGACTAGCTCAAGGGCGAACGGAAGGATTGGCAGAAGGGATGAAGAAAGGCATGTCGCAAGGCTTGGAGCAAGGAAAGGCAGCCGAGCGCGAGGTAAACAGGAAAAAGCTAGTTGACTCGGCACGGTCGATGCTCGCCGACGGGCTAAGTGTCGAAAAGGTAATGCTCTATACCGGGCTGACACGAGAAGAGATTCAAGGGCTTTTGTGAAGTAGTTAGTAATAGGCAAGTCCCGTAGGGACGATATATCATAGCGCAGGGGCTTACCCCTGCGTTTATGTTTTTAATTGACTCTGCCCCTTACAGGGGCAAAAGACTGTGATGTTTGATAGATAGGGGCAAGCCCCTATCCTATAATATGTGCCCCTTTCAGGGGCAATGTATTGCAAACATATATGTAATGTATTGTAAACATATCTGTAATGTATGGCAAGCATATAAAATTCCTATATATAATAAGGTAATGGCCTAATGAACGGACGAAGATGCGAAGAAAACGTAGAAGAATGTGTGATAAGACGAAAAAAATGGCAAATAATTCTTGTGGAAAAGAAAAACATGCTATCTTTGCAGTAGTTAAGGACACTTGACGAAACAAAAGCTGTTTAACAAGAACAAGAAAGCTATTTAAAAAGAACAAGATTATAAACATTAAAGCTATTAGAATTATGGAAAAGATTATCAAGAAAATTGCAGCAACATCAATGGTAGCCCTTGCGGCATTGTTTATGACAACCGGTTTCGCTTCATGCAGCAGTGATGACGATAATGAGGGTACAAGGAAGGAAGAGTCAAAAGAACACTCAGTATCTGACATTAATAAGTTCTACGCTTACTATTGCTATCAGTTTACTGCCGACCTGTTGAATGTCGCCGACGTATCGTTTACCTACACCGATTCACTCGGACAAGAACAAACGGATATAGTAAAAATGACAGTCCCCAATGCTGAAGCTTGGGAGTATGAAAAGAACATCGTTTACGCAAAAGTTCCGATGACAGTCGCTTTCAAGTTGAACATCAAGATGAAGGACAAGAAAGACATCCCAGTAAAGAGTGTTTATGAGCTTGGTTGGACTGACAAACCCAACAAAATCGTACCAGTTACAGCCGACGGAACGAAAGTTCTTCCACTCGTTAAAAATCTTTCGCAATATAAATACGGCATCACACCAGCAGAATGTAAGAAAGTTTCATACGCAGAGCTGGAAGATGCTTTCAAGAAAAGTAAAGACGGATTTGAGAATATTGGCACAACACGCAAAAATATTCGCGTAACTACATCCTCTATAAACGTTTTTAGATAACGCCTTGTATACAAAAAGCATACTAGAAGAGAAAAGAAGTATAAAGAAAATTACAAACATTAAAGCTATTAGAATTATGGAAAAGATTATCAAGAAAATTGCAGCCACATCAATGGTAGCTCTTGCGGCATTGTTTATGACAACATCCTTTTCTTCATGCAACAGTGATGACGAGATAAAGTCCATCAATACCATGACCTCGAAAACCAAGGTGTCAAAGGCAATGGCATATTATCAGTATCAGTTTACACCTGATTTCCTAAAAGTTGCAGATGTATCATTCACGTATACCGATTCGTTGGGCTTAGAACATACTGACAAGGTCAGCATGCCTATCAACAATACATATACATGGCAGTATTCCCGTGCGGTGGCATACGCAAAAGTGCCAATGACATTCCATCATAAACTGACCATCAAGATGAAGGACAAGAAGGATATTCCGGTGCAGAGCACTTATCAGCTGGGATGGAGCGACAAATATACCCAAATTGCAGCCTACGACGATAACTTCATGAAGATAGAAAATCAGAAACTTCCTATGAATGAAAGTCCGTTTGAGGTTTCCGGAGCAAGATGCAAGACAGTAACTTACGACAGTCTGGAGGACGCTTTCAAGAACAAGACAGACGGTTTTGAAAGGACAGCAACGGATAGAGTAAAGGTTACAGTAAAGACAACAGGCATTACTATATACAAATAGAAAAACAAGACTTCTTGTAGAGCATATCACTTTGCGGCAGTCAAACATTCATGGCTGCCGCTTTTAAATTATCCACCTAAAGCTATTAAATACATTATGGAAAAGATTTTCAAAAGACTAACGGCAATGGCAATGGTTGCCATCGCAGCATTTTTCATCACCGCATCATTAGCGTCGTGCACCGATGACGAAGAAAACGACAGCCGCAGATCAAGTTCAAACGAGCCGGCAGAAGTGACCAGTGCATTGGCGGTTTATCACTTCAAGTTCACTACCGATTTCCTGAAGGTTGCCGACGTAACGTTGACTTACACCGACTCTCTTGGTCAGGAACACGTAGACCCAGTGACAATATCTTCGCCCAATAGCAAGACGCAGCAGTTCTTCCGCAAGGTGTTCCAGCCAAAGTTGCCGGCAAAATTCATGTATAAGCTGACAATAAAGATGAAGGACAAGAAAGACATCCCTGTGCAGAGTGTATATCAATTGGGCTGGAACGACACGTTCTGCTCTGTTGCTCCAGTCGACTCCCACAGCACGGTACTTGTCGGTTCCATGCAGATGCTCATGCAAAGCCCGTTCCACACCTCTTCCGACAGCAACAAGAAAGTAACCTTCGACGAGCTTGAGAACGCTTTCAAAAACAGTATAAATGGTTTTGAAAGCATAGGAACAGCCAAGACAACCATAACGGTTGTAGGGTCGAAAGTGACAGTTGAAAGATAATAATCGCTAGCCCGTCATAGTGGCGGCAAAGCAAAAAAAGAACCGTCCCGTTACGGCATCAGTCCGTAAGGGGCGGTTCAATGTTTTATTGTTGTTTGCTAAGACAAACGTCAGAGCCATGTCCATATTCTAAACGCTAGAGCGATGTCCGTTTAAAAGCGGACAGTCCTTTTTCTTTCGGACGGTTCTTTTAAGCCTTGCTCATCCTCTTGACTAGTCTTGCAGCCTCGCCGACCCACAATACCAGGGAGGTGAGAGCAATGACAAGCAGCCAGTCTGTAGTGCTGAGACCTCCACCGGCAATGTTGAACATCTGTTGCAGTCCGGGAGTCTCCGTCATGAGAATCTGTCCAATAACGATAACAAGTACGATAGTGATAAAGCATTTAGTATCTTTCCACGACAGACCGCTGAATGCCGAGTCGGAAGTCATGAATGCCTTGGCGTTGAAAAGGTTCCAGAACTGCAGCATTACGAATATCGTGAAGAATAGGCTCAGTTCGTAGGTAGAAAGACCGTTGTATTCACCCCAACCGGCATCTCCGCACAATACTCCGGCAAGCGACGTAACGTCAGAATGCTGGAAGAAGAGCAAGATGGCAAGCAGTATGGCAGTGAACAGTATTCCCACCCCAAGTATTCCGTTGCGCATACCTTTCAGCACGTGTTCGTCCATGGAGCGCGGCTTCTCGTCCATCACGGCTTTCGATGGCGGTAGGGAAGCCAATGCAAGAGCGGCAAAGGTATCCATGATAAGGTTTACCCAAAGCATCTGAGTCACCGTCAGCGGCGACTCCGTGCCGATGAATGCTCCTATGGCAACGATAAGACACGCCACCACGTTAACCGTGAGCTGGAAGAGGATGAACCTCTTGATGTTCTTGTACAGAGAGCGTCCCCACATTACAGCATTGGCAATGGTAGCGAATGAGTTGTCGAGAATGGTCATGTCGCTAGCCTCCTTAGCCACAGCCGTTCCGTCGCCCATCGACAGACCCACGTTCGCCGCGTTCAGAGCAGGAGCGTCGTTCGTTCCGTCGCCAGTAACGGCAACCACGTAGCCCAGACCTTTCAGCGTGCGCACGGCACGGTCTTTGTCGTTCGGGCGAGCGCGTGATATAATTTTCACTTTCGGCAGGCGAGCTTTCAGCTCCTCGTCAGATAGCGCGGCAAGCTCAGTGCCAATCAACAGGTTCTCGTCGGTATCAGTATCCTTCCACAGTCCGAGTTGTCGTCCAATCTCCTTGGCTGTGCCAGGAGCATCGCCCGTAACGATCTTCACCTGTATGCCAGCGTTGAGACATTCGTCTATCGCAGCCGGAACGTCGCTGCGCACAGGGTCCTCTATTCCCACGATACCCATCATCGTAAGGTCCTTGATGTTAAGCTTTCCGTCGGCGAAAACGCCTTCTGCCGTCTCCGTCTCCTTGTATGCAAAAGCCAAGGTACGGTTAGCGTGGCTTTGATATTCAGCCAGCTTGTCTGTATAAGCCTTCTTCTCATCCTCAGAGAGGCAACACATAGCCATGAGGATATCTGGAGCGCCCTTGACATAAACGACAGTCTTTCCCGTGACGGCAGATTTCACCACCGTAGCCATGTATTTCAGCTCCGTGGTAAACTGCAGTCTGTCTATAGTCTCTGCAGCCTCTCTAAGCTTCAGATAGTCCACACCTTTAGAGTTCAGCCATAGCAGCAGTGCCCCCTCGGTAGGGTTACCCACGGCTTTCGTCTTTTCAGCATCAGAGAAATCAAGATGAGCAGTGGTGTTCACGGCAATACACTCCTTGAGCAGTTCCTGTTGCCTTTTAGCCTCATCCGTTTCGCCCTTCATACAAGGGAACAACGAGTCGACAACGCTCATCTGGTTGAATGTCAGCGTACCGGTTTTGTCGGAACAGATAACCGACACCGCGCCCATCGTCTCGCAAGCGTGCATCGTGCGCGGCAAGGTGTTCTGCTTCATCAGTCGTTTCATGCTGAAAGCCAGGCTCAGAGTTACAGCCATAGGCAGTCCCTCCGGCACAGCCACCACGACGAGTGTTACGGCAATCATGAACGAGTTGAGCAGATAGCTAACGAAAGCCATGATATTCTCCGTCCCGTCAAGACTGAAGTCGTCTTGCATACAGTACATCAGAACTCTACCTATAATGATTATAGCTCCAACGCCATAGCTCGCTTTCGATACGAGAGTAGCCAACTGGTCCAGCTTGCGGCTGAGCGGCGTAGCGTCACCGTCTTTCACCTGAGCCGCCTCAAACACTTTTCCGCAGGCAGTGGCGTCTCCCACGGCAAAAACCTCAGCCACGCAGTCGCCTTCCATCACCGTGCATCCTTTAAGCACGTGGTTAGACGGGTAGGTAGCATCCTTGTCGAAGTGAGCCGGGTCGGTGGTCTTTGCGCATTGCGGTTCGCCCGTAAGCGACGACTCGTTCATTGTCAGATTCATACACTCGATAATCTGTGCATCCGCCGGCACCTCTTCGCCAGCAGCCAGAAGAATGATGTCGCCCACCACTATGTCTTTTCTAGGCACCTGGCAGACATTGTTGTTGCGTATTACCCTGACAGGCGTGTCGTCGTTCACCTCGTTAAGGCTCTTGAAGGTCTTTTCGTTTTGTGCCTCCAGGAAATGAGCCACCGTCGTTGCCAGCAGCACCGCCAGTGCAATGCCGATAGGTTCGAAATAAGGCTGCAAGCCCTCCGCCTGTCCGTAGACACCTTCATAGAACGATATACCTCCAGAGAGCAGAAGGGCGAAGAGCAGAATAGTGAACAGAGGGTCCATGTGGAATTTCTTTTCCTCCTCATCCCATTTCCCGCCCATGAAGGCAACGAAATAGGTAAGCACGAAGAGCACCAGTGCGAGGGTAGGGGCAATCCACAGTCCGTCGTGACAATAAGCCCCCGTTGCCGGAAGCAATATGGCAGCCATTGCCGCAGCTATAACTATGGCGATGTCAACTTTCAGCAGCCAGAAGTGCATACATTTCTTGATTTTTGTCCATGTGGATTCCTTGGCAGGCGGTGTCAGCACGTTGGCACCATGTTTTTGTCGGCTTTCGAGCACCTGTGCATCGGTCAAGCCAGAGTGATGATGATTCTTATCCATGTGATTTTTTTTAGTTCCTTTTTTAAACGCCGGAAAACGGCTTGTGTAATGACGTGTCTCGTCAATGTATGTTTCTTTTTATGAAATCTTAATATTTTTCCATGTCTTCTAAAGAAAAGCGCATAGCTTGTTTATCAGGAAGTATTTAGCCGAGCGTCCTGAGTAAGCGATAGGGAACAGCGCACGCTGCCTTAGCATCTCCAACCGCAATTTCATCTGTCTTCTGGAACGTGTCAGTTTCAACACGTCAACAAGATATTCCGCCGTGAGCAGAGCCACCCTCCGCCTTAACACCTTCTGCGGTGCCGGAGGCATTCGCTGGGCAATGTTGTTAAGACGCAGGATAAGAGCAAGGTCATCGTCGAGCCTTTCAGCCACAAGTCTCTTGTCATGCCGGTCCACGCCCTTGTGTTCATTGTTGTCCTTACGGCAGCATGCCGCCGTGTCCGTCTGCGTTATTGTGTCAGCCCTCAGTATAAGCAACGTAGCGAACTCCTCGTCGGCACTCTCGTCGGTAATTTCCGTATTGAACGACAGTCCTGTTGCCGTTCTTGCCGTAAAGAGAAGGCGGCATGCGTCAGGCAAACTTGTTCCCGTCTCGCGCATAAAACGTATGCCATCGAGAGTCTTTTCCTCTGTGCACGGTGTATCGCTTGCCGCTTTTGCTGTGGCGTGGAAAGTTATAATCTCAGGACTGTTATATCTTGCCACGTCCACGCAGTGTCCGTATGCGGCAGTCAAAAGCCGTGTGCCGGCATCAAGAATCTGGATATATTTCCCGCAGGCAATCCTCAGGCCCTGGTTTCGTGCGGCAGACGTTCCAGCCTTTGGTTGGCGCACAAGGAGCGTCTCGTCGGCAAAGCTCTCCGCAGCGTTGAACTCCGTGAGGGGTGTTCCGTCGCCAACTACGATAATCTCCCTTTCCTCCTCCCTGAGTTGCAGGGCGAGAACGCTTTCCACACATTCCTTTAGTGCCGTGTCGTTTCCGCCACGGTCGATGATGATGAAGCTAATCAAAGGTGTATCCATAAATTTGTGTTGTGTTATGAATGGATTATAGCAGGCTCTTTACCCATATTAAAAATATGTAAGTACCTAATGTTTTCTGTTACAAAAGGCTTTCTTTTGAAAACCGCTTTGCAAATTTACGAAATTTTTATGTATCTTTGCCGCTCAATATAGGAAACATAACAACAAAAAGAAATATGTCCAAGAAATTTGCCGAACATTCAGGCTTGAACCTAACAGAGGTTAACAAAGAGATACTTGAGATGTGGAACCGTGAGGATGTGTTCCACAAGTCGGTGGACGAGCGCGAAGGCTGCCCGCAATTCGTATTCTTCGAAGGTCCCCCTTCAGCCAACGGGCATCCCGGAATCCACCACGTGCTGGCGCGTTCCATCAAGGACACGTTCAACCGCTACAAGACCATGAAGGGCATGCAGGTTCACCGCAAGGCAGGATGGGACACCCACGGACTTCCCGTTGAGCTTGGCGTGGAGAAGGAACTTGGCATAACAAAGGCAGACATTGACAATCCCGAGTCGCCCAAGTGCGTCTCCGTAGAGGAATACAACAACAAGTGCCGCGAGAATGTCATGAAGTTCACCGCAGAGTGGCGCAAGCTTACGGAAGAGATGGGCTATTTCGTAGACCTTGACCATCCGTATATCACATACGACAACAAATACATCGAGACACTATGGTGGCTTCTCAAGCAGCTCTACAACAAAGACCTGCTCTATAAAGGATATACCATACAACCATACAGTCCGGGCGCCGGCACAGGACTTAGCTCTCACGAGCTGAACCAACCCGGATGCTACCGCGACGTGAAGGACACCACATGTACTGCCCTCTTTGAGGTGCTCGACCCGAAAGAGGAATGGACAAAGTGGGGTAAGCCATACTTCATGGCTTGGACAACAACACCTTGGACTCTGCCCTCAAACACCGCGCTCTGCGTAGGACCTTCGTTCAAATATGTAGCAGTTCAAACATACAACGCCTACAACGATGCCCCCATAACAATTGTTATGGCAGAGGCACTCGTCAACGCATACCTGAAGCCAGAGGGCAAGGATGCTCCGATGGACGGATACAAGCATGGCGACAAGGTTGTGCCTTACCGTATCGTTGGCGAATATGGCGGACGCGAACTTGAAGGCATGCGCTACAAACAGCTAATGCCGTGGGTAAAGCCGACAGCCAAACTCGACAAGAACTCACCTTCTTTCGTGAAGGATTTTGCCGAGGCTCATCCCCAAAAAGTATTTCAGGACGAGAGCGGCAAGGACACATTCGTAGAGATGGAGGACATGGCGTTCCGCGTAATACTCGGCGACTACGTTACGATAGACGACGGTACCGGTATCGTGCATATCGCGCCAACGTTCGGTGCTGACGACGCAAAGGTGGCAAAGGATGCACACATCCCTTCACTCTTCCTCATCAACCGCAAGGGCGAGACGCGTCCGATGGTAGACTTGGAAGGAAAATACTACACCATAGACGAGCTTGACCCTAACTTCACTAAGGCTTGCGTGGACTGTGACGCTTATTCCCGTCACGCTGGCGACTACGTGAAGAACGCATACGCCCCTGAGTTCAACAAAGACGGCAAATACGACGAGAAGGCAGCGCAGAAGGCTGAAGACCTTAACATCGTTATCTGCATGGAGATGAAGCAGGAAGGCACAGTGTTCAAAATAGAAAAGCACGTGCACAACTATCCTCACTGCTGGCGTACCGACAAGCCAATCCTCTATTATCCGCTCGATAGCTGGTTCATTCGCTCTACTGCAAAGAAGGAACGCATGGTTGAACTGAACAAGACAATCAACTGGCAACCGGAGTCAACGGGTACTGGACGCTTCGGCAACTGGCTTGAGAACCTCAACGACTGGAACCTTTCCCGCTCCCGCTTCTGGGGCACGCCGCTCCCGATATGGCGCGATGAGGACGGAGAGGAACTGTGCATCGGTTCGCTCGAAGAACTTTATGCTGAGATAGAGAAGAGCGTTGCCGCTGGCATCATGCCAAGCAACCCGCTGAAAGAGAAAGGTTTCGTGCCGGGTGACTACTCACAGGAAAACTACGACAAGATAGACCTGCACCGTCCTTACGTAGACAACATCGTTCTTGTAAGTCCTACAGGCAAGGCGATGAAGCGCGAGACAGACCTTATCGATGTATGGTTCGACTCTGGTTCTATGCCATACGCACAGGTGCATTATCCGTTTGAGAACCGTGAGCTGATAGACAACAACTTGGCTTTCCCCGCTGATTTCATCAACGAGGGCGTTGACCAGACGCGCGGATGGTTCTTCACGCTCCACGCCATAGCAACGATGGTGTTCGACAGCGTGGCGTTCAAGAACGTTATCTCCAGCGGTCTGGTGCTCGATGCCAAGGGAAACAAGATGTCCAAGCATGTGGGTAACGTGGTCGATCCGTTTATGATGATAGAGAAGTATGGTGCCGACCCAGTGCGCTTCTATATGATGACCAATTCCGAACCATGGGATAACCTTAAGTTCGACGCCAACGGAGTGGATGAGGTGCGCCGCAAGTTCTTCGGAACTCTCTACAACACCTACTCTTTCTTCAGTCTATACGCCAATGTCGATGGTTTCGACTGCTCGCAGCCCGAAGTGCCGTTGGCAGAGCGCCCCGAGATAGACCGTTGGATCCTCTCCGTGCTCCACACCCTCGTCAAGGGTGTAGACCGTGAGTTGTCAAACTACGACCCCACACGTGCCGGACGACTGATAGACAACTTCGTGAACGACGACCTCAGCAACTGGTATGTACGCCTTAACCGCAAACGTTTCTGGGGCAAGGAAATGAGTCAGGACAAGCTCTCTGCTTATCAGACCCTTTACACTTGTTTGGAGACAGTGGCAAAACTGCTCGCTCCGTTCGCTCCGTTCTATGCCGACAGACTGTATCTTGACCTGACGACAGCCACAGGACGCGGAGGCGAATGTTCCGTTCATTTGGCAAAATTCCCTGAAGCAGACGAGAATGTAATAGACACAGACCTCGAAGCCCGCATGAGCATGGCACAGAAGATAACCTCAATGGTTCTTGCCCTGCGCCGTAAGGTAAATATCAAGGTGCGCCAGCCGCTGCAGGCAATCATGATACCTGCCGTTGACGATGAGCAGAAACGTCACATCGAGGCAGTGGAAGACCTCATCAAGGGCGAGGTTAACGTCAAGGAGCTGCGCTTCGTAGAAGGTTCCGGCGTCTTGGTGAAGAAGGTGAAGTGTAACTTCCGCACCATGGGTAAGAAGTTCGGAAAGATGATGAAGGGCATAGCTGCCGCAATGGGCAACCTCTCGCAGGAAGACATTTCGCGTCTTGAGGCAGAAGGCTCTATCCATCTGTCTGTTGACGGACAGGAAGCCGTTGTCGATGCTACCGACGTTGAGATAATAAGCGAGGACATACCAGGATGGCTCGTAAGTAACGAAGGCAACCTGACCGTGGCACTTGAGGTGGAACTCACCGACGAACTGCGCAACGAGGGTATGGCGCGCGAACTCATCAACCGCATACAGAACCTGCGCAAGGAAACTGGTCTGGAGATAACCGACCGCATTAACGTCACACTGACGCCAAGTCCTAGTGTTGAGGCATCGCTTCAAGGGTATGCGGAATACATCAAGACACAGGTGCTTGCCGACAGCATCGAACTGAAAGACAACGACGGTGTGGAAACCGTTATTGATGAACTGAAACTTAACATAAAGGTTGTAAAAGCCTGAACGTAAGATAAAAAGGGCAGGATGGACAAATATTCCATCCAGCCCTTTAAGCTTTGAAAGACAAACATTCAACTAATCAACACATTCTCCGCACGGCACACTCGTTATGCCATGTGGAAAACTTAAAACCTTCAATATTATGGCTACAGAAAAAACACGCTACAGCGACGAGGAACTGGAGGAATTCCGCGAGATAATCAACGAGAAACTTCTTCTGGCCAGGAAAGACTACACCAAAATGATGCGCACTCTGATGAACGCCGACGGCAACGACGTCGAGGACACGTCGCCCACTTACAAGGTGCTTGAAGAGGGCAGCGCAACACAGTCAAAGGAAGAGATGATGCAACTGGCATCGCGCCAGCAGAAATTCATACAGGGTCTTGAGGCCGCTCTCGTACGCATTGAGAACAAGACATACGGCATTGACCGCATAACGGGCGAACTCATACCCAAAGAACGCCTGCGCGTCGTGCCACACGCTACACTCAGCGTGGCATCTAAAAACGCAAGAAGAAAATAATGGCATTAAGCATAAAGCAAAGGAAATGGCTATTGGCGGCGCTAACCGTGGCGCTTGCCATAGTCATCGACCAGTGGATAAAAGTTGAGGTAAAGACGGGTCTGCCGCTTGGCGGAGAGATACGCATTGCCGACTGGTTCTACATAAAATTTATCGAGAACAACGGCATGGCATACGGCATGACGTTTATCAACAAACCCGTACTTTCCATTTTCCGTATCATCCTCATCTCCCTTCTCGGCTGGTACACCTGTAGGCAGATAAAGGCGGGGGCGCGAACGGTATATGTCTTCACGCTGAGCCTCATCTTTGCCGGCGCAGTGGGAAACCTTATCGACTGCATGTTCTACGGACTGATATTCAACGCATCCTCACCCTTCTATCTGTCGTATCTCGTGCCCTTCGGTGAGGGATACTCAACGTTCTTGACCGGTAAGGTTGTCGATATGTTCTACTTCCCCATAATCCGCACTACGTGGCCCGACTGGGTGCCGTTGTGGGGCGGACAGGAATACGTGTTCTTCAGTCCTGTGTTCAATTTCGCCGACGCTTGCATAAGCGTAGGCTTTGTTTTGCTGCTGATTTTCTGCCGTAGGGAACTGTCAGAACTCTCGTTTGAACACAAACACAACCCCGCGGGCAAAACAGAAGAACACCGTGGGGAGAAAAAATAGAAGATAAGAGAACAGACATGACGCAATCCACGACAAAACATTTGGCGCTTTTCGCTATCGTTGCACTGTGCTTACTCAGTTCCTGTAAGCCGCAGGTGCCGTCGCGCTATCTTCAGCCCGACGAAATGGAAGATATCCTCTTTGATTTCCATCTGGCTATGGCAATGGACCCGCAGAGCGGTTCGGGAACTTCTCGCGACATCAACGCCTTGGATTTGAATATAGAAGAAATGCCGTTGACGGAATCGGAGATAAACGGATACCGCAGCCGGCAGATAGAAGCCGCCGTGCTGAAGAACCATGGCGTTACGCCATCAGAGTTCGATTCAGCCCTCGTGTATTACACGCGTCATTCCGACCGCTTTCAGCAAATATACGAGAATATATCCAAACGCCTCTCCGATGAGGCAATGGCTCTGGGGGCATCGGCAAGCGACATAAGCAACTTCGGCGAGAACTTCAGCAGTGGAGATACTGCCAATATATGGAAAGAAATGCCGTCGCACGTGCTCACAACAACCGAACCATTCAACATCGTCTCCTTCTCCCTAGAGGCAGACACGGCATATCACCGCGGCGACAAGATTGTGTTGAGTTTCGATACCCAGTTCATTCTTCAAGACGGAGTGAAGGATGCCGTGGCAATGCTTGCCGTAACGTTCCAGAACGACAGTGTAGCCACAAGGGTGATACACATGCAGTCTTCTGAAAACTATAGTCTTGCCGTAAGCGACGACCAGCGTCTTGGCATTAAAAACGTTAAAGGCTTTATCTCTCTGCAGAATAGAGCCGACCAGACGCGAACAACGCTAAAGCTGCTGTTCCTTCAGAACATACGCTTGATACGTTGCCACCAAAAGGAGATGCCAGCAGTCAAGACACCAGTAGCAACCGAAGAAAAGCGAGATACGGATGAAAATACGCAGAATAGCGAGCAACCGGGTATACATCAAAAACCGATTATTAGGTCGGTACGCAGTGGAGACGTGCGCTGACCGCGTAACGGACTATTATCCTCTTGACGGTGAGCTGCCCTTCACGGAGTGGCTCGCCGAAGACATATTTATAGAGGAAAGGCAATGTGAAGACGGCTCTACCGAACTCGTGTTCCGCTTGTCGGAGCACAGACAGTGAGCCTTTTACGCTTTTCTTTTTGCGGCAACGCAAATATGTCTTGTCCTCAACGTGAAAAAGCGGATAAAACGTTGCGGCAAAAGAAAAAAAACAATATCTTTGCATAAAGCAGGCTGCACTCGGCAATTTGAGAACTATGTTCTCATTGCACTCATTTGCACTGCTTTTGCATAGGCACGTCGCATCTCTGCATAAAGCTAGATGCCCTGTCTTATGACAAACCCCGTTCAGACGGCTTGAAATCTAATTGAAAAACAAAGGAAATCAATCAATCTAAACACAAATTATTATGGAAAATAACAAGGAACTCATTGCACAATGTGAGAAAAAGGCCCAGGCATGGCTCTCGCCATCGTTCGACGAAGAGACACGCGCCGAAGTGAAGGCAATGCTTGAGGCTGACGACAAGACAGCTCTCGTTGACGCTTTCTATCAGAATCTGGAATTCGGAACGGGCGGTCTGCGCGGCATTATGGGTGCCGGCACAAACCGCATGAACAAATATATCGTGGGCATGGCCACACAGGGCTTTGCAAACTACATCCTCAAGGCATTCCCCGGAGAAGAAAACCTCAGCGTGGTGGTAGGTCACGACTGCCGTAACAACTCACGCCTCTTCGCCGAGACTGTTGCTGCCATCTTCTCAGCAAACGGCATAAAGGCTTATCTCTTCGAGAGCTTGCGCCCAACACCTGAAATATCCTTCGCCATCCGTCAGCTTGGCGCTAAGGCTGGTGTAAACGTAACTGCTTCACACAACCCGAAGGAGTACAACGGCTACAAGGCATACTGGAGCGATGGCGCACAGGTGCTCGCACCGCATGACACCGGTATCATTGAGGAAGTGAACAAGGTGGCTATCGAAGACGTTAAGTTCGAGGCAGATTGGGACAAGATAAAGATTATCGGCGGTGAGATGGACTGCGACTATGTCAATGCAGTGCATGAGGCAATGATAGACCAGGACGTTATCCTGCGTCAGAAAGACCTCAACATCGTGTATACGCCGATGCACGGAACGGGACGCGTTATCGTTCCCCTCTGTCTGCGCTCTTGGGGCTTCCAGAACATCAATGTTGTGCCAGAGCAGATGGTAATCGACGGAAACTTCCCGACAGTCGTTTCGCCTAACCCTGAAAATTCTGAGGCTATGACACTTGGCATGAAGCTCGGAACGAAGCTCAACGCCGACCTTGTTGTTGCAACTGACCCCGATGCCGACCGTCTGGCTATAGTATGCCGTGACGACAAGGGCGAGTGGGTGATCATCAACGGCAACCAGACATGTATGATGTTCTGCTACTACATCATCGAAAACAAGAAGAAATTGGGCAAGCTCAAGCCAACTGACTATCTCGTTAAGACTATCGTTACAACGGAAGTGATTGCCGAAATAGCAAAGAAGAACAATGTTGAACTGCGTGACTGCTACACTGGCTTCAAGTGGATCGCTCGCGAGATAGCACTCTCTGAGGGCAAGCAAGACTATATCGGCGGTGGTGAAGAGAGCTTCGGCTTCTTGCCATACGATAAGGTGCGCGACAAGGATGCGCCAGCTTCCATCTGTCTTATCTGCGAGATTGCGGCCTGGGCAAAAGACCAGGGCAAGACACTCTATGACCTGCTCATGCAGATCTACCTGGAATACGGATACTCAAAGGAGACAACAGTGAATGTTGTGCGTCCTGGCAAGACAGGTGCCGATGAGATAAAGCAGATGATGGAGAACTTCCGCAGCAATCCTCCAAAGGAGCTCGGCGGAAGCAAGGTCGTTGTATGGAAAGACTACAAGTCGCTTGAGCAGACCTTTGCCGACGGCACGAAGAAGCCGCTCGACATGCCTACGACGAGCAATGTGCTGCAGTGGTTCTGTGATGACAACACCAAGGTTAGTGTTCGTCCGTCTGGCACTGAGCCAAAGATAAAGTTCTATATTGAGGTAAAGGACACTATGAAATGCCCTGGTTGCTACGAGCGTTGCACAAATGCTGCCAACGAGAAGATTGAGGCTATCAAGAAGTCGCTGAACCTCTAATAACACATTGAAACCGGAATACCGGCATATACCATCCGGCGGGACTGCCACCATTCAAGGCGCTGTCCCGCCGGTTTTCTTGTTTGCCGGCATTGACTTATAGTCCGAATTTATTAACTTTGCAGCAAACTGAAACACCGATGAACGTAGAAAAGATAAAAGAGATTATAGAGAGTGAACCGAACCTCTCCACAGCTATAGGCATGCACTTCATTTCAACCCCAGAGCCGGACACGTGCATTGCCACCATGACCGTTGACGAGCGCAACCGTCAACCCTTCGGATTCTTGAGCGGCGGTGCCTCGCTGGCGCTTGCCGAGAATGTTGCCGGAGTAGGCTCTTGTGCCATTTGCCCCAACAAGGTGTGTGTCGGCGTCAGTGTCAGCGGACAGCATGTGAAGTCTGTGCGCGAGGGAGAAACGGTGACAGCCTATGCCCAGCTGCTCAGCAAGGGACGCAAGCTACATGTGTGGCAGGTCGACATCACCGACTCCGACGGAGAACTTATCTCAACGGTGCATGTAACCAACTACGTCAAGACCCCGCAACCCAAGGAGGAAAAGGCGTGAAGTGCATAGCCGTTTACAGGTATCCACGCGAAGGAACGCTTTGCCGCTATATCGAGAACGAAGACAGTGAGCTTGACTTGATGCACTATTCGGGCAATCCTCGCTATGCGTCCGCCTTTGTCTTAGCTCCGTTTGAACAAGGCGGAGAGAAGACAATGGCAAGCTTTAATGCCGGATGCACCCGTGAGATGCAGCTTGACGATGTAGAGAACCTTTCATGTCCCGTATACGACGTGGAGGAGGACGCACCGTCAACGCTTGATGAACGTGCGGGCTACGCTGCCGACTTCAATACTTTTCACGATGCCCTGCAAAGCGGACAGTATAGCAAACTGGTTCTCTCGCGCAGCCACTTGGTGAAAATGGACGCCGTACCACAATGTATGCATCTTTTTGCAAGGGCGGCACGTCAGAATCCCAACTGTTTTATTGCGCTAGTCAGTACGCCCCAAACAGGAACATGGCTCACAGCCACTCCAGAGATACTCGTAGAGCAGCAAGGCGGCGTGTTCAAGACAATGGCTCTCGCAGGAACGCAGAAGTTCGACGCCACGAAAGGAGAGGCATCGCTGGAGAGTGTTGAGTGGGACGCAAAGAACCGTCGCGAACAGGCATGCGTGGCAGAATATATACGTCGCCGCCTGGATGCAATGAACATCGGCTATACCGAAAGCCCCCCCACGACAGCTCGTGCCGGTACGCTAGCCCATATAAAGACCGACTTCACCTTTGGCATTGATTCCGTCCCCGGACTGACGCCGCTGCAGATAGCCGCAAGGCTTCACCCCACACCCGCCGTGTGCGGACTGCCAGCCATTGAAGCCAAAAACTTCATTACGGAAAACGAACACACCAGCCGTAGCTATTATAGCGGCTTTTGCGGTACTGTGGATATGCAGAGAAGTGAGGCGCATCTCTTCGTCACGCTGCGTTGTATGCGCATAGCCTCAACTGCATGTACTCTCTATGCCGGTGGCGGACTGTTGGCAGAGAGTGTAGAAGAAGATGAATGGACAGAGACAAACAACAAGATGCTCGCCATGCGCAAGGTATTGACCGAATAAAACTCTTTATCTTCAACACGAAAAGAATAAAAATACAGAAATGTATTCCGACAAATATACAGTAAATGCGCTTACCGCGCTCCTCGTGGCAAAGGGTGTAAGACACGCAGTTCTATGCCCCGGCTCACGTAACATACCTCTTGTGGCAGATTTCTCCGAAGTGGAGCAAGTGGAATGTCATGCCGTGACGGACGAACGCTCTGCCGCATTCTATGCACTGGGCATTGCCCTTGCAGTAAAACAGCCAGTGGTGCTTTGTCTCACCAGCGGGTCGGCATTGCTCAACGCCTCACCAGCCGTATGCGAAGCCTTCTACAGGCACGTGCCGCTCATTGTTGTCTCTGCCGACAGACCGCAGGCTTGGATAGGGCGAAACGACGGACAGACAATGGTTCAGGCAGGTGCACTGGCAAATTTCGTGCGGGCGCAGGCAGACATTGGCGATGCCGACGAAGGCGACGCAGACACTTGCAGCATGCAGACACTACTGCTTAACAACACTATAAACAAGGCTCTTGAAGGTGAAGGCGGACCGGTGCATATTAACGTGCACATATCCGAGCCGTTCTTCTCGTTCAACACTACCCAGCTTCCTGCTGTGCGCAACATCGTGCCGCTTTCATCGGGCGATATGCCGGGTGAAGAAGAACTCAATGTGGCTCGCCGTTTCATGGCTGCTGCCAACAGGGTGATAGTAATAGGGCAGCTGCCGTTTGCCGACAAAGAGACGGACAAGCTTATCCGACAGTTAAAGACGCACTGTCTTGTGGTCAGCGAATGTCTTTCTTCCGCGTATGGTGAGCCAGCCGACCGCATAATGGCTGCGTTTCTGCGAGGCGACAAGACAACGGAAATAGACTTTCTCGTTTCCATGGGCGGCAATTTCGTGGGAAAGAACATAAAGAAGTTTTTGAGGTCGCGCAAGGTTAAGGAGCATTGGGAGGTGGATGCCGACGGAATGGCCCACGACACGTTTGTGGCTCAGACCGGCATCGTGAGAGCCAAGGCAAAGACTTTTCTCAGAGCCTTGCTTCATGTCTGCGAAGAGGAGCACCCCTCTTGTCCGCTGATAGAGAAATGGAACGATGCACGGGAGCTGACGCAGAGGGCAATAGACACTTATGAGCCGCATTTTTCCCAGCTTATGGCAGTAAGAGAACTGGAGAACTCGCTTGAAGACATGTATTACGATAGCCATGTCCACTATGCCAATAGCATGGCAATAAGGGTTGGAAGCCTGTATGCCGGGCATTATGTGTGGTGCAACAGGGGAGTGAACGGCATAGAGGGGAGCTTGTCTACGGCAGCCGGTTTCTCGCTCGTCACAGACGACAAGGTGTTTTGCGTAACGGGCGACCTCAGTTTCTTTTATGACCAGAACGCTCTTTGGAACAACGCCCTAAAAGGCAACCTGCGCATACTCTTAGTGAACAACTCCTGTGGCGGCATTTTCTCGCAGCTGGCAGGGTTGAACCTTTCGCCCGAAACGATGCGCTTCGTGGCAGGTCAGCACACCGCATGCGCCAGAGGCATTTGCGAGCAGAACGACATAGGATATCTGAAGGCTGGCAATGCCGAAGAACTGCATCACTCCATGGCACTCTTTATGACAGAAGAGACAAAGCGCCCGGTTGTGCTAGAGGTGTTCACCAATGCCGCCGACGACAGAAGAGAATTTGCCGCATTGGTGGAAAAACAGATTAACGGATTAAAGTAAATATATACATATCAGAATGTTATGGCAAACAAATTATGGAAAAACATAGAGGGTTTCGATTTTAAGGAAATCCTTTTCGAAGAGTGTGACGGTGTGGCAAAGATAACCATCAACCGCGAACGCTACCGCAACGCCTTCACGCCGCTGACAACCCACGAGATGAGTCAAGCCTTTGCCTATTGCCGTGAGGCGCAGCGCATAGGAGTGGTGTTGCTTACTGGCGCAGGCGACAAGGCATTCTGCTCCGGTGGTGACATGCACGTAAAGGGACGCGGCGGATATGTAGGCGAGGACGGAGTGCCCCGTCTTAATGTTCTTGACGTTCAAAAGCAGATACGCTCTCTGCCGAAACCCGTTATTGCCATGGTAAACGGTTACGCCATAGGCGGCGGGCATGTGCTTCACCTTATGTGCGACCTCACTATAGCTAGCGAAAATGCAGTGTTCGGACAGACGGGTCCTAAGGTTGGCTCTTTCGATGCCGGCTTCGGAGCGTCGTATCTGGCGCGCATCGTGGGACAGAAGAAGGCAAGGGAGATATGGTTCCTGTGCAGGCAGTATTCCGCTGAGGAAGCAGAACGCATGGGAATGGTAAACAAAGTAGTTCCTTTGGAGCGCCTTGAGGACGAGTGCATGGAGTGGGCGCAAACCATGATGGAACGCAGTCCGCTAGCCCTGCGCATGATTAAGGCAGGACTCAACGCCGAACTTGACGGACAGACCGGTATTCAGGAGTTGGCTGGCGACGCTACCATGCTCTATTACTTCCTCGATGAGGCTCAAGAGGGCGGAAAAGCATTCCTTGAGAAGCGTAAGCCTGACTTTAGCAAATATCCTAAACTGCCTTAATTACAGGGAAATACAATAGATGACTAATCTGAAGATATCAATAGAGCCGCGCGAACTGCATTTCTTGCAGCCTGCTGGCACATCGCGAGGTGTATTCACAACGCGAATGATATGGCTGCTCTACGCAACGAGCGATGACTTTCCCGGAAGGGTGGGTGTGGGGGAGTGTGCTCCGCTGCCCGACCTTAGCTGCGACTGGACGGAGGGTTATGCAGACAGGCTGCGTGCCCTTTGTGACATTGTAGAGATGAAAGGTGACCTTGACGCTGCTATCCTACGGCCCTATCCTTCTGTGCTTTTTGCCCTTGAAACGGCTTTGATGAGGCTACGGCAGGGTGATATACTTTTTGATACTCCCTTTGCCCACGGCGAGGCTGGCATACCGATTAACGGACTGGTATGGATGGGTTCGTTTGACGAGATGAACAGGCGCATGGAAGAGAAGCTGAAGGCTGGTTTTACCTGCATAAAACTGAAGATAGGTGCAATAGATTTCGAATCGGAACTTGCTTTGGTGAAGAGCATACGCCGCCGTTTCTCTGCCGACACGGTGGAGCTTAGAGTTGATGCCAATGGTGGCTTCTCGGAGGAAGATGCGCCAAGGAGACTGGAGCAGCTCTCGCACTTTGCCATTCATTCAATAGAGCAGCCAATACGTCAGCGTAACTGGCGTGCAATGGCGCGACTGTGTGCAGAAACACCGTTGCCCATAGCCCTCGACGAGGAGCTTATCGGTGTAAACCTTCCCGGGATGAAACATGAACTGATGGAGACTATCCGTCCGCAGTATATCGTACTGAAGCCTTCGCTCCACGGTGGTATCTGCGGAACACAGGAATGGATACGCCTTGCACGAGAGTATGGTGCTGGATGCTGGATAACGAGTGCGCTGGAAGGAAGCGTTGGTCTTGATGCCGTGGCGCAGCTTGCTGCCCATGAGTTTATGCCCGATGAAAACGCTGCCCTCTCGTGCATGCCACAAGGCCTTGGCACAGGCACTCTTTATGCCGACAATCTTCCGCAGCGTACCGAGGTTCGCGGAAACCGTATATACAGAATTGCAGAGACTGCCCGCAAATAAACTAAAAGAACATTATGCCCGATAATTACGATGCCCAAAAGGAACTAGAGGTTTTCCTGAGCGAATGGCGCTCAAGCGACAGTTGTCTTACCGTTCATACCAGCGGTTCCACTGGCGTGCCCAAGCCTCTGCGTGTGGAGAAGCGGCGTATGGAGGCGAGTGCCCGCATGACGTGTCGTTTCCTGAGGCTCACTTCTCAAGATACCGCTCTGCTTTGCATGCCTTTGAGATATATCGCAGGAAAAATGGTTGTGGTGAGGAGTTTGGTGGCGGGCATGCAGATTTTAAATGTCAAGCCGTGTTCCCGACCATTGGCTTCGCTAGACAAAGTGCCGACCTTTGCTGCCATGGTACCACTGCAGGTGGCATGCAGTGTGGAGAACGACGGCGACTTGGCAAAGCTACGCTCCATACGTAATCTCATTATTGGCGGAGGGGCAATTGACGAGAAGCTGGCAGACATCTTGCGTGGCTTCCCCAACGCCGTGTGGAGCACCTATGGCATGACAGAAACACTCTCCCATATCGCTATGCGACGCATAAGCGGAAGGGATGCCGACGAATACTATTCCCCGTTACCGGGCATCAGGGTGTGGCTGAACGCTGCTTCATGTCTTTGTATTGAAGCGCCGCAGCTGGTTGACGGGGTATTGGAAACACACGATGTGGCTGAGTTTGCTCCAGACGGACAGCGTTTCCGCATATTGGGGCGCATAGACAATGTTATCGACAGCGGAGGGATAAAGATTCAAGCCGAGGAGGTGGAACGCCTGGCGCGACCGTTGGCTCCTTTTCCTTTCGCCGTGATATCACGGTATGACAGTAAGCTTGGCGAAGCTGTCGCTATGGTGGTGGAAGCGGACCCCGGCGAAGATACAGACCGTTTACTGTCTTTGTTCAAGAAAAAACTAGAGGAGGTATTGCCGCACTATTGGCTGCCGCGTAGTTATATCGCCGTTCCATCCATCCCCAAGGCAGGCAACGGCAAGATAGCGCGAGCGGAACTAAAGAAAATGGTAAACGCATTTTGATCGCAAAACATGTCATTCTTCAGCAGATTCATATCCGGTTTCAGCGGTTCTTCCAGCCCGAAGGAAACGTCATTTGACGCTTCCCGCTATGCTTTCTTTGACGTTGAAGTGAGTCTGCGCGACAACCACATACATGACATTGGCGCATTACGTTGGGATGGAGCGATGTTTCATTCTGCGCAGAGGGCGGAGCTTTTTGAGTTCATTAAGGAGGTGGATTTCCTGTGCGGTCATAATGTCGTTCACCATGACGCGAAATATCTGTTTGGCGGGGAGCCTCTGCAATGGCTGCTCGTTGACACGCTTTATGTTTCGCCTCTTCTCTTCCCCGAACGCCCTTATCATCGGTTGCTGAAGGATGACAAACTCGTCAGTGAGCAGATGAATAATCCGCTTAATGACTGCGAGAAGGCGCGCGACTTACTGATGGATGAGTTTGCGGCATGGCATGCTCTCAGTTTAGAGCAGAAGACGGTTTTCGCCACTCTGCTGCATGACGTTCCCGAGTTTAAGGGCTTTCTTGTGATGGTCAACGCCAAGCCATGCCATAAGGCGGATCTTTCTGACATTATACGCAACACTTATGGCGGAAGAATTTGCCAACATGCCGACCTTGAGAGCCTCATTGACAGTCTGCCCGTAGAGCTGTCGTATGCCCTTGCCCTTGTGGATACAGTGGAAGACAGTAGTATTACGCCGCCATGGGTGTTGCACAACTATCCTAAGGTGGAGAATGTGTTGCATATTCTGCGGCATACGCGCTGTGCTGAAGGTTGCTCTTATTGTAATGGCAACTTGGATGTGCATCGTGCGTTGAAGCGTTTTTTCGGTTACGACAGTTTCAGAACATATGAAGGGGAGCCTCTGCAGGAGACTGCCGCACGTGCCGCCGTTGACGGCAAGTCGTTGCTTGCCATTTTCCCTACGGGTGGCGGCAAGTCGCTCACGTTCCAGTTGCCCGCACTCATCGAAGCTCGCAACGTTCACGGGCTTACTGTGGTGATATCACCATTGCAGTCGCTGATGAAAGACCAGGTTGACAATTTGGCGGAAAGAGGAATAGCGGATGCCGTGACCGTGAACGGACTGCTAGACCCAATAGAGCGTTCGCTGGCTTTGCAGCGGGTAATGAACGGGGAGGCATCGCTCTTGTATATTGCCCCTGAGATGTTGCGCTCAAGCACTATACACAAAATACTGATGGCGCGCAATGTAGTGCGGTTTGTTGTTGACGAGGCGCACTGTTTCTCGTCCTGGGGCCAGGATTTCCGTGTAGACTATCTCTATATCGGAAAATTTATTGCAGAATATCAAAAGCGCAAGCGCTTGGAAAAGGCAATACCTGTGTCGTGTTTTACGGCAACGGCAAAGCAGAAGGTGGTGCAGGACATTTGCGACTACTTTAAGCGTATGCTTGGCCTTGACCTTAACATCTTTGCCACGGCGGCATCGCGCACTAACCTGCGCTATTCTGTTCTGCATGCCGAGACGGACGAGGAGAAATACTCCAAGTTGCGTTCGCTGATAGAAGAGACCGACTGTCCGACTATTGTCTATGTCTCGCGCACCATGCGCACAAGAGAACTAGCCCAAAGACTTTCGAAAGATGGCTATCCGGCGTTGCCCTTCAACGGACGTATGGAGAGGGACGAGAAGATTGCCAATCAGGAGGCGTTCATGCACGACAGCGTGCGCATTATCGTTGCTACGTCGGCATTCGGAATGGGTGTCGACAAAAGCGACGTGGGACTGGTGGTGCATTATGATATCTCTGAGTCTCTTGAAAATTACGTTCAAGAGGCAGGACGTGCTGGACGCGACCCTCATCTTGAGGCAAAATGCTACGTTCTGTATAGTGACAACGATCTGGACAAGCATTTTATCCTTCTGAACCAGACGAAGCTTAGCATTAGTGAGATACAACAAGTGTGGAGAGCCGTGAAGTCTATGACCAAACAGCGGCGACATGCTTGCCGGTCGGCTTTGGAGATAGCGCGTATGGCTGGTTGGGATGACTCCGTAGCAGATATAGAAACACGCGTGCGCATCGCCATTTCTGCTCTTGAACAGGCTGGCTACCTGATACGCGGCAACAATGTTCCGCACGTTTATGCCACGGGAATAACGGTGAAGAACATGGAGGAGGCACGCAAGAGAATAACAGAGTCGGTACTGTTTGACGGTAAGGATGTTGAAAAGGCGGTGCGCATTATAAAGTCGCTTATTTCTCAAAAGCACATCGCCAAGGCGCAAGATGATCAGGTTGAGGCTGAGTCGCGCGTTGACTATCTGGCAGACATCCTCGGCTTGACGAAGGAGGAGGTGGTGTCGGCTGTCGAACGTATGCGGCAGGAAGGTATACTTGCCGACACTGAAGACATATCGGCTTATCTGTACGATGCCGGGGAGTCGGAAAATCATTCAATGCTTCTCTTGAAGCGTTTTGCCGCACTGGAACGTTATATCCTGGCACATATTCCCGACGATAAGCTGCGTATATCATGCAAACAACTGAACGATAACGCGCAGAAGGATGGCGTAGCAACAGCTACGGAGAAGGACATTCGTACTCTGCTCTTCTTCCTCTCTATCAAGGGATATGCGCGGAAGCGTGAAGATGCCGCACACAATATGGTTCTCTCACGGCAGCTTGACATGGAGACGACATTGCGCCGCTTTGAGAAGCGACTCGAGATTTGCAACTTTGCCGTGGAGTGGTTATATCGCCAGACACAGTTTACAACAGAGGAAAAGGCAAAGAAAAAGGGCGTGAGCTTCTCTGTAGTGGAACTGCTGAAGGACTTGAAGGCGCAGCCGCCAAGCCTTTTCCAACAGCTTAACGATATTGAGCTGGAAGACGTTAAGGAGGCTTTGCTCTATCTCTCAAAAATAGGGGCGCTGAAACTTGAAGGTGGTTTCCTTGTGTTATATAATGCTATGCACATCACGCGTGTCAAGGATACGAAGCTACGATATAAACTTGAAGACTATCGCATGCTTGACGAGTTTTACAAGCAGAAAATCCAGCAGGTCCACATCGTTGGAGAGTATGCCAACCTCATGGTGCGTGATTATGATGCGGCACTGCAGTACGTGAAGGATTACTTTCATATGGACTACAAACGCTTTGTGCTGAAGTATTTTAAAGGCGACAGGCAAACGCAGATACAGCGGAATATAACAAAGCGGAAGTATGAACAGCTGTTCGGCGGATTGTCTGACAGGCAGCGTGAGATTATTTCCGACAAGGAGTCGCGTGTGATTGTCGTTGCCGCAGGACCAGGAAGCGGAAAGACGCGGGTCTTGGTGCATAAGTTGGCATCATTGCTGTTGCTTGAAGATGTGAAGCATGAGCAGCTGCTGATGCTTACCTTCTCGCGAGCTGCAGCAACGGAATTCAAGCAGAGGCTCATGGCACTGATTGGCAATGCAGCGCATTTCGTTGAAATAAAGACTTTCCATTCTTATTGTTTCGATCTGTTGGGACTTGTTGGCAGTCTGACAAACGCAAAGGGCGTTGTGGGGCGTGCGGCAAAGATGATTGTTGACGGTGATGTTGAGCCGAACCGCATAGGAAAGACTGTGCTTGTTATTGATGAGGCACAGGATATGGGGGCGGATGAATTTGCCCTTGTAAAGGCGCTGATGGCGGCAAACGAGGAGATGCGACTGATTGCTGTGGGAGACGACGACCAGAATATTTATGAGTTCCGTGGTTCTGACTCCCGCTATATGCGGCAGTTGCTTGATGATGCCAAAGGAACTTTCGTGGAGATGACAGAGAACTATCGCAGCAGTCGGCATGTCGTTGACGCTGCAAATGCTTTTGTGAAGGGAATACGTAACCGCATGAAGCATAATCTCATCATCTCCATGAGTAAGGATGAGGGGATTGTTTCTGTCGTCAACCATATTTCAAACATTATGTATAAGCCTCTTGTGGATGATTTGCTGAAACGTCGGTTGCATGGAACTACATGTGTGCTCACTACTAGCAATGAGGAGGCTGCAATACTTGTGGCTCTGCTCAGAAGAAACGGACTGAACAGCAAACTTATTCAGTCAATGGACGGGTTTAGGTTCTGGAATATGGCGGAGGTGCGTTTCTTCATGAAATATATTGAGCGCAATAGTAATACGTCGCTTGTTTCAGACAAAGCGTGGACTGACGCCAAGGAAAAGACATTTGGCAAATATTATACTTCTGCAAGTCTGCGTTATCTTCAACGTTGCCTGGAACTTTTTGAGCAGACAAACAGGGCAAAGTATCTTACCGATTTCAAAGAGTTCGTCTTTGAATCCACTTCCGAGGATTTCTGTGACGTTTCGGATGCAGATGTCGTGGTGTCAACGATACATAAGTCAAAGGGTAGTGAATTTGACAATGTCTTCATGCTCGTTTCCCACCCTCTGCATATCACCGATGATGAGATGCGTCGTTATTATGTTGGCATGACGCGTGCAAAACACAGTCTGGCTATTCACACTAACGGCTCTTTGTTCAGGCGTCTGCCTGCCGATGAGCAGAAAGTAGACCAGAATATATACACCTTGCCAGACGAGATTGTTCTGCAACTTTCCCATAAGGATGTAAACCTGGGTTTCTTTAAGTCGCACAAGAATGAAATCCTTTCTCTTCGCTCCGGGGAACGACTTGTATTTTCTTCCAGTTATTTTTATAGAGTCTCTTCCACTACTCCTGTGGCACAACTTTCGCAAGACATGCAGAAAAAGTTAAAAGGTTGGAACGATAAGGGTTATAAGGTCAGCTCCGCTTCCATACGTTTTATCGTTGCCTGGAAGCCAAAGAATGCGCCTAAGGAGGAAGAAGAGTATGCCGTATTGTTGCTTGATTTGCAACTGAAAAAATCTTTGCCTATAAGTCAAAAATCGTAGTATATAGCGGCCAACAATTCCTTTCTGCATTTCTTTGTAACTCTTTTGCCTGTAATTTCAAATCCTCCAATAATCTGTAATCCTTGTTATATTGCAAGATACTCTTGGAGTGTTTAACTGGAAGATATTCTCAGAGTTTCAGCATTTTGGTGAAACAAAAACAGGGATGCGCCACTCGGCGAACCCCTGCAAGACTCAAATATGTTATCAATGGTCATAGACCAAACAATTCAAAGATAACGATAAATATCCTACATAGAATGGATTTTACTTACGTTAAGTTTGCTATGGTTATAGAAAAGTGGTGTGTTATTTCAAAACTTTCTTTCCGTCTTTGATATAGACACCATTGGGGAGAGAGGTGAAATCGTTACCAAGATAAAGACCGTGGATGCTATATATCCCTTGTCGATGGGGCGTATCTGCGGTTGTATTTACGCTATTTATCCCTGTTGACTCCCATGTTCCGTGTATGTAATTGTTGGCTGCGCAGTTTAATTTAGCTAGCTCATGGCAGATTTCGTGTGCTTGTTTGGGTGAGACATCACTGCAAATAATGCAAGGTGCGCTGTTTACGAGTGCTAAACATTCAGCTTCGCCAATGCCTGTGATGCTCTGTATCAAAGCCATCACCGCCTCTTGGTTATCTGAGCACTCTTCGAGAATCACGTCGTAGTGCTTGGTTGTGTCGGGGACGATTGCTATACTATCGGTAACGGCTTTCCCGTTTAGCACGATGGCATGGAGCGCCGTGCTGAATGCTGCCCCCTCTGGTGTTGCGATTATACTGTTTGTCAACGTGAGCGAATTTATGTCAGAATGTGAACTCTCTGTGCCTGTCATCGTTACTGTGGCATTGTTCACGGTTAGCTTTTCGCTTTTCCCGTCGTATCCCGCAATTCCCCAACTTCCTTTGAAGTTCGCTGTGCAGTTGTCTATCTCGAGTGAGTTGTTGAAATAAAGGCCAATACCTTTTTCTGCTTTAGCGTTGAGCGTACCATAACCTTTGATTATTGTCGGGGTATTGTTCAACATGATGGCAGAGTGCTGCGCCTTGATGGTGTTCTCGCCTGTCACGTTGATTGTGAGTTCGGCTATTGTGTCGTTGTCAATGCCCTTGGTATCGCCCGAGGTCTCGATGGTCGCGTCTTTAAGGAAGAGCGTTTTCTTTTCGGGATCATAATTTGCGGTTCCGCTCACGTTCGGAATTACCGTCAGGTCGTTGCAGTTGTTGCTCGTCACGTCTACGCCGGCAACCTTGAAGCCGTATTTTTTGCCTGTCCTTCTTATCACCACTTTTGCCGCAGGTTCGCCGTCGAGGGCGACGGCATTCAGCGAGTCGACGAATACAGCTCCTGCGGGTTCTACGATTTCACTTCCGTCAAGAACCAGAGAATGCAGTCCGGATATTGCGCCATAGTTCACAAACAGCGTGTCGAGACGTTCTGCCGTTATGTCGGCATTACGAATAGTGCAAAGAGAAATGTCATAATCGTAATTATCGGCACCCTCTATGGCTCGCTTAGCGTAAGATTTTATGTTGATTGTGCAGTCGTCGAATGTAAGGGAGTCTCCACAAATGGGTTTGGCCGACAGTATATCGAGCGATCCGCCTCCGGTAATGGTCGTCGGAGCATGTGTGATGCCAAAGGGCGCACCATAGGTAACAATGTGGTTCTCTCCGAGCAATTTTATTGTGAAATGAGTATAATAGCCATCATATCTGATTGCCCAGCCTCTGTATTCGGTGTTGATAACAGCATTCTTGAGCGTGAACGTGTGTGTTTCGGGGTCGTATGTCATGGCTCCGCTCACACCTGGCAGGATGCTCAGATCGTTGCAGTTGACGTTTGTTACATGTTCGCCATTGACAAATGTTCCATATACTATAAGTTTGCCTATCAGCACTTTCTCGGTTGTCACCTCTCCGTTTACCGCAACAGCCTTCAGTGTTTTGTCGAACTCTGCGCGGTTGGGCTTTATGATAGCAATGCCATCGTCTTCATCATCAACAAAGCCATCGAGATTAATGTAAGATTCGAGATCAAGAGTATCTATCCCGACGACCGAACCTTCGCTGCCCTCAGCCGTTATCGCGGCGTTGAGCTTTACGGATAGGTTCGCGCCATCGCCCGAAAGACCATGAATGCCTTTCGCATTGACGGTGCAGGGGGTGACGGTGAGCGTGGTGTTGTCGATGGCAATGCCCGAGCCATTTACGCTAGTTGCGTTGAGCGTTCCGCCGCCCTTAAGTGTTGTGTGCTGAGCTAATGACAGAGCTGACTGGTTGGACGTGATGTTGTTCTCGCCAAGTATATTTATTACAAGGCCGTTGTCGGCATAGTTTGTTATTGCCTCGGTGTTGCCTTGCAGTTCTATTGTGGCGTTGTCGAGAGTGAGGACGTTGGTGTTCGGGTCGTAGTTCACCGTGCCGCTCACGCCCGCATACTCTGTAAGATTGTTGTAGTTGCTGTGCGTCACGTCTATTCCGGCTATCTTCAAACCATAAGCCAACGACTTGGCAATAATAACCTTGGTACCTACTACTTCACCGTTGAGCGTAATAGCCGTCAGACCAGGGTTGTAAACAGCTCCTATAGGATGGAGAATCTTTTCGTCGTCTTCGAGCGTGAGATTTTTGATGAAAGCGATTGAACCGTTGTTGCCCTCTGCCGTCACCACGGCGCCGTTCTTAATGATAAGAGTCTCTGTGTTGGTGTTGCCTCTGATGCCATAAGAACCTTTCGCACTGACGTTGCAATTGTCGATAGTGAGCGTGCCGATATCATTCGTGATGCCTGACCTGTATTCGCTCTCGGCGTATAGCTTTCCGCCGCCTTGGATGGTCATTGACTTGAACGTGGCTATTGCTGGATAATAATCCGCAATAACACGGTTCTCGCCCACCACATTTATTATAAGGCGTTTTATGGAAGCATTCTGTATGCCTTCGATGTCACCCTTTGTCGTGATGGTCGCATTTTCGAGAGTGAGCGTTTTTGTGATGGTATCGTATTTCACCGTTCCGCTCACGCCATCGATAACGCTCAAGTCGTTGCAGTTTTCGCTTGTAACGTCAACACCGGCAATCTTTAAGCCGTAGGTTTCCTGCGCTTTAACTTGACTTACACTTACAATCAAAAGAAAGAGCAACAACAAGGCTATTCCCTCCATTCGAATGAGATTTATAATCTTTTTTTTCATAATAGCTTTGGTTTTCATTCCTTAGTGTCTTATTTAAAAATTTGCATTTTATGTTTTTATTCAATGCCTTTTACCAACTTGTAGTATTCTGCTGCTGCGAGGAGAAGGCAGCCTGTGCCGTAGTCTTCGAAGTCAGGCATTGAGTTGAACGTTACGGGTTGCCCTGCCGACGGGTCTTTACCCGTTCCTTGGTTGTAGCCGATGAAACCGTTGGGGTGGATGCAGCTAGCTATAGCCTTCCATGCTTTTTCTATTGTCGCGGAATATTTTTTCTGTGAGAGTATCCCGTTGTTTACCCCCCATGCCATTCCGTAGAGGAAAAGTGAAGTTCCTGTCATTTCCGGTCCACCGAACGTATCGGGTGAGACAAGACTAACGTTCCAAAATCCGTCTTTGCGTTGACATTTCAGTAATGCTTTTGTCATCGCAAGGAAGTCTTTCTTCAGATATTTATATTCTTTACTGTTCTTGGGAAGTGTTTGCATGACTCTGACTAGAGCGGCATACACCCATCCGTTGCCACGGCTCCAATAGCAGTTGTTCCCGTCTTTTTCCTTGTATGGCGGCACGTAGTCTTTATCGCGCCACCACAGACCCTCTTTCTTGTTGAACAGTCCGCCGGCAAGTGTGTCGCGTGTCCATTTGTATGAGTTCATGGCATAGTCAAGATACTTCCTTTGCCCTGTCATCTTTGCGTATTTCGCATATACAGGCATAGCCATTTGTATGGCATCGATCCAAGTCCAGAAATCGTTTTTTCCCGTATTCATCTGACCGTCCAGGTTGTTGCCTACGTTTGCAATGCACTCTTTGTTGCCGCTTTGCAGGAAGCGGTCAATATAAACTTGCTGGCAGCATTGATTGTCAGCGTTCGTATTGTCTTTGCCTTTTCTTGGTAGCCAGTTATGGTGATTGCCCCAAAGATCAATATAATCGGCGTATCTTTGTTGAGGGTCAACTTCGTATAGCGCCATTAGTCCTTCGTAATATACGGCACGTGTCCAAAGGTTCGTTTCGTAAGCCTTTTTGTTAGCGTGGTATATGGCATTGGGGTCAGCGAATTTCTCCATGAAATAATTGTTTGTGCGCCTGGCCATACCAAGAATGTCATACGCTTTCGACGTCTGTGCAAGTGATGTGATGGCACAGACCGACAGTAATAATCCAGTTAATATATTCTTTTTCATTTCTGTATTTAATTTTTATTGGTTTACTAATGTCACCTTTCCGTTAAGGCCGCTCTTTACAGGTTTCCAATTCTCGTAGGTTGTCTTTTTGTAGTTGATATCTACAACATTTATCTCTTTCATCTTGCGCCATTTCACGTTGTGTCTATCCATGTCGGCAATACGGTTGGCAGGAAGATTCGTTACTTCTATGCGTAAGCGGTTTATACCTTTCTTCATTGTGTTGCCGCATTTTAGCGTGAATGGAACCGCCCAACAACAGCCAACATATGTGTCGTTTATGTATACTCTTGCACTTTCTCTTACATCGCCCAAATCTATAGTCCACTGTCTGCGAGCATCTTCCTTTGATAGCTTGAATGATGTTTCGTAGACTCCTGTTCCCATGGTCACGGCGGCACTGTCAGAGAGACCTTCCCAAGTCTCAAGCTTATTGAGTTTGAAGGTTTCCCCCACGTTAGGAGTTTCTTCTATGAATGAAAGAGTCCATTTGTTATCGGTTATGTCTATTGTTTTGCTGTCGTGGCATGGAGCTTCGTCAACTATTTTTATGGAGTCTTTGTTTATTCCCCATTCGTCAACAGTTTTTTCTGAGCAGATGAGTATTCGGCTTTCACCGCTTCTTAGATTTATTTTCAAGGAGTTGTTCTCCCATAAAGCGTTGCTGTATTCGTTGGTCATTGGGTTATACCACAGTCCGTATGTATCCTTAACTGCCAGTTCCACAGGCGCATTGATGTCGTGATCGGTGAGGTTCGCAATGAAATAATGGTGACCTATAGGATTTTTCCTACGTATCATTTTCAGGCCCATTGAACTTTTCATCTTTTCTTCATTAGCAGCCGAAGCCATTAGGGTGGGCGATGTGCCGTAGATAACTGTTATACCTTTATTCTTCAATGTGCCAATCCATTCGTTAAGTTTCTTGCTTATGTTGGCTTTGTCTGGTATTATCAGGGCTTTATAACTTGTCCCCGCATCTGTTATGATGCGCCCGTCTTTTGCCGATGAGGTGAGAAGATAGCGGTCACTGATATAGTCGCAGTCAAAGCCAGCCTTGTCAATGTCGAGGATAGTCTTGATAAATTCTGGAGCTTTCTTCGCCATTGAGTGAATATCAAACTGCATTAGCAGTTTCTTTGTGTTAGTCTTCCACATGTCGGTTACGGGAAGATAAACAAGGAAATCGTTGTCAGGTTCGCCCCATTGCAGGTATGTTTGGCAATTCGTTATATATTTCATCAGTTCCGGTGCATCACGCCAGATTGAGTTCGTTGGACTCATGTCCACTGAGGCATAGAATTTCCATCCCGGCCAAGCTTCATCTTTTGGTGAATATGCCGTGCCGTGGAAGAACATATGGTTCACTCCTGCACAGAACATAAGGTCCATGTCGGGCTTCATTTGGCTCAGTGACGTGCGGAAATGCTCCGTCAACCATGTGAAAGTCTCGCTGGAGGTGTATTTTTTGCCAGTTATATGAGCTGCTGAAGGTGCATATTTCAGCATGCTGAGATCGCTGTAGTTCGGTCGGGTCATGCCCGAATCAGTGCGCAATCCATTTATCCCGAAGTCTGTTAGCCCGAACCCCTCGATTTCAGGAATGTCCACTGCAGCGTAGCAGTCTATAAGGTTTGCAGGCGAACCATGTGCTTGGTTGCGCGTAATAGCACCGTGGCTATGAGCCCATGACGTCCATTGTTTTGTGAAATTCTCAAGAAGTAAGTCGCCGAGCGTTTCTCGATAGTCCGCAACAATGTCCGGATTTCTGTCAACAAGAGCGTCAAGCTTGTCTTCAAGCCTATAGCCTCTGCGTTTATAAAACTCGCTGAGCAACGTTGGTGTCCAGTCGGCTATGTGCTCCTCATAGCTATCGTTGAAGAATGTGTGTGGGAATGGGGTACTTGAAGCCACGAAAGCACTGTCGATGTGCGCCAGATAGTGTGCCACTGCTGTAGAGTCGAAGTGGTCAATTACGTATCCTTCTCCGCCAGGTGCCGCACGTTTAACTTTCATTCTTGTCCTTCCCTCATACAATGCAATCACTCTCTTTCTGTCCGGCTCACCATTTATCGGGAATGCCTTGGCAAGTTTAAAAATGGAGTAGGGACGTTCCTTTTGGGGGACGTCGAATTTAATGTCGTTGACATCTGTTTTTGCATTGACAACAGTATCCACGAACACAGCCTTACAAGCCGCCTCGTGCAGAGGTACCCACGGTCCGCCGAATGGCCATCCCGTTCCGGTTGCCATGTCAGTCTCAATGTCCAGTCGTTTGTTCTCTGCCTCCGTGTATCGTAGCATCTCCATCCATTTCGGCGAAAGGTATGGTATCTCGTTCTTATTATTACCTTGCACACCGTATATTGGGGTTATTTCCACTGCTCCGATACCCACTTTTGATAGTTGCTCAAGGTTCCACGAAAGATTTTTCTCGTCGACAGCCGAGCCGAGCCACCACCATCTTACGCCCGGACGTGCCTCGCGTGTGGGGAGAGGTAGTAGTTGTGAAGAAAATGCCGAAAGGCATGATGCGGCGAACAGGCCCAATAGTATGGTATTTTTCATTAGTTTTGTCTTTATATATAATGGTGTCAGATTGTTTGTTATGCAAATATATTTAAAAAAGTCTAATATGAAATCAATTTGTTTGCAAACTTTCTCAAGGAATACAAAACACCCCTTCTTTTGTGTGACCAGCCGTATGGCCTGCCTTGAAGAAGGGGTGGTTTGTGATAAGTGGGATGTTATTTTTGTAATGTTATTCCCATTACGCCAATTACCACATCGTTAGAGAGTGTCCTCAGTGTGATGCTTTTTAGTTTCTTGTCAGGATTGAGCTTTAAATCAAGCATTTCTGCTGCCCCTCCCTTAATTTCTCGTCCGTAAACACCGTTTATATCGAGTTGTTTGCCAAGGTCACGACTCACCTTGTCTGACATTAGATGCACACGATACGGGCGCTTACAGTTTACTTTGAATGCAAAGTCGTCAACATAGTAGTCTTGTTCTATGGGGCACCAATTGTCTGGATTTATCAGTTCCAAACGCTCTTCGCTGCCGTCGGTGTATGTTACGTATATTACTCCGTTGGGAATACGGCTCTGCATCTGGTTGGTTGTTCCCGCAAGCAACAGATATGCATGCGACGCCTTGCCTTTAAGAGGAATAGTAATGCTGTCGGGGTAGTTGTCCCAGAGGGAGGTATAGGCGATGTTCTTTCCTTTGGCAGAAGAGCGGAAGCGGATTGTTTTTCCATCGTCCGTTGTAGCTGTATACACATTGCCTTTAATCATAGAACGGAACACAGAGTCGTTGGTCTCGGCATAGAACAACGGATGGCACCATTCGCCGTAGCCGTTTTTCGGAATACGCAATGTGGTATAGGGTGATGACGGTGACGTATATTCATTTTTGAATATGTCTGTCACGTCGGAATTCATGTATTTGTCAAGCTTTACCATGCGGCAATCTTTTGTCTTCACATTTTCAAACGATGTTCCGCAGTTATTGTCTCCCTGTTTTACCGTCATTTTTATCTTGGCGTTAACATCATCCGAAACGTTTGCCCTCTCCAACACAATGTGTTGGTGCTTTTCGTTTGTCAGTAGCGTTTCTTTGTATCTGCCGTTGCCCGTATTTTGCCTTATAATAATCTGCAAGGGTTGTTTGAAATTCTGCATTATTTCATAAACCTCTTTGTTGCCGTCACGTTTAAACGAATATTCTATATATGGAGTTTTTATTGATGCGCTATCCCATTCTGACGGAAAGCCTGGTCTGATGTAGCACCGTTCGTTGAGGGCATCGGGCGAAATGCCATAAAGCCCTTGAATGGCTGTTTTTGCAGTAACGCCAATGTTGTCGGCAAAGTCACGGTATGTCTCTCCGCGTGCAGCGTCGTAGTAGCTGATTTGTCCTATGTTTCCAGGACTTGCCCCAAGATACATCTCGTCAAGCAAGTCGCTTTTCATCAGTTTGAATGCTTCATCGGCTCTTCCCGCATGGAAATATGCCAAGGCTGTATGCATGACTTCTGCATGTGCCACATTGTTTGTACTCCAGACATAAGGCATCCAGTTTGTTGTGCTTAGCGTATAGAAGTCTGAATTCTCCCCTTCAATATTGATAGGTATGTGGGGTAGGTTTTCGTCAATGTACCTCGTGGCACTGTATGCCTGCTCTGGTGTGCATGCATAGCTGTCTATTGGTGTGTATACAGTCCATAGCGCAGCGCTCTCATGCCTGCGTTTTAGTCCCATTATGTCTTTGTATTCAGCCCAACAGCCTTTGTCCTCCATCCACAACTGCTGGTTCATGGCATTTAGGATTTTGCTGGCTTCTTCTCTGTATGGTTGCGGATCTTCACCCAATATTTCGGCTATGCGTGCTGCTATCTTGTTGCCTCTGTAGTTATAAGCCGTTGAGTGTGCCACACCGCCACTGTTGTAATACAATCCATCGCTTGCCCATATACAGCAGTATGCGTCATACAACCCGTCGTTGTCAGGGTCATAGTTAAGTTTTTCCCATGCCAAATGACTTTTCAACACTGGCCACATCGCTCTAAGATATTCTTTGTCTGCATCAAACGAGAAGTGCCATAGCAGTTCGTCGATGTAGTTAAGATTCATGTCGTAGTGGTGCATGATGTTGTTACGGTGTGGCGTACGGCAGATGTATCCGTTGCTATACATTGGTGTACCCCAGATACGTGCAGCCCGGCATAAATTTTTAGTGCTGTCTTGTGTGGGGTGGGGGATAGTGCAAGGAACGTTTTTTACCTGGCTTTCTGCATAAGCGTTAAAGTGTTTTACGGCGCGGTCGTTCCATCCCAGGAAGTCTCCAATATAAGCCCCCCTCCAACCGGGCAGTTGCGTGCGCCATGCAATTGCTCCGTGCAGGAAAGTTTCTCCGTCCCATGCCCCGTCGCCTGTCGTTGTCAATATGCCGCCGAGGGTATTTATATATGGGTCTGGTGTGTTGAATTCCACACTTCCTGCAAGAGTCTTGCGGTAATTTTCTGCTTTATCGTATTCGTTGCTGAACGAAGTCAGCTTTTTCTTGTCGGTAGCAGCAGCGCTTGTTGCGTCTATTCCTGACTGGCATGGCGTGGCTACGTTGAGGCGAAGCTTGTCGAACGTTAGGAACGAGGTCGCGTTCTCTGCATACCAGGATATTTCCTGCAAGTTTTTCTTGTCTGCCGAAGCTTCAAGAGAGCCAGGTACTTCTCCCCCCATGTCGCCCCAACGTTTCAGTTTTTGATTGGCGATGTCGCACATGGAGCAAGTTATTCTGACTTTGTTGCTGAATCCCTCTGTTTCAAATTTCCATATCCCCCCTCTGCGGTCGGGGAAAGCAAGGACGGAAATTTTGACCACGCCTTTGCCCCAACTTTTGTCCTTCAGTGTGTAAGTTCGTCTGCCTGCCGTATATCGGGACTCGCAGTAGTCGGTCTTTTCGAGATTCGTGGTTTTCTCTCCGAAAGTTATGCTGAAACTGATGTTGCGGCTGTCTTTCTTTGCATAAGCCACAAACACTGGGCGGTCGCTTGTTTCCAGTCTGTCCTCATCATGGCTCCCGTATAATGCTCGGGTATAGCGGTTCTCGCCATTTATGCAAACGATGTCCTGACCATCTGGCTTGTATTGCCATTTTCGCGGTTTAGTGAAATCAGTGGTGTTTACCTCCTGTTTTTTCAGAAAATCTCCCACTTTCATTGTCTGTGCCTCTGTATGAAAAGTGCTTAGGACTACAGACAACAGACTTGTTATTATTATTTTCTTCATGATAAAGGTTTCTTGTTAATTCTATTATTTTCGCGTCCAACTTGATAACTTGGATTTTGCTTATACCATTAGGCATGTTTATTTGATAGTGAATCTGCTTTGCGATATCTTTTGCTGCTTTTTCTGCCAATAATATTTATAGCGCAAAAATACTAACAAATTTCTATAGAAAGGCATATTTGTGGGGAGTATAGCTCTTCACTACATAAAAAACGGTCCTCTTCACAGAGAACCGTTTTCTACTCAATAGGTATTAGCTTTTAAGGTAAAAAGATTGTATTCAGGATAACGTTTGCAAAAATATCTCTTTTTGTCGGTGTTACAAAACTTTTTTACATGTTAAAAAACATGTTTCCGTGTTTTTTTTTGCCATTATTTAATACATGTTTTAGAAGTTCCTTAAGCGAAGCTGATAATTCTGTGTTACAGAACTTAGTCTTTTCTATGCATCCCTTGTTATCTAGTGGCATGAACAATGTATTTTCTTTGAGCATGATATTATAATATAATAATGTGATATGTGTTCTCCCCCCGCGCCCTTCTCCCAATCCCCCGCAAGGCAATATTTTTTATCCCACTTGTTAATCTTCTTTCCCCCGCGCTTAAATAATCTCCCGCGTGCGCGCTAATACCAGTCTCCCCACATCCAAAACACCATTTCCCCTTTCGTTACCGCGAACGGCGAATAGCACTTTTAAAGATAAATCCGCCGGAGTGATATTATATATAATAATGTAATGCCCCTCATACGTGCATTTCTTTTGTAAAGAAACGCGAAATAACATGTTTTTCGGCATATTTTTCCTTTA
>CAVAAS010000025.1:0-40064 GCA_963586715.1 Barnesiella intestinihominis
TAGGTAACGGTCTGCAAAACCGTGTAGAGCAGTTCGACTCTGCTAGGTACCTCTAGTAACTTCAAACTTTTAAGTTTGAAGTTTTTTTATTTATTGCTGTCTAAATGACCACAGTAATAAAAATATTTGCTCTGAAAATCCACTTCGACTGCGGATAGCATGTGATAATTATTCCATAAATATATAAAAATGATAGACTTTTATTTTTGTTATCAGAATAATTTGCTAACTTCACACCGTAAAACCATAGAGTCTAATTATGTATGATATATGTAAACCATAAATCTACCTGTGAACATCGCCTTCCGTTTTATTTAGCGATGGAGGAATATGTTGCTCGCCATTTGCCGTCAAATGATTATTTCTTTATGTGGCAAGTTGAACCAACTGTGATATTCGGAAGAAACCAATTGATAGAGAACGAAGTAAATTTGGAGTTTTGTAAAAAGAACAACATTCAAACTTATCGTCGGAAAAGTGGAGGTGGTTGTGTTTACGCAGATAAAAGTAACATAATGTTTTCTTATATTACGGCAGATGGTAATGTTGGCTTTACCTATAATCGATACATAATGATGGTAGTGTCTGTTTTGCGTAAATTAGGACTTGACGCAACGACAAGTGGTCGTAACGATATTCTTGTAGACGGACTTAAGGTTTCTGGAAATGCTTTTTATCGTATTCCACAGCGTAGTATAGTTCACGGCACAATGCTATATGACACAAACATTATTAATATGGTAGGTAGTATAACGCCAAATTGTGAGAAACTTAGAAGTAAGGGGATTGAAAGCGTTCGACAGCGTATAACGTTATTGAAAGATTATATAGATATTAGTTTGGAAGAGTTTAAAGCGTTTGTTCGTTCTAGGCTTTGTGACAAAGAGATAACTCTAACATATTCTGACGAAGCAGCGATAGCTGAAATAGAAAAGGAATATCTCTCACATGAATTCATTTATGGGAGAAACCCGAAATATAACATAGTACGCAGTAGTAGAATAGATGGAGTAGGCAATCTTGAGGTTAGAATGGAACTTAAAAATGGGAAAATAATGAAGATAAATCTAGTAGGTGATTATCTTCTTTTGGGTGACATTGACAATCAGCTACTCAATCCCTTACATGGCGTTGAGCTTATTCGTGAAAAAGTAAATGAAGCATTGCCGGAACGACTTGATAACATAATAATGAATCTTGAAAAGCAAGATTTTGTCAGTCTACTTGTTCAAGAATAGTAAATAGGGTTATTTACAGTGTGTATCCAATGATATTTTTTGAAAAATACAATATGAAAAGCCAAATTCGATAACTATGAAAGAAAAGAAAACATGTCTTTATGACCGTCATGTGGCACTTGGTGCTTTAATGCAGCCTTTTGGCGGCTTTATGATGCCAATTCAGTATTCTTCTATAATAGAAGAGCACAATGCCGTACGCCAACATTGTGGTGTTTTTGATGTTTCCCATATGGGCGAAGTTACCGTTAGTGGTCCCGATGCGGAGAGGTATGTAAACCACATTTTTACTAATGATGTAGCTAATGCCCCGATAGGTAAAATATATTATGGCATGATGCTTTATGAAAACGGAGGGACCGTAGATGATTTGCTTGTTTACAAAATGGGGAAAGACAATTTCTTCATCGTTATAAATGCTGCAAATATCGAAAAAGATTGGGCTTGGATGACAACACAGGCAGAAGGTTTCAATATAGATATGGCTAATCGTTCAGACTATTATGGACAGCTTGCCGTGCAAGGACCGGAAGCAGAGAATGTTGTAGAGAATGTTCTGTCATTGCCATGCAAGGAACTTGCTTTTTATACAGAAAAAACAATAGAAATTGATGGGGAAACGATAATTGTCAGTCGTACGGGTTATACAGGTGAAGATGGCTTTGAAATATACGGAAGTCACACCTTTATTCAGCGCAGCTGGGATAAACTAATGGAAAGCGGAGACTGCAAACCTTGTGGATTGGGGTGTCGCGATACCCTTCGTTTTGAAGTGGGACTTCCTCTCTATGGTGATGAGCTATCATCTGAAATATCACCAGTTATGGCAGGATTGAGTATGTTCTGTAAACTTGATAAACCCGAGTTTATTGGAAAGCAAGCCATTGTTAGGCAGAAAACAGAAGGGCCAGAAAAAAAAGTTGTTGGAATATTGCTCTCAGACCGTGCTATCCCACGTCACGGATATACTGTTCTTCACAACGGACAAGTTGTTGGTGAGGTTACAACAGGGTATCATTCTATATCAACAGACAAAAGCGTTTGCATGGCGCTAGTTGACAGTAGATACGCAAAACTAGGCACACAGGTTGAAGTGCAGATACGTAAGAAGACTTTTTCTGGTGAGGTCGTGAAGAAGCGTTTCTATGAAAAACATTATAAGAAAGACTAATTAAACAAAACAATAACCCTTTAAAAAATAGAATACTATGGCAAAATTTATGGAAGGTCTCTATTATTCAGAGTCACACGAATACGTTAGAATTGAAGGTGAGTATGGTTACGTCGGAATTACCGACTATGCGCAGAACGCATTAGGAAATGTTGTTTATGTAGATATGCCAGAAGTTGACGATGAAGTTACAGCAGGCGAAGAATTTGGAGCAGTAGAGAGCGTGAAAGCCGCGTCTGACATAATTTCTCCTGTGTCAGGTATTGTAGTAGAGATTAACGAAAGTTTGGAAGATTCTCCAGAACTCATCAACTCAGATGCTTTTGGAACATGGATTATAAAGGTTCAGCTATCTGACAAAGAGGAACTTGCCAATCTTATGGATGCAGCAGCATACGAAGCATATTGTGCAAAATAAATACAGGCGCTATGGCATATAAATATTTTCCTCATACAACCACAGATATTGAAACGATGCTTTCAAAGATCGGGATTGACAGTTTGGAAGAACTGTATTCCGATATTCCGGAAAATGTGCGTTTTAATGATGAATATGCAATACCATCGGCAAAGAGCGAGATAGAACTTCGTCGCTATTTTGAAAATCTTGGCAACTGTAATCGTCAGCTTACTATTTTTGCCGGAGCTGGAAGTTATGACCATTATACTCCAGCTGTAATACCATCCATTATTTCCCGTTCAGAGTTCCTTACTAGCTATACGCCTTATCAAGCAGAAATTTCACAAGGCACACTGCATTATATCTTTGAATATCAAAGTATGATGGCGGAACTAACTGGCATGGATGTTTCAAATGCATCAATGTATGATGGTAGCACTGCAACTGCAGAGGCCGCTCTTATGGCCATTGCTTCGGTAAAGAAGAGTAATCGTGTTCTTGTGTCAGAGACATTAGATTCCAAGGTAAGACAAGTTGTTGATACTTATGCTCGCTTCCATGGCTTTTCTGTTGAAACAGTTGATGAATCAAATGGTGTGACAGACCAGAATGTTTTAGCAGCAAAAATTGCAGAAGGTGGAGTTGCAGCGATGATAGTACAACAGCCAAACCGCTATGGAGTAGTTGAAGACTTTACAGGCTTTGCTGATATTTGTCATAAAAGCAAAGCATTATTTGTAATAAACAGTGTGGCAGCTGATTTGGCTCTGCTTAAATCCCCTGGAGAATGGGGTGCAGATATAGCCGTTGGTGATGGTCAATCGCTTGGTATTCCGATGAGTTTTGGTGGCCCGTCGTTGGGATATATGTGCTGTAGGGAACATTTGATGCGTAAACTACCAGGGCGTATTGTCGGTCAAACGACAGATAACCGAGGGCAGCGTGTCTTTGTTTTAACCCTTCAGGCACGTGAACAACATATCCGCCGACAAAAAGCCACGTCAAACATTTGTTCAAATGAAAGCCTTATGGCACTTTTCGTAACGATATATATGTCGCTTATGGGAAAGGAAGGGCTAAAGGAAGCTGCCCGTTTGTCGTATGCAGGAGCGCATTGCCTTTGTGATAAATTGTTGGCTACTGGGCGTTTTTGCCTAAAATACAATCAACCATTTTTTAATGAATTCTGTGTCGTTTACAAAGGTGATGTTGATACTCTGCAAGAAAGATTTTTAGAAAACGGCATATTGGGCGGAGTGAAAATTTCTGCCGACACGATAATGTTTGCCGTTACGGAAAAACGGACAATGGAAGAGATTGACAAGCTTGTTGACATAGTAAAGCAGGAGGAAAGGGCATGAACAGTAAATTGTATAATAATCTGATTTTCGAACTCTCGCATGAGGGACGCAAGGGGTATTCTTTGCCGGCTGAAGATTTTGGGCAATATGATGTTCCGACTGAAATATGTCGCGAAAAGGATGCACGTCTGCCTGAATGTGATGAACTGACAGTTGTTAGACACTACACAAATCATAGTGCAAACAACTTTGGCGTGAACAACGGCTTTTATCCATTAGGCAGCTGTACTATGAAATACAACCCAGTAATCAACGAAGAGATTGCTGCAATGTCACAGTTTCAGGGATTACATCCTCTGCAGCCGGACAGTACATGCCAAGGCGCATTGCACGTTTACTATGATATGCAACATTTGCTTGCTGAACTAACGGGATTGTCTGAATTTACTCTTAATCCATTTGCTGGTGCACATGGAGAACTTACGGGGCTTATGGTAATTCGGCAATATCATCAAAGTCGTGGTGATTGTAAGCGAAAGCGTGTAATTGTTCCTGATTCGGCGCACGGGACAAACCCTGCATCAGCAGCAGTTTGCGGTCTTGAAGTTGTTGAGGTAAAGAGTACTGCTGACGGAATTGTGGATGTAGAAGATCTCAAGTCGTTACTTGACGACACTGTTGCAGCCATGATGATGACAAATCCGAACACACTTGGACTTTTTGAACGTGAAATTCCCGAAATTTCAAAGCTTGTCCATGAATGTGGAGGACTTATGTATTATGACGGGGCAAACTTAAACCCGATGCTTGGCGTTTGTCGCCCTGGAGACATGGGGTTTGATGTTATGCATATAAATCTACATAAAACATTCTCAACGCCTCATGGAGGTGGAGGCCCTGGTTCTGGTCCCGTAGGTGTGCGTGCAGGTTTAGAACAGTTCCTCCCAACTCCGCGAGTGGTATACGAGGGTTCTAGATACATGGTGGAACGTGATGTAAACGCCATAAGCGTGAGCGAATTTTTGGGTAACTACGACATAATACTTCGTGCTTATGCTTATGTCCTTACACTCGGAAAGGAGCATATTAAAGAGGTGGGACCTTTAGCAACCCTTAACGCTAACTATATTAAGGAAAGTCTGAAGGATTACTACGAACTACCCATTGACAGCTTGTGTAAACATGAGTTCGTTTTTGACGGGTTGAAAGACAAACAGTCAGGAGTTACAACTATGGATGTAGCGAAACGGTTACTTGATTATGGTTATCATGCACCAACTATCTATTTTCCTTTGCTTTTCCATGAATCGCTTATGATTGAGCCTACAGAGAATGAGAGTAAAGAAACGATTGACGCTTTCATAGACGTGATGAAAAAAATTGCAGAAGAGGCTCAAACACATCCTGAATATGTAAAAACAGCACCTCATGATACACCGATAGGCCGTGTGGATGATGTTATGGCAGCAAAGCATCCCATATTGACGTTCTTCCAAAGTTTAGATGGAAAATAAAAAAACTTTTGATTGCTTTATGACAAAAAAGGATCTAATAATAATAGGCAGTGGGCCTGGCGGTTATCCCACTGCCATTTATGCGGCCCGTAATGGGTTGCAGACGCTTGTTGTTGAAGCGGGCCAGCTCGGTGGTACATGCCTTAACTGCGGCTGCATACCAACGAAAACGCTATGCCGAAGTGCTGAAGTGATTGATATTCTTTCTGATGCAGAACTTTATGGCGTTACCGATATGTCGTTTAGTGTTGACTTTGCTAAGGCAATGGAACGCAAGCGTAGTGTTGTCGAAAGTTTGCGCTCAGGAGTAGAAACGCTTATGCAATTACCAGGCATAACATTAGTCAAAGGGGTTGCAAGTTTCAAAGATGCCCATACTATTGTGGTTAATGGGGATGAGTATACCGCTCCAAACATAATCATTGCAACTGGTTCAAAGCCGAAGATGCCGCCCATTGAGGGTCTCAGTCTTGATGGAGTGGTTTCTTCTACAGAACTCCTTGAAATAAGCAAACGTCCTAAACGTCTATGCATAGTAGGTGCTGGAGTTATAGGAATGGAATTTGCATCCATATTCAGTGCTTTTGGTAGTAAGGTAACTGTTGTTGAATTTCTGAAAGAATGTCTGCCATCTCTTGATTGTGATATAGCCAAACGGTTACGGCAATGTATTGCCAAACGTGGTGTTGACTTCCATATGCAATCAACAGTAAAGTCAATAGAAGAGACAAAAGATGATTCTGGGCAACGCCAACTTTCTGTTTCGTTTGAAAAGAAAGGTAAGTGTTGCATGGTTGATGCTGATATGGTGTTAGTGGCAACTGGGCGAGAGGCGCGAACTGATGGACTTTGCCTTGAAAAAGCTTGTATAAAAACATGTGGACGTGGTATTGTTGTTGATGGCAATTTCGAGACAACAACACCAGGGGTGTACGCTATTGGTGATGTAAATGGGCAATGTATGCTTGCCCATGCTGCTACATTCCAAGGAAAATATGTGGTAAATAAATTGTTGGGGCGTACTGATAGTATTGACATGAAAATCATCCCCTCAGCAATTTTTACATGTCCTGAGGCCGCAAGTGTAGGCTTAACTGAAGATAAATGCAAGGAAACTGTTGAAGGATACACATGCCGTAAGGAATTCTATCGGGCTAACGGCAAAGCTTTGGCCATGAATGAAACCGATGGTATGATAAAGCTTTTGTCTTCTTTTGACGGACGTATAGTAGGATGTCATGTATTTGGTGCACACGCCGCAGATATTGTTCAGGAAGTTGTAGCACTGATGAATATGAATGCCACAGTTGAACAACTCGCCAACATTATCCATATCCATCCGACGCTCTCAGAAGTGTTGCATTCAGCAGCTTCTAAATAGTAAATTCTGTAATGTATGATAATGTCCGCCTATATTTTCTTTAATAGGCAATAGGCGGACATTTTATATTCTGACGTTTATTTTGCTCATGGCACAACTTATCATTGTCTTCCTAATACTTATTGCTGCTATTGTTTATGCAGCTTATAGGTTATGGTTTGAATTTAAGCCGTCAAAGAATAAAAGCGCATGCGTGAAAGGGTGTTCGGGCTGTCCGTTTGCCCAGGGTAATGGTAAGAATGCGTGTACCAAACAAAGTGCCTCAAAGGAGCATGGAACAAAAAGGAAGTGACATCAGTGATGGCTTTCTTTAGGTTTTGCATATAAACAAAAAAGGAAAGCCTTATTTGACTTTCCTTTTTTGTTTAGTCGGGGTGACAGGACTCGAACCTGCGACAGCCTGGTCCCAAACCAGGAACGCTACCAACTGCGCTACACCCCGTTTCGTTTTTGCGAGTGCAAAGGTACGGAATATTTTTGTTTCTGCAAATTTTTCAGCAAGTTTTTTTTCTTTTTTATAGAAAAAAGTGGAAATGTTGTGAGGAAAGCTGCCTTTTCATTATATTATGTATCCTCTTCAATACTCTGTCCGAACAGCTTGCCCCAAGGATAGCTTCCTGGTTTCAATATAACTTGTATTTCGTTCTTTTTGCCGTTTTGTGCTGTTACGTTGCATTTCATGCCCACAACTCCAGGCGCATATTCCGCTATAACGGACAATGTATGTAACTTGAGATGTTTCAGTATGCAGAATGCAGTTGCTCCGCCCTCTATGATCAAAGTGCTTGCAGGCTCAGCCGTCATAAACTGTGCCACTGCTTGTGCCATCACTTCCTTTAGGCGCATGGCATATTCCGGTCCCTTTACTTCATGTTTGCCAACGCTGAGTACAAATACCGCATGGTGCATGTATTCTTGTGTGGCGTGTTCAATGAACGTATCGGCAGGGGCGCCTTCAAATACATCATTGGGTATGTCTATTGCTACTGTATCGGCAGTCTTGAGACTTGGCGTACTGAGGATAGATTTTGACTGAGTACTACCACGTACAATCAGTATTTTCTTTTCAAAGGTGCAGAGGGGCAAGGGTTTTTCCTTATGTGCACATGATACGTTTGTATTGCCGTAGATGTCGTCAAGTATACATCCGAAGAAATCTGCCGCACCAGCCAATAGTGTTCTGCAGTCTGCCTTGGCATATTGCAGTAGCATATCTTCGCGGCACGTCGCATCGGCAACATATATCTTACCGTTAGGCAAAATGCAACCATCTGTATTTAGCGATGTCGTTAAGGGAAGTGGCTGGAGATTTTCACTGCCTTCCTTCCTAATGTTGTTGATGAGGATATTTGTAGCTTCTGACGAGAGTGACGGATATTCAGGGTCGTAGCTGAATGGAGTTTCCGCCAGAGGCTTTCCGTCTATGCGATATATGCCGTTCTCTATGATGCGCCCCTTTGATGGATTCTGCGCCATAAGCAATGTGCTTGTATAGCCGCAGCGTTTCATCAGAAACCCCGCTTGCTTAATGATGTGTCCCCGCAGGGCAGAATCTGTTTTTAAGAAGAATGATGGAGCTTTGCTGGTTGGAACATTGTTCGCTTCTAAAAAAGGGACTATATAATCAGTAGATGTCAGACGGAGTGTTCCTTCAGAACGGATATCTGTTGCCGTTACGTATACTTCGGTATCTTTATCCTGTGGTGTGGGAGTGTAGGGTAGGGGACTGTCACCAGTCCATACCGTCAACGAGACTTTCAAGCCCCGTGCTACCGCTATGCCTGCAATCTCTGCAGCCCCCGTAATGTCATCAGCCAAAACTGTTAGCATGTCATTTCGCTCCTTTTTTTGATAGAGCCATCTTTGTGGCATAATCTATAGAAAGTAGCAAAGCTTCAGGGCTTGCCACACCTTTCCCTGCTACATCGAAAGCCGTACCATGGTCAACCGACACGCGTATGATAGGCAATCCGAGTGTTATATTCACTCCCTTTGCAGTGCTCATTGTGCCAGTTTCTTTGTCCCAATTAAAGCCGACAACCTTAAATGGAATGTGTCCCTGGTCGTGATACATGGCAACGCACCCGTCGTATTTTCCGCATTTAGCCTTGGCAAAGAGTGTGTCAGGGGGAACGGGTCCCTCAACATTGAAGCCCCTTGCTTTCAGTTCCTCTATGGCGGGCGTTATCTCTAATCGTTCTTCATCACCGAAGAGACCGCCGTCGCTGGCATGTGGGTTGAGGCCAGCAATGCCGATTTTCGGGTTTTCTATACCGAATTGGTGGCAGGCATCGGTGATTAGTTCCGTAACATCAATAATGCGTTGTTTCTTGACAAGGTCGCATGCTTTGCGTAGTGGAACATGTGTTGATACGTGTATCACGCGCAGAAACTCGTCAGCAAGGAGCATGGCATACTTGCGTGTTCCTGTAAAATGAGCATAAATTTCCGTGTGTCCGTCGAAGTGGTGTCCAGCAATGTTCAGTGCTTCCTTGTTAAGCGGAGCGGTCACCGTTCCATCTACCTCTCCATCCATAGCAAGTGCAATAGCCTTTGTTACGGACATGAAGGCAGCATTTCCGCATTGTGCGGCAACTTTGCCTTGCTCAAAAGTCTGCATATCTATGAGGTGAAGGTCTATCACGTCTATGATGCCCGGCTCGAAAACAGCATCGCTTACCTTGCTGATGGCATTCACCCTTAGATCCGTGCCCATTTGTCGGACAGCAAACTCCATCACGGCAGCATCGCCAGTAACGAGTGGACGGCATTTGCTGTATGTTTCTTTCATGGCGAGCGACTTCACTATTATCTCTGGTCCAATGCCAGCGGGGTCGCCCATTGTTATAGCCAATATCGGTTTGTAATTGTCCATTCTTTTTGCTTTTTAAGTTAAACCTCCAGCTGTTGTGCTGGAGGTGTTGGTTTAATAATAGGCTTGTTTGTTGTTTTAGATATATTTTTTGAATGAAGTATTGTGTTTCACAATATTCATTAAGCCTTCTTTCTGTTTTTCTTTTCCTCGAGGTATCCGTAGATAGTAAGTTCCTTGTCTGCCGGTTCGCTCTTGAATAGGAAGCTGGCAACATAGCCAACCACGAGCACGATAAGGTGGCTATAAACACCGAGCATATATTTGTGGTGGGTAAAGTTCCAATCTCCCAAATCAAGCATTAGGCGTTCTGTCGTTCCGTCGTTGAATTTCGATGATGTTAGCACAGCATATGCAGTGAAGATAATGGCTGCCGCTATGCCAATGTAAAGTCCTTGCCAGTTAGCACGGCGGCTGAACAGTCCGAGTAAGAATATTCCCACGATTCCAGCCGAGAGAATGGCATACAGACCAAAGAGCGTGCCGAGCACACCCTCGCCGCCCCAAGCCACGTATAGCAATGCGATAAATATTGCGCCTAGTCCGGTTATTATTACAGATGCACGTCCTACGCGCATTTTTTGTGCGTCGCTTACGTTCTTTTTAAAGCGACCGTAGTAGTCTTCCACGATAATTGCCGATATGCAGTTTATGTCGGCATCAATGCTGGATATGGCGCCAGCGATGAGAGCCGCAAGTATTAGTCCCGTTATGCCCACGGGCATTTCTGTTGCAATAAAGTAGGGGAATACCTCGTCACTTTTTATTCCTTCGGGCAGGACGCCGGTGTTGATGTGGTAGTATGCGAAAAGGCATGTGCCTACGAACATGAACAGTGCCCATGTTGGCACGCTAAGGAATATTCCCAAATATGAAGCACGCTTTGCACTGCGGTCGTCGCGTGCCGTGAGGTAGCGCTGCACGATACTCTGGTCTGTGCCGTATTTCTGCAAGGCATAGAATATACCGTTAAGTACCATGACAAGGCAAGTCAAGTGTGTCAAGTCCATATCGTAAGGTCCGAAGTCAATCTTTTGGTATTCTCCCGCTATACGGAAGATCTCTGCAGGTCCACCATCGGTAAGATAGAAAAGTATGCCAACAGCGAGCAGTCCACCGATGATAAGCAAGAAACCTTGTATCACGTCCATCCATATAATAGCCTCCATTCCTCCGAAGAATGTCATGACAATTACTACTACACCGATGATAACAATGACCCATCTGATGTCCAATCCACCCACAAACATTGCCATTGCCAAGCCTAAGAGGTAGAGGATAGTTCCCATTTTTGAAAAATGCTCCAGGACGAATGCCAATGAGCTATATAGTCTGGCGAATGGTCCGAAGCGCCTTTCAAAGTATTCGTATGTGCTAAGGCGTATCACCTTTCGGTAGAGCGGAACGATGAAGCCGATTAAGCACACTAGTACGATGGGTACCATGAGCCCTTGCACGAGAAGAATCCAGTTTCCCGCGTAGGCATTCCCTGGGTAGGCGAGGAATGTTACGCTACTGATGATGGTTGCGAACATAGACATGCCCACAGCCCATGCTGGGATATTGCCGTTGGCAGCAAAATATGTGTCCGTTGTCTTTTGGTTTCTTGAGAAGTAGAACCCAACGAAGAGCGCCAGTACTACTGACGCAACAATGATGATGATGTCTATCCAATGAAGTGCGGATGTTTCCATGTGTTTTCTTTAAGGTTTTAGGTTAGTAGTAAAAAGTGTCAGCCTTCCCCCGCACTGTAGCTTATGTGCAGAGGAAGGCTGGTAAGTCCTTTCTTAGGCAAGATATGGTTTTATTTCTGTTCTAATTCTTTCGGCTGTAGCTTCATCCAATTCGGTAAGTGGCGGCAGCATGTACGTCTCGCACAATCCGCACTCTTTCATAATGACCTTCAGTCCGGCAAGCGACTGTCCAAGTGTCAGTCCCTGTGTGTTAACCTTTCCAATTTCAATCGTTTCTTGCTGCAGTTTCTCGGCAGTAGCTTCGTCTCCAGCTATCCCTGCTTCGTAGAGGTCGTTGTATGCCTTTGGCAAGAAATTTCCAACGCTGGGCACAATACCGTCGGCTCCATGTTTTAGTGCATGTGCCGAATTTGCTGCACACCCACAGAAATAGGCGAAGTCATTGCGTCCGGCAAACAATTCCAGGCACTTTTCCATGCGTTCCGTATCGTTTTCCGAATCCTTCAGACCAACAATGTTATTGTGGTGGCTTAGCTTCTCTATGACATCAAGCGGAATGCTCATGTGGGTAGTAATCGTTATGTTGTAGAGCATGAGTGGCACGGTAACGTTGTCGGCTAAGTTCTTGTAGTATTCATACATCTGTTCTGGTGTAAGCGCATAGTAGCTGGGCAATGTTGCTGCAATAACATCAGCTCCTGCCTGTGCAAAAAGGTGTGCTGCTTCATACTGTTCGCTGATGCAGTTCCCGGCTAATCCGGCATATATGGTTATGCGTCCTTTGGCCGCCTCTGCTGCAGCCTTTATCATTGTTGCTCCCTGTTCTGTAGATACAGAGTTGCCTTCGCCCGTGGTGCCCATTATAAGTGCCGAAACATTGTGCTGGGCAAAGTTTTCAATTATGCGTTTTACTGCTTCCGTGTCTATGTTTCCCTCTTTTGTAAGGGGCGTAACCATAGGCACAACTACTCCATGGTATTTTTCGTTTACTTTCATTGTTTGTATGTTATGTTATCAGTTAGCTTGTTTTAATCATTCTTTTAGTTGGATTATTATCTTTTGATGCGCCTCTACGCCATTTTCCTTAATATTAAAATTATAAGAGTGTCAAAATAATTGTCACAACCTTGATTTTATGACGATGTTTGATTGTAAATGTAACATACAAAGCGTATGAAAACTTTTATATCGTAGTTTTCCTTGTTTCTTATGCAAATTCTATTCCTTTTTTGTTTCTAGTAGTTTCTGCATGCGCAAGATCTCATCTCGATACTGCGCTGCTTGTATGAAGTCCAGTTCCTTTGCTGCAGCTTTCATTAGGCGAGTTGTTTCGGCAATGCTACGTTCTATATCTTTTGCTGACATTTTTTTCATTATAGGATCCGCCGCAATGTCCATCGAATCTCTCTCTAAGTATGGGGCATATTTTACTGCGGTTTTGTTCTTTTGAGGGCTTTCTTGGTTGTTGATATTCTGTTGGGTCTTTGTCAGTGAATTCTGTTTTATTTCTTTCTCTATGCGCTGTGGTGTAATGCCATGCTCTGTGTTGTATCGCATCTGCTTCATGCGTCTGCGTAAAGTCTCATCGATAGTTTGCTGCATGCTTTCGGTAATGGTATTGGCATACATAATAACCTTTCCGTTGACGTTGCGTGCGGCTCTTCCTGCCGTTTGCGTGAGCGAGCGGTGCGAACGCAGAAATCCTTCTTTGTCGGCATCGAGAATAGCTACGAGCGATACTTCAGGTAAATCTAGTCCCTCGCGCAGAAGGTTTACCCCTACGAGCACGTCGAATAGCCCAGCCCTCAGGTCTGTCATAATCTGCACACGATCGAGCGTAGCCACATCACTATGAATGAAATTTGCTCTTATGTCGTGGTTCAGTAAGTATTCCGTCAGTTCCTCTGCCATGCGCTTTGTCAGTGTGGTGACGAGCACTCGTTCATCGCGGTCGCGACGTTCAATTATCTCTTCCATTAGGTTGTCAACTTGATTCTCGCTCGGTCTAACCTCAATTTCCGGGTCAAGCAAACCTGTTGGACGTATTACCTGTTCTACTACGACGCCTTCTGCTTCTTGTAGTTCGAAATCGGCAGGCGTTGCTGAAACGTAGATTACCTGGTTTGTCATCTGCATGAATTCATCGAATTGTAGCGGTCTGTTGTCAAATGCAGCAGGCAGTCTGAAGCCATACTCCACAAGATTTCGTTTTCTCGCCCTGTCCCCCCCGTACATAGCTCGTATTTGCGGAACACTGACGTGGCTCTCGTCAATAACCATAAGATAGTCTTCGGGGAAGAAGTCCAGCAAACAGTACGGCTTGTCACCTTCTTGTCGTCCGTCAAAGTAGCGCGAGTAGTTCTCTATGCCCGAGCAATGTCCAAGCTCCTTTATCATCTCCATGTCATACTCTACGCGCTCTTTGATACGTTGGGCCTTGATGCTGTCACCCACGGACTTGAAATATTCCACCCGTTCGTCTAGGTCACGGCTTATGCTATCAAGTGCTTGTTGTGTCTGTTCCTTTGACGTAATGAATAGGTTGGCTGGATAAATTTGATATTCATCGAAAGATTGCAACCTGCGGAATGTTACACTGTCAACCTCTTCTATGGAGTCAATCTCGTCATCCCAAAAAGTTACGCGTAGCACATAGTCGCTATATGCCATGAATATATCCACAGTCTCGCCCTTCACTCTAAAGTTTCCACGTTGCAGTTCAATATCGTTTCTCACATAGAGCGAGTCCACCAGTCTGCGCAGGAAAGCGTTGCGGCTTATTATCTGACCTTTTTTTATGTATATTACGCTTTGCTGCATTGCAGCTGGTCCCCCCATACCGTATATACACGATACGGACGACACCACAATGACATCCTTTCTGCCTGACAGTAGCGACGAAACGGCAGAAAGTCTCAGTTTGTCTATCTCGTCGTTAATTGCCAGATCTTTCTCTATGTAGGTGTCGGTTTGTGGAAGATAAGCTTCCGGTTGGTAATAATCGTAGTAAGATACATAGTATTCAACGGCATTTTCAGGGAAAAAACCTTTCATCTCCTCATAAAGCTGTGCTGCAAGAGTCTTGTTGTGGCTTAGCACGAGTGTAGGACGATTGACTGCGGCAATGACGTTTGCCACGGTGAATGTCTTTCCTGACCCCGTAACTCCAAGCAAAACCTGCGCCTTGTCGCCCCTCTCCAGTCCTGCCGTGAGCTGGCGTATGGCTTCAGGTTGGTCGCCAGTGGGAGAAAATTTCGATGAAATTTTAAAACTCTTCATTTGAATACCTATGTTTTATGAACGTGGATGGTTTGGAAGTGCAAAGTTAAAGCTAAAGTAGGTATTTCTATAGGCTTTGACTATAAAAAAAGCCGAAGTCTTTGTTGTAAGCGGAAAAAACACTACATTTGCATGAGAAAAAAGATTTTGGCATGAAGAAGATAATTTACATTGTATGTCTTTTCGCATTTCTTGCTGCCCCGACAACTACTTTAGCTGCCACCGCAGTGGAGATAACCGAGACTGACTATGACGCACTGAAAGGTAATGCTACTGTGCGTGTAGTGTCTGATGGCGAAGGGCAGGCAAAAATCCGCGTCACCAATGCCAACGGTCTTACGTTGCTTGTATATGACGTATCCGGTGCTCCCGTGAAAAAGGTAAAGATAGATGGTCAGGATCGCATCTACGAACTGAATCTCCGCAAGGGATGCTACATTGTGAAAGTTGGCAATGTGGTACGGAAGATTTCCATCAGCTAAATGTTGCTGAGGAATATATAATACGCCTGCATCCTTGGGTTATCTCAATTGATTCACTTTGCTCTCGTTGGAAATGGCGAGTGCAAGGTTCTTTTGTTTGTCTATAGAACTCTGCCAAAAGTAAAAAATGTGTAGCGTAGCGTAAAATAGACTAAACAATCATTATTTTGGCTGAAAAGCAGAAATTATATTTTGAAGAGTGGGTAAGAATGTGTATTTTTGCAACTCAAACAGATTTCCAAACCATTATGAACAAGAATATCCTCATTGTTATGGCTAGCGCTACTCTTGCACTTTCAAGTTGCGTGAACCATTTCAACCAGATATACAAGTCACCCGACAACGAACTGAAATACGAATACGCAAAGGAATGTTACCAGCGCGGCAAATATGTAAAGGCTTCAACTCTTTTGCAGGAACTCGTAACAATACAGAAGGGAACAGAAAATGCACAAGAATGCCTTTATATGCTAGCTATGTCAGAATTCAAGAGTGGCGAATATGAAACGGCGGCAGACTACTTTAAGAAATATTATAAGTCATATCCCAAAGGAGTATATGCTGAGCGTGCATCTTTCTATATAGGTGAAAGTCTTTATATGAGCACGCCTGAACCAAGGCTTGATCAGACAGAAACTGTAAATGCCATAGCTGCCTTTCAGGATTATCTCGACATATATCAGGATGCCATGCTCAAGAGTCAGGCGCAGGAGCGTCTCTTTCAATTACAGGACAAGCTTGTAAAGAAAGAGCTTTATTCGGCACAACTCTATTACAATCTAGGTACATATTTTGGAAACTGCACCAATGGCGGTAGTAATTACCAAGCGTGTATCGTAACAGCTCAGAATGCACTAAACGACTATCCGTATAGTAGCCTGAGAGAGAATTTTGCCCTTCTCGTGATGAAGAGCAAATTTGAATTGGCAGAACAGAGTATAGAGGAAAAGCGGGTTGATCGTTACCGTGATGCTGAGGATGAATGTTATGGGTTCATTAACGAATATCCTGACTCGAAAGATCGCGCATTGGCAGAGAAATATATAGCCATGTGTAAGAAATATGTGAAAGACTAGGTCTCTTTTCCCGGTAAGTTCTTAGTGAAAAATGTGATTATTTCTCTTATAGAGATATAAGTTACAAGAAGGAAACAAACAAATTAAATATAAATACGAAAGAATGGATTACAAGAAGTCAAAAGCACCGTCGAACACCGTCACACGCAATATTATGGATCTCTGTGACGAGACAGGAAACATCTACGAAAGCGTAGCGCTAATAGGCAAGCGCGCCAATCAGATATCGATGGAAATAAAGCAGGACTTAAATAAGAAATTGGCAGAGTTCGCATCCTACAACGATAGTCTTGAGGAAGTGTTCGAAAATCGTGAGCAGATAGAAATATCCAGATATTATGAAAAGCTACCGAAGCCAACACTACTTGCTACACAAGAATTCATAGATCATAAGATGTATTGGCGTGATCCTTCTGCAGAGAAAGACAACGACTAATAATAAGCAAGCAGACAAAACAAGCACCAATGATACAGCGCAAGCAGTCAGTATTCCTATTCCTCGCAGTCGTGGCAAACATTATCTGTTTTTGTATGCCCGTGGGAAAGCTCAAGGTTGCAGGAATAGGCGTTGATACCATTATATATAATCTATGCACAATTGATGGCAATGGGACTTTTTCATTCGTCTCAGCGCCACTCTTCGTGTTGTTAGCCATAGAAACAATCATAACGTTTGCTACCATATTTCTGTATAAGAACAGAAAACGACAGATAACCCTTTGTAAGTGGGCAATGTTTCTCTCGTTTCTTTGGTATGTAGCTTATGCAGTCTTTGCATTTATGTTACCAACAGAAGCATATAGTGCGTTCAATACTTCTTTCGCGGCAGTATTGCCACTGGTGAATATCTTATTAGTGATGATGGCAAAAAGAGGTATTAAGGCTGACGAAGCTCTTGTTAGGGCAAGTGAAAGGTTAAGATAAGGAAAATAAAGGCATAAGAGAATATAAAGAGCCATCGTTGTTGAATGCCCGTTTTTGTTAGGCATTGTTGCAACGATGGCTCTTTTATGTTGATTTGTACAATGCTTTTTGCAAATTATTTAGGACAAGTGTGGTTCATTGGCAAGCGCACTTTTGAGATATTTCCCAGTAAGGCTTTTTTCGTTGTTGGCAACTTCCTCTGGTGTTCCAGAGCAGATCAGTTCACCTCCCTTATTTCCACCGTCAGGTCCAAGGTCGATTACGTGGTCAGCGTACTTTATTACGTCCATATTATGCTCAATAACCAAAATCGTGTGCCCGCGTTTTATAAGAGAATCGAAGGCATGTAATAGCTTGTTGATGTCGTGGAAATGTAAGCCTGTAGTAGGTTCGTCAAAGATAAACATGGTGGACTCAGCCTTTTCTTGTCCAATGTAGTAGGCTAGTTTTACGCGCTGGTTTTCACCACCAGAGAGTGTAGATGAACTTTGTCCCAGTTTTATGTAACCAAGACCAACATATTCAAGTGGTTGTAGCCTTTTTGATATTTCTAGTTGGTTGTTTTCTGTGAAGAACTGTATGGCTTCGCTTACAGTCATGTTTAGAATATCATCTATGTTCTTGCCGGCAAAGCGTATTTCTAGTACATCATGTTTGAAACGTTTTCCATGGCAGGCCTCACATTCAAGCTCCAAATCTGCCATGAACTGCATTTCAACAGTTATTATTCCGCTTCCCTTGCACTCTTCGCAACGACCTCCCTCTGCATTAAATGAGAAATACTTAGCTGTAAATCCCAATTGTTTTGCTAGTGGCTGGTCTGCTAAAAGTTGACGAATGGCATCAAATGCTTTTACGTAAGTTACGGGATTGGAACGTGTACTTTTGCCGATGGGGTTTTGATCAACCATTTCTACATGGCTTATCATTTTTATATCACCGGAAATTGACGAATATTCTCCAGGTGGCTCTGCTACCTCATCAAGTTTACGCTTGAGCGCAGGGTATAGTATGCCTTTCACGAGCGAAGACTTGCCAGAACCGCTGACACCTGTAACTACGGTCATAACGTTCAGTGGGAACTTAACGTTAATACCTTTCAGGTTGTTCATTCTCGCCCCCGTTATTTCTATTGAGAGATTCCATGGCCGACGTGTGGTGGGTATGGAGATTTTATTTAGTCCCAAGAGGTATTTTACGGTATGGCTATAGGGATGTTGTTTAATTGTTTCTGCTGTTATTTCTGAAGGATTACCAGTGAACACCACTTTTCCGCCCAATCGTCCCGCGTCTGGTCCAATATCTATTAAGTAGTCGGCAGCACGTATTACATCTTCGTCGTGTTCAACAACAATGACAGTGTTGCCGAGCGACTGCAACTCTTTCAGCACATGGATTAGCCGAAATGTGTCGCGACTATGCATTCCTATACTTGGTTCGTCAAGAATATATAGAGAACCTATTAGACTGCTTCCTAGTGAAGTTGTTAAATTTATGCGCTGGCTTTCACCACCACTCAGCGTGTTAGACTGTCGGTTAAGTGTAAGATACCCCAAGCCAACTTCAACGATGAAATTCAGGCGGTTTCTTATTTCTGTTATTAAGCGCTTGCTTACTGCGGTGTCGTGGGGATTTAACTTAAGGTCATCGAACCATTCCTTAAGGTTATTTATCGGCATGTCTACAAGATCGGAGATACTCATGCCGTTAATCTTTACGTATTCGGCTTCTTTTCTAAGGCGTCTGCCTCGGCAATCAGGGCAAACGGTCTTTCCGCGATAGCGGCTAAGCATGACTCTATACTGAATCTTGTATTGGTTTTCCTTGAGCATGCGGAAGAAATTGTCAATGCTTACTTGCTCGTGCTTGTCAAGCATTTTTTCTGAAGGCAAGCCATGCCATAACCATTCTTTGTGTTTTGAACTTAATTTATGGTATGGTTCGAATATCGGGAAATTGTCTTTTGCAGCGCGACGTATGAACTCTTTTTTCCACTCTCCCATCTTTTCACCGTGCCAGCATTGTACGCAACCATCATATACGCTTAGTGAAGAATTTGGTATGACAAGTTTCTCATCTATGCCCATTACCTTGCCAAATCCTTCGCATGTTGGACACGCTCCGAGTGGAGAATGGAAAGAGAACATATTGTCTGTTGGCTCTTCAAACTTTATACCATCAGCCTCAAAACGCGTAGAGAAGTCATAGACGATGTTTGCTGGCAATATCGCAATGCGGCATGTCCCATTGCCTTCATAGAAGGCTGTCTCAATAGAATCTGTAAGACGCGATATATTTTCGTCCGTTTCCTCCCATGTAATGCGGTCAATAACAATCCAAAAGATAACTTCTTCCATAGCAGACTGCGTGTTTGTAGCCTCAAGGTCGTTGTTGGAGCTTTTGCGTTCCAGTTCGTCTTCTATGCGTATGAATTCCCCCTTGTTATATATGCGTGTGAAGCCTTGTTGCGCGAGAGTGGTCAACTGTTCTTGTATCGTTCGTCCAGTTGCTATTTCTATTGGTGCTAGAATTGTAAAACGGGTACCTGTTGAAAACGTCTTGACTTTTTCTATTACGTCTTCTGTTGTATGTCGTTTTACTTCTTCTCCGCTGATGGGTGAGAATGTGTGGCCTATACGGGCGAAGAGCAATCTTAGATATTCATAGATTTCGGTACTTGTCCCTACTGTTGAACGCGTATTTCTTGAAATGACTTTCTGCTCAATGGCTATGGCTGGGGGTAAGCCTTTAATATAGTTGCATTTGGGTTTACTCATCCTGCCAAGGAATTGTCTTGCATAGGCTGACAGACTTTCCACGTAGCGTCTGTGCCCTTCTGCATAAAGAGTGTCAAAGGCAAGAGAAGATTTTCCAGATCCGGAAACACCGGCAATTACGATAAATTTATTTCTTGGTATTTCAAGAGAAACATTTTTCAGGTTATTGACCTGAGCGTTCTTTATATATATGAAGTCACTCATTGTTCTAGGAAAAAGTTATGCAAAAATAGCCTTATTTCTTGAATTTTCAAAACAGGCGGAAAGAAAGATGGTATGTAAAAGAGCGAAAAAAGAGGGCGGCCAACTGACCGCCCTCAACCAACACAAAAACTAAACTAGACTTAATTAGACCTATAGAGGCTTTCCCAAGTCTCCAATAGTCAGTGCAAATTTACGTTTTTTTTTAATATTGAAGCGTATCGGGGGGGTAATTTTTAGCATTAAATGTTAAAAATTATAATTTTGTTGTGTTATGTAGCAGTAATGCGTCTAAAATAGTCATTCCTGCCATTGCTTCAACTATGGGGACTGCCCTAGGCAATACGCATGGATCGTGTCTTCCCTGTGCTTTGAATGTCGTTTCGTGCCCATCCTTGTCAACGGTCTGTTGGTCTATGAGTAGTGTGGCCACAGGTTTGAACGCTATTCTGAAGTATATGTCATTGCCGTTGCTTATTCCACCTTGGACGCCACCGCTATTGTTTGACCGTGTTCTTGTTTCGCCATTATCTGAATAGAAAATGTCGTTTTGTTCGCTCCCGCGGTGTTTCGCTCCTTCAAAGCCACTTCCGAATTCTATGCCTTTTACAGCATTTATTCCGAGCATGGCATAGCCGAGCATGGCATGTAGCTTGTCGAATTCTGGCTCGCCTATACCCTTTGGACAACCTTTAATTACGCATGTTATTGTTCCGCCAACGGTATTACCTTGTTGTTTAACGTCAGCAATGAGTTTTTCCATCTCTATTGCTTTTTCTGAATCAGGGCATCTTACAATGTTGGTTTCCGTTTTGGATAGATCGTATTTTGTGTAGTCATTGTCAAGCGTTATGTTGCCAACTTGTGAAGTATATGCATTTATGCTGATGCCGTACCTTTTCAATGCGAGTTTTGCCAAAGCTCCTCCTACGCATCTGCTTATTGTTATGCGGGCTGATGAACGGCCTCCTCCCCGGTGATCTCTAATGCCGTATTTGTTGTAATATGTGAAGTCTGCATGTGATGGCCGGAACAAATCCCTCATATTTTCGTAGTCACGAGAATGTTGGTTGGTGTTTCTAACAACAAAACCTATCGGGCATCCTGTTGATTTTCCTTCGAATACTCCGCTAAGCAACTCTACTTGGTCAGCTTCATTTCGACTAGTAGTTATATGGCTTTGTCCAGGGCGCCGTCTGTCAAGTTCATGTTGTATGAATTTTGTGTCAATGTCAATGCCTGCAGGCATGCCATCAACAACTCCGCCAACGGCAGGTCCGTGGCTTTCACCGAACGTTGTGAGTGTGAATATGTTGCCAAATGTGTTTCGCATTGTGTGATAAGATAAAAAACTTATTGTCTATTTGCATTCTCCGCAATTACCTCCACAGCCTCCTTCGCAGCTACCGCTACAACCTCCGCTACATCCGCATCCGCCATTTAGTTGATTGATGATGCTTTGTATCTCTTCATTCGTAGCTTCTCTTGATTCAAGAACTGTTCCTACAAAGTGGAGTGCTTTGCCTGCAAGAGGGTGGTTTAGGTCTATTTTTACTTTATCGGTGCCTATTTCCAATACTTTTCCCCAAAAACGCTGGCCTTGTTCGTTTTGTAGCGGGATTATAGAGTCAATAAATACGTGCTCAGTGTCGAGCTTGCCGTCAATGCAGAACATTTCCTTGTCTAACTCTAGTACGCGTTCTGCTTCATGTTCTCCGTAAGCTTGCTCTTTTGTCAATGTAAAGTCAAACTCTGAATCTTTTTCCATTGCAGAAATGGTACTTTCGAAATCGTCAAGAGCCAGCCCTAATCCGCTGATAAAAATGAAAGGTTTTTCTGTGGGGGCTTCTTCTACTAAATTTTCTGAGCCGTTGTTTGTTGTGTATAGCTTGTATGTTACGGCAATGTATTTGTTTGAATTCTCTTTCATCATTTTTCCGTTTTTGTTGTCTTTAAATATATAATAAGGTGTAAAAGTTTATTTGTTTCCTTTGTAAATAGTAAGTATGAAATAAAGAGATGGTGGTTTTTGACGTCGTAATGGGGTTTACGTTCATCGTTTTCATCTGCAAAAATACAACAAATCTTCGGGCTTCACAACTTTTATGTTTGGCAATGGGGAATGAATTTGAATATGTTTGCATGATGGATAGGGTAGTTATATGGAAAAGATATGTAATGTTTATCTGTTTTTGCTAAAGCCTTCTTGTGAAAAATAGGTTAATTTGTGTATTAACATATTGTTACTTCAAATATACAGTAAATAGGTTCGTTAAATGCTATATTGCTTGATGTATGTCAAAAATAACCCTGTTAACGCAAACAGTATAACAAAAAGAGTTGTACTAAAGTGGAAAACATTATATCTTTGCAGCGTCAAAAGGATAAAAGAAGTGCAAATCTTAAGTCCTTGCGGCGCTGAGTTAAACAGAAAAGTATAGACAAATCATAGTTGTTATTAGAAAGCCAATTTTAAGTAAGCGGTTGCATTGATGTAAAACATTCACTTTGCTCGCTTTCTTGGATGAAGCATAAAGGGTAAAAAGGTTAAAAGGATAACAGGTGAAGGTGATTCGGGAGAACATAACCGTAGCCACTAAGTTTTAATTTAAAAATTAAGGATTATGAAAAGATTGTTTTTAACAGTTGTGGCAGTGCTCAGCATGACCATAACGTTCGCGGAAAACGAAGAGTTCAACACTGTAAACAACACAAGTGCGTACAAAATGACTGTAAATTACGAGAAGTTGGGTTATGCGCTTGGTCTTACACTTGATCAGCAGGAAGCCGTGCAAGACATTCACTCAGAATTCTGTGCAGACATGCTGAATGCTGGTGCTGCAAGCGCAGAGGAGCGTAAGGCAATGGTTGAAAAGGCTTTGAAGAAGGATTTGAAGCATATGCGTGGTGTACTTTCTGACAGTCAGTATCGTACATACCTAATGCTGCTTAACACGACTATTGTAAATCGTGGTCTAAACAAGTAATTGAAACATTAGGGAATTATCCCTTTTCTTATAAAAGTCCTCCACCTTATTTAAAAGGTAGGGGATTTTTTTATGCTTCTTAGGCATGACATAGTATGAGAAGCTAGTCTTTTGGGGTGTTATACCTAACAAAAATGAGGAATATACAGCATATAATAATTGCGAATATTCCCCTTTTTTATGGCGATTGACATTCAGTCAACGGTAATGATTACTTCCTTGTACTGGATGAATTCTTTTTTGTCGTTTTCTTTTTGGCCGTTGATGTACTTTTTGCAGTAGAAGTATTTTTAGAAGAGCTTGTTGTATATGTAGTGCTTGGCTTGTAGTATTTCAAAGCTTCGGGTAGCCATTTCTTTATGTCAGCAATGCGTTTTTCGTCAGATGGATGGTCGCTTAGAAAGGCAGGTGTGCTGCTTGTTGAACTAGATGCCATGCGTTGCCAAAAACTTATCGCCACATTAGGATCATAGCCAGCCATTGCTGCAAAAACAAGTCCCATGTAGTCTGCTTCACTTTCGTTTTTGCGGGAATAATGTAGACTGCTGAATTTACTTCCAAGTCCGAAAACTCCTTGAGCTATAGTAGATGTGTTTGAGCTGACACCGGCTCCCGACAAAACAGCACCGAGAATTTGCGAGCCATATTGTTGTTTCATCTGTGTGCTTAGTTGTTCAGCAGAATGCTTGGCAACAGCATGGGCTATTTCATGTCCCAATACGATTGCGAGGGAACTTTCGTTTTGTGTTATTGGCAGTAGGCCTTCATAAACAACTATTTTTCCACCAGGCATGCAGAACGCATTTGCTGAGTTGTCTTGAACAAGATTGAATTCCCAACTATAGTTCTTCAGCTCGGTAGCTTGGTTGTTCTCCTTTAGATATTTTTCAACAGCGTTGGCTAATTTTTGGCCAACACGTTTCACCATGGCCGTGTTGGTTGCATTGGTTGAGGCTTTGGCAGTCTTCATGTAGTTTGTGTACTCTTCATTGCTCAAGCTGAGTACCTGTTCATCTGAAACAAGAATGTGTTGTTTGCGGCCTGTAATCGGCACTGTGCTAGATGTTCCGCATGAAACAACTGTCAGCATAGCTAAAGCCGACAGAAAATAACTGATTTTTTTCATCTTTGGTTTTGTTTCTTTTTTGTGAATATATGCAAAGTTAGATATTATTTGCTGAATAGTATGTGGATTGTTGTTAAAAACGAAGATAAAGTCTATGTTTTGATAAGTTTTTAGAGGCGAATTATAAAAGAGTAGGCCTATAAAAATCATGAAAGGCTGACTTCACAGCCAGCCCTACATGGGTATATAATACAAAAACATTATGAATTTTATTTTAATGAACAATCATTAAATGGGAAATATGTATAACTTGACTAAAAAGAATTTTCTTATTTTTATTATTGCGCCTTTTGATACGAGCGGCATTTTCTTTCGCAATAGCGTTCGCATTGAGCGCATATATCATACCCCAGCAATGCGCCGAGCATGAAATCCTCTTCTGGGGTAAGTTGGTTGAGGGGGCGCGTAACCATCAGTTTTATGGCATCCATGCATTCTTTCTTTCCGAAAAAGAGGTTCATGCGGTTGTTGCCCACTGGCTGGATAATGTAGTTTATGTTTTGATGCTTCAGTCGTTCTATTGCAAAGTCTTCATATTTCTTGTTGAAAGTGAAGAGTACCATTTGCCTAACGCCCTTTTTATATTCATATATATGGTTCATGAGTACTTTCATGTCAATAGGCATTATTTCTCGCGTCTGTTGCATCTCTTAGTGTTCTTGAAATGGTTTGCTTGTTTACATACTATTTTTCAAGGTATGTTTTCTTTTACAATCTCTGTGTACTTTTCAGGCAGCCACCCGCATGGACATTCCCCAACACTCCTATTGGAGTCACCACAGGAAACGTCTCCTGCGGGTGCCTATTCCTGAAAGCTGCTGTATTTAATTACAGCTCGCTTTTGATGCTGTCAACCCAAGCGTCAATGCGCTCGTCGGTTTTGTCATCTTCATTAACATCGTCAAGAGCCAATCCTACAAACTTTCCGTCATGAACAGCTGCAGAATCGTCAAAAGTGTAGCCATCGGTTGAGACTTCCCCAATAACCTTTGCACCTTTTTCTGATACGGCAGAGTAGATTTCTTCCATTCCGCCACAGAATGTATCGCTATATGACTCGCTGTCTCCACATCCGAAAAGTGCAACAGTCTTGCCACTCAAGTCTGCGCTTTTCAGCTTTTCAACACCGTCATACCAATCATCTTGAAGTTCTCCTGCTCCCCAAGTTGAGGTTCCAAGAATAAGGTTCTCAGTTTCGTTGACCTGTCCGTCGGTAAGGCTTGCCACGTCAACGACCTCAGCTCCGAGTTTCTCACCGATTTTTTCGGCTATAGCCTGGCATGTCCCTGTAGAGGAACCATAAACAACTAATGTCTTTTTCATTTTAAATCTCGTATATTATAAGTTTATTTCTTTATGTCATAAAAGAATGGGTTAAGTTTAGAATAATCACTTTCAATAATCTTTCCCTTATAGTTGTTCTCTCATTGAGAAAAGTTCTTTTACTTATGTTGGACTCAATTCATTTCAGTGATCTTCTTTTCTTTTTTCCTTCTTTTTACGCTTGCAAAGTTATATGTTCATCAAGAAAGCTACAATACCTAAAAATAGGGTTTCTGCTGAATACCTAAAAGTAGCGATGTGTTTTTCATGTTCTTAGTTCACCCTTAATATAACAGAGCCGCAGCATGCTTGGTATGCTGCTCTTATTTGCACAATGTAAATTCCTTCTGCAAGTTGGCTAAGAGGAATGTCTTGTTTGTTATGCGTGAGAGTTATAGACTTCTCAATCGTTTTTTTTCCTGATTGTGAAAAAATGGAAATCGTGGCATTGACGCGCCCATTGTCGAATTTTTCTCCTTGCGCCGATTTATAATTATGTGCCAATGCTATATTGAGCAAGCGGTTGTTGAATGCAATGTTCAGAGCAGTAGGACAATAATTGCTAATATCTTTTATGCGATCAAGCTGCAATATGTTAAGCAATCCTGCATAGGCATCAATCTCGCCATAGCCCCATTGATTGTCTTTTTCTTGCACCGAGCTTTGCGTTTTGTCTGTCTCGCTTTGATTTTTCTTGTGGCATGTGTGGGAAAAGACCTCCATTATGTCATCTTTAGTAAGCTTAGGATTAGCTTCCAGCCACTGGGCAATTATTCCAGCCACGACAGGCGTTGACATTGATGTGCCCACAAATGATGCCCATGGATATTTCCTTCCGTTGAATTCCGAGAATGACGCAATGTCTTTTTTGGCAGTTTCTATATTTTCTTCGGCATAGAAGCTGCTGGCAGATGATATTACAAATGTGCCTGGCGCCACGACATCTGGCTTTACAAGAGCGTCGCGTGTTGGTCCCGTTGACGAGTAGCTTGCCACAACGCCTTCCATTCCACAGTCATAGTAGAGAGGAGTACCTTCAAAGTTTGTAGAATGGTTTCGCCAAGCTGTAGCTCCTACGCATATTACTGAAGGAGAGCATGCCGGACTGCCAATGCTTGCTTTCCTTTCTCCGCCAGACAGAGCGCTATTACGGTTATCTGCATAAAAAATCATGTTGTTTGAGTAAATCTTTATGTCGGTTTCACGACCGGCAATTTCGAATGAGAACGGAATATCTGTGCCAATGCCTCCGTCAGCCCGAATGACAATGTCGAAAGCAGTAAGATTTGGGTCAAAGTATGGTTTATATGCATATATATTGTACTTCACTTTTTTCCCAAAGAAAACGATAGAATCTTCAAGAATGGAGTCGTTTGACTGAACTATTTGCCGTGATGTTATTTCCGTCTTCAGTGTTGTACCGTCAGTTGCATATGCTTTTATGCAGGAAGTGAATGGTCCATCAGCTGTTAGGCTGAATGATGCAGAATTGTTTTCTTTATATATGAACATACCGTCGCATTCAGTACCTTTCGCCTTGTGCAGATATGTTTTAGACTCTCCTTGGTTTCCGGCACTTGCGACAAGAATTCTTCCTGGTCCGGTCATTTGTTTAATCACTTCTTGAAATAGCTCTTCATCATTGTCCATTGATTGTGTACTGCTTTCGCTGAAAGAAATTACACATGGCTTGCCCGTTTCCTCTGCATAGTCAAAGATATATTTAAATCCAAGTGCATCAGTTGCAGATGTATATTTGTATAGTTGTTCATTGGGAATAAGCGGTAAATCTGTGTTTACGGCATTACTCACAAGGCAGATGTCTGCATCGAATGCCATTCCACGGTATGGTGTGTCAAATCCTGTTCCTGCGGCAATGCCCAATGTGTGCGTGCCGTGGGTGTCCTGCAGACCGTCGTGTGAATGTGCGTAGCCAAGAATTTCCTCTTCAGTGCGGTAGTCAGCCCCGACGTAAAGAGTGCTTCTCACACTGTCTGGTGACAGTTGATCCCAAAAACGCCGTATGCGTGTGTGGGAGAGGTTTGTGTCATAAAAATTTGGATTTGTGAGATCAAAGCCAACATCCATTACTCCCATTATTACACCCCGTCCTGTATAGGCTTGCGGCAGGTTCGCTCCAGAGTGAAGTTGTTCTCCTTTGACAATAACTATGGCGGTGTCAAGAGTTAAGGTGTGGCTTTCAGATGCTTCTATCCGTAGGACGTTTTTCTGTAACGACAGAAGGGGAATAGAACTAATTGGGATGTCGGCAATGTGAATATTGCCGAAGCTCGCGAGTTTTCTGCAACCAAGTTTCTGTAAAATGCCGTTTTCGCTTTCTGTTGTCTTCACGAAAGCACAGATGCTTTTGGCACTTGTTGAAGAGTTAGCGTAATTGCTTTTTCTTAAATGTTTTATTTGTTTTCCGTAAGTATTTGTTTCGGAGGCGTTTTGCTGTAATGAATTTACGACAATCGTCTTTAACATTCTTGACATTTTAGAGAAGTCGGCTTTCTGAGCCCGTACTTTCGTTAATGGAATGCAACAGATGACTGTGCTTATCCAAAGGAATGTTATTTTGTTCATTGTATAAAAAAATAATAAATGTGTCTTGATTTGAAGCAAATACTCTTTGTCTGTTTTTTGTAGTTTGGTAGAAAAAGCATTTGCATTATTGTTTTTGAGATATGCCGTTGCGGTAGTCTTGTGGTGTCATTCCCGTGAGTCGTTTGAAGTATTTACAGAAGAAGCTTGATGTAGGGAAGTTAAGTTCATCAGAAATCTGCACTACTTGCTTATTGCTATGGCGCAACATTACCTTTGCGGCAGTAACAATGGCTTTGTCTATCCATTCTTTTGCAGTTGCTCCACTAGTCTGCTTAACCACAGTGCCTAGGTAACGTTCTGTTATGCACATGCGTTCTGCATAGAAACGCAATTGATGCTGTTGGTGGCAATGTTGGTTCACCAATTCAATGAAACGGTCGAATATCGTCTGTGATGTGGTTGAAGACTTGCAGACGGCAGATTCATTTATAGAAAAGACTCTGTTGAAAGAGTGAATAATGGCAGCCGCCATCCCTAAGTGGGCTTCTTGATTGTCTGGATGAGCATTTACTAGAAGTGAAAGCGTCTGGTATAGTCTGTCAAAGAGTATGGCGTCTGTTTCTGAAATTTCCAGTTGGCCGTCTTTAATATGCCCGTTAAGCAATTCAGGCAAATTTTCGTGTAGTGCTAACCGCAGAACATCAGGAGGCAGCCCCATGCCGTCAAGTTCGGTTTCACCTATGCATATAGGTGAAACAATAGTTCCTGGAGTTACGAAAACCAAGGAGCCGGCATTGATAAACTTTTCCTTTAAATTTATTTCTGTGTGCAGACATCCTTTTTTTATAAGGGCAAAGCGGTAGTCTTCTATAAGAAAAGGACCATCGCTAAACATTATTGGTTTAAAAAAATTCTGCATGTTTACCGTCACTCCGAAACCATGGTGAAGGTATATGTTCCGAGATTTACGCTGACTTTCGTCAAGCATACTGAACATTCGTTCAAGTGGCAACTTTTTGGGTATCTTATTATTTATGTCCATTTCTTTATGTTCCCATTTTCTAATGTGTAGTATAGGATATACATATCTAATGCAAAGATAATTATTTTGTGAAAAAGCGGCTTGTATTCTTGTTGTAATCTTACAAAAAGAACATTTGTTAATAATCACGGGTAACAACTGAAATCTCAATAGCGCATAACTTTGCACCAAGAAAACTGAATGTAAACGAAATACAAAATGAAAGAAATGAAAAAGCTCCTTTTTATATTTTTTGCTTTTATCGCCATTTCCGATACGTTTGCCCAAAACACAGGGATTTCTGGTTTGACGTTGCAACAATGTCGGAAATTGGCTCACGACAATTACCCCGCCATTCGTCAGTATGGCATAATAGAAAAATCATGTGAATTTACTTTAGACAATATTTCAAAAGGATGGTTGCCTAGAATAGGGGTTACGGGCACTGTTGCAGCTTTCACGGATGTTCTAGCACAAGACTCAAAGTTGTCGCAGTTAGGTGGTGAGCTGAAAAACCATATTTTTGGTGGAATGGTCAATATAACACAGAATGTCTACGACGGAGGACGTATATCAGCAGAAAAACGCCTTGCTCAAGCACAGACATCATCTCGCCGACATCACCTGGATATGGAACTTTATGATATAAACGAACGTGTGGACCAACTTTTTTTCTCAATACTGCTTCTTGAAAAGAAACTTGAACTGAACAACTTTCTATTGGATGACCTTAATGTTGCGAGGGAAACAGTAAGTAGTATGCTCACAGGGGGGATCGTAAACAAAGGAGATGTGGAGACCATTGACATAGAATGCCTGAAGGCCCAGCAGCAGCGTGATGCCTTGGAAGCCCAAAGGGAAGCATGCCGAAAAGTGCTTCAGTTGTTTTGCGGCACGGAAATTGGAGAACTCGCAGATATAGAAAGCGAAAGTCTGGCAGATTATTCTCAAAATAGCAATGCCGAAAGTCCCACAATGTCATATTATTCAGCACAAGATGCCGTGTTTGTCGCTCAAAAGCGGAGTCTTGACGCCAAGCTGTTGCCGACAGTCAGTCTCTTTGCTATGGGAACTCTTCATAGTGACGTTTCTCCTTTATTGAACAATGGCATGCTTGCTGGCGGACTTACGCTTTCTTGGAATATAGGAGCGCTGTATACGCGTAAGAATGACTTGCGGCAGATACAACTTTCCCGAGAGGCAAATAATTTCCAGCGTGAGGCATTCACATTTAACAATAGGCTTAAGCAGGAGGAGGTGAACGGAACAATAGCTGCTTTGGAGAAGCAGATAGCACGAGACAGCGGTATTATTGAACTTTTACAGAGTCAACTGGATAGAATGAGGAAGAAAGTTAGCTATGGAACGGAGACCGTTGCCGAGTTGACCCGGAGTATTAACGCTCTCTCCACAGCTCGCCAACAGAAGGCACTTCATCAGATACAATTACAAGAGGAGCGTTGCAGATTGAATATCATAAAGAATAACTAATTAGGCAAAAATACATTTTTTAATTATGACGATACAGAAAAAAATACAAACGCTCACCCTTGTTGCATGCCTCGTTTCCTGTGGCAATGGCGAGAAAGATTATGATGCAACAGGCACTTTTGAAGCCACACAGGTAACTGTTTCTGCAGAGCAGAATGGCGTGCTTCTTCGTTTTGACGTGAATGAAGGCAGTAGAGTTGAGGCTGATTATGAAGTTGGACTGATTGACACGGTGCAGTTGAGCCTGAAAGCACTTCAACTTGGGGCAACGAAACGCATCTACGATTCCCAGCGCCCCGATATAGAAAAGCAAATAGCTGCAACACGCGAACAACTGAAAAAGGCGGAGTTTGAGTATACTCGTTTTTATAATATGTATAAAGATGGAGCGGCAAGCCGCAAGACTGTTGATGATGCAGAAAGTCAGGTGCAGGTGTTGAAGCGCCAGCTTGAGGCACAGAAATCGCAGTTGAACAATTCTGCAAACAGTTTGTCTGCACAGGTAGGTACGGCAAATGTGCAGCAGTTACAGATACTTGATATGCTGCGTAAGTGCCATATAAAGTCTCCAATAACGGGAATAGTTTTAGATAAGTATGCAGAAGCGGGAGAATACGCGTCAGTCGGGAAACCTTTGTTTAAGGTTGCTAATCTTGACAATATGTTTCTAAGAGCATACATAACAACACGGCAGTTAAAAAAGATAAGATTGGGACAGAAGGTAACGGTCTTTGCAGACTATGGCACACCAGATTCTTCTGTAGAAGAAAAGGAAAGCTATAATGGCACGGTATGCTGGATTTCAGACAAGTCGGAGTTTACGCCAAAAACAATACTTACCGACGATGAACGTGCCGACATAGTGTATGCCGTAAAAATAGCCGTAAACAACAAGAATGGTAAGTTGAAGATAGGAATGTATGGGCGTGTGAAATTTTGATGGATGAAAGCAATTGAGATAAAGCACATTTCAAAGCGGTATGGCAAGATAGAGGCACTTAAAGACGTTAGTCTTAGTGTTGATAGTGGAGAGATCTTCGGACTTATTGGTCCTGACGGGTCTGGAAAGACAACGCTATTCCGCATACTTGCCACGCTGTTACTACCAGATAAGGGCGAGGCGAAAGTGGAGGGCTACGATGTTATTCGCGACATGAAGTTAATAAGGCAGAGGCTTGGCTATATGCCAGGACGTTTTTCTCTTTACCAAGATTTGTCCGTTGAAGAGAACCTTCAGTTTTTTGCCAATTTGTTTGGTACGACAGTAAGCTCTTCATACAATGATATTGCGGCAATCTACAAACAGATAGAGCCTTTCCGCAAACGTAGGGCTTGCGACTTGTCGGGAGGAATGAAACAAAAACTTGCACTTTCATGTGCTCTCGTTCACAAACCGGACATTTTGCTACTGGATGAGCCGACAACAGGAGTGGATCCCGTAAGTAGAAAGGACTTTTGGCTTATTTTGGATGAACTGCGCAAAAGGGGGATGACAATAATCGTGGCAACTCCTTATCTTGATGAGGTGCGCCGTTGCAACAGAATAGCTTTTTTGCAGCAAGGAATAGTGAAAGGCATTGGAGAACCAGAAGCAATTCTGCAACAATTTAGCAACGTATTTACTCCATCGATGCCAAGGCGTAATGCACAAATGCGAAAGGATGGTGCCTCTGCAAATGGTGAATGTATTGCTCCACAAGCTGACGCAGTAATAGAAGTGCGGAACTTAGTGAAGTGTTTCGGTACATTCCGTGCAGTAGACGACATCTCTTTCAGTGTGTATCGGGGAGAAATCTTTGGGTTTCTTGGAGCAAATGGGGCTGGGAAGACCACGGCTATGCACATCTTAACCGGGCTAAATAAGCCAACCTCTGGCACCGGACATGTGGCAGGGTGCGACATAAATGCAGAACCAGAAGAAATAAAGAAACATATAGGGTATATGAGTCAGAAATTCTCGCTTTATGACGATCTAACCGTGAGGGAAAACATACGGCTCTTTGCCGGTATTTATGGCATGGCCGACAGGGATATAACGAGAAAGACTGATGAATTGTTGCTTGAACTGAACTTTGCAGAACATGCAGACGATATTGTAGGCAGTCTGCCGTTGGGATGGAAGCAAAAGCTTGCATTTTCTGTCAGTATCTTTCATAATCCAGAGGTGGTCTTTCTTGATGAGCCTACAGGTGGTGTGGACCCGGCAACGCGAAAGCAGTTTTGGCAACTTATATACAAGGCGGCGGAACGCGGAATAACCGTGTTTGTAACGACACATTATATGGATGAGGCTGAATATTGCGACCGCATTTCAGTCATGGTAGACGGGAAAATACATGCCATAGGCACACCGGAAGAGCTGAAACGCAGTCTTGGTCAGCCCGACATGGACGGTGTGTTTACTTTGTTGGCAAGGAGAGGAAAAAGACAATAAACGGGTAAAGGTATGAAACAGTTTTTTTCTTTTGTAATAAAAGAGGCACACCACATTCTGAGAGACAAGCGCACGATGCTAATCCTTTTCGGAATGCCTGTCGTCATGATGCTTCTCTTTGGCTTTGCCATTTCCACGGATGTTAAAAATGTGCGCACTGTAGTTGTCTTGTCACATGGAGACTACAAAGCGCAGGATGTAGTGGAAGCTTTGGGTGCGAGCGAATATTTCAATATCAAGTATGTTGTGGAAACACCGGCAGAAGCGGAGTTGCTTTTCCGCCATCAAAAGGCAGATATGGCCATTGTCTTTGGCAGGAACTTTTCCTCGCGGACCAATGGGCATGAGCCAAATGACACAGAGCCTTTGGTGCAGATAATGACAGACGGCGCTGATCCCAACATGGCCCAGATGTATGCAAACTATGCCACGCAGATAATTACATCGCATTTGACGGGCAACAATAGCATATTCACTCTGAATACCTCACTTCTCTATAATCCTCAGATGCGTAGCTGCTTCAATTTCGTGCCGGGCATAATGGGAATGTTGCTTATGCTTGTATGCGCGATGATGACGTCTGTAAGTATTGTGCGTGAGAAAGAGCGCGGCACGATGGAAGTTCTGTTGGTAAGTCCGGTCAGCTCGTTTGCAATTATCATTGCCAAGGTAGTGCCATATCTTGTTTTGGCCTTTATAATACAGGTGTCAATATTGCTGATTTCTGTTTTTATACTTGGCGTGCCTGTAGCAGGGAGCCTTGTGTGGATTTTTGTCATCTCGGGCATTTATATCATGGTGGCTCTCTCGCTTGGATTACTGATAAGTATGGTGGCAAAAACACAGTTCGCTGCTCTACTCATGTCTGCCATGGTGCTTATGCTCCCTTGTATCTTACTGAGCGGAATGATGTTCCCGGTTGAAAGTATGCCGCCTGTGCTACAGTGGATTTCTGCCATAATACCGCCGCGTTACTACATTCAGGCAATGCGCAAGATAATGATTATGGGTGTAGGTATTGACAAAGTGACCCATGAAGTCATAGTGCTAATAGCTATGGTTGCAGTCCTTTTTAGCGCCGTTTGTCTCAAATTCAACAATAGGCTTGATGTGTAAATATTTAAAAGGAATAGATATATGACTATAAAGTATCTTCTGAAAAAAGAATTCCTGCAGATAAAGCGCAATAGTTTCCTGCCGCGACTCATCGTAATATTCCCGATAATGATAATGTGCGTGATGCCTTGGGTCATGAATATGGAAATAAAAAATATCGTGGTTGAGGTAGTTGATAATGATCATTCCGCTACTTCTCATCAACTGGTGAAGCGTATTGAGGCAAATGGCTATTTCGTATTTGGCGGGCAGAAGCAGACTTTCGCTGAAGGGCTCGCGGGGATAGAATCGTTTGCCGCTGACGTTGTAATTGAAATCCCGCGGCATTTTGAACGCGACTTGGCTCTTGGGCACAAACCGCAGCTGCTTATTGCTGCAAATGCCGTGAATGGCACAAAAGGGGCAATGGGGATATCGTATATGTCGAACATCGTAACTGCTCATGTCGCCCCGAATATATCTGCCCTTGTTGGCAAGGTTTCTACGCTTTACCTCTACAATAAGCATCTTAATTATAAGCTCTTCATGATACCATCGTTGCTCGCAATACTTATGATGCTCCTTTGTGGTTTTCTTCCTGCACTGAACATTGTTGGAGAGAAGGAAAAAGGAACTATTGAAGCTATGAACGTAACGCCAGTGGGTAAGTGGTGTTTTATATTGGCTAAACTTGTGCCTTATTGGCTTATAGCTTTTATAGTAATGACTGTATGTTTGATTCTTGCATGGCTCGTTTATGGTATAACGTCGGCAGGAAGTTTGGGGCTTGTGTATATCCTGGCAATGCTTTTGGCTTTGATATTCAGTGGCTTCGGACTAGTTGTTTCTAACTGTAACGAAACGATGCAACAGGCAGTCTTTGTGATGTGGTTCTTTGTTGTGTGTCTTATTCTTTTAAGTGGCTTATTTACGCCAGTACGCAGTATGCCACATTGGGCTTATCTTACTACCTATGTCAATCCGATGCACTATTTTATTGATGCTATACGTACAGTTTTTGTGCGTGGAGGCGATTTTATGTGCATTGCCCATCAGGTATTTGCACTTGCAGTGTGTGCAGTAATAATGAATGTATTGGCAGTTTTCAGCTATAGAAAAACAAATTAAAACTTGACGTTTTCTTCCACAAAAAAGCCTGACGGAATTTGCATAACTTTTATTCTCTGCAAAATCTGCCAGGTTTTTTATTGTTTTATCTAGTTAAGGAAAAATGTTTTTCCTCACCTTTTTGATATAGGGCGTTTCCTTTTTAGTTGTTTTCAGGGCGCAATTCGCGAACTGTTACACCTGTGCGCCACATTTCGCTCTCGCGCATAGCCTTAAGCTCCTCATTAAGTTTCTCTCTGTAGTCAGGCTTTGAGTTGCTGTCAATAGAAATCTGTGCTTCGTTGCCGCTCTTAACAGATAGGTAAAGCCATTCCATAACGGGCTTTATCGCATCGCGGAAACGTGGAGCCCAGTCAAGAGCACCGCGTTGTGCTGTAGTTGAGCAGTTGGCATACATCCAATCCATACCCTTTTCACCAAACAACGGCATAAGACTTTGTGTCAACTCTTCAATAGTTTCGTTGAAAGCTTCAGAAGGAGAATGACCGTGTTCGCGGAGTACCTGATACTGAGCCTCGAACAATCCTTCGATTGCTCCCATCAGCGAACCGCGTTCACCGGTGAGGTCGCTAGTTGCTTCGCGCTGGAATGTGGTCTTAAACAGGTAGCCTGCACCAATACCGATGCCGAAAGCGATGGTCTTTTCTTCTGCTTTGCCGGAAGCATCTTGGTAAACAGCGTATGAACAGTTAAGTCCGCGACCCTCACAGAACATGGTGCGCAGAGATGTTCCAGAGCCTTTGGGGGCAACCATTATGACATCAATGTCTTCTGGAGGAACAACACCTGTGCGGTCGTTCCAATTTATGGCAAAGCCATGAGAGTAATAGAGTGATTTGCCCTTTGTAAGGTATTTCTTTATTTTCGGCCATATCTGAATCTGGCCGGCGTCAGAAAGGAGCATACATATGATTGTTCCCTTTTCTGCAGCTTCCTCAATAGAGAAAAGTGTTTTACCTGGAACCCATCCGTCGGCAACTGCCTTGTCGTATGTCTTGCCTTCGCGTTGACCAACAATCACGTTAAATCCGTTATCGCGTAGGTTGCATGCTTGACCTGGACCCTGAATACCATATCCAAGCACTGCTATAGTTTCGTCTTTTAATACTTCACGTGCTTTCTCCAAAGAAAATTCTTTGCTGGTGACAACTGTTTCGATTACGCCACCGAAATTCATTTCTGCCATAATACAAATGTTTTAGTTTGTGTGCCGTGTGTGGCACTTGTTTCTATTTGTTTCTATTTCTTTTTACCTTTATTCTCGAAAATCAATGCCTGCAAATTAAATATTTGGCGGCTTGAACATCTTAACATATGCCTTGCGTTTTTATAGCAAAACATTTGAGAAAAATGTTATATTTCTTGAAATACGGCTACAAAGGTAAGAATTTATAATTAAACTTCAAAATATACTTTTAATCTTTTATGAATTTTATCAGACTTCTTACGGCTTCAACCTCGTTGCCGCTTGTGTCGACTTTTGTAATTCTGACATGGAAAGTGTCTTCGTCGGTTTCTTCTTGATAGAAATTGAGCGTATCGCCGCAATGACTTTCTGAGACATAGGCTATATCAAAGCGCTTTACTTTGTGATTTTTGTACCAATCAAGGTCGAAAAGGTCAAGAATGTGTTCGATGTATTTCACACTATTTATATGACCGTTTATATCTACGTCACTATAATGGGTAGGTAACGAGCGCACAAGCCTAGCGTCTTTATTCATCTTAACTCTGTTAAGTCCCGCAATAGGGCATGGCTTTTCTGTTTCTATGTACTTTTCTATTTCCCCGTCTCTGATGTCAAAAATATTTTGCGGCTGCCTGGTTTTTGTATCAATCATTGCCCAGATGCTGCGACCATAGCCATATACTTTTGAGTCATCTTCTGAACTTATACGAAAGCAACGGTGGGTGAAGTATTTCATCGCACTTTCAACCCATGTCTCAACACTGAATTTTTCGTATGCAGAAGGCATTTCATCCATTTCTACTGCCAAGCGCGACAAAACCCATGTTTTGTGTATGGGATTTAGATAGTTCATGCCAAAATCCCGGTCGTTTGAATGAAAGTCTGCTGCATTGAGCAAATGGTTTCCTAGGTGTCCGATGAAAAGCCTTTGGGAAAAATCACAGTGGAAAGGTTCTGCAAGAAAATTATATCTTCCTATTTTTTCCAATTGTGTCATTGTTCTTACTGTAGATATTGTTCTGTTTTTGTGGAATGTTTCTCAGTTTGTCTTTTCTCGAGAGGCTTGTTCCTCAAGAAAAAGTGAGACTTCTTCAACAGGATTCCTTGTAATAGCAATGCGACCGCTACGTGTATATTGCAGTACGCAGTCATATTGCTGAAGTTTCTTATACAGACCGGTTATCTCGTCCGTTTTGCCGTTAAGCATGGCGGCGCAGAATGTGGGGTTTACTTCCACGATGTGGGCATCTGCATGACGGATAATTCTTGATATTTCCGGATTTTCCATAACGGCTTTTGTGGAAAGTTTATATAGACCCACTTCGCGGATGAACAATTGTTCGTCAGTGTAATAGTCGGCTTTTATGACATCTATTTTTTTCTCAATCTGTTTTGTTACGAGCAGTATTTGCTCTTCGTCACTCCATGCCGTTATTGTATATTTGTGTATGCCGGCAAGACTTGAAGCCGAAACGTTTAGACTCTCAATGTTTATCTGTCTACGTGTGAACACTGCGGTTATTTGACTGAGTAGTCCTGCGATATTTTCGGAATATACCAGCAGTGTATAAAGTTTTTTTTCGTTTTTCTCCATCGTTATCTTATGCTGTTCTGCATTTAATCGCACCATAGGGTTTCTATAAGTCAATTTCAAGAAGCATTTCGTTTATCGATTTGCCAGGAGGAGTCATCGGCAATACATTGTCTTCCTCTTTTATTGCACATTCAAGTAAATATGGACCATCTGAAGTCAACATTTTGTTTATTTCGTCTTTTAAGTTCTGACGATCTATAACCACGCTGTATTTGATGCCGTATCCTTCGCAAATAAGTTTATATTGAGGGTTCAGCATCTTTGTAAAAGCTTTCCTTTTGTTGAAGAACATATCTTGCCATTGGCGCACATTGCCGAGATAATTGTTGTTCATCAAGATGATTTTCACTGGCGTTTGCTGTTCCATAATGGTGCCGAGTTCCTGAATGCTCATTTGGAATCCACCGTCACCTGTGAAAAGGCAAACGGTGCGTTCTGGTGAACCGAATTTCGCACCTATTGCAGCAGGCAAGCCAAAGCCCATTGTGCCGAGACCACCACTTGTCGCAATGGACAGTTTCTTGTTGTATTTGAAATAGCGTGCAGAAAACATTTGGTTTTGTCCCACATCATTTACTAGTATAGCGTTGCCTTTGGTCGCTTCGGCAACAGCGTTTACAACTTCTCCCATAAGCAGCATCCCATTCTCTGGATGAATAGCGGGCTTGATAACTTTTTTGTATTCCTCCTCATAAAGGGGCTTGAAGCTGTCTCGCCATTCGCGATGCTCGTTTCTTTTCAGTAATTTGGTTATTGCAGGCAATGACTCTTTGCAGTCTGCCACAACAGCAACATCGGTCTTTACATTCTTGTCTATCTCCGATTGGTCAATATCCAAGTGTATTATTTTTGCCTGCTTTGCGTATGTGTTAAGATTGCCCGTTACTCGGTCGCTGAATCTCATGCCGATAGCTATTAAAACATCACATTCCTGTTGCTTGATGTTGGGTGCATAGTTGCCATGCATGCCCAGCATTCCCATATTTAGTGGGTGGCTTGATGGTAAAGCAGACAAGCCAAGTAATGTTCTGCCTGCTGGGATATCTGCTTTTTCAAGAAACTCTATAACTTCGTCTTGGGCGTTTCCTGTATCAACGCCATGCCCGATAAGTGCAAAGGGCTTTTGGGCATTGTTTATGAGTTCCGCAGCTTCTTTCACTTTTTCCATGTCTAGTTTAGGATAAGCATTATAGCTGCGAATGAAACTTATGCTTTGGGGGATATATTCTGTTTCTGAAACTTGTGCATTCTTGGGAAAATCAAGTACAACAGGGCCTGGTCTTCCTGAACGGGCAATATAGAAAGCGCGACTTACTGCCCAGGCTATGTCTTCTGCAGACCTTATTTGATAACTCCATTTGCTTATAGGTTGGGCAACTCCTACCAAGTCTACTTCTTGGAATGCGTCTGTTCCAAGTGCATTAACGCCAACTTGACCAGCAATGACCACTAAAGGAGTTGAGTCCATCATGGCATCTGCAACGCCTGTCAATGTATTTGTTGCTCCAGGACCACTTGTTACTAAGCATACTCCAACTTTTCCACTCACTCTTGAATAGCCTTGGGCTGCGTGGACGGCAGCCTGTTCGTGGCGAACCAAAACATGTTTGAATTTTTTCCCTTCTCCACGGGTGTAGTCATAGAGCTTATCAAACACTGGCATTATGGCTCCACCAGGATAACCGAAAATGGTTTCGACTCCTTCGGCCACTAAAGAACGCATCAATGCCTCTGAACCTGTTATCTTGTTATTTGCCATTTCTCTTTACTTTGTTTTATCTTTTCTCCAAATTTTAGAGGGCTAAAGTGGCTAATACAT